>DUVP01000009.1 GCA_012840975.1 Mogibacterium sp. | reverse complement strand
TGCTATTTCTTCAGTTGGAATGATATTACGTCAGACTGTGGGTGATAAGGGGATATTATGCAGATCCGGGGGCGATGAGTTTATCATATTAGCATATATAAAATCTCAACAGGAGATCATGGATATTATCGATACCATAAAAAAAGAAGCGGCATTGTTCAATGAATTGGAAGATAAACCTTATAAGATACATTTTTCAATCGGGTATAGTACATATGAAACCAAGAATGAGACAATAGATGATTTTCTGAAGAAGATGGATGATTCTATGTATGAAGACAAGAGAAGAAGGATTGAAGAAAAAGCAATTGCCGATAGAAGACAGAATCCTTAAAAGATATAGGGGATAAGAAGTTGCAGTTGTTGCTTTTGAAAAGGAGTAAGCTGTGAAAAAAGGATTTTCAAATAAAGTCATATTATTTATAGTAATATTCGTTGTTTTCTTTACAGGGTGTACATCAAATGATAGTAGAGAAATCCTTAACGGAAAAAAAATTTTTGCAAAAATTGTTGCCGAAGAAAATGTTGTTGAAGAAATTATTATCAAAGAAATAGACAAAGTTCAAGAGAAATATCCTGAAGCAATTCCTTGGGATGAGGCAAAATATTATGTAGGAGAGGAAGTAATAATAAAAGGACCTATGGTGAATATAAATATACCATCGGGGGTAAGGGGAAACCCTGTTTTCATGGATATCGGAAAAGTATATCCGGACAGAAGTAGACTATCCCTTGTTGCATGGCAAAACGACTGGAGCTATAAGCCTAATTTTTGGGGTTATTTACATGAAGAAGTATATATAAAGGGGTTTGTTAGAGATTATAAAGGTGTTACACAGATAACCATAATGGATGAGGGACAAATAGAGTTTGCTTACGGTAAATGATAAAAGGATAAACTCTACAATGAATGAAATTGAATACATCAAAGAGCTTATACAATAAAAAAATGGACTTTTGCTATTGCATGGACAATGTATGGTTGGCTAAATCGGAGAGAATCGATAACTATATATAAGAATTTATGAATCACAGTCTAATTTTATAGACCGCTTTATATTCAGATAAAGAAACTAAGGATTGAATTCTGTATTAAACAGGGCTAGGTCCTTTTTCGTTTGTCGAAAATGTCTATAATTTAAATTTTCAAAAACTGTTGCAATAAAAAAAGCAAAGAGTTAGAATATACTAACTAAGGGTTAGATGCATCTAACTAACCCGATATAAACCAAAGGAGATGATAAATTTGAAGAAAGAAAAAGAACCTTCTGTTGTAAGGCGATTGATGGAATATTCAGGAAGTTACAAAGGACTTATGATTTTAGGATTGGTCCTTTCGGGGATTGCCATGATTTACTGATGTGCACTCATCTTGCAGCATTTCGAACAGCGGCAAATATTCGCAAACAAGGTTTAAGACGCCTTATGGAAGCACCTTTGGGATTCTTTGACTACAATGCGAGCGGTCTTATTCGTAACCGTCTGGATGGAGCAGTCGCAGAGACGAAAGTCCAGACCGCTTTATCGCGTTTACTTACAGATAAAAACAGTATATTCAAACGTATGATACAGCTACAGGCAGAGGGTGCAGGCTGGAGCGTTTAAATCTGCAATGAAAGGAGGATAAAAAGGTGCTTACAAAAAAATTGAACTTGGGAGAATTTATATACGAAAAAGAGACTATAAACGGAAATGACATCTATAGCTTTCTCGGGATTCCATACGCGAAGGCAGAAACATTCGGCATGCCGAAAATAACAGACAATTATGGTGATAAGATAATTAATTCCGGTTTGGGTATGCGCTTCCCTCAAAACGATGTTCCGCCTTTTATAAATTTTTTAATGAAAAACCCGATGATGCGCAAAGAAATATTGACGATTAATGATAAAACGGACGAAAATGCCTTTGTTCTCAATATTTGGACAAGTGATATAGAAACAAAGAAACCTGTGCTGGTTTTTATTCACGGAGGAGGTTTTACCTATGGCTCCGGGACGACACCTCTTTACAATGGGAAATATCTCGCTGCAAAGGGCATAGTCGTTGTGACTATAAATTATCGATTGTCCGCACCCGGTTTTATCCCTGTTGTAATCGATGGCAAGCTCTCTGCAAACCGAGGTTTTTTCGATCAGCAATGCGCACTTAAATGGGTGCGAAAAAACATTTCTTCCTTTGGAGGAGATACGAAAAATATCACTTTGATGGGACAGTCCGCAGGTGCTCTCTCCGCTTCCATGCATTTGAAGAGTAAAGAGAGTTCTGAAAATTTTGACAAAATGATTATATGCTCCGGAGGCACAAACGATTGTCTGTCAGAAGAAGAGGCGGAGAAGATTGCAAATTCATTTTTGAAAAGAAACCGGATTGACAATACTGAAATGCTGCTTTCTCTTCCTTGGAAAAAGCTAATAAAATTGAAAATGCCGCTTGAGGTTTTGTCGAGTCCTGTCATAGATGGAGATTTTTTAAAAGATGATCCGAAGAAAGCGATGGAAACAGGGGAGTTCTCTCCTAAGATAGTTATGATTGGCAGTACAGGAGATGAGATGAAGATGGTTGATAATAAAAGCTGGTACAAAGCTCTCGGTATTGCAACAAAAGAAGAAAAATTTAACAAAAATTGTTTAAGGCTTTACGGATCTGACGGTCTTATTCTCGCTGAGGAGCTTCGGAAAAAACATCCGGAACTTATAGATATGCAGTTTAAGATGATGGAAATGCCTTTTCACGTTACAGTATTGCAAGAATTGAAACTTTATTCCAAGAAAGCTCCTTGCTACGGGTACCGAATGAATTTTGTTCCGAATATTTGGAATGGCATGCGAGGAGCATATCACTGTGCTGAATTGCCGTTTTTCTTTGGCACTATTCAGAATATGGATTATTCAATAACGAATGAAAACATCATACAAATGGAAATAATCCAAAATGACTGGCTTGCATTTATAAAAGAAGGCAAAATCCCAGGTCGAGAACCTTTTGAAGAAAGAGAAAGAATAATCCTTTATGAAGGCACAGAAGCAAAACTTATCGATTTTCCGGAAAGAAAAATAATCGAAGATTTGCAAGACAGCGGTTTGTTTAAAAAAATCTTAAAATCTTTTATGAAAGGAAGAGATGAAAATTTCATTGCGTAATTTCTCGGATACTTTTATAAAAAACAAGGATTCTCAAAGATTCTGAGGTTTCGAAAGAGAGGTATAATATGCAAAATTTAAATGAAGTCAAAGTAGGTCAAAAAGCTGTAATCACCGATGTTAAAGGAGATTCACGATTTCTTAGCCGGGTTACTTCTATCGGTTTAAGTTTAGGCTGTGAAATTGACATGCTTTACAATGAAAAAAAGTTTCCTTTGCTCTTATATGGCAGGGATACGGTGATTGCACTTAATCGAGAAGAAAGTCAAAATATTTTTGTGGAGGTGATTGCATGAGCATTAAAGTGAGCAAACAACCGACTATTGCACTTTTAGGTCAGCCTAACTCGGGAAAATCCACGTTGTTTAACGGTTTGACCGGTGCAAGGCAACATGTCGGTAACTGGCCGGGGAAAACAGTAGAGAAAAAAGAAGGTTATTTTGAAAGAAACGGAAGACGCTATCGTGTAACCGACTTGCCGGGCACATACAGCCTTTCCGCAAATTCAGAAGAAGAAATTATTACTCGAGACTATATAGCTTCCGGTGAAGCGGATCTTGTATGCATACTGGCGGATTCTTCTCAGCTTTCCAGAAGTCTTTTTATGTTGGCTGATTATGCCGGTATTCAATGTCCGGTGGTTTTGCTGTTAAATCTGATAGACATTGCAGAAAAACAGGGCAAGAAAATTGATGCATCAAAGCTTGAAGCAAAACTGGGTATACCCGTGATTCCGTTCGTTGCAGCAGATCGTAGTCAGTATCAGATTTTTTATGATGGTATTGACCGGGCATTGGCAGAGAAAAAAATGATTAACATTGATTCTTTAACTGAAAAGCACCGCTTAACTGCAAAAGATATTTATGATCAGCTGCTTGCATTGATTCCTCAGAAAGGGATTGGTAATTTGTCCGCATCCTGGCTTATCGGAAAGTTGATAGAAAAAGATGAAAACGTGCTTGGTAAGGTAAAAACCGTTTTGTCTCAAGATGAAAATCAAAAACTGAGTCGGATTTTGTCCGGCATTGAAAATGGAGCTTTGCACACTGCCGGATGCAAGTTTCAGTGGATTGATGAATTGCTTAATGATGTCCTTGTTCAAAAGGACAAAAAACCGGTGCTTTCAAAATTTGATAAGATTGCCACCCATAAGAGGTGGGGCAAACCGCTTGCGATAGGCATTATTCTTTTTGGTTTGATAGCTTCGTTTATCCCTGCTGCACCGATTATGTTTTTCGGCAGCTTGATTCCTATGCTTGGCGGTCCGATTGCAAAGGCTTTGACTGCAATCGGTGCACCGGATATATTGATTGCAGTTATTAATCAAGTCGTTTTGAATACCTTGTATTTCGCGATTGCTATGATTGGATTTGTATTCGGGGTGAATCTGATTTTCGGATTTCTGGAAGAAGTAGGTTATATGGCTAGAGTGTCCTATGTCTTTAACGGTACGATGTCAAAATTGGGACTGCAAGGCAAATCGGTAATGCCGTTAGTTGTCAGTTTCGGCTGTACTATTGGAGGAGCAGCCGGTACACGTGTGATCGACTCATGGAATCAAAGAGTGCTGACGATTGCTTTGGCATGGGTTATTCCTTGTGCTGCAACATGGGCAATTGTTCCGGTGATTTCCTCTCTTTTCTTTGGGGCAAAAGCTCCTTTAGTAATAATTGCTATTTTTATCGTCGCCGGTTTTCATTTATTTGTTACTGCGAAAATTTTCGGATCAAAACTGATTCGCGAGGAAGATCGTTCGGGATTGATTATGGAACTGCCACCTTATCATAAACCAAGGTGGCGGGCACTGATGAGATCTATTTTAGTGAGAACATGGGATATTTTATCTCGTGCATTGAAGGTTATTTTTATAGTTTCTTTAGTATTTTGGCTGCTCACTTATAGTGCTTCGGGCAATCTGGAAGTAACACTGCTCTATAAATTCGGACGTGCAATCGAACCGGTAACGATAATCTTCGGGTTAACATGGCAGACCTTTTTAGCCTATCTTGCCTCTATGGTGAGTAAAGAAGCAGCATTAGGCGTTTTAGGCTCTTTATACCTGGGCAACGGAAGTCTGTTTACCGCAACAGTAGGTAGCGGTGGACAAGTAGCTGCCGGTCTGGATGCTGTCTTGTTGACATCATTAACACCGGCTGCAGCTTTGGCCTTTATCTTTGCTGTCACATTTAATGCTCCCTGCTTAATGGCTATAACATCAACTTATCAGGAAACACGTTCTTTGAAATGGACTTTACGAATTTTGGGTTATTATTTTGCGACTTCTTTGTTGTTAGCCTTCTCGGTATATCATATTTCAAATCTGTTTCTATAGAAGGAGAAGACGATGTTTCAAAAAATGCTCAATCTTTTGAATGGTGGAAAGACTTATTCTCAATATGAATTAGCCCGAGAATTGGACATATCGCCGGATACATTGCAAGCTTGGATTGCGTATCTTGCTTCATGCGGACTGTTGACAAAAGTAAATCTCCACAAAGGTGCAGATTGTCATATTAATGGATGTGGCAGTTGTTCCGGTTGCCAAGCCTGTTCTTCTAAGCATACCTCTGAAAATCTATGGAATATCTGGGAATTAAATCAGAAAGATATTATAGTTTAAAGAAAAAATATTGCATACATAAAAAATATCCACTAAAGTCGAAAAGGACTATAGTGGATATTGTATGTTTAATTGGTGCTGTATAAATTTTATTTTCTATGGCTCGGCTGGATCATCTTGTCCAAAAACCAGATATGCTTGCTGAAATGTCCGATTTGCTCCTCTAAAAGCGCTTGAAGCATGTAGCAGTCCGTTTCTTCGTGAATTTCGTGGGCAGATTCTCTAAGTTTTTTAATAGTAGATAAAGAGTATCTTACAGCTTCTCCCGCTTTATAATCTTTTGAGTCAAGTTGTTCAATCGTGGTATTTTCAGTAAATTCTTTTAAACCGGCAAAAGGTCTTTTGTCGTTCATAACCATATATTCAGCAGTTTTATCTATATACTCATAAATTTGCCTGTATATTTCTTCAGTATATTCGTGAACCATTTTGAAATGTTCACCTTCTACATTCCAGTGAAGGTTTTGCAGTTTTGCATGAGCACCAATTAAATCAGCAAAATTATTGATTCTGAAAGAGAAAAAGCGTAAAATTATAGTTAGATTAGACTAACTATAACAAAAAGGGAAGAAAATAATGAATTTTGAAGAGGGAGACATAAAATGAAACCTGATTATAAAAACTGGGTACCGAAAAACATGTTGTATCTATTTGCTGTAATTGCTCTTGTTTGTTATGCAATAACTTGTTTTCTGCATCGTGTGTTACAGCCCGGAATGAAGAAAAGTGTTTTATCTTCTTTGTTTCTTATTGTTGCTGTTGTCTTTACGGCGATTTTTATTTGGATGACGAGAATGTATCGTGCATTTTCTTATGACGGTAACCGCAAATTGTCCGAGGAAATCGTTGAAGGACTTGCCGGCTATATTGAAGTACCGGAGAACGGATTAGTTCTCGATGCCGTAACAAGTAACTATGTTTATCACAATATCAGAAAAAAGAAGCGAAAATGTACAGCTTAAAACAGTCGGCAATTCTCC
Organism: Mogibacterium sp.; assembly: GCA_012840975.1. Lineage (GTDB taxonomy): Bacteria > Bacillota > Clostridia > Peptostreptococcales > Anaerovoracaceae > Crickella. The sequence goes on along the minus strand of DUVP01000009.1, from coordinate 4,732 downwards.
TTGGGAAGAAGTAAGGGGGTACATTCATATGTCATCAGAAAAAATATATATAGAAAAAAACAGCGTTCAGGAAACCTTGATTATCCCTTTATACGGGAGAAAAATGTGCTCTGAAAAATTTCCGGAACTTTATACTGATGCTTTTGCAAAGAGATTATGTGACAGTTTGGATTACGACTTTTCAGAACTGGATAAAAAGAGCAATTCATTTTTGTATGAATTCGGTGCTCTCGAAGCTGCAATGAGACAGCTGGATATGATATGGGAGATTAAGAATTACTTAAAAAACCATCCTAAGGCAACAGTTGTGAATCTCGGTTGCGGATTGGACGACACGGGAAAAGCCTGCGACAACGGATTTTGCCGAATTGTGAATATTGATTTACCGGATGTTATATCGGTTCGCAAGCAATTGATTGTTGAGCAGGACAGAGAAAAAAGTGTTGCTTACGATTTAAAAGACTATTCGTGGATGAATGAAGTTGACGGTTCTGAAGGAGTTATTTTCTTTGCCGCCGGGGTCTTTCATTATTTTAAGACGGATGAAGTTAAATCTCTGGTACTGGAACTCTCAAAAAGATATCCGGGAGGATGTCTGGTGTTTGACACAGTAGGAAAACTCGGGTTAAGGCTGATGATGGCAACATCGATAAAGAATATGGGCATAAACAAAGTAGACGGATTATTCTATGTGAACAATCCGGCTCAGGATCTGAACTGGTCTGAAAACATTAAGCTTACTTCAAAAGCCTATATGCTGGGTTATTACGATATGAAAAATCCGGGTATCCGTTTTTTTCATCGTCTTCTTGCAAGGCTAGCTGATAAATTGATAAAAATGTCAATAAATAAAATGGATTTTAAATAGAAGAAGGAAAGGACTTCATCGCAAAATCTATGAAAATCCGGAAAGGACAATGAGAAAATCATGAGGCAAGAAAGGATATTAAAGGAAAATATCGATTGGGACAGAGTAAGTCTCTTAATAAAAATAGGTATCGCCGGAGCGGTTATCAACCTTGCAGGCGACCTGATTTCAGGTTGGGGTGTCAGGAATATGTGCCTGCCCGGGATAGAGGGGATGGTTTCACATTATCTTCTGATGTCCGACAAGAGGATATTTTGGTCGGCAATGCTGGGGCTTGTCGGTGTCCCCGTTTCCGGCATCGGTCACATAGGTATTTATAAACTTATCAGACCTTATTCCCGAAAATATGCCGGGTTGTACGGAGTGGGAATCTTCGGATGTTACACTTTTGGAGGTTCGGGAGTACACATGTCTTCTCTTGCTGCCGTTTTTTTCTATAAGTATATGACAGCGGCTGCTCCGGAGACCGCTCTGGCAGCTTCTATCAAATTTTTATGCTATTTTTCTTTGCCTCTCTACATAGCTCTTATGACATGCTGGCTTATACAGGCCTATGCACATATAAGAGTCATTTCTATAGGATTAAGCCCTTATCCGCGTTGGTGCTGGGTATTTACCACGCCGGTAGGCACGCTGATTGCCGGACTTTTCAGTATCTTCGGCAACTATGCGATAGTAAATGCCATAACAGTCGGGGCATTTACTCTTGGTAATATCTGGACACTTGGAGGGCACTTGTTTATGCTGGATAAAGCAAGAGAAAATTGGGGAAAATCGTCCGCTTACGTACAATAGAAAAGACGGTTTAGAGGTTGTTTAGGAGGGTTACAACTTCATCGTAGGTTCTTCCGGAAGCATTGTTTATCTTTATAACACCATAGCAATGCGGCATTCCCGGTTCCAAATGGATGTTATATTCAGCACCTGCTCTCTCGAGATAGTCTCGATATATTGGTGCTGCAAATGCCAAAGTTTCATCTTCGCCGTAATACAAAAAGATTTTTCCGGCGTTTCGGAAATCCCCGTGAGCTGTATGAATTAACCAGTGCTCAAGTTCCTGTTCGCCTCTATTTATTTTTGTATAAGCTTCCACCATCTCTACGGATATAATCGGATCTTTGTCTCTATAAGTTTCAAGCATTTCTCTTTCAAGCGTGTTTGCCGGCATATGACCGGGAGAAAAGGCTATCGTTAAAGCAGGCATAGGCAGATGCTCGTTATAGTAATTGTTCCAGGAGAGCATAGTCATGGCTGCCGTCCCACCGAATGACAGTCCCAGCACTCCTATGTTTTCATGACTATATTTATTCAGGATTGCTCTGTAGGTTTCAAAAATCATACTGTGAGCTTCTCTAATCGGATGCACGGTTGAAGGAGGATAAAAGGGATAGTAGATTTCAGCATCTACTTTACTTAAAAGCTTTTTTGCAAAAATCAGCTGGGCATTACAATAATCATATACACCTCCCCCACCGCAGATATATAAAATTGCTTTCTCCGGTGTACTGTCTTTTCTTTTCATACGGAGGCAGTGGTACAAGTCTGTCCCGGTGTTGATTTTCAGGTCGCTATACTCTATTTTTCTGTTCTTAGGGATTTTAAAGACTTGCTTTTCATTATTAGCCTTAGCATGGGCATAGATTTCTTCCGCACTGTCAAGTTTGGGGAGCAAAAATGAAAAAAAGAAGCGCAGAGCGGACACAATAAATTTGTTACTCATATTCATATAGCCTTCCTTTGAAATGACAAACATCGATCAGCTTTTTTACGTGGCAAATATTTAAGAGACACTGCAACCTCATTAGTTAGAGGTGTCTAATCAAAGTGTAACAGATTGTGTCAATTTTTCAAGGAAAGGTAAAGTTTTTAACAACGCAGCCTTTTTTTAATTACCATGGATTCGAAAAAAAAAAGAAAAAGAGGGTTGAATTTTAAGAGATAAAGAGTTAGAATAAGCTAACTAATAGTTAGACAAGACTAACTATAGAAGTGTATTTGCAAACTTAGAACCGGAGATAATATATGAAAAACGAAAAATGCAGACAAAACAGGCTTTCGGAGAAAATAGTCAGACATTGTTCTCCGACCCTTGCCGGTCTTAAAAGTGCCGGTATGTTTTCGATAACCTGCGAGGACTATGAAGATATATTGTGTGAAATAAGAAATTTAAATAAACGCCTTGGTAAGAAAGGTGTAAAAATAATACCGCTCAGATATACCAATGGACGATGCCTCCTGTATGTGTTTCGACTTTCCGAGCTTACATGTGACTTTGAAGATAAATGTGCTTGTAAGCTTTTGAAAGAATCGGGGTATAAAAGCTGCAAACCTGTAGAATGCATAGGAAAACTCATAAAAAGACTTAATTCAGAAGAAGAATTCCCGCACGAGATAGGATTGTTTTTGGGCTATCCTCCTGAAGATGTGTGCGGATACATAAGAAATAAAGGTAAGTGTCAGAAATGCACAGGGCACTGGAAGGTATACGGCGATGAGAAATCAGCATTGAATAAGTTTAAGAGTTTTAAGCAGTGCACTCATATATTTTGCAAAATGATTTCCCTGGGAATACCTATAGAGAAATTAGCTATAGCAGGCTGAAAGCCTGAAAGCATATATAAGTTACAAAGTTTTTATTAAAGAAAGGATTAAATAAATATGAAAAAAATTGCAGTAGTATATTGGAGTGGTACGGGAAATACCGAACAGATGGCACAAGCAGTTGTCGAAGGAGCAAAGGAAGCGGGTGCCGAGGTTGAACTGTTCACAAGTGATAAATTCGATTCTTCTATGGTTTCTTCTTTTGATGCAATAGGTTTCGGCTGTCCTTCAATGGGAGCGGAAGTATTAGAAGAAGACGAGTTTGAGCCGATGTTCGCATCGTGTAAACCTCTTCTGTCCGGTAAACCTATAGCTCTCTTTGGCTCATATGGCTGGGGAGACGGTGAATGGATGAGAAACTGGGAAGAAGATTGTAAAGCTGCAGGAGCAGTACTTGCGACAGACAGCGTTATCTGTACTGAAGCTCCGGATGAAAAAGCACAGGACGAGTGCCGGGTACTGGGTAAGTCTCTTGCAAATTAACAATATATTCTGTTCGATAGCAGTAATCAATAAAGCTGAAGGCTCCCCTTAAAAGGGGAGTTTTCAAGTTATAAACTGTTTGTAGTATAGAGATGGATTCGGGTGAAAATGTATATAAAAGTGTTATAATCAATAAAGGATTTATCTATGAAGGTTTTCAAGCAATAATCCAGATATTTTCTGAATAAAAGTGAAAAGGATGTGAATGCTATGAACGATATGTTAGATAAACTTTTAGAGAATTTCCAAAAAGGTTATTCGTGTTCACAGGTAATGTTGTTGGTCGCTCTCGAGATCGAGGGCAAGGAAAATCCGGAGTTAATTCGTGCTATATCGGGTCTGAGAGGCGGTATCGGTCGTTCAGGCGAGGTTTGCGGTGCTCTCAGCGGAGGTATGTGTTTATTAAGTTATTTTGGCGGAAAAGGCACGGATGAAGAAGAGGAAAACGAGAATATTAAGATTATGTCGAAAGAGCTGTACAATTGGTTCGTCAGCTATACTTCGGAATACGGAGGTATAGACTGTAGGCAGATAAAAGATGATAATCCGGATAATCGCTTACAGCGCTGTGCTACTGTAGTCAGGGATACACTGGAAAAAAGCATCTCGATTTTGCAGGAATATAAACTGATCTAAGTGTACATTAGTAAATGATGTGAGACCGAAATCTCAAAAATAAAAAAGTCAATTTGCTACAATGTGTTGTGACTGCTTCTCAAATAGTTCTTTTCGTTTTTCCAGTGGTGTCTTCCAGCACAAAACAGCCATAGGAATCGAGTT
>DUVP01000008.1 GCA_012840975.1 Mogibacterium sp. | reverse complement strand
TCTTAATTCTTTCATGATTTCTCCTTTCCGGCAGGAATATTTCTCAGAGTAAAAGCCATCATAAAAGATTTCTTAGACTAAAGTCCACCACTTATCTCAAACTGGAACTTACTTTGCGAATTAACATTCTTTATAAAAGGAGCCTTTTACTTTGACACCAACATATTCAAGTGTTAGAATGATTCAGATACAGATAATTCATGCAAAGGAGAGAGGCAATGATAATTAAGAAAAGTAAAAAACTTTGCGATGTTGATTTAAACAAAATGACAGATGAAGAATATAAGAGCATGAAAGAAGCTGAAATGGCGGAGATGCAGGAATATGTAGATGCCATTAACACAAGTACAGATCCTACAGTTATGTATAAAAAAGGAAGAGCCTGTACGGATCTTAAGCAAATGCTTGAAAGCAGTGCACAGATATTTGGAGATAAAGTTTTATATCATCAGATAATGCCGGGTGATGACCAATATACGGAATTTTCTTATAAACAGGTTCTCAGAGATGTTCAGGGTCTCGGAACTGCTCTTATAGGACTCGGACTGAAGGATGCTCATATCGGTATTGTCGGTCCGAACTGCTACGAATGGGCAGAATCATATCAGGCGGTAATCGGCGGAACAGGAATAGTTCTTCCTTTAGATAAAGAACTTTCCAAGGAAGAGCACGAAGTTCTTTGCAAAGAAGGAGAGATAAAAGCTGTTATCTGCTGCTCTGACAAATACTACGATATGTTCAAAGAGATTAAGGACGGAAAAAAGACTGCTCTTAAGATTGTTATCGGAGTAAACAAGGAAGAGCACGAAAATCCGAAGAAGGGACTTTACTCCTGGAACCTGCTAAGAGAAGAAGGGCTTAAGAAACTTGATGAAGGCGACAGATCCTTCCTGGATGCAAGGATAAGAAATACGGATATGGCGGCTATCATATTTACCTCAGGAACAACAGGAGTTGCCAAGGGAGTTATGCTTTCTCACAAAAACCTGTGTTTTGACGTTCTGGTTGCACAGACGTATCTTGAGGTTCTTCCTTCAGATATTTTCTTCAGTATACTTCCTATACACCATACATATGAATCTACATGCACAATGATAGAAGGTATATATATGGGAGCGTCTATGGCATTCGGCAGAGGGCTTAAGTATATAACGAAGGATATGCAGCTTGTGAGACCGACTTTCCTGCTGGCTGTGCCTCTGATTTACGAAAAATTCTATGCTTCCATACAGAAGGCTCTCAAGAAGCAGGGAAAGACAAAGCTTGTAAATACTATTTTTGCTCTTAATAAATTAACAAGCAAAATAGGCTTAAATATTTCAAAGCCGATAGTAAACAAAATCATGTCGCAATTCGGCGGAAGAATCAGAATGTTTATTGCAGGGGGAGCAAGGGTTGATCCTGAGGTTCTGCAGTTCTTTAGAGATCTCGGAATTAAAACGCTGCAGGGATACGGGCTTACGGAAACATCGCCTATGGTTGCCCTTAACCCTGATCAGTGGAAGTTTATGAGAAACGACTCCGCCGGCAAGGTTCTTCAGTTTACGGAATGCAAAATCGTAGACAAAGACGAAGACGGAAACGGAGAAATCTGCTTCAAGGGAGACCAGGTAATGCTCGGATATTACAAAAGACCTGATCTTACGGAAGAGTGCCTGATCGATGGCTGGCTTCATACCGGTGACCTGGGTTATCTTGATGAGGATAACTATGTATATATAACCGGAAGAAAGAAGAATGTCATAATCGCATCCAACGGAAAGAATGTTTTCCCTGAAGAGATTGAAGAGCAAGTGAACAGAAGCAAGTTCATAGAAGAAAGCATGGTTTGGGCAGATGAGCAGACCGGTGAAACAGGCAGAAAGGGTATATGCATTACCCTTAGAGTCGATAAGGAAAATGTAGAAGAGGAACTTGGAGATAAAGCCGACGATGAAAAGGCGGTTTATGATCTGATAAGCAAGGAAATCGACAAGTACAACAAAGGTGTTCCGGCCTGGAAGAAGATAATACATATAATCATTAAGAAGAGTGAGTTCAACAAGACTACGGGAATGAAGATAAGACGATTTGTCGATGAAAACAAATCGGCCGATTAATCTGATTAAGTTAGGAGTAATCGAATGAAAAAATATCCGGCACTTACTGTGAATCATAAGCTGCTCAAGGAAAATATGGAGCAAGTTGTGTCTTGGTGTGCCGAAGCCGGGATAGATATCGCAGGAGTGATTAAAGTAACAAACGGGCTGGCTTCGGTTGCCGATGACTATGTGCAGAGCGGAGCGAAGTGGATCGCTTCATCTCGTCTGGAGCATCTTATAAGAGTAAAAGAAGCCGGAATTGACATTCCGAAACTGATGATTCGGATTCCCATGATTTCGGAACTTGATAAATTAGTGGAAGTCTGCGAGTACAGTTTACAGAGCGAGCTGAGCACATTGAAAGAACTCAACAAAAGGGCACAGTCGGCAGATAAAATTCATAAAGTAATACTTATGGCCGATTTAGGAGATCTGAGAGAAGGATTCATAGATGTAGAAGACCTTATATCAACAGCCGAATATGTAGAGAAAGAACTCGATTTTGTGCATCTGGCAGGTATAGGTACCAACCTCGGATGTTACGGTTCGGTAATTCCGACTAAGGAAAAGATGAATCAGCTGATTGAATATGCTGAAGCTGTTGAGCAGGCGATCGGAAGAAAGCTTGAAATAATATCCGGGGGAGCAACAACAAGTCTGATTCCGATATTTGACAAAGAAATGCCTGGCAGGATTAATATGCTGAGAATAGGTTCAGCTGTCATTACAGGAGCTCTCGAAGATATAAGAACATGCTACGGAAGAGAAGAGATGGACGCTTTGCATGACGACAGTATCACTCTTGAAGCTGAAGTAGTGGAAGTCAAAGTCAAACCGACACATCCGATAGGAAAACTTGGAGTCGATGCTTTCGGACAGACAAGAGAATACATTGATCGAGGGAACAGAAAACGCGCTATTTTGGCTGTAGGGCGAGCCGATTATGGAGATACGGGAGATATCCTGCCTCAGATTGAAGGAGTGGAAGTAATAGGGGCTTCGGGTGACCATACAATACTCGATATAGAGGATTGCAAGGAAGATATCCGCCCCGGGGATATTGTTCGTTTCAAACTCAAATACTCTGCAATTCTATATCTGACCGGAAGCGAGAATGTAAAAATTTACGAGATATAACAAATATTTATCATAATTGAAAGGACTTAAAATGGCACCACAAACATCTAATGAAATCACAAGGGCGGGTTATGAGCAACTCAACGAGGAGTACAATTATCTTGTAACTGTAGTGCGTCAGGAAAATGCCGAAAGACTGAAAGAGGCAATTTCTCTGGGAGATATCAGCGAAAATTCCGAGTACGATGCAGCTAAAGACGCTCAGGCGGAAACGGAAGTAAGGATAGCTGAAATTGAAGAAATGCTTCGCACAGTTACGGTTATTGATGAATCCGATGGAGACACAGTTCAGACCGGAAGTACTGTAACGATTGAGGATCTGGTTCTTGGAATTAAATCTACATATCAAATAGTAGGAACAACAGAGGCTGATCCTCTTAACGGAAAGTTGTCAAATGCATCTATAGTGGGCTCTCATATAAAAGGACTTAGAGCGGGAGACACCGTTGAGTTTCATGTTCCGGACGGGATAGCTAAGTATAAGGTTCTGGAGGTTAAGAATGATAGATGATGCTAACAATGTTCAGAATCAGCATATAGAAGAACAGGAGCTTACCGAAACCGAAATAAACGAGCAGCGTCAGAATAAAAGAAAAAAACTTGAAGAACTGAGGGCAATGGGCAGAGATCCCTATATTGTAGAGACTTACGATGTATCCGCTCATGCCGGAGATATCAAGGATAATTTTGATGCGATGGAAGATGAAGAGGTTAGAGTTGCCGGTCGAATCATGGCTTTCCGCAGGATGGGCAAGGTTTCTTTTGTTGATTTGCAGGACAAACAGGGAAGGATACAAATTTTCGTTGCAAGAGATAATATAACAGACGAAGAATATCAGATATTCAAGAACTATGATATCGGAGACATCATAGGTGTTAAGGGTCATGTTTTCAGAACAAAGATGGGCGAAATCAGCGTAAGAGCGGAAGACGTTCAGCTTCTGTGCAAATCTCTACAGGTTCTGCCTAATAAATGGCACGGTCTTAAAGATACGGATTTGAGGTACCGCCAGAGATACGTTGACCTGATTATGAACGAGGAAGTTAAAGATACTTTCCTGAGCAGAGCGAAGATCATATCGACTATGCGTAAAGTTCTCGAGGATGATTACGATCTGATTGAGGTTGAGACACCTGTACTCGGTACGATTGCCGGCGGAGCTGCTGCAAGACCTTTCCACACTTACCATAATACTTTGGATATAGATCTGACTTTGAGGATATCACTGGAGCTTCCGCTTAAGAGACTTATTGTCGGCGGGCTTGACGGGGTATATGAAATCGGCAAAGTGTTCCGTAATGAAGGAATGGATAAGAACCACAGTCCGGAATTTACATCCATGGAAGCATACAAAGCCTATGCCGATATGGAAACGATGATGGATTTAATGGAACAGGTGACATATAAGTGTGCCATCGCCGTTAACGGTACACCGATTATCAAATATGGTGATAAGGAATTCGATGTGACCCCGCCGTGGAACAGAATCGATATGACAGAAGCTGTTATAAAGGTAACCGGGGTTCCTTTCGATAAGATCGATACCGATGAAGAAGCGATAGAAGCCGCAAAGAATTACGGCATGACTTTTGAAAATGAAAAGGAATGGACGAGAGGAAAGCTCATAGCCGAGATGTTTGAGAATTACTGTGAGGATATCCCGGGATTTCTGGACGGACCGTGTTTTGTGTGCGGACATCCGGTTGAAGTTTCTCCGCTGGCCAAGAAGGATCCTAAAGATAATCGCATTACAAGAAGATTCGAGGCATATATTAACGGATGGGAACTTTCAAACGCATTCTCCGAGCTCAACGACCCTATCGATCAGTACGAGAGATTTACAGAACAGCAGAGACAGCTTGATTTAGGTATTGATGAAGAGGCACATCCTATGGATATGGATTTTGTCAATGCTCTTGAGGTCGGAATGCCGCCTACCGGTGGTATCGGGATAGGAATAGACAGACTGGTAATGCTGCTGACAAACAGTACAACCATAAGAGACGTTCAGCTCTTCCCGACAATGAAGCCTTTAGGTAGCCGGGAAGACGAAAGCCAAGGTTCCGGAACTCAACTTGTAAAAGAGCTGGATCTTTCAAAAGTAAAGGTCGAGCCATTGTTCGAAGACCTTGTAGACTTTGAGACTTTCTCAAAATCGGATTTCAGAGTTGTAAAAGTTCTGAATTGCGAAGAAGTACCGAAATCCAAGAAGCTTCTCAAGTTCACTCTGAATGACGGTTCAGGCGAAGAGAGAACGATTCTTTCAGGAATCAAGGACTACTACAAAGCTGAAGACCTGGTAGGCAAAACTTTGATGGCTATAACAAATCTGCCTGAAAGAAAGATGATGGGCATTCCGTCACAGGGAATGATAATCTCCGCAGTATATGAATACGACGGAAGAGAAGGCTTGAACCTTATTATCCTGGATGACAATATACCTGCAGGCGGAAAACTTTATTAATTCATAAAACTAAAAAATCGGGTGATACTTCTATGTTCGCAGCGAGTACGGACATAGAGGTATCACTTGTTGTTTATTATAATTGTTCTGATTATCGTGCTTGCCGGTTTTTTTTGAAAATTTCGTATTGTCTTTTTATTTTTTTTTCATCGTCAAAAAGAAGATTTTTTGCTTCCAGTATTCGCGTAATCGCATTAGCCGGGTCAAGCGTATGATAGGGTAAAAATAAGACTCGTAATTCTTTTGCTTTTACTATTTTATATACCTGTACAGACGAAAGGTCATATGTATAAGAAAAATAACGGTAAATATATCCTATCCAATACAGTTCATCTCTTGTGTATTTTATTGACCCGTAATTTGACGGACCATATTGTTCCTCAATCCTGCTCAAGATATCTTTAGCTTGAATATTTGTATGTAGAATAGCTCCGCTATCAATACTTTTTGCAACCCGGCTATTCATAAATCTCCTAATAAAGATTTCCGAACTCGTCGAAAACATTTCAAGAGAAAGTTCAAAAGCTTTTGCCTGTAATTCACAAAGTAGCAAGCCGTCCTTATCTATTTTCTTCATGTTATAATCACACCTCCTCGGAGAACTACCGACTTACAGACTTCAAACCAGTATCTCGTCAATATAGTGCCCTTTTCCTCTATACTGAATCCTCGCTAATTTGACTTTATCTTCTCCAAGTTTAAGATCTGAGCTTCTCAGATTCTGATAATGCTTTTTTTCATTTTCAGAAATATAACATCGCTCGATTAGTTTTAGATTCCTAACAGAATCTTCACTTACAAAGACATACTGATTGCCCAGATTTGTTGCCGCAAGACAGTGCTTACACTGTTCATCCGTTATTTCACCGATAACAAAAGAGTCTATTATCTGAAACATTCTATTATCTGCAATCGGGGCTATAATATAATCACAATTCCTTGATTCATTCACCAAATTCTTTATCTTCGGATGATCTTTATATTCATCTAATGTGCCGCGATAAAAAGCTATCGTCATCATCCACTCCTGATTTACATTATATTTTTTGCATTTCAAAGATTTTTTCTCAAAGTCTAAAAAATATACGGATGTCTTACCAAAACCGGAAATATATGAAATCGACTGATTGTAACTTTCACCGGTGTAAAAGCCCTGACCGAAGTCATTATTGAGCCGACCTTTTTGTATATTCAAAGCATCCTTTATTTCAGTTTTTGCACCATGAAATAAGAGCTTATGATTTTTTTTTAAGTTTTCTCTCCAAAGCATCTCTTTCAACAGATTGAGCTTGATATCTTTTTCAAATGCGAAACTATACACCTGCTCTAATAATTTCGAAGACGGTGCAGTCTTTCCGAGTTCATTCCTGGATATAGTCACTTGCTCGACTCCAAGTTGTTCAGCTAATTCCGATTGTGTCAATCCTAAGATTTCTCTTATTGATTTCAAATCTTGTTTGAAGTTATAATCCATGCACATCACCTCAACTTCTTTATATCATATTATATAAACAAGTTCAAGAAGAACTTTCTTACGTAATATTACTTAAACAAGTTTTGACAGGTGATACAGTGCAAATTGTGGTATAGTATTACCAATAATCGAAATGGATAAACAAATAGAAATTTCACGGGTGCTGTTATGTTGGATATTCATTGTCATCTGCTGTATGGGGTGGATTCGGATACTGTGCATATGAAAATAAAAGCATTGAAGGAAGAGCTGGCCGCACAGGACATTCGCTTTGACATATATCTCGGAAGCGAAATCAGACTGGATGAAAAAATCCGGACTTAATTCTTGAATTTGTCGAAAAAGGGTATCTGATACAAATGAACTTGTATTCCCTTTTAAGAGACAGCACTAAGGACTTATGTAAAGAACTCCTCGACAAGGATTTAGTATCCGTTGTAGGAACGGATGCTCATCAGAGTGCATGGAGAAGCCCTATGGTTGGTGATTGCCTTCTGGAGCTTAAAAAAATTGTATAGATGCTATAAGCTGCAAAAAACCGGAGGAAGTAAATGAAAACCGTATTGCTGACAGGAGGTCTGGGATTTATAGGCAGTCATATTGCGGTAAATCTGATAGAAAGCGATTATAAAGTAATAATCGCTGATGATTTAAGTAACAGTAAAATAGAAACCCTGGACAAGATTGAAAAAATAACAGGCAAAAGCCCTATTTTCTATCAGGTTGATGTTTGTGAAAGGAAATTGCTTGAAAAAACTTTCTCAGAAAACAGGATAGATTCCGTTGTTCATCTGGCGGGATATAAATCGGTTGCCGAATCAACTCAAGAACCCATCAAATACTACAGAAACAATCTGATTTCCACGTTGACTGTTCTAGAAGAAATGCAAAAATATAAGATAGCTCAATTTGTATTCAGCTCTTCTGCGACGGTTTACGGATCCGAAAATCCGGTTCCATACAAAGAGGACATGAAAATCGGAAATTGTACTAATCCATATGGACACACCAAACTTATATCTGAAGAAATCGCCCGGGATGTGGCAAAAGCAAATCCGTACATATCGGTTATGATGTTGAGATATTTTAATCCCGTGGGAGCTCATAGCAGCGGCCTTATAGGAGAGGAACCACAGGGAGAACCGAGCAATCTTATGCCGTATATATGCAAGGTGGCAAGCGGTGAATATGAATATCTGTCTGTCTTTGGTAACGATTATCCGACTAAGGACGGAACAGGAGTAAGAGATTATATACATGTTGAGGACTTGGCTGAAGGACATGTTAAGGCTTTAGAATACTTGAAGAATAATCCGGGAAGTCACATCTTCAATCTTGGAACCGGGCAGGGTTACAGTGTGCTTGAAATACTTGAGGCTTTTGAAAAAGCAAACAATGTGAAAATATCTTATCGGATAGAGCCAAGGAGACCGGGAGATTTGTCGGAGTTTTATGCGGATCCTTCAAAAGCCAACGAAGTTTTAGACTGGAGGGCGGAGAGAACTGTTGAAGATATGTGTAGAGACTCATGGAACTATGTTTTGACTAATTCAAAGACTGATAAGTTCTAATATTATTTTAATGAATAAGAGTTATTATTAATCGGAGCTATATATTCTTACACTGATAGAACTTTATTAAATAATCAGAAAATTTTTACGAAGGGAGCATACATGAGAATTTTGTTTGCAGAAGATGAAAAAGATCTTAATGCAATCGTTACTCAAAAACTGCAGTCGAGCGGTTACAGCGTTGATAATTGCTACAATGGTGAAGAGGCGATAAGTATGCTTGCCGTCGCCGATTATGATGTAATAATTTTGGATATAATGATGCCTAAAGCGGACGGTTTGGAAGTCCTGAAGTTTATCAGAAATGAGGGAAAACTTACGCCTGTTATTTTTCTTACGGCGAAAGACAGCATAGATGACAGAATCAAAGGATTGGACAGCGGTGCCAACGATTATCTTGTAAAGCCTTTTGCTCTGGAAGAACTCCTTGCAAGGATCCGTGCTGTAACCAGAAGCAGCTTTGCCATACCGACGAATATATTGTCGGCCGGCGATCTAACTATGAACGCCGGTACTCGGGAAGTCAAAAGAGGTAACAGCGTTATAAACTTGTCGGCTAAAGAGTACGCTTTACTTGAATATCTTCTGCATAACAAGAATGTTGTTTTGAGCAGAGAAAAAATCGAGGACCATATATGGAATTTTGATTATGAAGGCGGTACAAATGTTGTCGATGTGTATATAAGATACCTTCGCAAAAAGATTGATGAGGAAAGCGAGCAGAAACTGATACATACAGTCAGAGGTGTCGGCTATGTTCTGAGGGAAGACGCATGAGAAACGCTTCGATACGTGTAAAGATAACACTTTGGTTTTCGGTCGCATTGATAATAGTCGTAGGACTGACATATGCGATTGTTCTTTTTGCGGAGAATACCGTCATTTATAAAACCATAAAGGACAATCTGATTGAGACTGTAGAAGAGAAAATCGATGAGATAGAATACTACCCATATATTGATGACGACGATGAGGATGATTGCGAAACATATATCAGATACGGTAACGGATATATTGAGATAGATGACAGTTTCCTGAAGCAGGAAAATAAAAACTATACGGTTCTGTATAAATCTGACGGCACTCTTGTTTATGGGAGCAGCCCTGTAGCGATGGAGTTATCGGATTTTAAATTTGAAAACCGGGAAGTGCGAAAGCTCAAATCAGGCGAGACTTACTGGTATGTATATGACCGCAAAATAGAAGAGCCCGGACTGGAGGGTCTATGGATTCGCGGAGTTACTTCTTTGGAGGCGGGAGCGGCACAGTTTTCTTATGTGACAAGGATGTCTCTGATTGCACTTCCGATTTTGCTTATTATTGCAATTTTAGGAGGATATCATATTGCAAAAAGGTCACTTTCTCCGTTTAACCAAATAGTTGAAACGGCCGGAAATATTGCACAAGGGAGAGATTTAAAGAAAAGAATAAATTTAGGAGAAGGAGACAGCGAACTTCATAAGATAGCACAGTCTTTCGATAAAATGTTTGCAAGGCTGGAAGAGTCTTTTGAAGCGGAAAAGCAGTTTACCCGAGATTTGTCACATGAGCTGAGGACGCCGCTTGCCGTAATCGGAGCACAGTGTGAGCTTTCTTTGGGAGAGGATTTGACTCTTGAAGAACATCGGGATGCGCTTAAAGTTATACAGAGACAGAATAGTAAGATGACTAACTTAGTTGAGGAACTTTTAACTTTCACCAGAGTCGAAAGAAAAACCGAATCTTACAAGATGGATAAGCTGGATTTATCGCGGCTGGTAAGTGCAGTTTGTGAAGACATGAAACTGGTTGCTGAGAAAGGGATTCTCCTCACAGAAGATATTGAGCCCGGGATATATGTGATGGGGAACAGAGATCTTCTTACCGGTCTGCTGATTAATTTAATAAATAATGCATATAAATATGGAAAAGAAGATGGTCGTATAAAAGTTTCGCTGCGAAAGGAAGAAAACCGGGCAATCCTTGAGGTAGAAGATGACGGTATAGGGATGGCTGAAGAGGATAAGTCTAAAATATTTAACCGTTTCTACCAAATCGATTCTTCAAGATCGTCAGAAGGAACAGGGCTTGGTCTTGCGATTGCAAAAGAAATAGCTAATTTTCATTCGGGAGAATTAACGGTAGAAAGCGAGTTAGGGAAAGGAAGTACTTTTACTTTGAAAATAGAAGCAATAAGATAAAAAAGTTTTTTCTCTAATCTTCCTTTAATAAACGGCTGCTATTATGTGACTACAGTAAAACAAAAGATAAAATTAAAGGAGGCAGTTCAAATGGGAAAAATAAAAAGTTTGTTTTCAACAACAAAAAAAGCTGTAATTACATCTATAAGTATAGTGGCAGTTCTGGTAATAGGCGGGTTCGCTGTAAGTAAAGGTATATATGCATATGTAGAAAATTCATCGATCAGCAAGGATGCAGCAAGGAGGATTGCACTTAAAGATGCAAATGTTAACGAGGATGATGCGAGGTTTTCAAAGGTTGAGTTTGAATTTGAGAACGGAAGTTTTGTCTATGATGTAGAATTTGAAAACTCCAAGGGTTCGGAATTTGAATATACTCTTAAGGCAAAAGACGGAACGATACTGAATAAGGTTGTTGACATCGACGAATCCGATGTTTCGGTCAAGAAGGATTCCGGTGATAATTCTAACGGAGAAGCGGGTAAAATCTCAGCCGATGAAGCAAAACAGATTGCACTTGGGGATGCAGGAATTTCCGAAGCGGATGCGACATTTACAAAAATAGATCTGGATAAGGATGATGGAATTCTGGAGTATGAAATTGAATTTCAAGTTGGCGAATGGGAATATGAGTACACAATCAACGCATCAAACGGGAAAATTCTGGATTTTGAAAAAGATCATATAACGAATTAGTAACTTTGAATAATTGCATAAGCCTTGCGGAGAATTCATTTTCTGCAAGGCTTTTTGGCTCTATAACTTTTTTAGTTGATTGAAAGTGCAGGAAGTTTTTCTATTCTGCAATACTTTATGCTTTTCATGATAACTTGAGGAATATCAGCAGGTTGGTGATATAATAAAAAAAAGAAATATCAGTATTCTATAATTTCATAAAAGACAATTGCTGCGATAAGTAGGAGAAACGATGCAAAGAAGATCATACAAAACACCGTCAGGGACGATACAATACCGGATCAATAAAGTTGATAAAGATACGGCAACTCTGGTTTTTTTGCCCGGGTTAACGGCGGATCACAGATTGTTCGATAAGCAGATTGAGTATTTTAAAAACAAGTATAATGTCTTTGTCTGGGATGCTCCCGGCCATGCGGAGTCCCGGCCTTTTGAGCTTGATTTTACTTTGACGGATAAAGCAAGATGGCTCAGAGGAATACTGGAACAGGAAAATATAGAACGGCCCGTAATTGTGGGGCAGTCTATGGGAGGATATGTTGGGCAGATGTTCGCGGAACTGTATCCCAGAAGACTAAAGGGATTTATTTCCATCGATTCAACATCACTGCAAAGAAAATATATGACCGGAAGAGAAATTTGGATGCTGAAAAGAATGGATTTTGTATTTTCCTGTTATCCATGGAAATACTTGCTCAAAGCGGCAACAGATGGTGTTGCAACTACCGAATACGGAAAGAATCTGATGTACGAGATGATCATGGTATATGATGATGACAGAAAAATGTATTATCGGATAGCCGGTCACGGGTTCAGAATCCTCGCGAAAGCGATTGAAAAAGATTTACCATATGAAATCAAATGTCCCGCCTTGCTGATTTGCGGCGAAGAAGATAAAGCCGGCTTGACTGTCAGATACAATAGAGAATGGCACCGCAATACCGGAATACCGATTGTCTGGGTAGAGGATGCGGGGCATAATGCAAATACGGACAAACCGGACGTTGTGAACCGCGCAATTGAAGAGTTTGTCGGGAAATACATATGAAAAGCTAAGTAATATACCAAACTTAATGCTATAATAAAAACTGTGATAAAAATAGAGGAGGTTTCAAAGTGAAGAAAATAATGACAATTTCCGGTTCTGACTCATCGGCCGGTGCAGGAATACAGGCAGACCTTAAGTCGGTATCGTCCAGAGGAGACTTTATTTCCACGGTTATCGTGGCGGTAGTGGCGGAAAATACGATGGGACTTAAATCTCTCGCTCTCATAGACAAAGAGCTTGTCAGAGATCAGATAGAAGCAATTTATGAAGACATGGGCTTTGATGCGATAAAGCTCGGCATGCTGCCGTCAGTAGATATAATAATGACGGTTGCAGACACTCTGAAGAAAATGGATGTCAAGAATGTCGTCTTTGACCCATGTATGGTTAACAAATCCGAAGACGCTTTTGCCGAGGATGATTCTATCGAAGTGCTGGTTTCTGAAATATTCCCGATGGTAGATCTTATTTGTCCGAATATTCTCGAAGCGAAGACTATAACGGGAATGGATATTAAGACTGTTGACGATATGAAAGAAGCAGCTAAGAAAATACATGAAATGGGAGTAAAGAACGTTTTGCTCAAAGGCGGAAGCCATATAGAGGGAGCTGTCGATATATTCTACGATGGCAAAGAGTTTGATACTTTCTATATAAGGAGGATCGATTCGAAAAACATCTGGGGCTCGGGCGATGTACTGGCGGCTATTATTGCCTCCAACCTGGCTCACGGACTTGAAATGAAAGAGGCCATTGCAGATGCCAAAGAGTATGTAACCAGTGCAATTGAAAAAGCACCGGGAATAGGCAAAGGCTTCGGTGTCCTGAATTTCAACCACGAGATCAAGACAAGATATTAGACTCGTAGAATTTAATAAAGACATGTAATATCGCGGCTTTCGCCGCGATATTTTTGCAAAGAAATCAGTACGAGAGTAAGATTAAAAAGAAGGAGCGTAGATATGGCTTACAGCGAACTTATTAAAAACTTCAATCGCATTCGAGAATATATGCGGGAGTTTTATGTATACGGATTCAAAAGCCGTGAAGAATTTAATAATAAGAGTTCCCGCTCCTATGATGATGAGCGTCGCCGCGTTGAGAACTGGCTCGGTGACTATATGAATTTCAGAACGACGTCTAAGGGAAAGAATGTTTTCATCTCTATAGACAGCCGTATGGTAAGACACAATCCTTTGTACAAAGCGTGGAAAGCGAAAAGTTTTACGGACGGAGACATTACATTACATTTCCTGTTGTTCGATATTTTATCGTCCCCGGAAAAATCGCTTAATATGAGAGAGATCATTGACGAAATGGATGAAAGGCTTTCCGGTTTTGAAAATCCCAAAAACTTTGATGAATCGACGGTCCGCAAGAAACTCAAGGAATATATAGAAGAAGGACTTATCATTTCGGAAAAAAGAGGTCGGTCAGTCTATTACAAACGTGCTGCAGATGACGAAATGTGCAGCACCGACTGTCTCGATTTTTTCTCGGAAGTTTCTCCTTGCGGGGTCATAGGTTCATGTTTGCTGGATCGAATTGAGAGTCCGGCAAGCCGTTTCGCTTTCAAGCATCACTACATAACAAGCGCAATGGACAGCGAGATTCTGAGGCTTTTGTTAGAAGCTATCAATGATAAGAAAAGCGTGATATGTGAAACGAAAAACTGCAAAAGAGGCAGAAAGGAAACGAAAAACATTGTGCCCCTTAAAATCTTCGTAAGCGTACAGAACGGTCGCCAGTATCTGATGGGATATTCAGAGAACTTCAATAGGATTATGTCAAAGAGAGTGGACAGTATCGATGCTGTAAAAATCGGTGAAAAATGCGATGACTTTGACTATTATCGGGAAACTTTAGATAAAATGCAATCTCATATGTGGGGTGTCAGCACACAAAGCCAATCGGGGCAGCGCATGGAGCATGTCGATTTTACCGTAAAATACAATGACCGTGAAAAGCATATACATCAACGTCTCGAAAGGGAAAAGCGATGCGGCACTGTTGAGAGGCTTGATGAAAATACAAGCAGATTCTCCGCCGATATATACGACGCATGGGAAATGGTTCCGTGGATAAGAACATTTATATGCCGGATAACGGAAATCAATTTTTCAAACAAGGAACTTGAAAAGCAGTTCAGGGAAGACATAAAAGAGATGTACAGATTATACGGTCTGTGCGATTCGGAAGGCGGTGAAGGAGTATGATTTTCAATGAATTATACGGAGCGTATTATGCCGCCGTTAGCAAAATAATAGCTAAAGCGATCGATAAGCCTCTGAAAAAAGAGGAAATAAGAAAGATTGCTGAGGAGTGTGCCTTTGGGGAAAGTGCGATGAATATCGAAGCCGCTTTGCACGATGAAAGGTGGCAGCTTATTTTGCCTGACGGAAGCACGCCGATAATTAACAAACCGACAATGCCTTTGACAAAACTTCAGAAGAGATGGATGAAGGCGATATCTCAGGATCCGAGGGTGAGATTGTTTGAAGAGGTTTTTCCGGATTTAGACGATGTCGAGCCGCTATTTGATTGCGATGACATTGTTGTATTTGATAAATACTCCGACGGAGACCCTTATACGGATAAAGAATATATACGTAATTTTCGCCTTATTCTGGATGCAATCAGAAATCGTTATCCGCTCAGAATTACCGCAAAAGGAGGAAAAGGCAGAGAATTCAATTACACCCTCATGCCCGAATACCTCGAATATTCGGAAAAAGATGACAAGTTTCGTATGATAGGTACAGGAAGAAGGGGCACGCTAATCGTCAATCTGGGTCGCATAATATCCTGTGAATCGTATGGTAATGAATATATTCCGGAATATAACCCTGTGATGAAACCCGAACAGGCAACTGTAGAGATGGAGATCGTGGATGAACGCAATGCTCTTGAACGGGTTTTGCTGCATTTTGCGCATTTCGAAAACCGGGCAGAAAGGATAGACGAGAACAGGTATAAAATATCCGTAACATATGATAAGGATGA
Source organism: Mogibacterium sp. (assembly GCA_012840975.1). GTDB lineage: Bacteria > Bacillota > Clostridia > Peptostreptococcales > Anaerovoracaceae > Crickella. The sequence goes on along the minus strand of DUVP01000008.1, from coordinate 62,090 downwards.
CCTCACGGAGATACTTATAAGGATCCTCTCGTTCGGCCCTGTGGTCAAAGTGACGGGACCGGGAGACTTTGTAAAATTAATTAAAGAAAGATTAATCAGTCAAAAAAGTTGCGAACAATAAAGAGTTCGCAACTTAAATCTTGAGATATCTTGTTGAGCGTCCACTGCCTACTTGTCTTATTTTTTTATTTTCTTTTAGTTCTTTTAAGACTCTTTCTATTGTTCTTTGAGATATGTCCGGACAAAGCATGACAAGATCTCTCTTAGAAAGCGGTTCTAGTGATTTTTGAATAACTGCCATCACTCTTTCCGATGATGATAATGACTTTTCTCCTATCAGCTTAAATCGATCGTCACACTCTTTATAAGCTTTTAGAATAATTCCCAACATGTATTTAGTAAACGGTAGTTCGTCATTCTCGCCTGTGTGCCATTTTTTGCTTGATTTTTGAAGCTCTTTATAATAAGAATCTTTGCTATCCTCAATTAACATCTCAATACTTATATATCTTCCGACAAAATAATTGAATTTTCTCAAAACATCACCCTTTTTTTTTCGCAGCCATTACACCTCATATGGCGTAGATAAATCAATATTGGCGAGATTATTCTCGCCAATAGTTAGTTTTTGACGTATTAATTCTTCAATAATGATATATCCCCGCTAAGAATTTAAAATATCCGTGCTCAGAAGTAAAATCGTTTGATAAAGGCAGGCTGACAATTGCACACCCTGAAGAAACTATGCCGGAGTTATACAGGAAGTTCGGATCTGTTACAAAGTATTTTTCATAAAGTTTTCCGTCATGTGTAAAATCGGCTTTGGACTTAAGTTGATTGTGATAAAAAGATTTTTCAATATAAAGAGATAAATTTTTAAATGTGATTAGTTCAAGAGAATGGTTCAAATGGCTGACATCTGTCAGTTTATAATGTGTGTCACCGAAAATATCAGGTCCTCGATTTTCTTCAAGCGGAAGTTGATTGATGTTTGACAGGGCATCTGTTTTCCTGAAACCGAATTCCGGATCAATAAGAACATTTTCGGTTTGATGTTCAAGAGGACAGGTCTCTTTTATGTCGACTTCTACGATATCAAGAAGTTTGACAGATTCAGCGATTGCGTTCGGAACAGGTGAACCGTCTGTATTGCTTACTAGTCTGATTAATTTTTTTTCTTCCAAATCATATGCGATAACACAATTTTCTCCCTGCTTTGCCAGTAATGTTAATATAACTATTTCTTTTTTCATAACAAGACCTCCTCGCATGATAAGTTTGTAAGCTTTGCAGGTGACCGATCTTTGCCTTAAATAATTCTAATATTTATATATACATGTTTCAAGTTTCTAAAAGACACACTCCGCGACTATCGTTTTTGCAGAATAAAAGTTCTGCAATTTTTGTTAAAGACAGTTTTATCAAGAAGAGTTCGCAACTTTTTTTCCGTGATAACATTTTGCGGCATATGTAAAATGGCATCAGAATAAAGGCGCAGACAGCAAATAAAGATCAAATGGTAAAAAAGGTGAACGCCTTAAAAGGGTTCAAATCCCAAAAGCGCCTTGTAACTCTAAAGAAAAGGAGAAGCGGCATGTTGGAATACATTAAGAATGAAGCGAATAAAACGCTGACGGAAAACTATGCGGTAACATACGGATCTACCGGCTCATGTTGTCTCGACCTTTTTGCTACAATCGGCGCACTCAGAAAAGCAAGCGATGAAGAAATCGCTTTGAGATTTATCAGGGCATTTACCGAAAATCCCGATATGGCAATGAAGATACTTTTCTTCGGCAGAGATATAAGAGGCGGATTGGGCGAGAGAAGAGTCTTCCGTGTGCTCATGAATTGGCTTGCATCAAACGAACCTGAAACCGTCAGGAAGAATATTGAATATGTTGCGGAGTATGGTCGCTTTGACGATTTACTTGGGTTAATGGATACAGGCTGTGAGGCGGATATGCTCAAATATCTTAAGAAGCAGTTTGATGAAGACTGCGATGCTATGCAAAAGGGAGAAAGCATATCTCTTTTAGGTAAGTGGCTACCGTCAGTCAATGCCTCCAATGAGGATACTGTCAAAAAGGGCAAACGTATTGCGAAAGCATTCGGAATGAAAGATGCTGAATACAGAAAGGCTCTTACCGCATTGCGGGGATATATAGAAATAATTGAAAACAGCCTGAGAGAGAAAGACTATACATTCGATTACGGGAAACAGCCTTCTCGTGCTCTGTTCAAGTATCGTAAGGCATTTATGAGAAATGACAGAGAAAAATATCAGAAGTTCTTATCCAAAGTTGAGGACGGAGAAGCCAAACTTAACGCGGATAATGTAACCCCGTATGAAATAGTGGAAAAATACCTGGATTTTAACTACTTCTATAACGGTTGCACCAAAGGTTCCTTTATGAAAAGAATCAGCAAAGATGAGAAGAAAATGCTTAATGCGACCTGGAATTCACTGACTGACTTCGGTGGTGACGAGAATGCGATCGCTGTTGTTGATACATCCGCTTCTATGTACTGGCAGACGAATCCGTGTCCGGCAGCTGTGGCATTGTCATTAGGTTTATATTTTGCGGAACGCAACAGGGGCATATTCAAGAACCACTTCATTGAGTTTTCTGCACGCCCGCAATTAATTGAAATCAAAGGAGAAACTTTTGCAGACAGGCTTCGCTATATAGCGTCCTTTAACGAAGTTGCGAATACTAATATAGAAGAGGTGTTTGACTTGATTTTGGAGGCGGCAGTCATCAACCGTGTCGGACAGGACGAACTGCCTGCAAGATTAGTAATTATTTCGGACATGGAGTTTGATTACTGTGTGGAAGATGCTTCCATGACAAATTTCGAAAATGCAAAATCCAAATATGAAAGATTCGGATATAAGCTTCCTGAAGTTGTTTTCTGGAATGTGGCGAGCAGAAACCGCCAGCAGCCGGTAAAGCAGAATGAGCAGGGTGTAGCCCTTGTCTCCGGAGTAACGCCGAGGATTTTCTCGATGATTGCCGGCGGAAATCTTTCCCCTTATGCATTCATCATGGAGGTCCTTGAAAGTGAGAGGTATGCTCAGATAGTGGCGTAGAGCTTATAAGAAAAATCTTATAACAGGCTACATGAGATTTTCGCTCGGGGGTTAAGAAGCGCTCCCGAGTGAATTAGTATATAATTGATACATGATTGGAAGGAAAGAAATATGATAGATATGATAGAAATAAAAGGTAAAGTAAATACTGCTATATGCTACGCTAAAGTTGTAGAGGAAGAAGCGCTTGAGCAAATCAGAAGAATGTGCGACTACCCTCTGACGGAAGGCAGCAGGATCAGAATAATGCCTGATGTACACGCGGGTAAAGGCTGCACTATAGGTACGACTATGACAGTTAGCGATAAGGTTTGCCCTAATATCGTCGGCGTTGACATCGGCTGCGGCATGTATACTGTGAAACTGGCAGATAAGAAAATTGATTTTAAGAAGCTGGATGAAGTGGCAAATTATATTCCTTCGGGAATGAATGTGTGGAGAGGAAGAATCGAGAAGTTTGACCTTGAAGCTCTTCACTGCTACAGACAGCTCAGAGATACGAAGAGACTTGAGCGTTCTCTGGGAACTTTGGGTGGAGGTAATCACTTTATCGAAGTTGAGGTTTCAAAGGATGGCACTTATTATCTCGTAATCCACTCAGGAAGCAGAAACTTAGGCAAGCAGGTTGCGGAGATTTATCAGCAGCTCGCAGTAGATCTTCACATGGGTAAAGAGGAATTCTTCAAGAAGCGCGATGAGATTATCGAGACTTATAAAGCCGAAGGCAGACGTTCAGAGATACAGGACGCATTGGAGGAGTTAAGCAGAAATTATGAAACTCAGACTCTGACGGTTCCGCCGGATTTATGCTGGCTTTACGGAAGCTTTCTGGAAGACTACCTGCATGATGTCAAGATATGCCAGGAGTTTGCGAGGCGTAACAGGGAGAAGATGGCGGAAATCATATTGGAAGAGACCGGCATGACCGCGCTGGATGCCTTCCACACTATTCACAACTATATCGATACGGATGAAATGATACTGCGTAAAGGAGCCATCGCGGCACATAAAGGTGAAGAAGTCTTAATACCTATCAATATGAGGGACGGCTCAGTATTGGCTATGGGTAAAGGCAATCCTGAGTGGAATTATTCCGCACCTCACGGAGCGGGCCGAATCATGTCTCGTACAAAAGCAAAACAAATTATAGATATGGACGAGTACAAAAAGTCTATGAAAGGCATTTATACTTCTTCCGTAAATCAGGATACATTGGATGAAGCTCCTATGGCGTATAAGTCTATCGACGATATTATCGATGTTATCAGTGAATCTGTTGATATCATAGATATCATGAAGCCTGTATATAACTTCAAGGCATCCGACGAAGATGTTCCATGGAGAAAAAGACGATCAAAGAGGAGATAATAGAAAAACAACAGTCATCAAAATCCGGTATATTTGATATAATAATAAAAGAAATAAATGCGGATCGGAGGTGTGAAATGATTAAGAAGAATCCTATAATGAAGTTTGTCGCTTTAGCGTTTTATGTGGTTATTCCTAATGTTATCGCAACTTTAATGCCGGTGATTGGGATAAGATCCGCAATCGACTTTACGAGTATGTCAGATTATTATACAGATTATTTTTTGAAAAATCTGATTGCCGGAGCCATACTTTCCGTTTTGATAATTTGTGTTATTTTTCCGGAGATACATTGGCTGTCAAAAGGAGATATATCATCGGCGATATTGATTCCGACCGGACTGGCCTTGAACCTGGTGATAAATGCAATGCCGATTCTGCTTGCGAAAGATGTTCCTATTATATTGTCGCTTACTTATTTGACTGTAAAGGGATTTTATACTGTTTTGACAGCTCTGCTTATAACAGCAATTCTGTTACTGGTATTCAAAAAAAGGAAGACCTAAGAGTACGTATAAATCTGAAGCATATAATAATCGAAAGACAACAAAGATAACGGGGAATTCAAATGTTTATATTTGGTTTCCCCGTATTATATTTAAGACACTTGTTAAGGAGATAATTGGCATATCTATACGAGGGTCGGTTGTTATTTTTACTCTTTGCCTTTATAATAAACGTGCACTGTCTCTGTTTTTTAAATAAATGACAGTGCATAAATTTAAAATTTATAACACAAGGAAAAACCGATGAAGATTAGATTTTTCGCGGCTTTGTATGCTGCAAAATTAACTGCACGAATTATAGATATAGTTGCAAGAGGAAGAGGTACAAATCTTCCGGGACAGATAGCTCTTAAGATAGATCCGAAATTTGTAAGTCATATTAAAGGACTTGATCCCGGGAAAACAATCTTTGTAACCGGAACTAACGGAAAGAGCACTACTACAAATCTTATAGCTCATATATTCAAAACAGCCGGCGTAAAACTGGCTGTTAATCTTGAAGGTGCTAATCTTATCGGCGGAGTTGTAGTCTCCCTTCTGAAAAACTGCGGTCTTGACGGCAGACTGAAAGCAGATTTTGTTCTCATGGAAACCGACGAGAGGTTTCTTCCTATAATATATAAACACCTTCCTGCCGGACATCTTTGCATAACCAATATCCAGAAGGATCAGGTACAGAGAAATGGCGAGCCTGAAATAATTCGCAGGAAAATAAAGTCAATTCTTAATCCTGATATAACTATGTATGTAAATGGAGATGAGCCTAATGCACTTAGTCTGGCTGCTGATGCCGGAAAGAGCATACAGTATGGTGTTGAAAGAAATTCAAGATCTTTCGATAAGAAGGATGATTTTTTCTCAGTGTCTATGCCCTGTCCCAAGTGTCATGAACCTATAAGATTCGAGACCTATAATGTAGATAATATCGGGCCTTTCGTTTGTGACAATTGCGGTTTTGAAACAGGCAAAAATAAATATATGGCGACGGATGTAGATTTTGAGAACAAGACTTTCACTCTTGACGGAGAAAAATTTTCTTTTGCATACAGCACGCCTTATTTCCTGTATTCGTATGTGGCTGCACTTACCGTTGCGAAAGAATTCGGAATCAGTTATGAAGATATAAGAAGAGCCTTTCCGACATTTGAACTTGTCGGAGGAAGGATGGAAAGTATCCGGATCGATAATAAAGAAGTTAAATATATAAGAATGAAGCAGGAAAATCCGGAAACTTTACAGTCTGCAATCAATGTAATAGCATCAGATAAGAATGATAAAGTTTTTATGCTTGGTCTTGGTGAGATTATGGATTTTGATCCGTACTACACCAATACATTCTATACCTGGGATTGCGATTTTCGTGAATTGGTAAAGTCTGAAATAGAGAAATGCATATGTTTCTCAGATAAAGTAGTATACGATGCGGCAATACGCCTGCTTTACGACGGCATGGATGAAAATAAGCTTGTAATACTTCCGACCAATGACGACAAGGCGATAGTGGAGGAAGTGAAGAAATGTGATTCAGATAATATTTATTTGATAACATTGATGTACAAGTTTGAATCTCTGGCTAAATATGTAAAACAGGAAGCCAAATAGAACATTAGGAGAAAAGATAGATGAAAGGTTTCAATATCTTTAACAGCATCAGAGCTAAAGCAAACAGAAAAAGCGATTCGATTTCAAATATTTCGCTGATCCGAAGTGAAGGGCAGACAAAAGTTAATTCAAGTGAAATCAAAACTCTGAATATACTTTGGCTTTACCCGGATATTATGAACATACATGGCGGCAGGGGAAATATCATGGGGCTGTTTAATATGTGCAATTATCTCGGGATACCTGTTGAAATAAGACGTGTAGACAGACTGGAAGACAGAATCGACTGGAATTGGGCTCACATTGTCTATATAACAGCGGGAGAACTCAACTGTGTTCCGAGTGTTATTGATGCACTCAACAGACAGAAAGATGATCTGGAAGCATTCGCAAAATTGAATAGGACTTTAATAGCGAACGGAAGCAGCGGTGCTGTTCTGGCGGATGAAATAAGATATAAAGACGGAAGAGTCATTAAAGGACTTGGACTGCTTAAGATGATTTGGACGGAAAGGGACTCGGTATGGGGAGATGATATCTGGGTAAGTGCGGATGTTTATAGTAATGAGGAAGTCTCAGGCAGTATCGAAGTTATCGGAAATCAGATTCAGGTAGCAGATGTCGAATTGTCAGAAGGGCAGGAGCCGTTCGGCCGCCTTGTGTATGGAAGGGGCAATAACGGTTCACTTGCAAATGGCGGATCAGGATTTGAAGGAGCCAGAAGGAAAAATATTATCTATACTTGTGTTCTGGGACCTTTAATGACAAAGAATCCTCTACTTGCCGCAGACTTGTTACTTAAAGCTGCCGAGAGAGAAGGGATAGAAATAAAAGGAGTGACAGGTAAAGAAATTACTGAAATTTTCACTGACAATACAGAAGGTTTTGAGCTTGAAAGCAAGTCGGCAGAATGCATCAAGACATTTATGAAAGAAAAGATGTAATAACCGATGATATATAAAATGCATGGCGGGATATATTAAGAAGATTTATAAGAAAGGATGGCATAAGCAAAAATGAGATTCGATATGCGTAAACTGCAGAACGGAAGTGATATCAGAGGAATTGCAATGGAGGGTGTTCCGGGCGAAGAAGTTAATATAACAGAAGCCACGGCAGGATGTATCGGAACGGCTTTCGCGATGTGGCTTGGCAGGAAGGTAAGCAAAAATCCTTTTGAACTTAAGATATGCGTAGGCTATGATTCGAGACTGTCAGCGGAAACTTTAGTGAAAGGACTCTTCAAAGGTTTCCATATGGCGGGAACGCAGAGTTTTGATGCAGGTCTTGCCTCGACCCCTGCGATGTTCATGTCTACGGTAATGCCTTTCTTCGAATTCGATGGAGCTGTAATGGTTACGGGAAGTCACCTTCCTTATAACAGAAACGGATTTAAGTTCTTCACAGCCGAAGGCGGTTTGGATAAGGAAGATATTGAGGAAATATTGGGTCAGGCATGTAAATATAACTTCATAGGAGAATGGTTTGAGAGCGAGAAAATCAATGTGATGGAGATGTACATGGCTCATCTCAGACAGCTTATATCTTATGGAATTAAAGGTATCAAGGGCGGATTAAAGGGCATGCATATAGTAGTGGATGCCGGTAATGGATCAGGAGGATTCTTTGCGAAGAAAGTTTTAGAACCGCTCGGTGCGGATGTAACAGGCAGCCAGTTCCTTGAACCGGACGGAACATTCCCTAATCACTCACCGAATCCTGAAGATCCCGAAGCAATGGCTTCAATCTGTAAGGCGGTTGCGGATAACAAAGCGGATCTCGGTATAATTTTTGATACTGATGTAGACAGATCGGCAGCCGTAGGACCGGATGCTAAACCGATTGCAAGAAATGAGATCATCGCACTTGCAGCGGCTTTGGGTGTAGATGATTATCCGGGAGGTACTGTGGTTACCGACAGTATTACCTCAAATGAATTGAAAGATTTTCTTGAGGGAAAACTCGGACTTAAGCATTTCAGGTACAAAAGAGGTTACAGGAATGTAATAAAAAAGGCTCAGGAACTTACCGAAAATGGAGAGAAGGCATTCCTCGCTATAGAAACATCGGGGCACGCTGCATATTCCGATAATTATTTCTTAGACGATGGAGCCTTCCTTGCGGCTCAGATAGTTATTGCTGCAACAAGACTGAAAAAAGAAGGAAAGACAATCAGCAGCCTGATTGAAGGCTTGAAATCACCTGCAGAGGAGAAGGAAATCCGATTCAGGATGACAACAGAGGATTTTGCGGATGTTGCAGGTAAAATTCTTGATGATATGGAAACATGGGTGAATGAGACGAAAGGTCTTGAACTGGAGAAGCCGAACTATGAAGGAGTGAGGGTCAATTTCGATATTGAAGGAGCAAAAGGATGGTTCCTTTTGAGACGTTCGCTGCATGATCCTGTAATGCCGCTTAACATTGAATCCGATACAGAGGGCGGTATTGCAAAAGTCATGCCGTTGATAGAGGATTTTATAGGAAGATATGAGGGAATTGAATAATGGCCAAGAAGGCAAAGAAGTCAAGAAAACCTAAAAAAATAAGCAAAGTCAGACGAATTGCCGAAAATGTAATATTGATAGCTCTTCTCGGAATAATGCTTATAAGCGCATATAACGTATACACTATTTTGAGTGCTTACAAGGAGAATAAAAAATCATACGATAAAGTTTCAACAGTTGCGGGAGCAGAAATTTTTACCGGCAATATAGACTTCGAAGAGCTCAGCAAAATAAATCCGGATATTGTCGGATGGCTCTACTATAAGGATAATAAGATTAATTATCCTATTGTGCAGGGTAATGATAACAATAAGTATCTCACAACGTTGTTCGACGGAAATTACAGTGCGGCAGGTACGTTGTTTGTCGAATATACCACTAAAAAAGCTTTTAATCAGTTCAATACGATTGTTTACGGGCACCATATGCGGGACGGATCCATGTTCGGAGATTTGAAGAAGCTAAGAGACAGAGAATACTGCGACAAGAACCCGAGAATGGAACTGATAACACCTAAAGGGAAATACCATGTAGATATATGGGTCTTTCTGAACGAACCGGCAGACAGCTCTCTTTACCTGACTAATTTGAAAGAAGTAACGGAAAAGCGGGAGTATATAGATAAGATTGAAACTATTGCCGAATATACTACTTCAGTCACGGTAACGCCCAAAGATAAATTAATAGTGTTGAGCACCTGTGCGTATGAATATAAGGATGCCAGATATGTTGTAATAGGAAAACTAGTGCCCTGGACAAAAGAAGAACTGCAAGCTGCGAAGGTGCAGGATATAAAAGATGCAACCGGTATCGAATAAGTTAATAAGACAGGCAAACAGGAAAAATTCAAAAAACCTCGGAGAAATATTATTCCGAGGTTTTGTTAATATTACTGTTATCGCTACTGTGGTGTGCCATCCGAATTAAACAAAGGCAGGTATTCGAGATAGGTAAGGTCATCTCTGTCGCCCGCTTCTCCTTCGGCCAGCACCGCGAACTTTCCGACTAAATTTCCTCCTACAACTTCAACTAGCTGTTCAAGAGCTGCTATCGATTCACCTGTGCTTATAACATCATCGATGATGAGAACTTTCTTGCCGTTGAGAACATCTTTTTCAGCTTTACCCAGACAGAGTATCTGATCATAGTCTGTAGTTATTGAATTCACCGGAACCTTAACAACATCTTTCATATAAAGCTTCGGACCTTTACGAGCGACTATATAAGGCTTTCCGGATTGAGAGGCCATTTCGTAGCACAGAGGAATACCTTTGCTCTCGGCCGTGATTAGGACATCGAAATCGGGAGCCAGTTTAAGAAGCTCTCTGGCACAAGCCTGAGTTATTTCAACATCATTGAACATTATAAATCCCGCTATATACAAATCTTCGGTGATTTTACACAGCGGCAGACGCCTTTCCAGACCTGCAATCGTCATTGTATAATCCATGTTAAAGTCCTCCTGAATTCTACATCGTGAAGCACACTGATTATAACATCTTCACGTAATTTTTTGTAGGGATTCTTTTATAAGATTAAAACTTTAGCGGGTGTCATCGGTAATGCTATGTATGGAATATTTAAAGTTGACAACACTGTCAAGAGAAAGCATTAAATTGCCGAATCTGTCTATAAAAAAGAGAAAAATGTATGAAATAATACATTTGTATATAGTAGGTGCAGATTCTAATATATCGCAGTAATAATAAAAAAATCAAAATTTGATCTTAAAAAGGAGAATGGAACCATGAACTTTTTCCCCCGGGGTGCAGACAAAAAATTTATTAAATCTTTCAGCAAAAAAATCAAAAGGACTATAGCTGTTGCACTTGCATTTATTATGTCCGGTTCAACAGTTGCGGTTTTTGCGGCTGACGGTACATTTGTAGAAAATGAATGGAAACTAACGAGTTTCAGTGAATACAAATATGATCAGTTCGCTTATAACTATAACACCAGAGTTTACGACGGTATGTATACGGCGACTATGATGATGAAGTCGACTGTTACCGGAGACAGGGTTCTTGCCTATTGTGCTGATAAGGGCATAGTCGGCAGGGTTGGGGAAATTGGAACCAACTATAGTACTTATCCGGCGGAAGATCTGGATCATTTGTCAGGCTTTTTTAATGTTAACTATGAAAAAGTTAAAACGGTTTTGTATTTCGGCTTTAGCGAAAAAAACGGACAGAATAATCTGAGTGATTTAAGAGACGATACAGGTATAAATAATCTGAACGGAAAAGAAGCGGCAAGAGCTACGCAGTTTGCAATATGGTCGCTGACAGGCGAAAAATATGATTTAGATAAAAATGCACGCAAACTGACTATTTATAGTCGTGACAAAGAAGGTAAACTGCATTCAAATACAACACTTTTTGATTATTCCGGGAATAATGTATACAGACTATTTATTTATTTGATGGATAAAGCGGATAATTCAACGATTAATACCTCTACACAAAAGGAAGTTTCTATAAAGGCGGAAAATCTTAATATTGATGCGAGCAAGGATACTCCGGAGCTGAATTATGATATTGCATTGAGCGGGGAAGGTGTAAGTCAGTTAACTAAGCTTGAAGTAAAAATATTTGACGATAATATACAAATAGGTGAGACAAGAACACTTACGGGAACAGATATAAAATCTCAATCTCTTATCGCATCCCTAAACGGATATACAAAAGATTCGTTAAACGGTAAACCTATTACCGTTAAAATTACAGCCAATCAGGAATACGAAGACTATTTTGGGTTAAGATATTTAGAAGGGGGAGACTTTAAGCCTTTGGAGGCGCAGACTCTGATACTGTCGAGCAAGACTAAGGGAACTGCGATTTTAAACGCGGAAAATTCGGTAATACTTAAGGATAAACCGACAGATCCGCCCGTTCCTGCAAATCCTTCGATTGGTACCACAGCGACAGCAAACGGCGAGAAGACAGTAGAAGCAGGCGAATCTGTAACAGTTACAGATGAAGTAAAATATGAGAATCTTGAAGCAGGCAAAGAATACACACTTAAAGGACGGCTTATAAAGAAGAGCGACGGTACGACAGTAGTGGCAGAAGCAACCGGGACATTTACACCTTCTGAAAGCAGTGGAACAGTTAAAATAGACTTTACGTTCAATGCTTCTGACCTTGGTGGAGACAGCGTAGTTGCGTTTGAAGAATTGCTACTTGGAGAAACAAAGATTGCTGAGCATGCGGATATTAATGACGAAGGTCAGACAGTTAAAATAACGGTTAAACATACAGATAAAAAAGAAATTGATTTCAGCAAAGTAGATATGAGCGGAACGGAACTTCCGGGTGCTGAGATTGAAATCTATAAAGGTGAAGAGCTGGTGGACAGCTGGACATCAGGTACAGAGTCGCACAAATTAAGCCTTGAACCGGGCGTATATACATTCAAGGAAACAGCAGCCCCGGACGGATATCTTGCGGTAACAGACTTTACCTTTACAGTGAAAGAAGACGGCACAATAACACTCGGCACGATAGGGCAGGGAGAGACAGTTGAAACTAAGGATGGCACAATCATCGTAACAGATAATGCCAAGTCTACAGAACCGGCAGTTCCTGATGATCCAAAACCTCAACCTTCATTGGAGACATTTGCAACAGATAAATCCGATGGTGATAAAATTCTTCCGGCTGATGAGAATGTAATTGTAATAGATAAACTTGCATATAAAAATCTCGAAGCAGGTAAAGAATATACTGTCAACGGTAAACTGGTAAAGAAGAGCGATAATGGAAAGACAGAAATTGCAAGTTCAACGATGAGCTTTGTGCCTGAGACGTCTAGTGGAGTTGCTGAGATGGATTTTAAATTTAATACATCCGGGCTTGCCGGCGAGAGTGTAGTAGCTTATCAGTATCTTTTCGTAGATGGTAAAGAGGTTGTCTCACACGCAGACATAAATAATGCAGATCAGACAGTCAGAATATTATCTGATAAAGGAGCAACCGATAAACCTGATACACCTGATAAAGATTCGGTTCAGACCGGTGATACTGCAAACCCTGTGATTTATTTATTGACTATGCTGGTAAGCATGCTCTCTGCAATTGTTTTAATTGTGAAGAGAAAGACGATAAGATAAAAAAATCAAAGTAATATCTGAATAAATATGAATCCTCGAAGAAAGGAAAATCCGGCTTCGAGGATTTTTGTTTCTAAGGAGCTTTGGTAAAGATAGGTATTCGTTCAATCAGACGATACATCTTTGGGTGTGTTATAACAAGATGTGAAGAAGGAACCTTGTTTGACGAGACAAGAACCCCGATATCCTGATGAACAATAATGCGTGTGTTCTTAAAAATAGGGGGATCGAGATATACAAGAGAATAATTTTCGTTATTATCGGCAAATTCAATAGTTTCAGCCAAATGCTGTTGATATTCTGAATATGTGTAGCTAATACTTTTCTCCGGAAAAATATCAGCCAAAAAAAGAGCAGGAGGACGCTTTTGTATGTCCTCTTCAGAGAATAACGGAAGGAATTCCGTGATTTTTGCTGATGAAAGCAGTTTTGTTATTCTTTTTTTAACCACCAGAATATAGTTACGGATTTTTTCGGATTCCTCCGGGGTTGTTTCACTTCTGTCAAGAATTTTATCAAGGAGTTCGTAGCTGATTGTATGTAAAGGTGGAGTTGACAGATAAGCACGTCTGTAAACAACAGAGCTGATCATTTTATCAATCAATGCGTGGAATTCAGATTCTCTTTCTGCAGTGTAAATATCTACAAGGGGTTTGGCTTTTTTAAGCAGCATTCGGTTTATATTGCTGTAATATTCAACTTCCGCCGGATTCTTTGTGATAATAAATCTCGCCTGTTTTTCGAATCCGACAACAGCGTTCCCGATAAAAGCCAGGTTCTTAGTTGTTACAATGAATTGTCTAAAAGGAGAGTCTTCATGACTTTTCTCCATACAAAATGAATGGAATTTACCTGACAGATATAGAGGTAACCAGAACCTGTAATCATAAAGCATAAATTTGAGATCATGATCTACATCATGTATCAGATTGAATTTAATACCCTTATCCAGGACTTTCAAAATACTGTGCATTAAAGGATAGGGATCCATACCGCTATCGTGGTTAGAGTGGAATAGAAATGTATTATATACGGTAATGTCTTCATTTGAATTCTCAAAGGAGAAGTTAAAGGTGAAATCAGCCATTGCGTTCGCAAATCCCTCTATGCCTACATATTCTTCTTGTCGTTTTATTATCTTAGGTGCTCTAGTTTGATTTTTTAGAAATCTGTCTTTGGAAAGTGAATTGATATCAAAATCTTTAATAGGAGTAAACATGCCGTCGTTTAGAAGATTGTCATATTCCGATGAAGTTGTCATCCAGTGGCAAAGCCTTCTGAAAAGAGCATCGTCTATTATTTTGTCATTGGGAGGAGATTTAGGGTTATACTTGTAGTTCAGCATTGACATAAGGATGCGCCTTGAACCTGCATCTCTATATGTACGGATAATATAATCGGACATGTTTTGAACAAAATTAAACGGATTGCTTGGTTTTCTTTCACCTTTACGGATTCTATATATATGAGAAACATCATAATTAAGATATTCCGCAAGATTTTGCATTGAAATATTAAAGATAGTGATGAGAGAATCGAAGTTTTTATAAAGAATATTATAGTCAAAGTTATCAAGACCTGACAGAAGAGACTGATTCATTGAGGATGAAAGAACATCTTTATCATATCCGGGAAAATTGCGATGCTTTGCAATTTTCTCAAGGCTTTCAGCCAGTATTTTGATAACATCACTATCAGGTTTCGGGATTCGTTTCCCGTTTCTGTATCGGCTGATTGATGAGACGGATATCCCGCTTATTTTCGCAAGTTCGGAGCCGGATATACCAAGTTCGTCAATAAAATGATTAAGCTGATTTTTAAATGACATAAATAAAAGCCCCTTTATTGAAATTATTAATTTGAAAAATAATAACATCATTTATCTGCTGGGAAAAGTCTATTAAAACTGGCCTATGAAGTCAAGTTACAATGAAACTTTTTTTTTAAATAATAGATAGCAAGCTCCAAATGTTGAGTAAAAAAACAAAAAAATAAGAAAAATTTGATTTTTTTAACAAAAACATGTTGACATACAAAAAAATACATGCTATCCTTCCGATATTGTTAGCGAAAGGAGAATTTTAAATGTTCCGCAAATGCTCAGTAATCGTAATCAGCATTATTATTATCAGCATCCTCTTAGTGGTTGAGGAAAGATATTGTAATGCAGGAGAGACGGACACTGAAAGCTAGAGATATAAGCTAACACCTATAATCTGAAAGAGCTCAAAGCCTGCATGGAGCAGGCTTTATTTTTTGCCTCTGATCAGGAACAAACAGTAAGTTATCACTTTATTATTACAAAATTTAAAAAGAAAATTATCGTATGGAGGAAACAGAAATGGGAAAGAAATGGATGAAGGCAGCAGTCGTGGCTGTGTCATGCATGATGGCGATGGCTTTGGCAGGATGTGGCGGAGGTTCCGCAAGCGACGGAGAAGCTCTTAAGGTTGGAGTAATCGGTCCGTTCACAGGTCCGGCGGCCATTTATGGAGAAGCAGTAAAAAATGGTGCACAGTTGGCAGCTGACGAAATCAATGCTAACGACCCTGCGTTTAAAATCGAGATTATGGCGCAGGATGACGAGCACGATGCGGAAAAATCGGTAAATGCTTACAACAAGCTGAGAGACGAAGGAATGCAAGTTCTCGTAGGAACCACAACGACAGCTCCTTGTACAGCAGTTGCTGCAGAAGCATATAAGGATAGAGTCTTCACATTGACACCTTCAGCTTCAGGTCCGGCAGTTACAGAAGGAAATGACAACGTATTCCAGCTTTGCTTCTCTGACCCTAACCAGGGTGTTGCAGTAGCAGAATACATGGCGGCCAATTTCCCTGATGCTAAAGTCGGTGTAATCTACAACAATGCAGACAATTACTCATCAGGAATATATGCTAAATTCAAATCCACATGGGAAGGTAAAGGCAAGAAGATTCTGGCAACAGAAGCATTTGCAGATGATGCCAACGCTGATTTTACAGCACAGCTCAACAGCATGAAGAATGCGGGCGTAGACATGGTATTTCTTCCTATATATTACACACCTGCTTCCAACATCATGACTCAGGCTGACAAGATGGATTATAAGCCGACTTACTTTGGAGTTGACGGGATGGATGGAATCCTTGCACTTGAAGGATTTGACACATCTCTGGCAGAAGGAGTTCTTCTGTTGACACCGTTCACAGCTTACTCGGAAGATGAAGATACACAGAAATTTGTAAAGGCCTATGAGGAGGCATTCGGAGATACACCAATCCAGTTCGCAGCAGATGCTTATGACTGTGTATACGCAGTGTATGATTCATACCAGAAGACAGGATGCTCTGTAGAAGATGATTCCGCAACAATTTGTGAAGCAATGATAAAAGTATTTACAGGCGACTTCACATTCAGCGGACTTACAGGTCAGAACATGAAGTGGAACGAGGCCGGAGAGGTTGATAAGACACCTAAGGTTTGCGTAATCCAGGACGGCAAATATATAGAGAAATAAAATAATCAAATAATTTCAGGGCATCGATTGCTCATCGGCAAAGCCCGAGCAGTCGGTGCCTGTTTGAAAGTAAAGGAAGTTATATTTTATGAGTATTATAAACAGTTTGATCTCAGGGCTGAGTCTTGGCAGCGTTTACGCTATTATAGCACTCGGCTATACGATGGTATACGGTATTTCAAGGATGCTTAACTTTGCACATGGGGATGTAATAATGATCGGAAGCTATGTTTCGTTTTGCCTTACTATGTATGTAGGTATGCCGGGATGGCTTGCTCTTGTAGGTGCTATGGCAGCTTGTACGGTTCTGGGAGTCACGATTGAAAGAATCGCTTATAGACCGTTAAGAGGAACAGGTTCTTTGGGAGTATTGATTACAGCCATAGGAGTTTCATACTTCTTACAGAATGCGGCACTGCTTATCTGGGGTGCAAATCCAAGAGTTTTCACAACCCTCTTTAAGGGACTGGACCCTATTCGTCTTGCGAATGCCAGGCTTGTAATAACCGCGGAGTCTTTTTTCACTATAATCGTCTGTGTTGTAATAATGGTTGCTTTGACACTATTCGTACATAGAACTAAAGCGGGAAAAGCTATGCGTGCGGTTTCGGAGGATAACGGTGCAGCTCAATTAATGGGGATTAACGTAAATCAATCTATATCGCTTACTTTTGCAATCGGTTCCGGTCTTGCGGCTGTTGCAGGAGTACTTATGTGTTCAGCATATCCGGTTCTTATGCCAACAACGGGAGCAATGCCTGGTATCAAGGCTTTCACAGCTGCGGTAGTTGGCGGAATAGGATCGATTCCCGGAGCTATGGTTGGGGGCTTGATTTTAGGTATTATCGAGATATTGTCCAGAGCATATATATCGACGGAATTATCCGATGCGATAGTATTTGCCTGTCTGATAATAGTTCTTCTGGTAAAACCGACAGGTCTTTTCGGGAAAAATACAAGAGAGAAAGTGTAGGTGGAAAATGGGTAGAAAAAGAAAAATCAAACCGCCTGCATCTCCGAAAAAATTGTTACAGGGAGCTGTCAAGGGCAGCGAATATAAGAAAGAAGCCTTTATCGCATACACTATTCTGATTGTCGGATACGGACTTCTTCAGCTCGGAGCAGGTATAGGCCTGATTGGACATAATCTGCAAGGACAGTTCGTTCCTATATGTGTCTATGTATCACTTGCTATATCTCTTAATCTTGTAGTCGGCATATCGGGAGAACTTTCTCTTGGGCATGCGGGATTTATGGCTGTAGGAGCCTTCAGCGGCATAATTGTGGCAAGAATGCTGGAGGCATATATAAGCATCGATTCAGTGCGGCTGGTGATTTCAATGATATTCGGTGCGATAATAGCTGCTTTGGCCGGATTGTTGATCGGTATACCTATACTCGGATTAAGAGGAGACTATCTTGCCATTGTGACTTTGGCATTCGGAGAAATCGTGAGAAATATAATGAATGTCCTCTACTTCGGACTCGACGACAGCGGACTCAGATTTGCATTTAATCGCATGATAGACCTTGAAGATAACAGTCAGAGAATAATAACCGGAGCCATAGGAGCTACAGGAATCCAGCAGACAGCGACATTCACAGCCGGTCTGTTTCTGGCTCTTTTCACCTTGTTTATTGTCCTCAATATTAAGAATTCAAAGCACGGCCGTGCAATCATGGCGGTAAGAGATAACCGTATTGCCGGAGAATCTATAGGAATTGATGTTAAGAAATATAAACTGACAGCTTTTGTTATAAGTGCCGGTCTTGCCGGTATGGCGGGAGCTTTGTTTGCACAGAACTACAGTACGCTTGCACCTATAAAGTTCAATTTCAATACTTCAGTATTGATTCTGGTATTCGTGGTACTGGGCGGTATAGGGAATATCTGGGGCGGTATGATTGCAGCGGCACTTTTAACCATATTGCCTGAAGCTCTTAGACAGTTCGCGGACTACAGAATGCTTACATACGCTATCGTCCTCGTAATAGTAATGATAGTTACATACAATCCGACTATAAAAACTAATATGTCGATGAGAATCGAAAAGGTCACCTCACGAATCAAAATAAAAAAGAAACAAACCGAAAAGGGGGTGGCATAGATGTATAAGGAGTACATCCCCGAAAGGGATAGGGATAAGGAGCCTGTACTTGAAGTTAAGGGACTCGGTATAGATTTCGGGGGCTTGACAGCAGTTGATAATTTTAACCTTACACTCGGAAAGACGGAAATTGCCGCTTTGATAGGACCGAACGGAGCGGGTAAAACGACAGTTTTCAATATGCTGACTAAAGTATATGAACCTACCCGAGGAGACATTATATTTGACGGCAAGAGTACGGCAGGCATGAAAACCGTCGATGTTAACAAAGCGGGAATGGCGAGAACATTCCAGAATATAAGATTATTTGAAAAACTTACGGTTGAAGAGAATATTAAAGTGGCACTGCATCACTCAACAAAGTATAAGCTTTGGGATGCGATGTTACATACACCGAAATATACAAGAGTAGAAAGACAGATTCATGAAGAGGCAATCGAGTTTCTCAAGATATTCGGTATGGAGAAGACGGCTGACTACAGGGCAGGCTCTCTTCCGTACGGAGCCCAGAGAAGACTTGAAATAATGAGAGCTTTGGCGACAAAACCTAAACTCCTGCTTCTTGATGAGCCGGCCGCCGGGATGAACCCTTCCGAGACGACTGATCTGATGAGAACAATACGGGATATCCGCGATCGATTCGAGATATGTGTTTTACTGATCGAGCATGATATGCATCTTGTAATGGGAATCTGTGAAGGCATAGCGGTTCTCAATTACGGACGAACCATAGCAAAGGGTCCTCCTGAAGAAATACAGAAAGATCCTAAGGTTATTGAGGCATATCTCGGAAAACAAAAAGACAAAGAAGAGCCCGGCAAAGGGGGTGATAAGTGATGGAATCGGTATTAAAGGTTGACAAAATTAATGTATACTATGGAGCCATTCACGCAATTAAAGGCATATCCTTTGAAGTTAACAAAGGTGAAATCGTTACACTGATTGGTGCCAACGGTGCAGGAAAATCCACGACTCTTCATACCGTATCCGGACTTTTGCGCAGTAAAACCGGTGATATAAAATTCCTCGGTGAATCGATTGCAAAAACACCTGCACACAGGATTGTTGCTAGGGGTATATCGCATGTCCCGGAAGGAAGAAGGATTTTCCAGGAAATGACTGTCCGTGAAAACCTTGAGATGGGGGCATATATTACAAAGAAGGAAAGAATAAAAGGAAATGTAGAGTATGTCTACGAGCAATTTCCGAGGCTTAAGGAAAGGCGGAGTCAGATTGCCGGAACTTTGTCCGGAGGTGAACAGCAAATGCTTGCAATGGGAAGGGCTCTCATGTCCGACCCTGAGCTGCTGATGCTCGATGAACCGTCAATGGGACTCGCTCCTATATTAGTAGACCAGATATTTGAAATAATAAGTAATTTAAATAAAACGGGAACGACAATTTTGCTGGTTGAACAGAATGCCAATATGGCTCTTTCCATAGCGGACAGGGCATATGTTATCGAGACAGGGAAGATTATGCTTTCCGGTACGGGAAAAGAATTGGCAAAATCCGAGGAAGTCAAAAAAGCTTATCTCGGAGGCTAGGGAATTTGATATAACGTGTCATTTTTTACCTTTCATTTGATACGCCGTGAAAAAGCCAACTACTTATTAAGATGTAGTTGGCTTTTTCGTTGTTTATGTTGTTTATAATAAGATTTATGCAATTAGAAATTTAGATATTCGTCGAGAAACTTTTCACTTCCATCTTTAAACTTGACTAAGATGCCGAAGGCTGAATCATCGAGATATTGTTCGATAGTTTTAACATCTGTGAAGTTACCGAGATTGTGTTTAAGTCTGAGGCGTCTGCGCTCTATTAAAGTTTGACCGCTTATAGCCGAGATAGTATCATCTTTTTTTATAGCAAGGATAACTCTGTAACCTCCATTGCCGTAGTTATAACAAAAAATATCTCTGCAGTCATCAAATACCGTATAAATTTTACCGACTTTTTCGGCAACGGCAGCATAGCTATGAATAATTACTGTGCCGTCGGACATAAGATCGACTTTACTTATACCAAGCGGAAAAGCGGGCTCATAGTCTCCATCATCGACCGAGACGGTTTTTACAATCGTGGACTCTTCTTCTGTTTCTTTAACCGTGCATCCTGTGGCAAGTAAAAGGGTTATAAGCATAATAAAAACGCAAAATAAAAGTATTCCTGATGAGACAGTCTTTCCTGTTTGTTTATTCATTACTTCAACCTCATTAATTTTTAAAAGTTTAAGCTAAAGTCAAGCGAGTAATCGCTTCCGTCTTTAGCATATGCGGTAACGAGATGATAACCATATTCGTCGGTAGTATTTTCGACTTTCTCAATATCGTCCCGACCGAGAAGATTATCTCTGACTACAGCAATATGATCTTCTATGAGAGACTTTGAACTCATTGCAGAAATAGTTCCGTTTTCCATTATTGCGACGACAGTTCTGTAACCTTCTTCGCCGAACTCAACAAGGTAGATATCCTTGACTTTACCGCTTTCTTCGAAAGGGTATATTTTTTCGGCTTCGTTTTTCTTGAGATCGTCCTTGGTTTGCAGCAAAACAGATCCGTCATCGAACAGTGTAATCGATGAAATCTGGAGATCTTTGGCTCCATCGGTATCGTCTATCGCATCAATAGATTTGACGATTGTCGGACCGTTTTCTGCAGCAGATGAGTCCGCTGCAAGGTCATCGTTGGATTTACTGCAAGATACAAGGCATATGGACATAGCAAAAATTACACTCAAAGCTATGAAAGATAGTGATAAATTTTTGTGTTTTTTCATAATTCTGTGCCTCCGTTTCAGTCATTATAGCACAGTATGTTAAAAAAACATTTTTCGTTAATTATTTAATAAATGGTATCGGTTTATTAGATTTTACATTAAAGAGCTCAATAAATATTGTCTTGTATATATAATAATATGGTATAATAATCTTGGTTTTATACGTGCAGATATTCGACTGTTTCCGATCAATTAAGATACGGAAATGATAATACAATATAAGAAAGGAAATTGCGATGGCAACAAACAAAACGGATGAACGCAGCAGGATAGTCGGCTGGTTTGAAGAGGACTTCAGAGAATCCGCCAGGAAAACTACTAAAACCTTCAGACTTGAAGATGGAAGAATCGATTACAGTTTTTCGGTACTCAATAATTCAGGCTTTGACTTCAGCAACTTCTCGTTCAGCGTTAAAATACTAAATAAGGCGAACCAGGAGGAAGTGGGCACAGCTGTTATTAATGCGGGAAAATGGTCAAACGGACAGAATAAAAATTTTAAGACTAAACTTACTGTTCCGGCCGGAGTCAGAAGCCTCACTTTTGTAATGTTTTCAGATTCTGTTGACTATGAGATACAGGAAGAGCCCGATAAGAAAGAAGATTCACCTACCCTTGCAGAGGCAATACAGGGATTCGGCAAGTCACTTAATGAAGCAGGAATCAACAAAGAATTCCTCGGTGAGCTTTTCTCGAATGGCGGAATGCCGGAAGGGACAACGACAACAAAGACAACAACTGTAACTATAGGTGATAAAACTACCACTACACAGACGATCAATCATTCAAAGCCGGAACCGAAGCCACAGTCAAAACCAAAGTCAAAGCCGAGACCACGCAGTAGCGGTTCCGTAGGCTCTGTAGGACATTATGCCAGAAAAAAACAGGAAAAGAAGATGGATAAGTTCAGAATGGGCAAATCGGGAAAATTTGTTGCATTCATGATTGTCGGTATCATGTTTCTGATAACAGCGTTTTCATCGGATATCACCTATAATGAAAGAATTCTGGATCTTGTGATAGGAGGGGTTTCCGTGCTGGTGGGCGTCATCATCAAGATGTACAGTCTTTCAAGAGGAAAGAGAATTCGTGCGTATGAGGTCAAAGTAAAAAAGAACGGGAATACATCTTTGTACCAGCTCTCTATTGAGATGGGCAGACCTGTCAGCAAGGTTGTAGATGATTTACATAAAATGATAATGCATGGATTTTTCCCTGAAGCATATATCGACAGCGATAACGGCCTTCTGGTTATGACAAGGGACGGAAAGCCTATAGAATCAGTTGAGAAGTCGGCAGAAGAAAGCAAAAAAGCAAGAAGGATGGCCGCAAGAGAGAGGGGTAAGCTTCCTGAATCATTAGAAGACCTTATAACGATGACGGACGATGTTGATATCAAGAAGAAGCTCAGGGAACTCAAAGATTTATCGGACAGAATAGATGCCCGTGTTCAGGAAAGAGCGGATCTTGTGGAGCAGGTTAAGGACTTCAGAGAGAAATTCTTCCCTGAAGTTGTAAGGCTTACTGATGACTATAACGGTAAGATTGCCTCACTTGCCTCTGAAAAAAAGAAAGAAAAGTCGGAAACAGAAATAGAAATAGATGCAAGTCCAAACTATCTTACAGAGCAGGCTCTTAAGATTAAAGAACAGCTGTTAAGTCTTATGGACTCTGTCCTGGAGGCTTCAGAGAATCTCATCGAAAGACTTCATGAGGGAGACATTATGGATATCACAACTGATATTCAGATGCTTCAGACGACTTTGGCAAGCAAAGGTTTGTTAGATTCTGATTTCGATATTAAATAGTTAACACATAGATAAAAGCTAATAATTACAAGGCGGATAATAAGCCGGATTAGGAGGAACACATGACAGATTTGGAACTTACACCGGAAGTAATTCAGAAGGAAACCGACGGTGCTATGAAAGAAGCACAGGAGATAGCAAAAGAAGCGGCAGAAATAGATGTTGCACCTATCCTTGATGTGGAAACAGCTATACAGGAGCAGGATGTTAAGCTCCCTGACGACAGATTTACCGAAGACGAGATGAAACAGATTGTAGCTGTATCGGAAAAAATCGATATCTCTGACAGTAATGCGGTACTAAGCTTCGGTGCAGGTGCACAGCGTAAAGTCTCAGATTTTGCCGACGGAGCGCTTGAGAGTGTACGCGGAAAGGACATGGGAGAAACAGGCAAGGTTCTTACCAGCCTGATAGTAGAACTTAAGCACAACGGTGAACCTAAGCAAGGATTCCTGTCTAAGCTTTTCAGCAGTGCCAGCAAGAGATTTGAGGAGCTTAAGGCTCAGTATAATACAACGGCAGCAAATGTTGATAAACTCGTTGATATTCTGGAAGGACATAAGCAGCAGCTTGTCAGGGATATCGTACAGCTTGATATGCTCTATGAAAAGAACAAGCTGTACTTCAAAGAAGTATCTATGTACATTGAAGCCGGTAAGATGAAGCTTGAGAAAGCAAGAAAAGAGGAACTGCCTAAACTTCAGGCAAAGGCTGAGGCTACCAATGCTGTAGAAGATATTCAGGAAGCACAGGATTATGCAAATATGATAACGAGATTTGAAAAGAAAATCTATGATCTCGAACTGTCAAGAACGGTATGTCTGCAGTCGGCTCCGCAGATAAGGATGGTACAAAACTCCGATACTATCATGTCGGAAAAGATTCATTCCACAATCATAAATGTGATTCCTATCTGGAAAACACAGATGGTTCTGGCTCTTAACAATTATCATACACAGCAGGCAATAGATGCACAGCGTGCTGTTACAGATGCAACCAATGAAATGCTCAAGAAGAATGCGGAAGCACTGCGTCAGAGCTCTGTCGAGACAGCTCGTGCAAGCGAAAGAGGAATTGTAGATCTTGAAACACTTCAGGAGACAAACCGTCAGCTGATTTCCGCACTCGATGAAATTCAGACCATCCAGAAGGAAGGCAGAATCGCCAGAGCGGAAGCAGAGAAAGAGCTTACAAGAATAGAACAGGAACTCAAAGAAAAAATGACAGTAATTGCTGCAGATGCAGGATCATCCGGTGAGGAACTTGCTGCAGCTAAAGCTATTCAAGGACTGAACTAGTTAAAGTAATTGATAACTGTATGAGAAAAATCAAGAGCCAGCCTATGCTGGCTCTTGCAATATCATAATAGCAGCCTGAAAAATAACTGTAAAAACATCATCAGGAGATGATAGAACAGGAGGAAAATTATGAGATTGATTATAGAGAACGCCTTCACCTGGGACGGTATATACGGAATGCTCGATGAAAACGCTAAGCAGAAATTTTCAATCGAAGCCAATATAAATGAACAGGGACGCAGGATTGATATCGTGAAACAAGATGGAAAAATTGCGGGAAGTGTGAGACAAAAAAGATTTACTCCGAAAAAAGAATATAATCTGTATGCACGCGACCTCAAGATGGGAGAGATTGAAAGACCGACCAGTTTTTCAGGGAAAGAGTATAAGATAAGCTTTAAGAACTGGATGGTGAGTGGAGACGTATTTGAATGGGATTTCAAGATAGTAGGGCCTAAAGAAGATATTGCCTATTCATGTATAGACGGGGGGAGACTCGCACTTGAAGTGATCGATAAACGCAATGATGTTTTTTGTGCAATACTGCTTATGGGACTTGCCGGTCTGGCATATGATCTAAGAGAAACAAAAAAAGAAGAATCCCCCAAAACAGATATTGATAAGGATCACCCGGATTATTACGATGAAAATGCAAACAACCTGACTCCATTTAAGGAAGCGGCTAAGACAACTAAAGAAATTATTGATGGAGCTGTAAAGCTCGGAAGGAAAACTGTTGCGGCCGGAAAGAAGACTTATGAAGCCGGGGAGAAAACTGTCGAATTCGGTAAGAAAGTCGTAGATACCGTTAAAGAGAAGGTTGATGATTTTCTTGAAGACAGCCCGCCTCCTGTTATTCCTGAAGAAGAGGAAGACGCTGATGCCTGATTTTAAAGTTGTAAGTGAATTTGATCCGACAGGAGATCAGCCGGAAGCGATAAAGAAGATAAGTGACAGCATACTTGCCGGGAACCGGGCACAGACTCTTATGGGAGTTACCGGTTCAGGCAAGACGTTTACTATGGCGAAAATAATCGAGGCTATACAAAAACCGACCCTTGTGGTTTCACATAACAAGACTCTTGCTGCTCAACTTTACGGAGAGTTCAAGGAGTTCTTCCCGGACAATGCAGTTGAGTATTTTGTAAGTTACTATGATTACTATCAGCCTGAGGCATACGTTCCTTCTACAGATACATATATCGAAAAGGACTCGGATATAAATGATGAAATCGATAAGCTGAGACACTCCGCGACGGCAGCACAGCTTGAAAGAAAAGATGTAATAATTGTTGCGTCTGTTTCCTGTATATACGGACTCGGTAGCCCGTCCTCATACAGAAATCAGCTAATAAGCCTGAGACCGGGAATGGAGTTTGAGAGGATGGATCTTCTTAGAAAACTTATAGATATTCAATATACGAGGAGCGATATCGAATTTGAAAGAGGTGTTTTCAGAGCCAGGGGTGATACGATTGATATCTATCCGGCGGGAAGCGAGAGTGCGGTAAGAGTTGAGTTGTTCGGAGACGAAATCGAGAGCATAAGAGAGATAAACCCGGTCACCGGTGAAGTGACGGGCATAAGATCTCATATCTCGATATTCCCGGCTTCCCACTATATAACAAGTAAAGAAGATATGGCTATGGCAGTTGCCTCGATAAGGGAGGAACTGAAGGAAAGGGTCGACTGGTTTCGTGCAAACGGAAAACTGCTTGAGGCTCAGAGACTGGAGCAGAGAACCAACTACGATATTGAGATGATGATGGAGGTAGGAACCTGCAAAGGTATTGAAAACTATTCCAGACATATAAACTTTCTGAAGCCCGGGGAGAGACCATATACTCTTCTCGATTATTTCGATGGGGATTTTCTTACTATTATAGATGAATCGCATGCCATGTTACCGCAGTTAAGAGCTATGTATAATGGTGACAGATCCAGAAAATCTTCTCTTGTAGAGTACGGATTCAGGTTGCCGTCTGCACTTGATAACAGGCCGCTTAAGTTTGAGGAGTTTAATGAGATGACGGGGCAGACCGTATATGTGTCGGCAACCCCTGCAGAATTTGAAAGGGAAGCGTCGGCCGGGATCACTGCGGAGCAGTTGATCAGGCCTACAGGCCTCCTCGATCCGAAGATCGAGGTCCGGCCGAGCAAAGGTCAGATTGACGACCTTATGTCTGAAATTTTTGCGACTGCAGAAAAAAACGAAAGAGTTTTAGTAACAACTTTAACCAAGAGAATGGCGGAAGACCTGACTACATTCCTACAGGGAGAGGGAATCAAAGTCAGATATCTGCATTCAGAGATAGATAATTTTGAGCGACTTGAAATAATACGGGATTTCAGGATGGGCAAATTTGACGTCCTGGTAGGAATCAACCTGCTTCGAGAGGGACTTGACCTTCCGGAGGTTTCCCTCATCGCAATACTCGATGCCGACAAAGAAGGTTTTCTAAGGACGGAAACCTCCCTTGTGCAGACAGTAGGAAGAGCGGCCCGCAACGAAAACGGACGCGTCATAATGTATGCCGATACGATAAGCAAAGCGATGCGGTATTGTATAGATGAAACGGCAAGAAGGAGACGTGCACAGGATGAGTATAATAAGGCTCACGGCATAGTCCCTAAAACCATCGTCAAGCCGATAAGAGGTATAGTCGAAGCAACTCAGGAATACAGCAGAGAAACAGATATCAGAGATGCGAAGACGATGACAACGGCAGAACTGAGAGAGACGATCAGACAATTGGAAAAGAATATGAAAGAAGCAGCAAAGCAGCTTGACTTTGAGAGAGCGGCGGAGCTGAGAGATGTGCTGTTTGAATTGAGAGCAAGCAGCAGAGCATAAATAAAAAGCTATAGAGGATAAACACAGATAATGGAAAAAAACATAGTAATAAAGGGTGCCAGGGAGCATAACCTTAAGAGTATAGACGTAAATATTCCGAGAGACAAAATGATAGTTTTGACAGGCTTGTCGGGTTCCGGCAAGTCTTCGCTTGCATTTGACACAATTTACGCAGAAGGACAGAAGAAGTATGTCGAGTCGCTTTCTTCGTATGCGAGACAGTTTTTAGGTCTGATGAAAAAGCCGGATGTTCAATCGATAGAAGGTCTGTCACCGGCCATAAGCATAGATCAGAAGAGCAGCAATAAGAATCCGCGTTCGACAGTCGGAACCGTCACAGAGATATACGATTATCTCAGATTGCTATATGCAAGAATCGGTATTCCGCATTGTCCGATTTGCGGCAGGGAGATTACAAGCCAGTCCGTCGACAGCATTATAGAAAATATAAAAGAACATGGAATCGAAACAAGAATTACGGTTCTGGCACCTATCATACGCGGACGCAAAGGCGAGCATAAATCCGTACTTGAGAGAATAAGAAGAGACGGTTTTACAAGGATCAGAGTCGACGGAGAGATGAAGAGGCTTGACGAGGATCCGATAGAGCTCGCAAAAAATATTAAACACACGATAGAAATCGTCGTAGACAGAATAGTCATCAGAGAAGATAACCGAAGCAGAATTGCCGAAGCGATCGAGCTTGCAATCAGAGAGGGTGAGGGTCTTTGCGTTGTGATTTTCGGTACGGGCAAAGATGCCGAAGAAGCGACATACTCTACCAAACTTGCATGTCCTGAACACGGCATAAGCATAGAGGAGATGGAACCGAGGATGTTTTCATTCAACGCTCCTTACGGTGCCTGCGAAACCTGTACGGGATTAGGTTTTACTTTGAGAATTTCAGATAATGCGGTAGTAACGGATGAGAACAAAAGCATAGCGGAGGGAGCAATCAACCCTGTCTATTCATCTTTGGATGCGATGGGTTATTATCGAACCGTAATCGGAAAACTTGCAGAGCATCACAATGCAAGTCTTGACACTCCGTTTAAGGATCTTCCTGCGGAATTCAAGAGAGAAGTTTTGCACGGCACGGGAACAAGAAAATTGAACTATTTGTACAAGAGCAAGTCGGGTCGGGTATCGCATATGAATCACACTTTTGAAGGAGTCATACCGAGCCTTGAAAGAAGATGGGGTGAGACAAATTCCGATTATATCAAGAACAAAATCAGCGACATGATGACTCAGGAACCTTGCCCTGCATGCAAAGGAAGAAAGCTCAAGGATATAGTGCTGGCTGTCACC
The DNA here is from genome assembly GCA_012840975.1 of Mogibacterium sp. GTDB lineage: Bacteria > Bacillota > Clostridia > Peptostreptococcales > Anaerovoracaceae > Crickella. Next base: position 33,243 of record DUVP01000008.1, on the reverse strand, counting down.
GTGGACGGCATTAATATCATGGAACTGACAGATCTTTCCGTGGTTCAGGCTATAGACTTCTTTGAAAACCTTCAGGACAGATTAACGGACAGAGAAAAAAAGATAAGCGAGATGATTACTAAAGAGATCAGACAAAGACTGCAGTTTCTTAAGAATGTCGGTCTTGGATACCTTACTCTCAGCCGCTCCGCCGGCTCACTTTCGGGCGGCGAATCACAGAGAATACGTCTGGCTACTCAGATAGGATCGGGCCTCGTCGGAGTTTTGTATATTTTAGACGAGCCTTCGATAGGTCTCCACCAAAGAGACAACGATAAGCTGATAGCGGCACTCAGAAGTCTTACCGACATGGGCAATACACTGATTATAGTAGAGCATGATGAGGACACGATGTATGCCGCGGACCATATAGTAGACATAGGACCCGGTGCGGGCATAAACGGCGGTGAACTGGTTGCACAGGGAACGATAGAAGACATCAAAGCCTGCCCGGAATCGATAACGGGGCAATTCCTGTCCGGAAAAAGAAAAATCAAAACTCCGACTGTAAGAAGAAAGGGAAACGGCAATTACCTCAAGATAATCGGAGCAGCTGAAAACAATCTCAAGAGCATCGATGTCAAAATTCCCGTAGGTAATCTGGTTCTGGTTACGGGTGTTTCGGGTTCGGGAAAATCAAGCCTGGTCAACGAGATACTGTATAAAGGCGTTTCAAGGATAACAAACAGAACCCAGATGAAGCCCGGCAAGTTCAAGAAGATAGAAGGAATCGAAAACTTTGACAAAGTAATCGACATCGACCAGTCGCCGATAGGGAAAACACCGAGATCCAATCCGGCGACATATACAGGTATGTTCACTCATATAAGGACTCTGTTTTCCGAAATGCCGGAAGCCAAAATGAGAGGATATAAGCCGGGAAGATTCAGCTTTAATGTTAAGGGCGGACGCTGTGAGCATTGTCGGGGCGACGGGATAATCAAAGTAGAAATGAACTTCCTTCCCGATATATTCGTTCCTTGTGAAGTGTGCGGAGGTGCAAGATATAATAAAGAAACCTTAGAAGTTAAATATAAGGGTAAGAATATTTCAGACATTCTCAATATGACCGTCACCGAGGCTCTGTCATTCTTCGAGAACCAAACGACAATACTCAGATATCTGAAAACCTTAGATGATGTCGGACTCGGATATATAACTTTAGGTCAGCCTTCGACCCAGCTTTCGGGAGGAGAAGCTCAGAGGATAAAACTGGCTACAGAGTTATCAAAGAGAAGTACGGGCAAAACCCTTTATATACTGGATGAGCCGACAACGGGTCTGCACTTTGCTGACGTAGAGAAATTGCTTTATGTGCTCAACAGACTGGCAGACGAAGGAAATACCATAGTCATCATAGAACATAATTTAGATGTTATAAAGCAGGCCGACTATATCATAGACCTCGGTCCGGAGGGCGGCGATGAGGGCGGATATTTAGTAGCCGAAGGCACACCTGAAGAAATTGCCGAAGACGAAAAATCTTATACGGGACTATATCTTAAGAAAACCTTGAATAAAAAATAAGAAGGTGTGGTTATGAGCGATAAGAATTCAACGGTATTAGATGCCATAGAAAAAATGGTTAATAAAATTAGAACGCAAAAATATTATTTCTATGGAGATGAGTGTGGATATATGGAATGCAAGCCGGTAGCTCAATTTCCGGGAGTGACGAATCTTTTAGAATTATTTGCGGTGCTGGAACAGTGTTGGAGTAGAGACACGGCATATCCGGCTTGCCAAGAAGAATGGGTTGCCAATGATCCTTCTTATGGACAGTGTGCTATAACGGCTATGTTGGTTTATGATATGTTTGGCGGTACGATTCATAAAATAAAAGTTGATGGTGGTACTCATTATTTCAATAAGTTGAATGGCAGATATGTTGACCTAACCAGAGAGCAGTTTGATTTATATAATATTCCAGTGAGTTATGTTCCAAATCAAGAAGTTGCAAGAGAGTATTGTGGGAAGAATAAAGATACTTTACGGCGGTATAAGAAACTACAGTGGAATATCATTCAGTATTTGAATAATGGCTAATTGATAATATTTTTAAAACTGACAAATTCCGGTTTGCAGTGCTGAAAAAGGTTTAAACACCAAAATATCCGAAAAAACGAGGAGCCTTATAACTTAGGAGATAATGAGTTCCATTTAGCACTTGGAACGGACGACTATGAAGGGGCACTCAAGAAACACAAAGAAATGGAGTGCGTAGTATTTGAAAATGAAGATATGGGAATATATTTTATAACTGACCCCGATGATTACTGGATAGAAATAGTGCCGAAAGATTTTTAAGATGATATAGGTTGAATGATACTCCAAAAATGGTGCATCGTTCAGTAATATTGGGAGAGGACACAACTTAATTAGGAGGTTTCTATGAGAAAAGTTTTATTCATCGAAAGCATTCTCATTATAGTTTTGGGTACTTTAGGTCTTGCTGTAACATTCGGGAAGATTCAACCGTTATCCAGGGGGATACAAGCGTTATTTTGTTTAGTTGCAGATGCAGGTATTGTTTATTCCGTTATTTATATGTCGCGAAATAAAGAAGATGAAAAGCATAAACTTGCCTATATTGCATTAATTCAAGGATTGATAGCAAATTTGATTATTGCATTGTTATAGATAATGCTGCAATGGAGTATGACCTTGACACAAACTCTGGGCGATAATTTTAAGGTTGGTAAGCATTTTAAGTTGAATGATACTCCAAAAATAGTGCATCGTTCAACCAGAAAGGAAAATTTTATGAAAAACAAAGAATGTGGTGCAAAAGAATATTCTAATGCTTTGCTCACAATAGGGAGCATTATCTCGGGTACCTTTAACAGTCTATATTATTACGTTTCCGGTGAGATTTGGGTTTGTGTTTATATCGGAATGAATGTATTAATACTTTCGGTATTGACTTATTTATGCTTGCGTATAAATGACAGGTTTGAAAAAAGACGGGCTTATATGATTTTAACGACCGTCGTGATTCCTCTTTTAGTAGGAAGTTTTATATCACAGATTTTAATTTAGATTACTGCACAAGCAAAATAAGTAAATGTAGAAGTATAAAAGAATTAAAGAGGATACATATAAATGAATGACTTTAATAAGAGAAAAATAGTTCCGATTATTGTTATTTTAAATTTTGTTTTCAGTTTCATGGTTGCGTATAAGTTGCTGTGTTTAACATGGAGAGAACTTTATTTTGGGGATTGGCTAATCGTGATGGTAGGATTGCTTTTAATAGGAATTCTGAATTCGGTAATTGTCATTACTATGAAAAAGAAACACGGGGAGGCGTTTATTGTTTCAGGATATATTATATATCTGCTGGCAATCCCTATTATTTCACCGGTAATTATGTATTGCATTGTATTGCTTATCCGTGCAATCATGACGATGCTAGGTGTTGGTTTTAACATGGTGTGAGTCGTATCGGTAAGGTACGAGAATTTTAGATTAAGTTTAAAAATTATTGAATGCTACTCCCAAAATGGTGCATCGTTCAACCCAAGTGTATTTTCTCTTGATAATGTTGTGTATAGTGTGTATAATATAGTCATAGTGAGGAAAAGACATGAGAGCAAGGGAGATAGAAAAAATTATCGAGAAAGACGGCTGGAAATTAAAAAGCACTAAAGGTTCTCACCGTCACTATAAACACCCGTCGAAGCCTGGCAAGGTCACTATCCCGTTCCACACAGGCGACCTCGATAAAAGAACAGTAAAGTCAATACTGGAACAAGCGGGACTGAAATAAGCTCCCTTGAGTTCAGTGATTAGGAGGAATAGATATGAGATTATTATATCCGGCAATTTTTTATCCATGTGAGGAGACAGAAGGTTATACCGTTGTCGTTCCGGATCTGCCCGGGTGCGTAAGCGAAGGTTCGGATCTTGCAGATGCTATATTTATGGGTGCCGATGCAGCAAGCGGCTGGGTTCTCGATGAACTGGAAGACGGAAATCCAATTCCTAAAGCAAGTAAACTGAGCGATATAGTACCTGATAGCGAAGACGGTATCGTCAATCTGCTTGTACTTGATATGGAAGCATACGCCGAAAAATACGGCGAAAAATCGGTAAGAAAAAATGTAAGCATACCCGCTTATATGAACACCTATGTAGAAAAGCATGGTTTAAGCTTGTCGAAAATTACTCAGGAGGCAATTGAGGGTTTGTTGGCAAACGCTATTTCACAGAGATAGTTTAGTTGAATGATACTCTTGAAATAGAGCATCGTTAAACAGCGATGAGTTGAATTTGAAAATGAGTGGCGAACTAAATAATATTGCTGAAATAAACATCTCGATTTTTTGTTAAGAGTAACAGTCAAGCATCCTGTTAAAGACATACCAAGAAAGACTTTAGACAGCATTGAGAGACAGTCGGGGTACTATACAGATAACCCACCCTCGTCATGCTGGATAATAAGAGTTAATACAATGAAAAGACAAGATAGATATTATTACCCGGCAATATTTACATACGAAGAAGGACAGGAAATAGCCGTATTTTTTCCGGATTTTGATGTTGCTACAAGTGGCACAGATGACAAGGACGCTCTCCTTTCGGCTCGTGAGTGTCTAGGCGTTCTTATCTGCGGTCTTGAAGAAGAGGGGGAAGTAATTCCAAGCCCAACAGCTTTATTAGATGTTCACGTTGATGGTAATGAGCGTGCGGTTCTTGTTGATGTATTTATGCCATCTGTACGCTTGGCGAATGTAAATAAATCCGTCAATAGAACTGTAACGTTACCGGCATGGCTCAACTCAAAAGCACAGGAAAATAATATCAACTTCTCACAGGTTTTACAGGAAGCATTAAAGGCAGAGCTTGCTTCGAAGGGCTAGTTTTTATGAAATTTGTATATCCGGCAATTTTTTATCCAGATCATCTACAGTTTCTTTTGATGACATAAAGAAAAGGAGAATAGATAAATGGTAAAAATAGACGAGAGTTTATATATTGGAGGCACACCTGCTTTATGTCGTGTCAAGGAGTATATGCTTGGCGAGTATTGGGATATGAAACGCAAGATAGGAAGTGAGCAAGATTATGATTTAGCCTTGAAACATAACCCTGATGTTGAGGCTTTTAGTCCTGATAATGTTGTGGATTGTGGAAGCCTTAAAGAATTACCACCTGATTGGAAAGCGTTTGCGTATGATGTTATAAGGAAATACAAGCTATACTAATAAACGATATTTTTGTATGATACACCAAAAATACTGCATCGTTCAACTTTGCAAAAGAGTTTATTGATTTATGGAGAAAGGAGGCGCTGAAATGACAAATCTAGACATGTACTGGAGCACTAATCCTGATTGGAGAGCAAGTTTATAAGAAATGAAAATGGTAAGCTTGCGTTAGTGCTTTGTGAGGGTGCCCCTGAAGAGGCGAAGGAAAGTTTTAAGAATTACCTTAGACAGATTGAGGAAATATCTAAGATAGAAAAAGAAACGAGCGTTCATATTCTTTAAAGTTAAATGATACTCCAAAAATAGTACATCGTTCAACAAAGAAAACGGCATTGTTTTAATCGGTGACAATTTTGATGACTATTCACCACATTTTTATATAGATAAAGAAGTTGAGGAATTGCCGATAATGATTGAAGGTATTGTAACGAGATTTATCAGAGATATAGGGAGATAAGAAGATGAAAAAGCCTGATTTTTTTACAATCGGAGTCGTGGCATTCCTTATTGCCATTACCTTGTTGATTGAATATTTTTCATGTGGTGGCGATATGGTCTTGTTTGTTAAACGCTTAATCTATCTTCCGATTGCCATTCTTTTGGCACTTGTAATCGCCGCCATTGGACAAGATGACGTAAAAGAGCCATATCAATCTATAGCTATGATTGCAGTATTTGTAATAGCTGCCATAATCGCTAAATTTATCAGGAATTTCTAATGGCAACAAAAACCAACACCAGCATAAACGGTTACGAATATTACAGAATAAGACGAGTAATCGGTCATTAGCTTGTCAAAGGAAAGAAAAGCCTATACTAAAAGACTTCTACGATTGAATGATACTCTAAAAATAGTGCATCGTTCAACATAAGACAGATCGCACTTGTTAAGGTCAACGGTGAGGAATCTACAATCAAGCGTGTTGAAGTTAAAGAAAGCAATATTGTTTTAATCGGTGATAATGTTGATAACTACTCGTCACTTTTTACACAGATAAAGAGGGTGAGGATTTACTGATAACTATTGAAAGTGTTGTAACGAGGTTTAATAGAGATATTTCAAGATAAGGAGATATAACTATGTATAAAGAAGAACCGGTAGCTTTTATTTCTGGAATGATGTTTATGCTTGCTCTTCCGATTTTTACTGTCTTGAGGTTGATTTTAGGAGATAGTACATTGTTTCGTTTCATAGCTTGTGCTTATCTTTTTCTTTTTCTTATTTTAGTAATCAGGCTAATTATCGAAGAAATAAAAGATAGACAGCATGACTGGTGGCAACTTGCAAAATTTTTAATCGGATTAGCTGTTTTTATTTTTTTAATAGTAAGCTCTTTAGGCGGTCACATTCCACCTGAAACAGAAAACACCTCAAAAGACACAGAAATTGTTTTTGAGACAAAGCATGAAAACGGAGCACAGCTAATCATGGCTCCAAATGACAATGACGTTACATGGGCTACTGTATACTATACCGATTATGGAGAGTGCTATCATATGTCGCCCGATTGCATATCTTTAAGAAAAAGTAAAAGAATCTATCAGGATTCATTAGAAAACATTAGAGGGTTAAGACCTTGTGATTTATGTGTGCCGCATAGTTATGAATATTAGGAGAATAGCTATGAAAATAAAAACTTTATTTCTTATTTTTGTACTTTCCCTTTCTTTTCTATTTTTGGGCTGTCAAGAAGAAGAAAAGGTAACACGCACATTTCCTACTACAGCAGAAGAATACACTCAAGAGGATATATTTGATTTACTTATTTTCAACGACAAATGCTATGAATGGGCTGAAGATATAATTGCACAGCACATGGGAGATACTGACGTTGGATACAAAGAGTATTGTAAATATGAAGAAGTCCGATCGCTATTTATTGAGGCTCTTGGCGAAGAAGAGGGAAGTTTATGGGCTGACGAACTCATGCGTTTTACCGGAAGCGAATTGATTGATGAGTGTCAAAGATATCCAGGATATTAAGCTTATTAAACGAGAGGTAAGAAAATGAAAAAACATAGAATTATTATATTGTCAATATTTATACTTTCTGTTTTTCTTTTCTGCTCATGTGGTAAAGAAGTTGTAAGTTGGAAAGACGCTTCGTTGCATGACGGTTCAACCGTTACCGTTACAGGGTATGTAGCAGGTGTAGCAAATACAGGGCAAGCAATGTTTATCAATATCGGAAACGATTATCCAAATACTGATAGGTTTACAGTTCTTGTATGGTCTGAAAACTTTGATAATTTCCCGATAGATTTTTTAGATGAGATAAACGGTGAAAAAGTCGCCGTGACAGGAGAAGTAGAAATGTATAGAGGTGTTCCGGAAATAATAATTTCAGACCCTAAGAGTATAGATATAATTACAGACTAATGGCAACTAAAACTAATACAAACATAAGCAGTGATATTATGTATAATTATTATTTTGCATATGAAGATGAAATTTTAATAAGAGCCGGGAAAAGCTTACCTATTCAAAGGTTTGACAATAAAAGCAAAGAATGGGTAACTGACTGGGATATGTGTGGAATTTTTTCCGGCGATATCTTGTCGAAGCACATATCTCTTGAGGAAGCAGAAAAAATGATTTTTAACAACTAATGTCTTAATAAGCAGAATTATAATGATTTATACAAAGGCTGTTTTTTCCCGGACTGCATTAAACTCATATCATCAAAATTAAAACCGACATTAGTGATAACTTTCTATAATAAACGCGTTATTTCACTAAAATTCACATTGTTGCTGCGATAAACATCCAAAACAATATATATGCTATCAATGCGGCAAAACCAATACCTAATAATATCAATACAGTTTTTATAATCTTCATAATTTTTTTCCTATAGCTATTCTTGTCTGCAAGTTCCTCATTCAGCACTGCCAGTAACTTCGAATAATCTTCACTTGGGATATCTTTTATACCAAGATCGAGCAAGTCGCTTACAGACACATCTAACACACTTGCCATCTTTGAAACAATATCAGCATTAGGGACAGAATCTCCCTTTTCCCATTTAGAAACAGTTTGTCTTGTAACAAAGAGTTTCCCTGCTAATTGTTCCTGAGTTAACCCTTTCTTTTTTCGCAAAGCCTTTATATTTTCATTAACCACTTGACTCTCCTTTTGATCTTCTTGTTAGATACTTAGCACAGCTCATATTATGTTGTCAGATTATTAATAAATCAAGCAACAGTTTTTAACTTTTATGTAAAAGCATGACTGATTGTAGAGACAGTTTGTTTTCGGAACGGAAGTGACTGCTTGAATTCTTCTTGTGTTCAGCGAAAATATTGGGTTTTAGTGCTTTTCGTAAAGCGATGAGGTTTTTAGGTTAAAGATATATGCTGCAAAAACAGCGGTGAGCGGGACTGCAAACAGGATTCCCATGCTGCCGACGACAGCTTGCATGACTTCAACGACTATCATTTCGAGGTTAAACAGGTAAAGAACATTACGGTTGTATGCAGTCAGCAGCAATACCATTGCCAGCGAGCCGCCGATATAGGCCAGAATGAGTGTATTGGTCATCGTGCCGATGGCATCTTTTCCGATATTCATGCCGGATTTCAGCATTTTTGAGAAGGATCTTTTCTGCATATGATCAGAGAGCTCGTTCATGGCTGAGGCAATCGACATCGCCACATCCATGATGGCTCCGAGGGATCCGATGACGACCCCCCCCCAGATTACGGCCTGAAGATCAATGGGATCTCCGGCTTTAAGATAAGCCAGAAATGTATAATCTTCATCAACGAAACCTGTGATATTTAGCAGGTTATTCATGATAAAAGCCAGAATGCCGGAGACTGCGACACCGCCGATATTGCCGAGGATGGCACAAAGGGTTTTCTTGTTTATGCCGTTGAGCAGAATCAGACTGATTAATATGATAAAAACACAATTAATAATCGTGGAAACATAAATATTATAGCCCTTCAGGATTGAAGGGATGTAGACAAGAAATATGGCGGAGCCGGTAAACAGGAGTGACAGAATCGTAGCGAAGCCTTTGGATCTGCCAATCAGAACAATGAGGAGCAGAAAGGATAGACAAAGGATGATGAGATAGTTGCTGCGATTATGTTCTATAAATATCCATTCGTCAGTTGTGTTTTCCATTTCACCTCTGTTGGCAACAATGATATTGTCGCCTTTTTCGACCTCTTTAGGCGGATTCGCGTATATGCTGTCGATTAACTGGGTGGCTTCGACGGATTTGCCTTTGTACGGGCCGCTGGTGAACTCAATGGAAAACGGGATTACTTTATTTTCGGTTAAACTTGCTCCGTTGTTGATGCTGCTTGAATTGCTAATCGCATCCTTGACGAGAGTCACCTTTGCTTTGTAAAAATTCATGTCAGAGTGCTCTTCGAATTCCGTCAAACATATTTTATTACCTACAATTGTGTAGGTTAAGGCAAGTATCGTCACAATCAGATAAATGAGAATATCTTTTTGCGTTTTTCTTTTTATCATTTCAGCGTCCCTCCTAAAGTTGAATAATACTCCAAAACAGTGGATTGTTCAACTTATGTAACTTTCATGTAATGGTTTCGTAATATCTTTGACAACCGGAGCAGTTTGAAAAAAACACATGTTATAATATGGCCGGAGTGAGTTGAATGATACCCTCAAAACAGAGCATCGTTCAATTTACTGCCGTAGATCTCCTTGTCTGCGGCTAATCAGCTATCTTCTAGAAACAACATAGATAAGGATGTTAATGATATGGACTTTTCTCAGCTTTTTAAAACTGTCGATACGGTCGCTCCCGGATATGCCACCGGCATTTTCACTCCTACCCATTTAACTATACTATTTTTAGAGATTCTCTTTATTGTACTGATGGCACAGAAGTTCAGGCGTCTTGATAAAGAGAAAAGAAAAAGGGCACTTCGAACTCTGGCACTCTTTATTATTATCAACGAAATTCTTAAAGATATATATCTGCTTATCCTCGGTCAGTTTCAATGGGGGAATTTACCTTTTCATCTGTGCGGTGTCAATGCCATCGTCGTCGCAGTCCATTTATTGACCGGCAAGAAGAAAGCGGCTGAATGGCTTTATGCGACAAGTCTTCCCGGAGGACTGGTGGCTCTTATAAGCCCGAACTGGTCAAAACTGCCTCTTCTTAATATCATATACTGGCAGACAAATACAATTCATACTGCACTTGTTCTCTATCCTGTGCTCTTATTAGTCGGAGGATTCAAACCGAAGCCTAAGCGTTTCTTTGCCATTCTCCCATATTTTCTGATTTTGGTTGCTGTCATCTACCCGCTCAACAAGGTTCTTGATACGAATTTCTTTTTCCTCAATTACCCTCCCGAGGGCACACCTTTCGTGGTATTCGAGGAATTGCTCGGCAACCCCGGATTTATCGTCGCTTTCGCCGCCCTTCTTGTTACCGTCTGGACACTACTCTATCTTCCTTGGAGAAAAAAAGGAGAAAAAGTTGTTCAGAAGGCCGCCTGATGTAACTGCAGGAATATAATTATCTTGATACAATGCAGCCCGTGTTACAAATAATTGTATCGTTACTGCAACAAATGACCAATAGGGGTATTTTTGCACACAAAATCATATTAGAGCACGATGATTAAAAAAGAAGTCGTAGCAAATGAGTTTTAAGAGAAATAATAAGTTTCGAATTCACCTAAATTCCCATTGCCAGGTATTTCTTTATAAATGACGAATATAAAACCGATGCCGCGTTCAAATTCTACATCACCGCATCTTGTGTCGACCCGGTCGCCTTTCCTGATCCAGTTTTTTCTGAGCTCACCTGAAAATGAGAGCTTGTTGAGATAAGCTTTTACATTTCGCTTATATCCTTCCTTGACGGAAACATCTTGAGTAGCGGTATCGTTTATTGTTTCTGCTTTAGCACGTTCGAAACGCAATGAAAGAATATCTTGCATCACATCCGGAAGCAGATTTATTTTTACAGGTGTTTGAGTTCCGGAAAATGATTGAGAAACTTCCATTGATCCTCCGGGAGCACAGTACCACGATGAACGTATTAATTCAGCCTTTGGTTCAGATGTTATCGTATTCTTCATGTAGTACTTAGATGTTAAATCTTCCGGAATATTTTCTTGAAAGTCACCTTCAATTTCTACTTTTACTTTTTCCTCTTGAAGACTTCTTTCAACTTCATCAAAATACCGGATGGCAAAAGGACCGTTTTTTTCTATATAGTTAACTTCTTCAGGCAAAGCAATCGGAATATAGCAAATTTCCTCTATTTTTGCAGGGTCTTCTAACCCGTATGTTACGGCTATCAGCTTGATTTCATCGGAATCCGTAAAGGTATATGTACCTCCGCAGTTCTCCAGAGCAGCGATTCCACGTTCTGTATCAATAATTGTTTTACCTTCAAATCCAGATTTTACTTGCGAAGCTCCATAAACCGGAAACACGGCAAAAGCATAAATAAAAGCAAGTAAAATGATAATCTTAAATCTTCTCATAATTACCCCTTGTATTTTTTGATATTGTCAAACCTCAACCATGGTACACCCGGCAGTAATAGCCTTCAAGTCTTAAAATAAGTACACTTCCTGAATAAGTTTCGCCTTATCCGCCTTCTACTGTGATTATGTCACAGTAAAAAAACTCTCAGGATGTTACATTTACAACATCAAATGCATTCAAGGAGAATTGAAATGAAAAAGATTGTTATAATAGGCGGTGTTGCAGGCGGAGCAACCAGTGCAGCGAGAATGCGCAGGCTCGACGATAAAGCGGAAATAATCCTTCTCGAAAGAGGAGATTATATTTCTTATGCAAACTGCGGACTCCCTTACTATGTAGGAGACGTTATCAAGCAGAGAAGTGCTCTTCTTGTTACGACACCGGAACAGATGAGGGATCGTTTTAGAATAGATGTAAGAACCGGCAATGAGGCTTTGAAGATCGACAGAGAGAATAAGACTGTTGAGATTCTGGACAAAGCAACCGGAAAGAAATACAAGGAAAGCTACGACAAACTGGTAATTTCCACAGGGTCTTCCCCTCTCAGACCGCCGATTCCGGGAATCGATTCCGATCTTATACAGACACTTTGGACAATGCCGGATACGGACAAGATTCGGCACATTGCACATGAGGGCGGAATAAGTACGGCAGCAGTAATCGGAGGCGGATTTATCGGCCTTGAAATTGCGGAAAACCTTCACTTTGCAGGGCTTAAGACGACAATTATAGAGGCTGTGGATCAGGTCATGCCGCCTACAGACCCTGAGATGGCATCTCTCCTCCAGGAAAACATAATCGAGAACGGTATCGAACTTGTACTGAGCGACCCGGTGGATTCATTTGAAGAAATAACTCAGGACGGGAAGAGGATGATAAAGATCCGTCTTAAGAGCGGGAACGAATATACGGCAGAATTTGTCGTACTCTCCATAGGTCTTCGTCCGAACAGCGGACTTGCAAAAGATGCGGGTCTGACTTTGAATCAGAGAGGTTACATTGTAGTTGATGAATATTTGAGAACGGAAGATCCCGACATATATGCTGTAGGTGACGTTATAGAAGTCGAGGACTTTACCCTTAAGACAAGATTCCAGTATCAGCTTGCCGGGCCTGCCAATAAGCAGGGAAGAATTGTTGCCAATAACATACTCGGTAAGAAAGAAAAGTATGAAGGAACTCAGGCAACTTCCGTTGTAAAGCTGTTTGATATGACTGTCGGAATGACGGGACAGAGCGAGAAGGCTTTGGTTGCAAACGGATTTGTCAAAGACAAAGATTTCAAAACCGTATACATAACACAGAACCACCACGCCGGATATTATCCGGGAGCAAAACCGATGGTTATCAAGACAATGTTCACTCCTGACGGAAAGAAGATCTTAGGAACGCAGATAGTCGGTATGGACGGAGTTGACAAGAGAATAGATAATATCTCTAACGCTGTACGACTCGGAGCCAAGGCAACTGATTTGGCTAAGCTGGAATTAGCTTACGCACCTCCGTACTCATCCGCAAAAGACCCTGTCAACATGGTCGGTTTTGTAATCAGAAACATTATAGACGGACTTGTTGTATTTGCAGACTGGGACGAGCTGGAAAAAGCAAAAGCGGAAGGCAGAGATGTCCAGCTGATCGATATAAGAGAAGAGGCTGAAGTATTCACATCGCCGATCGAAGGTGCACTTCAGATTACCCAGGGAGAACTCAGAGAAAAGATGCCGGAACTGGACAAGGACAAAGAAATTATCCTGTTCTGCTCTATAGGTGTCAGAAGCTACAATGCGGCTCGTACTCTTATGGAAAACGGGTTCAAGAACGTCAAGGTATATCCGGGCGGAACAAGGCTTTATAACTCAACACACTATGATGTGGAAGAGCTTAAGGAGCGCGCTGCCGCAAGAGCCGCATTAAGCTCCAAGGCAAAATCCTCGGCAGCAGTTAGAGCTTCATTTGATGATTCCGATGTCAGCATAAGAGTTAACTGCAGCGGTATGCAGTGTCCGGGACCGATACTCAAGGTCTTTGAATCGATAAACAACATGGAAGAAGGGGAAGTATTAGAGGTCATCGCATCCGATCCGGGTTTTGCAAAGGATATAGTTGCATGGTGCAAGAGAACCGGCAACACTCTTCTCAGTAACGAGAAGGTAGGCGATGAATATGTCGCTCATGTCATGAAGGGTCTTGCTTCGGATGATGAAGAAGTTATGGCTGAAGAGGGAAGTTCCGTTCCTGTCGCTCAGGAGAAGGGAAAGACGATTATAGTCTTCTCCGGGGATATGGACAAAGTTATGGCAAGCTTCATAATTGCAAACGGTGCCGCAGCTATGGGCAAACCTGTAACAATGTTCTTCACATTCTGGGGACTTTCGGTTCTGAGAAAGGCAGACAGCCCGAACATCAAGAAGACGCCGATGGAGGCTATGTTCGGAATGATGCTTCCTAAAGGAGCAGACAAGCTGTCGATCTCCAAGATGAATATGGGCGGACTCGGAACTGCTATGATGAAGAAAATCATGAAGGACAAGAACGTGGATTCTTTAGAAGATCTGATCAAGTCCGCAATGAACAACGGAGTTAAAATTGTCGCTTGCACAATGAGCATGGACGTAATGGGACTGAAAGCAGATGAGCTCATTGACGAAGTTGAATTAGGCGGAGTAGGTTACTACCTCGGAGACGCGGAAGATTCAAACGTAAACCTCTTTATCTAAAAAAATAGATTACTAAGAAAGTTGAAATATAAGATGTCAAAAAGGATTGGGGTACATTCACCTCAATCCTTTTTGGATTGTGAATATTAATAATGAAAACATGGGATTTACATACCGTAATTGAAGGTGTTATCATATAGCTGTTTGAAAAAAATAAACTAATAAGGAGTGAAAAGATGAAAAATAAACTGGCAAATTTTATAGCAGGCTTGGTGTTCGTCGACATAGTATATTATTTCCATATCAGTAGAACATATGATATTACAACAGATGACTTGCTTATCTCAAAAACGCTGCTATTTGTGACGGGTCTTTTTCTTATGACGTATTTTTTCAAACTTGTTTTTTCAAAAAAATAGCAACAGTGAAGAAGAGATCTCCGGGGAAATAAGCTCGCACGATTAATTTAGAGAAAAAAGATGAAACAATTACAATTTCTGTGTTCATGTTAATATTTTTGATTCTGGGTGTCGGACGTGGCGACAATAAGGGGCTACCGGACGAAGAAAGCGAATTCTATAGTGTTATGATTTAGAAAAGAAGTATTTTGAAGAGAAAGATGATATTGAAAAATCCGTTAAAACCACGCGAAAAATTAAAATTCTTTGTCCCCATAAGCCAACTTAATTGTTTATATATATAGAGGGTATTTTATATATTCGTATATTGAGAGAGGTTTGATATGGAGAAAGAATATAAAAGCGTACAAGTTATAATGTTAGGTGCATATATTATTTCACTGTTTCTTTATTGCTTTGGAAATGATAAGTATGTTGATGGCATGAATGGGCTGATAATGCTAAACAGCCCTGTTGCTATAGCTGCTATAGTGATAATTGTTGTTGGTATCATAAAGAGAAACAGCCGTCATATACTAATGGTTATCGGGAGTATCTTGTTAATTGTTAACCAAATCTATTGCTTCCTGACTTGGCCTATTCCTACAATTAATATTGCTATTGATATACCTTACAGCTTTTCGATAACACATTTCGGATTTTATATAAGTTTAAGTATAGCTATAATTATGTTGGTTATAGGAATCTTTAATTTATACAAAAATAAAAGATAAAGGAGTAATATGTAATGGCGGCTATAAATAATCTTTTAATCGTTTTGATTCCGATTGCGATTTGGGTAGCGGTGATAGTTCTTGCGGTAAAGGCGGTCCTAAAATTGTTTGCGTACCATGAGAAGGAAATAGAGTTGCTTACGCAAATTTTAAAAGAAATGCAAGAAAAATAATCATATTCGGGAATGATAAAGTTATTACAGGGTAAGGCTATGGAGCTTTGCCCTGTCTTTTATTTCTATTCCGCCACGGAAGACGCGGACGATGCCTTCATCCGAGAACATCTTAAGCATGCGGGAGACGACTTCTCTGGCACTGCCGATGGCTATGGCAACTTCCTCCTGCGTTGCTTTGATCTGCAGGCTGCCTGTCCTGACAGACTCGTCCCATAGATAGATGGCAAGCCTTTGATCTATTCTCATGAAAAGCATCTGCTGCATCGCCCACATAACATCGGAGAATCTTTCCGTCGCTATGCGGTACCCGAAGCAACGAACGTAAATATTGTTTTCAGTGAGTTCGCCGTAGAAGGACATATCTGTCAGCTGTACAACGGTATCTTCCTCAGCATCTATAAATACATCAAACGATATTGTATCAAGAATGCATGATGCGGAGAGAATGCAGACGTCACCTTCGTGGAGCCTGTAAAGAGTTACTTCTCTCCCGTCTTCGGAAAGAAGATAAGTTCTTAAAGCGCCGCTCTTAATAAATATAAGTCCCTGGCATTTTTCGCGTTCAGAACGAACAAAGTCTCCTTTTTTAAGATGCAAATCTGAGGTTTTTTTAATAAAAGTATCTTTATCTTCTTCGGAAAGATTATCCCAAAAATCCGAAAATGCGATATGTGTGAAGTTGTCCATTGAAATCTCCTTGCGAAATTATCGCTGTTTCATCGCTTTGATTGCTTTGTCCATTTTGCGTTCGGCATCTTTCTTGGCTTCTGTTTCACGTTTATCGTAAATCTTCTTGCCGCGGGCAAGACCTAATTCGACTTTACATCTTCCGTTCTCGTCGATATAAACTGAGAGAGGAATAAGCGTAAGACCTTGCTTGGTTTTAAGCGTGTTGTACAGTTTGTTGATTTCTCTCCGATGCATAAGAAGTGTACGCACCCTCAGCGGATCCACATTAAAACGATTACCCTGTTCATAAGGTGCGATATGCATTCCGGTCACGACAAGTTCGCCCCTGCTTGTGATTTTAGCATAGCTTTCTTTGATGCTGACAGCGCCTCTGCGTATGGATTTTATCTCCGTACCCGTAAGGACTATGCCTGCCTCGAATCTCTCTTCGATAAAGTAGTCGTGAAAAGCCTTTTTGTTATTGGCGACGACTTTGCGTGAACGTTTTGCCATCTGTTTTATTCCTTTAAATTTCGGTTTACCTTAACTACAGGCGTGCAATTTTTTTCAAAGGGAAGAGCCGTAGTACAGCTTTGCCCCGGATCAGATCTAAATGCACACATCCGACTTCAGCGGATCTTGAGTCAACGCTGCCTGCCCGGTTATCTCCCATTACAAAGAATTGATTGTCCGGAACGGTCAAAGTTTCACCCGGAGCAGGGTTGTTTCCCGTAGGAGTATAGCCGTCTTTCAGATAATCTTCCTTATAATAGGATCCGTTGATATAAAGCTGATTATCTCTGATCGATATCTCATCACCCGGAAGTCCGATAACCCGTTTGATCAGCAGTTTGTCCTTACCTGTTTCAGGGTCAGGCAAATCGCTTTGGAAGATTATTATATCTCCGCGTTCAGGCAGTTTGCTTCTGTAGGCCTGTTTATACATTATTATGTAGTCGTTCTCATGAAGAGTATTTTCCATGGAAGACTGTTTGACGATTGTAGGGCTTACAAAAAACAATATAACTCCGGCCAAAATCAGAGCAATCAGGACATCGAAGAACAAGTCTTTTAGAAAACCGCCCGATTTCCCTTTTTTCTGTTTTTTGCTTTCTTGTAGTTCTTTATCTTCGTTCAAGATTCGGAACCTCCTCTTTTCAATAATATATTCAATCTATAGTATCATAAATTTTTGATTTATTTACGGTCAATTTCATTGAGAATTTGCCTGAAAAAGGGCGGCAGATCCGCTTTGAAGGTTTTTCCTTCAAGGTATTTCAATTCTTTAACGGCTTTACTTATCTTGAGCCTGTTGGCGTGAAGAAGTTGTGTACTGAGTCCAAAGTCTTTTTTAAGGATTTTGTTCAGTGCGATATCTTTTTTCCCGGAATACTTGATGTCTCCGATTATCGGGAATCCGATGCTGGCAAGGTGTGCCCGTATCTGGTGAGTCCTGCCCGTCATAAGCTGAACTTCAACTAAAGTCATAGATTGCTCTTTATACCTGAAAGCGCTGATAGGCTCGATCAGTGTATGTATAGGACTGCCCTCATCGTTCTTCACAGTTACACGGTTGGCACGCTTATCTTTGACAATATAACCGCCAAGATCCAAGGGTTCGACAAGTACTCCGGAAATAAGGGTTAGATAATATTTTTCAATCATATCTTTCCTTATCATGAGGTTAAGTCCCTGGAGTGCGGAAGATGTTTTGCCAAAGAGTATAAGTCCCGTCGTATTCCTGTCCAGTCTGTTTGCAGGAGCCGGTGAAAACACTTTTTCGATATGCGGATTATAGTCTCCCTGCTCAATCAGATAATCTTTGACCTGATTGGCGAGATGGTTCTTCTTCTCCCGATGATCTCCGTGTGTAAGGAGGCCGAAAGGTTTATCGGCAACCAGTATATTGGAATCCTCGTAGACTATATGAAATTGCTTTTTTGCTTTGTGCCGTTTGACTTCCGACAGCTTCTCTCTGCGGAGTTTTTCGAAAATCTCGTCAGACAAATATATCGTGACAGTTTCGCCTTCCGAAAGCATATAGGACTCGTCCTTTCGCTTACCGTCTACCTTAATGTCCTTGCGGATGATTTTGTAGATCTCACTGAGCGAAGCATTCGGAAGATATTTTCTGAGGAATCTGTCAAGCCGTCTTCCCGCATCATTTGCAGTAATATATATTTTTTGCATGTTTTCCGTAAAAACAGCAGGCTTACCTGCCCGCTGTCTGTCTCCTGCAGTATTTTTCCGGCTATGGTGCCGTAATTATATTATAATCCCCGAATTCTATCAATAAGTGATTCCCGAGTTAAGCAGATGAAATATTGCTGCCGGTAATATCCTTACTGATATTGATTTGATTACTGATCCGTTCCTTCAAATTAGGTACATGTGAAATTATTCCGACCAGTCTGCTCCCGTCGGCAAGTGAAACCAGCAGTTCGACAGCCTGGTTTAAAGAGGTATCGTCCAATGTGCCGAAACCCTCATCCACAAACATCGAGTCTATTCGGATATTTCCGCTTTGTGACTGAACAACATCGGACAATCCGAGAGCGAGGGACAGTGACGCCATAAAAGACTCTCCGCCAGACAAAGTATTTACATCTCTGTATACACCGGTATTCTTGTCTAAGACCTCTAAATCCAATCCGGTTTGTGACCTTATGTTGCCGGGTTCTTCTTTCACCCGCAGTACAAAATTGTCCCGGGAAAGATTGATTAGTCTCTTGTTCGCGGATAAAACGACCTGCTTAAAGTAATACCTTTGCACATAGGTTTCCAGCGTGATTTTTGCACTGGCTGTCATTTGACCGTTTACCAGAACAGATAGCTCATGGATGTCCTTCCATTCTTCGATAAGCTTTTCATACTGCTTGTTTAATTTGACCAGGTCATTCTGATGTTCCAGGTTTCCGGCAATAGAGATTTCGATTTGTTTGGAAGCTTCATTCAGTTCTGTCAGATTCTCTCTGAGCTCGCTGAGGGCCACTTGCAGTTCATCAATATTTACAATTTGTTTATCTTGAGTTTGAGCTTCTAAAGCGAAAATAGTGTTTTCATATTTCAATATTTTCTCTTCGATATCCTTAATATGTTTTTCCAGCGACTCTATCTCGGAATCATTGATCAGATAGCTCTTGTATTCCGCTTCGTCCTGGAAGTTCTGTTTAAGAATATCCTGATACTGTTTCTCGTCGCTTTCATACTTCTGCTCATTTTGTTTTTGCTGGTTTTCGCTGCTTTGGAGCGAGCTTTTTAAGGAAATAAGTTTGTTGTTTTGAGTTTCATATTCTTGCTTTGTATTTTTGATATCAGTTTCAAGAGCCGGTATCTTAGCATTCAGCTTTGCGTTTTCAGTTTCCAGGTCTTTTATTTCAATTGAATTTTCAGCAAACCTGGATTCGATTTGCTTTAATTCAACTTCATTACCTTTAATAAGAGTGCTCAGGCTGTTGCAGTTTGTCTCTATAGATTTGACTTCATTTTCCAACTTGTCCAAATCGTCTTTATCAAAGCTGATTTCATCCGGCTGAGCAGGGAACGGATGATCCAAAGAACCGCAAACCGGGCATCTTTGACCTTCTTTCAATTCCTTTGCAAGGAGTCCGGCTTGATTCAGATAGAAGGATTCTTTCATTTCGGCAAGGAGAGTCGACCGGCTGTTTAAGTCAGCCGTACTCGAAATCAGGCTTTGTTTGTTTGCCTCTATTGCGCCGGTTAAATCGTTATATGTAGGAATCAGAGGAATTAGTTTTGAATACTCCAAAGCTGTCTGCTTGTATTTTTCCAGTTCGCTTTCTTTTAAAGCTAAGGCCTCATATTCTGATTTTGTCTTTTCAAATATCGGTTCCAGCCCGGCTATTTCGCTCTCGATATTTTTTATTTTCTCCAGATTATCCTGTAAGGCTTTTTCAGAATCATTTTTGATTTTCTCATACAAATAAATTTCCCGGGATTTTTTCGATAAACTCAAACGGTTTCTTTTGTTATCGATGTCCTTGTTTTCTTCGAGAGTGGTCTGCAGGTTTTCCCGGTTTTTCGTTAAGTCTTCAAAAAGCTTATTGACAGTTTCCGCTTCTTTTTTCTTGCCGTTTAAGATATCGTATTCTGCCTGTTTTGCAGCTATTTTCTTGTTTATCAGCTTCTTGTCTTCTTCCAGTTTTTTGTTCGTCTCAATCAAATCATTTATAACCTGTTCGGTAATAATGGAAGTAACATCTTCCCGGATATCCAGCTTATGAAATATGTTTCCTATCTGAATTTTGAGTTCTTTCTGTTTACCGGCAAGTGATGAATCTTTCTCTTTCAGCTTATCCTGTATCCGTCCGTATAAGCTTGTATTGAATATTTTTTTGAGAAGCTCACTCCGCTCTTTTGAGGAGGAGTTTAAGATTTTCAGAAAA
The DNA here is from genome assembly GCA_012840975.1 of Mogibacterium sp. Lineage (GTDB taxonomy): Bacteria > Bacillota > Clostridia > Peptostreptococcales > Anaerovoracaceae > Crickella. The sequence continues at coordinate 12,464 of DUVP01000008.1, read as the reverse complement.
TCATTCTGTGCAATCATTATAGTCTGTGAAAACTGATCTCTGTCGAGTCCGATAATCTGCAATACTTTGCTGTTGACCTCGTTGATACCTTCGTAGACTTCTCCTTTGGTAATATCCTTTAATATTGCAGTACCCTTGGACAGGACGGTTCCTTCACCTCGTTTACTGGCTCTCTCGTATTCAGGTGTTCTGTATATTTCGTACAGTTTGCCTTTCTGATAGAAACTGAAAGTGACATAGGTTTCATCGTTAAGAGATGCATAATCGCTTCTGAATGATTTTGACAATCTTCTGTCCTTGCCGGCACTGGCTTCTCCGTACAAAGCAAAAGATATCGCATCGAAAATTGTGGTTTTTCCGACGCCGGTATCTCCGCTTATCAGGAACAAACCGTCATCATAAAACCGTGAAAAGTCGATTGTCTGGGGTTTAGCGTAAGGTCCGAATGCGGACATTTTCAATATGTAAGGTCTCAAATTTCTTCTCCTGTAATTAAATCGCTGATAATTTGAATTTGTTTATCGCTCGGTTCCACATTGTTGTTCTGCATCATATAGAAGTTCTTAAACAGATCGATAGGAGACAGACTCTCCAAACTTTCCAATTCTTTTATACTCAGCTCCGTATTTGTCTTGCTGTTTTCTATTCCGAATCGCATCATGTTAGGGAATATGCTTGTCAGATTTATCCTGGCATCCGGCACGACCTCTTCATCGGTAAGGGTTATTTTTACGTAGTCCTCGGTATACGGCAGTTTATATAGATATTCATAGCTGCCTTTATATTCTTTCATATCCCTCAAAAGGCGTATCGGTTTTGTCTCAACCGTAATATTGTTTTTCTCATTTATATTCACGATAGACATGGATTTAATATCATTGACCTCGGAAAAACTGTATTTCAATATTGAACCGCTATACCTTACGGAATCCCTGCCGACTGTTTGCGGTCTGTGCAAATGACCCAAAGCTACATAGTCAAATATATCAAAAACATTACAGCTCACTCCTTCAAGTCCGCCTATTATAATCTCTTCGGAATCACTCGTAAGAGCACCGCTTACAAACTGGTGAGCCAGCAGGATGTTCCTTTCCTCCGGATTGATACCCGCTTTGGCGATAATTGCTTCTATAGCTTCGTCGTAATTCTTAAAATCCTGCTGCAGGCAGTTTTTTGCCTGAGACAATTTAAAGAAAGGTAGCAGGAATATATTAATCGCACCGTACTCATCAGTAAGCTGATGCCTGTGTAATTCTCCCTCGAATGTTTTGGATATAAATATATCGGAGTCTTCAAGAAAATCGGAGAGATAGGAGAGCCTGATACTTGAATCGTGGTTGCCGCTGATGATAAAAGAAACTATATTTTTGGCTGACAGTTCAGTCATAAAATCGTTGAACAAGTACATGGCCTCCTGAGAAGGATTGGACTTATCATATACATCTCCGGACACAAACAGGGCATCAACTCCTTCGGAATCGATAGCTTCAAGTATCTGATCCAGAACAAATCTCTGATCTTCTATCATATTCACATCGTTTACGATTTTGCCCAGATGCAAATCGGATATATGCAATGCTTTCATAGCGGTCTCCATATAATAATCTTACTTCTTATTCTTTCACAAACAGTTTTGAGACAGGCTCACTAAATTTCTTTACCGTGAGTCTTTCGTAAAATATTCATAACAATATATTACAATAGAATCGTTAGCATTTGTAAAGTAATATCAAGTTAAAATGGATGTTAAGTTCATTGATAATATGAAGTTTTGCAAAACATATCAAAGACGAGTATAATTAAACGGCGGGGAATTTGGTGCTTATACAAATAAAGCGTTAAGAATCCGAATAATTCAACAGCCGCAAACTTGGCAACAATTGATACGGAGAGATACGATGAGAGGAATTAAAAATTTTTTTCACGATATAAATGATATAGTTCTTGCTATCGTTATAGTTGTAATCGCAGCCGGAATTATATTCTGGAGGATGCAGGTTATACTGGAATATCCGCAGAAGATGGCGACTCAGAATGCAATCCATTCGGAGCAGGAGACTGATGAACAGGAGCAGTCTGAAGAGGAGAACAAGGCTGAAGAGAAAAATCAGACCGATACAGAAAAGAGGTAATACAAAATGCTTAATGACTATAATCTGACAATGCTGACAGATTTTTATGAAATTACAATGGCAAACGGCTACTTCCAGTCCGATAATAGGGATTCCGAAGCATGCTTTGATCTTTTCTACAGAAGAGTACCGGACAAAGGCGGATTTGCAATAATGGCCGGGCTTGAGCAGATAGTCAACTACCTGAAAAATCTGAAATTTACCGAAGAAGACATAAAATTTCTTCGTAGCAAGAATATGTTCTGCGAGGACTTTTTTGACTATTTGAGAGATTTTGAATTCAAATGTGACGTATGGTCAATTCCGGAAGGTTATCCGATTTTCCCTTATGAGCCGGTTATAACAGTCAAAGGACCGCTGATACAGGCTCAGTACATAGAAACATACATATTGATGCAGTTCAATCACCAGAGTCTTATTGCGACGAAAGCAAACAGGATCGTCAGAGCAGCTCAGGGTCGTTCGGTAATGGAGTTCGGTACAAGAAGGGCTCAGGGTGCCGATGCCGCAGTTTACGGAGCAAGGGCTGCATATATTGCGGGATGTGCAGGTACGGCATGTACTATCGCTGACAGAAACCACTTTATTCCGGCAATGGGTACAATGGCTCACAGCTGGGTGCAAAGTTTCGATACAGAGTATGAAGCATTTAAAAAGTATACTGAAATTTATCCGCAGAATGCGACTCTTCTGGTAGATACGTATAATGTTCTGAAGTCGGGTATTCCGAATGCTATTAAGGTGTTTAAGGAGCTTAAGCCGGCAAACATGGGTGTTCGAGTCGACTCCGGAGACATCACATATCTGACACGCGAATGTCGTAAAATGTTGAATGAGGCCGGTCTTGAGGAATGCAAAATCGTTGTAAGCAACTCACTTGACGAATACATAATCAGAGATGTCATCCTTGAGGGAGCTGAGATAGATTCCTTTGGTGTCGGCGAAAGACTTATTACCGCAAAGTCCGAGCCGGTGTTCGGAGGTGTATATAAACTGTCCGGCGTAGGAAATAACGGAGAGATATTTCCGAAGATGAAGATTTCCGAGAACGTTGAGAAAATCACGAACCCGGGATTCAAGAAAGTGGTAAGATTCTACAGCAAAGAAACAGGCAAAGCGATGGCTGACCTCATAATGCTGAGAGACGAGCCGATTCCGGACGGCAGACCGTTTGAAATCTTTGACCCGGATGCAGTCTGGAAGAGAAAGATCCTTGAAAACTATGAGGCAAAGGAGCTTCAGGTTCAGATATTCGACAGAGGAAAATGCGTGTACAAAGAGCCGACTATCGAGGAGATCAGAGAGACATGCAGAGAGCAGGTTGATACGCTCTGGGGTGAAGTCCTCAGATTTGAGAATCCGCAGACATATTATGTGGACTTATCAAAGCCTCTTTGGAACCTCAAACACGAGCTTCTTAACAGATACGGCAGCGAAAATTTATAACTGTGGGGATGTACAGGTTTCGACAGGTATATGGAACGAAGATAAGCGAGCCGTGGTGGTGATCCACGTTAAAAGTACCCGTTCAAAAGAAACGCAAAAAGAAACAACAATTTCGCACTGGCTGCATAGTCAGCCCCGCGTGTCGCCCCTTGCTCACCTGTAGGCATGGGATCCGGCATCATTTATACAGGAAAACCTTGCGTGATTTCCCGGTAGCGTAAGGGACTTACGGGATAGTTTTGTGGCAAGTCCGCCGTCGAGCCTTGTCACAGGCGAATAAAGAATCACGGCTGCGCTCGGAGAAAGTTTTCCGGAAGTATTCTTGGACGCGAGTTCGATTCTCGCCATCTCCACCATAATTTTGAGATTAGAGGGAAAGCCTCTAGTCTCTTTCTTTGCAAGGAATTGCCGATTTTTCAAGTATCTATTTTACTGTAGAGAACACGAATTTTGAAATTGTGCATCCTGTAATCATTAAGAACTCTTGTATTTCACCTAAAAGTATCGTATAGTGATACCGAAAGGTGAAATTATGATAAAAACATACTCAATGATAATGGACGAACTAAGTGAATATGGAAATCCTAAGACAAAGCTTGGGAGAATGGTTAATGAAGGAATATATACACCAATCATCAGAGGGCTTTATGAAACGGATCCTAAGACAGCGGGGTATCTTCTTGCAGGTAGTATATATGGACCGTCCTATTTGTCGTTTGACTTTGCCCTTTCTTATTACGGCATGATTCCCGAGGCTGTACATGTATATACCTCAGCAACTTTTGATAAGAAGAAAAAGCGTTCTTATGATACTCCGTTTGGCAACTTTAGATACAGAGATGTGCCGGCGAAGGCATATCCGCTGGGAATAGTGATTGAAACGGAAGGAGAATATTCCTTTCAAATTGCAACAAGAGAAAAAGCGTTATGTGACAAGCTGTATACTATGAAGCCTGCTTCAAATCAGAAAGAGCTTAGAATGATGCTTGTTGAAGACCTGAGAATAGAACCGGATGAAATCAGAAAGCTTGATGATAAAAAGCTTCAAGATATTTCAGAGGCGTATCGTTCAACGAATGTAAGTCTTCTATATAAACTATATAGGAAGGAGGCAAGCAAAAATGAACACAGTTCTTGAGCAAATGCTGTCAAAGTATGAACTGAATTCAGATTACGATAGAGTAAATGCTTTGAAAGAGATTCTACAGGAAATCACATTATGCGGTTTAAGCCGTGGCGGTTTCTTTAGAAAAGCCGCATTTTACGGTGGTACGGCATTAAGAATGTTTTACGGACTGGATAGATTTTCGGAGGATATTGACTTTTCCCTTATAGAAAGAGACGAGGCTTTTGATTTCTCGGATTGGTTTACGTTCATTGAAAAAGAATCAGCAGCCTACGGACTTAACTTCTCAGTAGAAACGAAAAAGAAGACAAAGGATACAGCAATAAAATCCGCATTTCTAAAGGCCAATACCAGTGAGCATCTACTGCTTTTCTATGATGACAAGGGGCTTGCGGGAAGTATTCCGGGAAACGAGGCAATTAAGATAAAACTGGAAATTGATACAGAGCCGCCTGAAGGAGCCTCCTTTGAAAAAAAGTATCGTCTGCTACCGGCACCCCATGAAATCAATATGTATGATGAACCTTCATTGTTCGCAGGGAAGTTACATGCGGTAATCTGTAGGAATTGGAAAAGCAGAGTTAAAGGGAGAGACCTGTATGATTATGTATTTTACATGGGCAAGGGAGCACGTGTGAATCTGCCACATTTAAGAGCACGCTTAGTAGCTTCAGGTTTTATCGGAGATAATGATAAATGTGAAATTGAGGATATCAAAAGAATGCTCATGGATAAGTTTGATGTCATTGACTATAGACAGGCTAGAGAAGATGTTATTCCGTTTATCAAAGATCCATCTAAGCTAGATTTGTGGAGTGCAGATTTCTTTCAGCAGGTTACCGAAGCATTGACGGACTAATGAACAAATTGAAGTGTCAAATGCACAATGTAAAGTTATTCTTGCTTTCGCTTTTCCTGCAAACTCGGTAAGGTTAAACCGGAGGTGATCAATATGTCTATTGGTACTAAAATTCAGGAAATCAGAAAAGCACATGATCTAAGCCAGGAACAACTTGCCGAGAGATACGGTGTGACACGCCAGACCGTTTCTAATTGGGAAAACGACAAACACTATCCGGATATGGAAATACTAAAACGGATTAGTGATGAGTTTGATGTGTCCTTTGATACCTTATTGAAAGATGATGAAGTATATATTAAGACGATTGATAAGGATAGGAAAAAACTTACCTTATGGAAAAAGCTTTTGATCGTATTCTTTGTTATAATCGTTGGATTGGTTGTAGCATTCTTTTCTTTCCTTCATTTTGCCTTCCGGGGCACGCCTGATGGGAAGAGGATTACAACTGATACCGATGTCAAAATGATGGTGCATATTGCAGACAGCTCTCCTTCAAACGCTATCACAAGAACATATGATGCAGAGACATTTAATAGCTATTCTGAGACAAAGAAAACAGAGCTGCGAAGTGAGACTGGTGGTCGGCTTGAAGGGGATATTCCTCATGTATCCATTGAGAAACGCGATAACTCTTATGTGGAATTGCGGTTTCAGGATTTAGACTATAAGGATATTGAGCCGAAAATCGAGAAGGTAACACTTTATACAGCGAGCGGAATGCCTGTGGAACCAATAATGCGCTCAGATAAGAAGTTAGATTATAAGTACGAGAACGGTACGATAACAGTTTTCCTTTCGGATCTTTTTAAAGAGAATGAGCTGACATTTTCCGAAAGTCCGGATGCACTTGTGTCCGGTGATGATCCGGAAAAAGCCAAGCTTGCAGTATGGTTTTGTATATTTGAAGTGAAATACTCCATTGGAGACAAAGAATATGTGAGTTTAACTTCTGTTGCCCTTTGATTCGCCTTGAAAAAACATAAGTGAATAATAATTTCATGACTGATTAGCAATTTGCCGGTCAGTCGTTTTTTTATTACAGGAAAAGCAAGGAGAATGAGCTGCAAAAATGAACAGCAGTCAATTTTAATTGGGGAGTTTCAGATGTCATATGGAGGATCGATGGCAATTTTTGCAGACGTCGCAACGACCTTCAAAATTAAGGAATAAATTGAGGGATGACAGATAGTATTATCCATACATGTTGAATCAAATAACAGGAAGCATGTTATATAACTTGAGGAGCCGGATATCATTCTTGGAGATTTTTAGTTCTTCGATGATGTCTTCGTTGCCATTAAGTCTGGCTTTGGTAAACAGCATCTTTGCTGCTATTGGCATTAGCGGTCTGGATGACAGTCCGTTCCATAGACCCCATTTAGAATCAGAATCAAGATAGGAAGCCAGTATCTGAGCACTGGCTTTTTCTATTGGCGAATTCTGATTGGTCAGCATTATGTTGGTTATGGAATCATAATGCTCTATAAAACCGTAATAGGTAGTTTCACAGTTTTGATAAGTGCTGAAATCCTTATAGTTCATGTACATCATGATCTTGAACTGATTATTGTCTGATTGAGATAGGACATCAAATACTGATGACATAAGTTTGCCCGTTCTGCCATCAAATAGATAACTGTAAAACTGCTTGACTCCACTGAAAAAGGCAGGATGGGAATCCGCAGTTTCGATACCTACTCTAGCGGGATTGGTGTAAAGCAGCTGCTCTACATGGATATGAAGAGCATCCGCAAGCTCATAAAGAGTTTCAATATCTATAGAGACCTCACCTTTTTCATACTTCGACAGAGTCGACTTGCTTTTATAGACTATGGCTGAGAGCTCAGTTAATGTCAGTCCGGTTTTTTTTCGGTATACACGGATATTATGACCAACACCTTCAGTTATTGCTGACATATGGTTTCCTCCGGCAGTAATGTTTCAAACAATTCGACTTTTTGATGATTCATGATACTTACTTATCAGTTTTCCTTATTATATCACAATAACCCCTTGTTATTCCACTGTAGCGAAACTATTATCAGGTGAATTCCACTGCAACTGGAAGACCTCTCATTTGAATCTGCTCTAGCAAGCAATTTAGAATAAAGATGTAAGAAAAACAGAAGACAATTACGTATTAGGAGGTAGCGGAAATGTATAACTTTGATGAGATTATAGACAGGAAAAACACTAATGCTATGAACGTTGAGGGTTTTCGAGACTATATCTTCAATGCTGATGAAACGATGAAGTTTCCATATGCAGATGATGAGTTTATTCGTATGTGGGTAGCGGACATGGAATTCGCAGTGCCTGATGTGATCATCGATGCCATCAAAGAAAGACTGGATAAGAGAATATTCGGTTATACGAGAGTATTTGATCCTCAATATTACAATTCGTTCGCAAAATGGTGCATGGATCGTTACGGCTGGTCCTTTGAAAAGAAAGATCTTTTCATGTCTAACGGTATTATACCTACCCTGTTCGAAATGGTCGATTACATAACGGAGCCGGATGAAAAGGTGCTCTTTTTGACGCCTTCATATGCATATTTCAAATACGCAGCTGATTTTAACAGCAGAGAGTGTTCATGCAGTGACCTTATCAATGACAACGGTTACTACAAGATCGACTTCGAAGATCTTGAAAAAAGATCCGCTGATCCTAAGACCACGCTTATGATCCTGTGTAATCCTCATAACCCGACAGGAAGAGTATGGAGAGAAGATGAGCTGCGCAGAATTGCAGAAATAGCAGAAAAACATGATATGTGGATAATCTCCGATGAGATTCACTGTGACCTTCTCAGGCAGGGATTGACACATATTCCGATGGGAAAGATCATGCCGGAATATGACAGGCTGGTTACCTGCATGGCACCGACCAAGACTTTCAACATGGCGGGCCTTATGATCTCAAACATAATCATCCGTGATGACGAACTCAAAAGGATCTGGGGCGACAGACATTACAATTTTGACAATCCGCTCAGCATCGCCGGCGCACAGGCTGCGTATGAAAAGGGCTGGCAATGGCTCGATGAGCTCAAGACCTACCTTGATGAGAATTTCAGGTTCACGGGAGAGTATCTTTCGAAGCATCTGCCTAAAGCAAAATACAGAGTGTCTGAAGCAACTTATCTCGCATGGGTAGACCTCAGCGAATACTTCGAACCTGATGAGGATCTGTCGTTGTTCTTCGCTTATAAGGCAGGAGTGCTTCTGGAAGGCGGCAATATGTTTGTCCAGAATTCGGACTGCTTTGTCAGACTTAATCTGTCCTGCCCTAAGGCAGTTCTTGAGGAGGGGCTCAGGAGAATATGTGAAGCGGTCAACACAAAGCACACAGAGAAATATCTCGGAGCATGAAACTTCGGGCAACGGGAAAGGAGAAATCAATGAAAGTAGTAGATACTGATAAAGCACCTGGTGCGATCGGACCATATTCACAGGCATTCGTTGCAAATGGCTTTGTCTTCACATCCGGACAGCTTCCGGTAGATCCTGTAACCGGATCGATGCCTGAAACCATTGAAGAGCAAGCTGCTCAGTGTGCAAAAAACGTCGGAGCGATCCTGGAGGCAGCTGGCTCCGGATTCGATAAAGTCGTCAAAACAACTTGTTTCCTTGCGAATATCTCAGACTTTGCGGCATTTAATGGTGTTTATGCCGAATACTTCACATCTAAGCCGGCAAGAAGCTGTTTTGCAGTAAAGGATCTTCCAAAAGGAGCTCTCTGCGAGATAGAAGTAATTGCTGAAGCATAGCTCGCAGCCTCCTGACTGTGATCGAACCATCTCCACCATCCAAAGGGAGTAGTCATAAGGTGGCTGCTCCCTTTTTTTCAGGTGTTGAGGCTTCGACGTTGATATTATCATTGCGTCACTTCCTGTATGTGGAATACGCCTTTTCTATTCTCCTATAGTGAAACAGTTAGTTCGTTTCAATTCTTTTAGTTCTTTTGCAGTTATAGGCAGAAGGTCCGTTAATATGTTATTAGAAATGGGCTCCTTGGATACCAGTACCTTTCTTGCCATGTTCTGATAGTGCATCGTGAGGGACGTAATCATCCCATAGCAATAAGGGGAGCCGGTAATATTGGATGGCAAACTTATCGTAATCATATCGAATGGAAGAGATAGATTGAACAGGACATAAAAGGTATTGTAATCGCTGTAGTACACATTACCGCTATATAGCAGTTTGCAGTCCATATAATTGTCTTCCGAAATGAAATCCCAAAACATGTGCGATGTCATAGTGTCATTATTATTTTCTATAGCACTCTTTTGAATTGAGCCATCGCTTTGTCTGAGGCAATAGAGAAACATCCTATCTACAACGAAGTCCCGATAGCGGGTTTGCAAGTAATTGGCGTCAGGACGATTGGTTTCGGGAAGAATCTTTTGGATGCTTATGTTATAAAAATTACAGATATCAAGCAGAATCTCAAGATCGACGGCAATTTCTCCAGTCTCATATTTTGCAACTGTTGATATGCTTTTGTTTAAATAGTTTGCAAGTTCCTGAATTGTTCCCTGTCTTGCTTTTCTTATGACCCTGAGTTTTTTCCCGATCTGTTTATATAAGTTTCCGTACATGGCGCCTCCACTGACAAAGAATTTAAATGATATATTATTTATATCATTATGCAGAATTTTTGGCAAATTGCTCCTTTGGCACGGTCCGCACAATCTCTTGCATTATGTGATGAGTACTTATAATAATTCTCGTATAAATACAATAACACATGGAATATGCATCTTTCTTTGCTTTCTCAAAAAATATCTCGGTAATGCTGCAAACAATTCTCGTGTAAAGAGAAATTTTGTCGTTAATTGTGTAGTTTCACGACTATTTATCCCCTTTGTTTCTCCATCTTATTCTCGCTATATTATATTGTACTTAGAGAGATTGTTCTCAGAAAAAGCAACTCTTTGGCATCATGAATATTCGCACTTTATGATTTGTTATCACGTTACGATTGTGCAAATATGTGTGCCACAGAAATCAACATGGAATCGATCGCTTCGATCGAGAAAGGACAAAAGGTAAAAGGTATGGAATCTAAACTCAAGAAAAACATATGGCGTCTCATTATTATCACAATTGCAGGTTCAATGATTTATGGCCTGCCTTATTTCAGATCGTATTTGTATGATGCCTATTTGGAAACCTACAATCTGACAAATACTCAGATGGGAACATTCGGCTCCATTTTTGGAATCATGGGAGCATGTTCGTATTTGTTCGGCGGGGTGGTTGCGGACATTGTCAAGCCAAGAATACTCATGGCAGTATCTCTTATAACTTCCGGCGTTGCAGGACTTATTCATCTTGGGAAACCCAGCTATGGCATGCTGGTGATAATTTATTTGATATGGGGCTTCACAACACTGTTCGCTTTTTGGCCTTCGCTCCTTAAGAGCCTGCGTTCCATGGCAAATCCTGAGGAGCAGAGTAAAGCATACGGTTTCATGGATGGCGGTAGAGGAATTGTAAACGCGATTCATGCATCACTGCTTGTTGTAATCTTTAACGCCCTGGGAAAAGGCGTCAATGATCGTGCAGGCATAAACGGAGTTATCCTATTCTACGCAGTGAGTGTTATCATCCTGGGCGTACTGATCTTTCTATTCCTCAAAGATGAAGATGTCGATGATTCCGTGAAAACGGAAGAGGAAGATGGTAAATTCAGTTTCAAGGATATCGGTGCTGTGGTGAAGCTGCCTGTCGTTTGGATACTTTCCGCTATTCTCCTTTGCAGTTACAATATGAATATGCTTTACTGGTACTTCACACCTTATGCAACGGCTACTATGGGAATGGCGGCATCAGCCGGAGCTATGATTACCGTATTGGCACAATATGTCCGACCGATTGCCTGCTTCTCAGGCGGTATAGCCGCTGACAAAATCGGAAGAGCCAATCTGATGTATGTTACTTTCGGAATGATGCTGTTCGTTACATTGGTTCTTATTTTCTTCAAAGGGATGAGTTCGACTACTTTCATTATCGTTTCCATTATATGTTATTTTGGAATGTATGCGGCATACAGCCTGGTCTTTTCCATGCTGGAAGAGTCGGGCGTGCCGGCCAAAATTGGAGGTACAGCAATCGGCCTCATTTGTACAATCGGCTATCTTCCCGAGGTTATTTGTCCTTTTATGGCCGGTAAGCTTTTAGATGCTTATGGCAATGACGGATATCATAAAATATTTCTTTATCTTGCCGTCATGATGGTTATCGGAATAGTGATGCTGACGGTGTACAAGAAATATATTGCAGTATATAAGGCGAATATCGCGGCAGCGGAGGCAGAAGAATAATATCACCCATTAAAGCCAAAGAGCGAAAAAGAAAGGAGCAGATAATGATCGTATTAAAAAATGCAAGGATTCTTCCGGAACTGACGGAGGGTTTTGATGGAAGCACCGCGGATATTGTAATCAATGATGGTGTTATTCAAGAGATAAAACCTGCCGGTACCGTTGCTGATGCAGAATCTTTAGATATGACAGGAAAGACTGTACTCCCGGGACTAATTGAAGCGCATCTTCATCTGGACCTCTGCGGCATGAATACTTTTGAAGAAAACGTGCAAGCGGATGCTTACCGAACGATGAGGGCGGTAAAACTTGCACAAGACAATCTCCGTATGGGCTACACAACCGTAAGAGATGTTGGTGATAGAAATAATATCGTAATCAGCGTTGCCAAAGCCTTCGATGAAGGGATGGTAATGGGGCCGACTGTCCTTCCGAGCGGGAAAATCATCTCGCCGACAGAGGCAGGTAATGAATTCTTCGGGACAATGTATCTTGAAGCAGATTCCCCTGATGAATTCAGAAAAGCTATTCGAACACAGTATCAGGCAGGGGCACAGTGGATTA
>DUVP01000007.1 GCA_012840975.1 Mogibacterium sp. | reverse complement strand
GGTCAGGGTAGTTTTCCGCAAAAAAGTCGGCAAGTTTCTGCACAAAGGCATCGCCGTACTCAGCATTTTCAGACTGTATGCTAATATATTCTCCAATATCACGGTACATTAAAATCAATTCTTCGTTAACTTTGCGGTAAGCACGTTCTTTTGCGGACTCAATAATATCAATGATTTTTTCAAACTGCTCACCACAGTGTGTTAAATCATTCACAATCAATTTCCTTGCTAATAAATTTCGAATTGCAGAGTCAAAATCTATATCTCATAGATTATTGTCTTTAAGATTAGATGTAGTTGCCGAAGATTCTCGATAACCTAATTGTCTTTACAACATTCTCAAAGTAAAAATTCCCTACTAACATTATCTCACAGATTGGCTTTTATTGCCCTAAAATATAACAGCTTTATCATACATGATTATGTCATTCTCCCCGAAGGAGAAGTCAAAAACAATACGCTATTTTGGCTGTTTTTACATTCATAGAATCCCGTGAAATCAAGCTTTTTCGAGTGTAGCATTTATTTGACATCAAGGGTATCGGCAATCTCAGGTACGACAAATCGAGAGTCTATCATGCCCTTTCAAACCATGTGCCGTACGCTTAAGAAGTAATTTCCGCTTCTTTCATATTTTCAAAATCTTTAATTTTATCACCAATTATCCTTAAATAAGACCTCTCACAATGGTACCGATCATTATACAGATAAAACTCATTTAATGTAATCCATACTCTGCCATTATGCCAATATCCACCTCTTCTTAAGCTAATTCTTTCTATGTATCCATTTTTTCGTAAAATCAATATTATTATCAACGGCTGTACCACTTATTTTCAGTTTTTTTTGAAGTTTTATTTTTGTTATATTCGGATTATCCCTCATTTCAAAAAATAATAAGTTTGCGTCTCTCATTTAAAGGCTTTCTAACACCCCAAGTTTACGACGGAGGAAGCACTCCGTGCGACAAAACGGTTTTCTTCATCCGCTTGGATAATATTGAGAACATCTCCATATCTCAGCAAATTATCAAGCAACTACAATAAACAGTCATATCCGAACTCCCTCTCAGAAAATAGTTTAGTCGCTTTTGTTTCACCTTCAAATATAGATACTCTCAGAGAAATATGGGAATCATCCGATAGAAGCTGAGCCATCATATTGTATTCTCACGTTTTCTTTCTCAGTAACAGATTGATCCATAATATCCTAATTGGAAGGTGATTTTTTTGAATTTCAATCCACGCAGCTCGTGTGAGCTGCGACTTGTCTGACAAGATTGTTTACAATTTCTAATTATTTCAATCCACGCAGCTCGTGTGAGCTGCGACGGCGGCCTTGGATTTGGCATTCTGGCCGGGGTCGATTTCAATCCACGCAGCTCGTATGAGCTGCGACCCTTTGAACAAGTTGACGACGCATTGCCATTTTAATTTCAATCCACGCAGCTCGTATGAGCTGCGACGTTGGTTCGGCATGATCCTAATGATAGGGAGGCTGTATTTCAATCCACGCAGCTCGTATGAGCTGCGACCCCACAGAACATAAACCCTTAAAGTCGATGTCTGTATTTCAATCCACGCAGCTCGTATGAGCTGCGACCGCGGTTTTTACAAAAACTAATGCATAGATCACAAAGAATTTGTTTAACCACTTATTTTTATAAAGCTTTTAAGTAATTTTAACTCTCCAAAGCCATGAAAAACTAATTTTTACAGTGCGAAAAGCCTTTAAATAATCAAACAGCTTACACTTCGCACTTACTATTATTAACTATTTACAACATTAGTAATCCTTCAGGATCATAGGTTTCTTTTGCCCCAAAGTGTTCAATCCTGTGGGAATAATTATTTCCTAAATTATAAATTCTTATGCTATCTCTCTCTGAATCATATAAATCAAGTAAACTGTTCTTTATAAAAACATACTTTGCATAATCGACGTTACATTCAAAAACAGAATTCTGCACTCTTTGACCATAATCGCAACAAAGCTTTGCAATCTTGTTTAAACGCTTTCGCCCGGTCTGCGTTGTAGTATCAACATCATACGTTACAAGAATTAGCATCACAATCACCTACTTCCAGAAAAATGGTGGATAATTATCCAAGTCTCCCCTCAAATACCTTGCTAAAAGCATTGCCTGAACATGAGGTACAAGTCCCCAAAACACTTTTTCTTCTAAGAAGGGATGTCTTAGACTTTCCTTTTTCTTTTTTTGCCATTCCATAAGAAAGCGCTTTCTCCCGTCTTCCGTCAGTAGAACAGCTCCACTTTCTTGCTCATCAAAATCCTCTCCACTTACAATTCTGTTATTTATCAGAGTAAGAACAAAACGATCAGCATAAACAGAACGCAGCTCCTCCATTAAATCCAAAGCTAGCGATCTGCGTCCCGGTCGATCTACATGCAGAAAGCCAACATATGGATCCAGTCCAACACCCGCCAAAGCGGCAGCACAGTCATTCGCAAGTAACGTATATGATAGAGAAAGCAGTGCATTAACATTGTCAACAGGTGGTCTCCGATTTCTGAAATAGAACTTAAAGTCATTTTTGTTTTGCAAAATCAGACTGTCAAACACTTCAAAATAATCCGCTGCGGCACTCCCTTCAATTCCTCTAATCTGTTCCTTAGAAGTTGCAGTTCTCACCTCAGTCATATTATCCTTCAGCATTCTTGCTTTATCTCTAAGTGCATCGGTATCAATCCTTAATTCATAGTCTCTCGCAAATTTCAGAAGTAAATATCTTGAATTGTACAGCTTACCGCAAATAAATACCTTGGCAAGGTCAAGAGACTTTTCTTCGTTATCAGCGATCCTGTATTGTTCCCTTCTGAGAAGAACATTCCCATTCGTACTGCCATTTACACTCGCCCAATATTTCCCATACGGTGAATAAAATGACAACTGAATATTTTGGTTGACACATTTCCCCATTAAAGCTGGAGAAGCTCCTTTATACGAAAAACTTATAATACTCTCAAGTGTATGTAATGGAATCCTGTGTTTCTCGTCACAATCAATAGTAATAATGACATTCTCACCGTCTAAAGATAGGTAAGCATCCTCCGAAGTAACATATAAGGTGTTAAGAAGCTTCTTCATATCAATCTTCCTCCGCAATATGTCCTTCTATATACTTTTTAACTGATTTGCATGTAGGTTTTCTTAACAGTTCAGGCAAGCAAATATCTTTTAATGAACAACTTCGACATTTCGGAGTCGTTTTTACTTTCGGAGTATAGCTGGTTTCATAATATTTATGCATTTCAGTAAAAACATCAGTCGCCTTCTCCCGCAGTTCCTCGGTAATATCAAAAGTTTCACGTCGCTTTGTTTCTCCGTAAAATATTGCACATTGATTCACTTCACATGACAACATCTCCTCAAGACAAAGTGCTTGTGCAACAGCCTGCATTCTATCACAGTCTTCAATTTTACTTTTACCTCTCTTATACTCTACAGGTCTAACTCTCCATGTACCGTCAAGCTTTGCAAACGATATGCCTCTCTCATCCGGCAAAAGTTCAACTGCATCACATATTCCAGTAATCCTGTACTTTTCCGATTTTAAACGAAGACCTCTAATTGTAACAATACCATTGCGTACATCTCTAACCGAAGCATCGTGAACCCGTTTATGCATAACTTGCCCCTCGGCAGTCAATCCGTTCTCATCCCACTGATTTTCAACATGTATCAATGCCCACTGCCTTCTGCAAAACAGAAAGTGCTGTATTCCGGAAATCATAAGATAGTCATCAGATTCCATATTAGCCTCCAATTTCAAGAAAAAAATATATTGACTATGCAAAATTAACTAAACACTCAAAAAATCATTCTCAAATTTCTTCTCTTCTATTACACCTGCCATATAGCCGATAAAGTCATCATATTTTCGGTTCCACTTATATATGCCAGGCTTTATTTCCTCCAATGCCATCTCTTTTGCTTTGTACTTTCTAATGCTTACAGATTTTTTCTGCAACTCTTGCCAGTTTCCATAACCATTACGAATTTCATCGGCAAGCTTTTTGTCAACGACAACAGGGACTGTATCGTTATCAATTACAACAAATTTCTCAGCAACATATTCAAAATTTAAAGACATCTCATCCATTTGTATTTCTTTTATAAAATTCAAAATAGCATTGCCGTTAATATTAAGCTCTTCTTTCATTGACATTGTACTCAGCGATGGCTCTATTTTTATACCCTTATCAAAATAGCTTCTAAGAATTGTTTGGGAATCGCGAAGCCCGGGATTTTCATTTATCCCTGTTTTTTTATCACTTAAGAGCCGAAAACTCCAAATCTCAGCATTCTTGTGCAACCCATGCCTGTTTACACGACCTGCAGTCTGTAGCAGAGAAAGAAGCGATGATAGTTCTCTAAATGCAACTCTAAACGAAAAGTCAACACCTGCTTCCACACATGAAGTTGCAACTAAAGTCCAGTCCTGATCTTCTTTGTTTTTTAATCTTTTTCTAATACGTTCAATCGTTTTACTCCTGTCTTCTGAAGTAATAGCCGTAGATAGATGCTCTACTTTGTTCCTATCCCCATCATTGCATTTCAGGATATGATCAGCGATAATTGCAGCATTATTTACAGTGTTGACAATCAGAAGTCTTGGTCCGGAAAACTTTGTTACCCATTCAACCAAAGATTCCAGATTTTTTATCTCCGGCTCAAAACGATAATAAATTCGATCTTTTTCGTAACTCATGAGACTATTTCTAAGTTCCTCATCAACGAGTTTTGGAACCTCTGCAATTCCTTTCAATCCAATCTCGCTGTATGTTTCCATTATTTCAGGAATTTTCCAAAAACGTACCAAAGAACCTGATGCCAGAACCCAGTAGCACCCCCATTCATCAGCAAGAACATTCATCCAAAGCCATGCTGTAGGTAGCAACTTTACGGGCAGAGCTGCGTGTGATTCGTCAACGAAGATTACGCTACCCGGCAACTCATGTAAACGCCTCAAAGTTGATGGTCTGTTTGATGCCAAAGTCTCAAAAAATGCCACGGCTGTCGTAACAATAATCGGTGCTCTCCAGAGTGATGTCAGATAATATGTATCATATTCATTACAATCTACTCGATGGTGAAGTTCCGCAACAACTTTCTCGGGATCTTCTCCCGGTAAAACCAGATAATCCCTATAAGTATTCACAGACTGTGTGATGATGGATGTAAAAGGCAAGACAACGAAAATCCTTCTCGCTCTCCTTTCGATAGCCTGCTTGAGAAGGTGAGCCATGACTGCAGTTGTTTTCCCCGACCCTACCGGACTATCGCATGATGAAAAAGCACCTGTCTGTTTAGAATCTCTGCATGACTGATACATCTTTGCTCGCAGAAGGCTTCTTTCATCACCGTTACCAAGTTTGCTAACTCTATCGTCCAGCTGCTTAAGCCTTTCTTCCGCACGAAGTAAAGGCATGCTGTCATTTTCAGGATATTGCCTATAATTCATGGCGGTATCTGAGTGATCGGCATCTGCAAGACAAGACAGTGCCATTCTTAAAAAAACTTGTCGGTTTTCTGCATAACAGATTTCATCGCCAGTGACCGTTTCGGACACAAGAGAGTTGTGAATCTCGCAAAGCTCATCAAGCTGATTGTCAACAAGATTTAGTGTTTTTTCACATTCATCTCTAAATATATGTTCTCCCTTTATCGCCTCATCATAATAATTTGGCAATCCTCTATGGTGTGAATACGCAATAATAGAGGCCAGAGGTGCATTATCCTTTTTAATCTTTGCGACACCAGCATCAACATGGTTGATTGGCAAATGCGGAGAACTCTTTTCACTTCTCAGGACTTCTTGATTTGCAGATAAAAGCTTTCCAATATCGTGAGATATTGCAGCTCGGGCAGCTATATCTCTAAGTTGACCGTCTGTGTTTTTTGCATATTTCTCCACCTCTTCAGCAAATTTAATCGTTTTATCAAAAACACCTTTAACGTGCGAACTGTATGACTGAGCCGGTATTTCTTCTTTTTTGCTATGTGCTAAATATTCCATCATATATTCATTAAATCAAGTACACTATCCATTCTCTCGGCTAGTATTTCAGGTAAAGCGGCCTTATCTTCATAATCCTTCCAGCTTTCGGAAGGTTCTGACGGGTCTCCTTTCCTTACAGGAGTTAACGCTTCAATGAGTATATAGTCAGGGCAACTTCCGAGCAGATTTTTATGTTCCATATACCATGCATGGCGTATACGAACATCAGGTCTTATCGCCGAGCGGTTCAAGTCATATGCATGTGGAATGAGAAGCTTTAACAGCTCTATATCATCAGCTGTACACCCGCTTTTATGTGCATAATTCGGATTTACAAAGAAAGGCATGCAGTAAACTCCATGTTCGACAACTCTGAAAGCTAAAGGTGCCATTCCAGCATTCTTCCCTTCCTGCACACCGGCTTTGCTTGTATTGGTCAGCCTCTGAATATTTACCGGGCAAATCGAAACGCCCATGCCGATTTGAACAACTCCTGTTTTAATAAAGCCCTTATCCGCCTCTTTTTCCAAGAAAGTATTGCCGAACACTCTGGCATCCCAATATTTCTTTACAAAAATACTATTAAGGAAATCATTGGCATCTTTCCCCATTTCTTTACTTATAGCATTTCTGTCACGACCTCTGTGTTCTAGGATATGATAACTATCTGCATTTCCACTGAACTTTTCAGGAAGTGAGCAGAAAAATGGAGCATCGTGGTCATCTAACAATTCTCGTAGCTTTCTCTTGAATGATACCGGAGAAATTTCACCGCATCCGTTGGGACGCTGCCTCGGATCGCTTTCACGATCAGGATCCCCGTTAGGGTTTGAATTCAAAACCTCAATTACAAGCAGTCCCGTTGCTCTTTTTACCTCATTATTCATTTTCTTCCTCCTTGTTTTCATTTAATAATTCCTCGTTTTCATCTGATATTTCGTTAATTTTCTTTTCGTTTTTCGGGAAAGAAGCTAAATAACCGATAAAAAGCTGTGCTTTTTCCGCATCATTGAATTTTACTTTTATCCCTTGTTCATTCTCTTCACACATCCACTCTGCATAAAGAGCATTCGCTATTTTCTCATAAAGTGCAAGTAGCCATCCTGCTCTCCATGACTCTTTACCTTCCTCAGGAACATTTTTTGTTCTGTAATATTTTGCCCAGGTTATATATGGATTCATACGTTGACCGAGCTGCCTAAGTGCCCTTACAGGCGAATCAACAGCTGTTTGATACAGCCCGCTTCCTGCCAGTTGCGGAGGAACCTCACCTTTACGCACTACATTGCAATAAAGTGTATGCAGTTCGTCTGAAACCTTTAGCAGTTGTCCATATTGATATGGAAACTTATTCATGTATTGCTCCTTTCTTATACCAACTCTATATAGCATCATCCCCATGAGACTCAGCATATCTTTTACGTTCCACCATTTTTTTTCGCCCAACTTCTCGTGAGCATGAGCCCCCAGATATGGCGCAAGCGTGACACTCGCCTGTACCAACATATACAAGTCTCTTGTTACAGGCTCATCACGTTCAAACAGCAACTCAATTCCGTGATACTTAGGGACAGGTTTGAATTTATCCGTTGCGATAGTTCCGTCCTGCTTCCATACACGATTCAGGATATCTGCTATTCTCAGCGGAAACAATATTTCCACTTCACCAAATCTTGACTCAGGAATATTTCGGCATCCGAGCGTCCACACCTCACTTCGGGACTTAATTTCAACAGGATCCGTTACCCTCGTATATATAACCTTAGTTCTTGCCTTATCAATCTTCTTGAGAATAAATATACGCAAACGATTTGCATTGCTCAAAGTGCCGGGAATTCTCGTCTTATTCAGCTCCTCTACAAGTTTTTTCGCTTCCGCTTCAAAATGCGAATTCCCTCTCGGTGAATTTATGAAAGCTCTTACATAACTCGTCTGAACTTCAGGTAGTATGTATGGATAAGCGAATAGAATTTCATCTTTGTCAACATTTATCCACATCTTATCCCTGTGTTCAGCACTTCCTATCCATGTCAATGCTGACTGAAGTGATATTCTCATTCCAGGAGAAATCGGATAAGAGGCATTTTCAATTCTTCCGTAGCGCTCCTGACAACGCTGTTCTCTAAACATAGTTCTAAGCGTCACATCAATACCTCCTGCCAACTTAACTGATGGCATAGGTTCTTCAACAGGGATAAAAAGTTCACCAAATGCATCCAGTGCTTTCTCTTCTTTCTTTATCTCTCCTTCATCTTCTGATTCGGATTCCAAAAGTACCGCATTAATTTTTTTTGTAAATTTCATTCCCGTAGTAGAATATCCGGTTTCAATCAGATTCTCGCAATCCAGAATTGTTGACAACGTACCTGTATCTTCATTAGCATCTTTTCTTTCAGAGCCAAGGTGAAATAAAACCTGCAAAGCTAATTGGACATCATCATTCTGCCTCAACTGCTCAAAAGCTGCATTCTCAAGTGCATCCCGCATCTTCTGTGGGTTGCGATACTGTTCAACTTCTTTCATGAGAACAAAAAGTTCTCTGCATGATTCTTTGTTCTTTATCTTTTCATTAAGCTCATCCGAAACCGATTCCATTGAGATTCTATATTTTTTTAGAAATTTTTCATTCCAGTTATTTTCATTGCAAAATAACTCAATTTTTTTCAACATTTCTTCATTAATCGCCTTATCTTTCAGCTCTCGGATTTCTTTCTTAATATTTTCATCTGTGATACGATAAAGAGGAACCAGATTTAATCCTGGAAAAGTACCTTGATTACTTCCATATTTTCGTATTGTTGCAGCTTGCTCCTTGCTTACACTTCTTATGTACTTTATCTCTCCAGAGAAAAAAACAATCTGAAGACACGGATTATTTGCATTAACATTAGGAATAAGCTTGTACTTGCGATGCCAACTTTCAGCAGAAATACTCGCCTTTTCCATAGCGATTGAAAGTTGTCTTAGTTCATTTATCATTCCTCCATCAACCTCCTTTCCGGATAAACCAAAACACCGTTTTTTATCCAAACATCAGTATCATAAATCGCTTTATATTCCGACTTATATCCCTCCGGAAAAACTTCCCTTAACATTGACGGAATCAAAATGTCTGGAATTTCTGAGCACACCCTCGTTTCCTCACGAAACGGTCCAAAATATGACGGTGTGAATTCATTCCATCCAAGCGACAAGCTCGCATAAGATTGCCCGCGTTTTAACCTTCGATTAAAAATTGCCTGATATGCGTGTCCCGGATTTGTGGTTTTTTGATCCCATTTAACAGCATTTTCAGGCAAGTATTTTTTGTTCGAATTCGGAATTACTTCAGCGTAAAATCTGTAACACACATCCGTCAATACCGTTGCGTACAACTGGTAGTTGTTACCTTTTCGTATCGAATCATTCTTTCTAAGCGGTCCACCATAATTAGTGACATAGTTATGGAATCTAATGGGTGAACATAGCTCCACCTTTTTCGGAAGAATCAACGTTGCCGGTCCCCACAAAATACTTTCAAACAAAGCTTTTGCAGCTGAATAGGTCGGCGCCGGATAGCTGCATGGCGAATCTCCTGTGTCCGGTCTCGTCCACAAAGCCGTATTACCTGCAATCTCAAATGATACCTCATAGCGTTTTCTCGGCATTCTCTCACCTCCTTCTAGTTTTTTTAATGCTTCCAAAATTCCTACTATTTTTATTCATCATACGCCCCACGTCGAACAAAGTCAACCTTACAATTTGTTATACTAATTCTAATCTAAATTTATAAGTTATATAAAGATATCTATTGCGGAAATCGTTTTTTTTCCCTATAATTATTTTAACGATAATTTTATCGCGGATTGAAATATATAATTTATTATTTATTTAGAATAAGTTGCTTTTTAAAACTAATAAAAGCAACTTTTCTTTTTTTTTTATTAAATTCTTGCAAGAAACTTTTATCAAAATATTCGAAAAAATGATTTTTATGCTGTATTATAAAATCAATTCTTAACTGGTTTTTTATTTACCAATCAGCTTTCTTTCTATACCGGCGAGCTCCATGCTTAAGCGAAAACCTGTTATCGCATTGTGATATATAGCAAAGCACTCCATCGTTGACGTTGTAAAGCACTGTGCCTTTTGCTTTATCGCCGATTTTGTCGTACAGTCTACCTGCACTATAACTCTCTCCAACTAAAGTGTATGGACTGTTGGCAACATAACCTACAACACCCAGCCCCTTAATTTCAACTTTTATCGCCTCTTTATCGAAAGGATTATCAGGTTCCTTGATAAGTTTTACCTTCATGTCTTTTTCAAAAAAATCCTTACCGTGATAGTGATTTGTACCTGTAATTGTAAAGTAGAGTTTTTTCATTACCGCATCCTCTCTTTCTTTGTTAGTATGTTTTATTAGTGTCTATCTGTTTTGTTATCTATATTTTATATTGCCTTGTGTACCAAAAAACGCCCACATTACACATAATCACCGGCAGAATAACCAAGTGTACTAAAAAACACCCATCAAAATCGCGCAAAGCAAAAAACGGCTCCACCGGGAAACCGTTATCTTGCACTCTATTGTAATAATGGACCTATATCTTGTATTGCATTGAGAATTGTTTTATCAAGTTTTTCATCTGTTCTACCACGCTGTCCGGTTCGACTATCCTGATTTCCCCTTCAAGCGACATGATCCATCCGAGAAAATGATTGCTCATCGCCACCGTAACCGTAGTTTGAAAATGATTATCATCAACAGGGACTATGATGATGTCTTTGCCGAAGCGGTCTATCAGTACTCCAACCATATGGTTCCCGCCTTCAAGCGTTACCTTGGTTTCTTCACCAACATACATACCGAAAAGGGTTTTCGCATAATGCGCCAGGTTAAATTCTTCGAACGCCTTCTTTCCCTCTCTCGGCTTATCTATTATGTGAATATCCATCATTTTATCTACTCTATAATGAATTATGCATGCATGTTTATCGTCAAATCCGACCAGATAGTATTTCTCATCATCCCACATCAGAGCCATCGGATTCAGCTGATACCATCTGCCGTCAAATCTGGCCTCCATCTCTTTTTTCAGATTCCAGTCAAAGTATTTGAATTTTATCTGCTTATCAGCACTGATTGCCTCGTGTATTTTATCCACATTATAATATATGCTCTCGTTCATGGTCTTAACACGACCGGCGATGAATACTTGTCTTTGCAGTTTTGACCCCTCATACTTGCTTACAAGAGATTCCAGCTTCCTAATAAGCTGCGATGACTTCTTGTCCGTGATAAACTTCGATGATTGTACTGCATCCACCAGCAGTTTGAGCTCAGGCAACTCGAAATCCCTGTGACCGAGATAATAGTAATATTTGCGTCCTTCTTGAAATGTGAGAATGTCACAGCCAAACTTCCTGAGTTCATCAAAGTCCTGATACAGAGTCTTGCGATCCGCATTCACACTGTATGTCGAAAGTTTCTGAATAATCTCCGGCATAGTGAGATAATGGTTATCATCTGTCTCCTCTGAGAAAATCTTCATCAGATACAACATCTTTAGCTTTTGATTTCTACCTTTACGCTCTGTAGCCATATATACCTCCGATGACATTTTTTTCTTCAAAGCAGCCTGCTATGTTTATTGTATAATATCTGTACGTCACCACACAAACGGCACCAACCGATATTTAACCTTTTCTTTATACTCCTTATACCCTTCCAGTTCTCTTTCCAACAATTCTTCTTCCGTCCATATTCTTTTTGCAATTATGAATGGGTATGCAAGGAAAATGAAAAATGAATATATCGAGCCCAGTACAAGCGGCATTGACAGAAACAACAGTATCGTAACACTGTACATCGGATGTCTGACAATACTGTATAACCCTGTGTCAAGAATCTTTTGATTTTTTTGAACTTTGATTGTACGGCTGAGATATGTATTTTCCCTGAGAATCTCTGCATACAGAATATATGCTGCAAGGAATATCACCACACCACTGATAACGAATCCTTTTGGTAATGTGTACCAGTCAAAACGATATCCGAGTCCTGCAATAATAAAGCCCACTGCAAACATTAATCCGCTGAGTTTTACGACCAAGCTTTGCTCTCTTTCCTCTTCTTTTGCATTAAGTCTTTTTTCCAGAAGCTCAGGATTCTTGAACATCATCACGATTCCGGTAATAAGCATCGGAACAAATAAAATTTCCATAAGAATCCAGCCATTATAAAATGCAAAGCTGCCTGCCGGTAGAAATATCAATACCCCTACCGCAATAATACCTGATACAAACTTAAACATTGCTTGGAAGACTAATCTTTTTCTCATTTGAAACGCCTTTTTTAAGCCTGATATATGCAATCTCATTTTATATCTACTCCTTGAGAAATGGAAGATTCTTTACGTATAAAGTAAGGGGGCTTAAAAGCCCCCGATTTGAGTATTTCGCCTATGAATATAAATAATTATTCAGCAGCATCAGCTACTGTCTTTGCAGAGCCGAAGGTGAGTTCTCCTTTTTTCTTATCTCTACGGAAAACCTGCAGAGCTATAACAGCGACAAGAGCAACCGCAATTCCGAAACCGAAGATAAAAGGATAAGCAGCGTTACCATGATTATCAAGCCAAGAACCAAACATAGCATGTTCGAAGATATCCGGAGTATATCCCATGGCCGATGACAATCCTACAGCTGCAGCGTAGAGTCTCGCCGGAACTTTTCCCTCTGTAGGCAGAGCAAACATTGCACCGTAACTTCCGCTGTTAAAGAATCCGCCTAGAAGTATAATAGCAATCAAAAATGGAACAACCTGAAGCGTTTTGGTCGGTAAAATGATTAATAAAGCAAGAATTGCTGCTGTGAGCAAGTTACCCCAAGACACAACTTTTGAAGGTCCGCCAACTTTATCTGACAACCATCCCTGAACCGGAGCACCGATAGCCTGCATTCCATAATATCTCATTACAGAGAGGAATGCACCGAATACTATTGTCATTCCGAGAACATCTGTGAAAAAAGATTCAGTGTATGATAGAGCAATCTGAATTCCGTATGTTCCAAACATTACGAGACCGAAAACCCATACTGATTTATACCTGACAACCTCTTTGAGATCGGAGATAAGACCTTTAACCCCATATTCAATCGCAACTCCGTCTTCATGAAGGAAGTCCCATCCATTCCTTTCTTGTTCTTTTCTGCAGGCACCGATTATAAACCATGCACATATTGCATATATGAAGCAAAGTGCACCGAAGAATACAAATACAGCAACCATTCCCTTACCGTCCGAAATCTTTGAGTACTTGTCATAAACAGGCACCATAGCTGTGTTAACTACCCAATAACCTATTCCGGATGCCCCTGAATAGAAGCCTACCATTCTTCCTTGATATTCGGCAGGAGCTAACTCTCTCAGACCCTTGAATATAGATCCCCAGAAGATGAACAGAGAAGTGAAAATCAGTAAAAACCAAACCAGTGCAGTCATAGCATATGTCGGTTTCCAAACGAGTAGATAGCATAATATACCCGTTGCCGCACATGAATAGCAAAGACCTTTTCTTGAATCGACTTTGTCAGCAAGAAGACCGCCGATCGGAAGTCCAAACAGCTCACCCAGACCATAGATAGTCATCAGAAGTCCGAGTTGAGCATGCGTGCAACCTGTCATTTCAAGCATTCCATAGTAAAAAGTGTACTTAATATACGGAATAGTAAATACGATTGAGTTTACCAATCCGATTGCGATTATAGCAGCATAAATTCTGCCTGTAATCCTAAAAGGTGTCTTATTAACCATCTCTTTTCTCCTTTACTTTCGAAACAGATATATTTTATTTTTTATAACCTTAGTTGCATTTATTCCGCATTCTTTACGGCTTTATTATTTTTGTTCGTGTACAGTATCGATATTCCTGTAAACCCCAAGACTATTGATACCAAAGGTGAAACTATACTGAAGAACGTATATGGCAAATATTCAAGTGTAGGAATACCGAGTGCAGCAACCATTACGGCCGCACAAGAACTCCAAGGTACAAGAGGTGATGTAACTGTCCCCGCATCTTCAAGTGCTCTTGATAAATTCTGTGGAGCCAATCCTCTATCTTTGAACTCTTTCTTATACATCTTTCCCGGAAGAATAATTGCAAGATATTGATCTCCTGTAATAATATTTGTTCCCAGACATGACAGAACCACACAGGTAATGAGTCCGCCTGTACTCTTGGCAACAGTAAGTAGTTTTGATGCAAGAATATTAAGCATATTCGTAGCATCGAGTACGCTTCCAAAGCAGATTGCACAAAGAGTGAGTGACATCGACCACATCATGTTCTGAATCCCTCCGCCTGAAAGTAACGAATTCATCATCTCGGAATCGCTTGAAAACTCGAATCCATACTGAAGTGCTATCTGCAAATCGTTAAATGATACCCCTTGAAAAAATACTCCGCACAGAGCTCCAGCGAAAACTCCCAAGAAGAGACTTGGAACGGCAGGTTGCTTAAGAATTCCCATTAATATTACGAGAACAAGAACTAACAGTAGTAACGGATTGATATTAAATCCTTCTTGGATTGTTTCCTGAATTTCTACTATTTTGGGCATGTCAGCTCCATCTCCACCATATCCAAACCCCATAAAAAGGAATATTATTCCAGCAATTCCAAGAGATATCCCGCTGCTTACAAGCATATGTCTTACGTGATCAAACAGATTAGAACCTGCTATCGCAGGAGCCAGATTAGTAGTATCGGACAATGGCGATATCTTGTCTCCAAAATATGAACCAGAAATTGCGGCACCAGCTGTGATAGGCATCGGAACTCCGAATCCGGCACCTATGCTCAGGAAAACAACTCCCATAGTTCCTACAGTTGTCCAACTGGAACCCGTGGCTGTCGAAACAATCGCACAGATTAACATCGCCAAAACGAGGAAGAATTTCGGATTAAGAATTTTAAGTCCATAATAAATCAGTGTAGGAATTATACCTGCCTGAATCCAGCAGGCAATCATCATTCCGATTATTCCATATATGAGAATTGTAGGTGCGATCTCCTTGATACCATTACCGATTGCATCCATCAGGTCTTCCCAGTTAAAACCCAATAGATAAATGGCATATGCAGATATAACAGTGCAGCCGACAATTAAAGGGATATGCGGGTCTCCTCTTAAAAAAACCACATTGTACATTAAGATCCCAAGTGAAAATGATACTAAAAGTAAACTTTCCAGTGCAGTCGGCTCTCGTCTTTCTCTTATTTTTTCTTCAATATTAAGTTCTGGATTATTAGTTTTTGACATACGGCACCTCCTTTATATCGCAAAGTCTTAGCTGCGAAGTATAACTAATGCATCCGCAGCTATTACTCCTTCTCCTTCCGGATATAAGAAGACAGGATTGATGTCCATCTCGGCAAGATCATTCTTGTGAGCAACCGCAAAGTCTCCCACACCTACAAGCAAGTCTGCAAGAGCATCAACATCCAGTTTAGGCTGTCCGCGATATCCCGTCATCAATTTATAAGCCTTCAGCGACTTAATCATCCTGATTGCATCAGCTTTCTTCAGTGGTGCCGGGAAAAGAGCTGTATCTTTGAACACTTCTGTAAACACACCACCCATCCCGCAAAGAACCATTGGGCCAAAAGAAGGATCATTCATTACGCCAACGATAACTTCGGTTCCCTTCTTTAGCATCTCCTGCATAAGTATTCCGTTAATTTTAGCATCAGGACAATTCTCTATGCAGCTTGACATAATATCCCTATAAGCTACTCGAACTTCTTCTTCAGAATTTATGTTGAGTTTAACTCCACCAACATCTGACTTATGCAAAATATCCTCAGACTCAATTTTCATTACGATAGGAAATCCAATCTTCTTTGCAAGCTTAACTGCGTCATCTTCAGAAACAGCAATATATTCTTCAGAAACAGTTACGCCATATTCTTTTAACAATTCCTTAGATGTATGCTCTGATAAAGCTTTTTCCTTACCTGTCTTAGGTTTGTCCGGAACAGCATCTTCCAGCGATTCGACATCTGTCGTTTTTAGCCAGTCAACATAACTACCCAGTTTGGCAACATGCTTGTATCCGTAATAACATGGAGCCGTTACAGGAATTCTTGCTTCTTTCAGGTTAGTTACATAGTCAGGCATACGACCGGATTCAACAGCAGGAACGACAAAGATCGGTTTGTTTACACGACCTTCTTTTTTTAGTTTAATAAGAGCCTGTGACATATGCTTGACGCAGAGATCTGTAAGCTCATTTACTATTGTGATACCGACAATTGCCATATCGAAATTGTCGTCATTAATAATGACCTCAGCCACGTCAGCAAAA
This sequence comes from Mogibacterium sp., assembly GCA_012840975.1. Lineage (GTDB taxonomy): Bacteria > Bacillota > Clostridia > Peptostreptococcales > Anaerovoracaceae > Crickella. The sequence goes on along the minus strand of DUVP01000007.1, from coordinate 81,677 downwards.
CAATCTGTGTCATAACAGACATCTGCAGTTGTATCCAACGGATTACTAATTGTTGCAAAGTCAGGCAGCATAGGTCTGAGCTTCGCTTTTCCCTCCTCTGTAAATTCGGGATAATTTATGTTATAGATTGAACCAATGTCGCAAGCAACACCGTTTTCCCCACCTGAACCGTTTATAGATACGACTCTGTTTCCGGCAGGAAGTGCCGGGATGCTCGCAAACATATTGCTGAGACTGGCGATGTCTTCAAGGTCATCAACTCTAATAACTCCATACTTCTCAAAAATTGCATTAAAAGCAGCATCCGAACCTGAAAGGCTACCTGTGTGTGAAGATGCAGCTTTACTGCCTTTTTCAGATCTTCCTATCTTAAGAAGAATTACAGGTTTCTTTTTTAAGGCAGCTTTTTTAAGGGTTTCAAGAAATTTTTTAGGATTAGTAACTCCTTCAATATATGAAACGATAACCTTGGTATCTTCATCATCAATTAAAAAATCTATGTAATCAACAACTTCCACAATTTTGCTATTTCCGCAGGAAATAACATAGGAGAAATCTACCTTGCCACTGTCAAGTAAGAGTGTACAAATCATTCCACTCTGTGAGACCAGACCGACATTCCCGGAATGATCAGGAACAGATGTCATGAACCCCATTGCCGGAACATTATCAACTGCATTTATATAGCCTGCACAATTAGGTCCCATAAGAGCTATATCAAGCTCCTCACATAGCATTTTCAATTCATTTTCAGCTGTCTTATCTTCAGCTTTTCCCGTTTCACCATATCCTGCAGCAAATACAACTGCTCCTCCGGCGCCTTTGTTTTTAGCTTGGCGCAACAAATCAGGAACCGTCTTTTTAGCTGTAGCGATGATAACCATATCAATTTCTTCAGGTATTTCATCAATACTGTGATAGCAAGGCACTCCAAATACCTCGTCTCTCTTAGGATTAACCAAGAAGACATCCTTCATTCTTTCAGGAGCAAACTGCTGCATCAGCATCACAGCAAATCCTCCATAAGTTTCCTTCTCCGTTGCGCCTACAATAGCAAGTTTTCCGGGTTTTAATAGTTTATTTAGATTCAAAGCAATTTCCTCCTTTCTGAAGAATTAGTCTAATCTAAGTTGTATCCGGATCTGAAGGCCTCTACATTTTTTTCATTATATTTGCCCTTACCGGAATCTTCGAAATACTCACACATTGAGTTCTCAAATTCCTTGTCTGTGAAAAGATTTGTCTTTTTGCAAAGATATCCAAGCATTACAATATTGGCTGCTCTCTCATTTTTCAAAGATATTGCAATATCAGTAACCGGTGCTTTAAATAATTCAACATCAGTTCTTGTAACCATGGCTTCATCTACAAGAGACGTGTTTATAAACAACCGACCACCCGGTTTAACTGTATTTTGGAACTTCTCTAAAGAAGGCCCGTTTAAAACAATCAGCATATCAGGATTGTCTGCATATGGACTGGCGATGCGATCGTCTGAGATTATTACATTACAGTTCGCTGACCCTCCACGCATCTCATTGCCATATGAAGGAAACCATGTAACATGTTTATCTTTTTTATAGGCTGCGTAGAGTAGTAACTTTCCCGCTGTCAGCACGCCTTGTCCGCCGAAACCGGCACATATAATTTCTGTTATCATTCTCTCAACCTTCCTTACTTATCGATAATTTCACCCATTTCATAACGAGGAACCAGTTCATTTTTAATATGCTCCATAGCTTTAACAGGTGACATTCCCCAGTTAGTCGGGCAAGGCACGAGGACCTCAACCAAAGAGAAACCCTTACCATCACGTTGCTTTTCAAGAGCTTTACGAACAGCTTTTTTTGTCTTATCAATTTCGCTAGGTGAAGTAATTGTTGTTCTCGCGAGATAAGCTATATCAAGATTCTTCATAACCTTTACAACGTCAAAATCTCTTCCATGTTCTTCAATAGAACGACCTCGTGGAGTCGATGAACTCCATTGTCCGATTTGAGTAGTAGGAGCAAGTTGTCCTCCTGTCATTCCATAGCATGTATTATTCATTACAAAGAATGTTACATTTTCGTCTCGAGTCGCAGCAGACATAGTTTCTCCGAGACCGATTGCATAAGCACCACCGTCGCCAGCTATTGTCAGACAATATTTGTTCGGTCTTACTCTTTTCATAGCTGTAAGAGCAGCTCCCATCTTGCCGTGAGGCGGCATTACTACATCAACAGCCATACTGTACTGGAATTGATGATTGCAACCTATATCAGAGCAGATTATTGTGTCCTGAATGATATTCATTTCAGTAAGAACTTCCCCGAGAATACGATCAAAAATCGAATGTCCGCAACCTGCACAAAACATATTCTCACACTTCATAATCACCGGTGCCTTTTTTGCTGTTTTTCTTGCCATACTAAAACACCTCCTCCGGTTCAATCTCTCCCGCGATAATTTTTTTTGCAAAAGCTATGATGTCGTCAATTTTAGGCACCTTGTATGCTGTTGTGATTGCATATGTCGGATACTTATTACCGGAATACAGAATAACGTCTTCTCTAAACTGTCCCATCATGTTCATTTCGACAGTAACTAATGCCTTGCAGTTTTTCAGCTCGGAAAATGCTTTTTTCGGGAAAGGCCAAAGCGTTATAGGTCTGATAAGTCCAAGCTTTATTCCTTCCTCTCTTGCTTTCCTTACTGCTCCTTCGGCAATTCTTGATGAGATACCATATGCCAAGAGACAAATCTCAGCATCATTAACATGTATTGACTCCCAACGTTGCTCTGTTTCAATAATTTTGCGACATTTATTTAAATAATACTCATTCCACTCATCAATCGGTTCAATGTAAGTAACATCCGATACGATTTTATTAGGCTGTCCGATAGGAGTCCCTTTTACCGCCCAGTCAAGCTGATCCTTATCATACTCTTTATATGGTCTTACCTCACAAGGCTCAATCATCTGACCTATTGTTGCATCTGAAAGAATTAATACAGGATGTCTCCACTTTTCGGCCAGTTCAAATGATTCATAGGCCATGTCCATATTTTCTTGAACACTGTTAGGGGCCAAAGTAATCAGATGATAGTCTCCGTTACCACCACCCTTTATAGCTTGCCAATAATTATCCTGTCCGGCTCCTATAAAACCGTCCCCAATACCGTATCTTTGTACACATGCTATAACACCGGGAATCTCGGCACTTACCCAATAGGCAATTCCCTCCTGCTTAAGAGTAAATCCCGGTCCGGAAGATGAAGTAAGTGACCTGACTCCAAGAGCTCTTGCCGCATAAACCATATTTACACTTGCAATTTCGGATTCTCCCTGTACAAATACACCTCCAACCTCAGCTTGTCTCTTTCCCATCCATTCGAGAATCTCGCTCTGTGGTGTAATAGGATATCCTGCATAGAAACGACAACCTCCTCGGATAGCTCCTTCAGCAAGGGCTTCGTTCCCTTTTATTAATAAAATTTCTGCCATCCCAATACCTCCTAAAGAATTTCAAATACAAGATCAGGACACATGGTATAGCAATTACCACATTGTACACATTTATTCTGATCAACCTGAATGGTTACAACTCCGTTGCGATTGGTATAACTCGACATTGTTATTGCACCGATTTTGCAATTCTCAATGCAGAGATAGCAGCCCTTGCACCTTTCTACGTTTAATTTAACCTTTTCCATAGTCATCTCCTTATATGTCTGTTGCTTATTTGTCCTGCTTGGCAATTTCTGCTTTAAACACTCCTGCAAGACGTCTGATCCCCTCCTGTAGATCGGGAACATCGTTAGCAGAAAAGTTTAGTCTCATAGTGTTCTTTCCGCTACCGTCAGCATTGAATGATGCACCTGGAATATAGGAAACCTCTGCATCAAGTGCATCCTTGAGCATTTTTCCTGTATCAAAATTTTCAGGGCAGGTTACATAGAGGAACAGTCCTCCGTCAGGGATTGTGAAAGTAACTCCTACCGGGAACTCGTTTTTCATCATCTCAATAAGAGCATCACATCTTCCCTTGTAGACTTTGCATAAATCCCGGACGTGTTCATCAAGATCGAACATCTTCATGTACTCACGAATATGGACTTGTGAAAATTGATTGCTTTGAAGATCAAGACCTTCTTTTATTTCCTCTATTCTGTCGATCAGTTCCTTACTATCAGATACAATGTAAGCAATTCTGAGACCCGGACATAAAATCTTGGAGAATGAACCAAGGTATATCACCTGTCCCGTATCATCAAGAGCCTTGAGACACGGAACATGTTCTCCTCTGAATCTGATTTCGCCGTATGGGTTATCTTCCAGTACTTTTACCTCAGGATACTTTTTCAGCAGTTCAAGAAATGCCTTTCTTCTTTCAAGAGGCCATGCTTTACCTGTAGGGTTTTGGAAGTTAGGAATTACATAAACCAGCTTAGTATCCGGGTGAGCGTTTAAGGCTTCTTCCAGCTTGTCAATACGTATTCCCTGATCATCTGTTTCAACACCCACGATGTTAGGATTATAAGGAAGTGCTGCATTGAGCCCATCAAGGTAACTCGGCTTTTCAATTAGAATTGTTTCACCATCATTCAGAAGAGCTGTACAAGCCATAGAAATACCTTGCTGACACCCCGTGCAGATGATGATATTATCAAAATTTATTCCCAGTTTTTCATTTCTGTTCAATCTTTCGATAATAAGTTCTATAAGTTCCGTGTCACCTTTGGTCAATCCGTACTGAAGAGCTTCTCCGAAGAGTAAAGGATCTGCGAATATCTTCTCCGCAGCAGCTTGCAACTCTTTCATAGGAAAAAACTGCTCATCAGGCAATCCGCCCGAAAGTTTGATCAGATTCGGATTATTTCGACTTGCAATCTCAGTCGCAACATCTCTGATAACTGAACCTCTGATAACACTCATTCTGTCCGCTAATTGCATATCTATGTCTCCTTTCTTAATTGAATGATATTCTGCTAAGCAGAATATCATTCTTCTGTTGAGTTAAGAATTTGCGATTCTGTTTATTCTTTCTGACAGAATCGCTTTCTATTATTATTATATTATCTATACAACAAAAGAACAACCACATAGATTGTTCTTTTTTAATTCAAAGTTTTAATTATTAAAATCTACTGAAAAAACTGACTTATTTCTTTACACACCTCTTTAAGACGATCTGCAATTTTTTTCGGCCCTATTTTTCTTATATTTCCCTCATATCCACTAACACTTAGTGCCATAACCGCTACACCAACATGGTTTAAAACTGGGCATCCCACACAATACAAGCCCGGTTCCTGCTCTTGATCATCAAATGCATAACCTTGCTTTTTGATTCTTTTTAATTCTTTTATAAACTCTTCCATATCTGTAATAGTATTTGGAGTGTACCGCTTAAGCTTCTCTTTTTTGAGCAAATTCTCATCCAAATCCTCAGAAAAAGCAAGAAGTACTTTGCCGATGCTTGAAGAATAGCAGGCATAAGGTTGTCCGATAGATTCCGATACGCTAAGTGCCCGTTTACCGCCTTTAGATTGGTATATTGTTATTGCACTATATCTTTCTGGATATGACTTGTCGTCATATCTGATAGCAACATTAACATTCTCCTGAAACTCTGCAGCAAGTGCATCTGCGTAGGGCTTGGCAATTCTGATTAATGAGGAATTTTTTTGAACATTCTTGCCAAGCATATATATCTTATAACCTATCCCATAACGACTATTCTCGGGATTTTGATATATATAACCTCGGGACATCAAAGTAGTGATAACACGATAAATTGTACTGGGATAATTTCCCATTTTATCTGCAATCTCATTTATCCCCATCTCTCTGCCTTCGTGACTTATTATCTCCATAACTTTAAGTGCTCGTTCGACGGCAGCAATATTGACTGAATCCTTATAATCTCTCTTACTATTCATAATAATCTGATTTTGTATATTAAAGTTCTCCATTAACATTTCTTATTATAATACCACATATAATTTCATTCCGTACAATAGAAATTGATTTTGTTTCTACGCCTGTCCCGCTTTGTACATCTCGGCATAGTATCCGTTTTTGTCGAGCAGCTCCTGATGTGTTCCGACTTCTACAATTGTTCCGCTGTCCATGACAATGATTCTGTCGGCATCCCGGATCGTTGAAAGTCTGTGGGCTATTACAAAACTGGTGGAATTGGCTGCAAGCTCCTTCAACCCGTGCTGAATCAATACCTCTGTACGGGTATCGACCGAAGACGTCGCCTCGTCCAGGATTATGATAGGAGCTTTTTTAATCATGGCTCTTGCTATAGTCAGCAATTGAACCTGTCCCCTGCTTATATTGGAAGCTCCTTCGGTTAGGATGGTATCGTAACCCTCAGGAAGACAGTCGATAAATGAATCCGCTCTTGCCAGTTCGGCAGCTTCCTTGATTCTGTCCAGATCCACATCGCATAAATCTTCTTCTCCCGATATATCCGCTCCGTAAGCTATATTGTCTCTGATACTGCCCGAAAAAAGCCAGGTGTCCTGCAGGACCATTGAGTATGCTTTTCTCAGCTCCTCAGTTCTATAGTCTTTGGAATCTTTTCCGTCTATATATATTTTGCCGCCGCTTATCTCGTAGAAACGCATCAGCAGATTGACGAGAGTTGTTTTACCGGCTCCGCTTCTGCCGACGATAGCCAGCTGTTCTCCCGGCTTTACTTTAAGGTCGACTCCGTCAAACAGGAGGTTTTCCGTATATCCGAATTCGACTTCATCAAATTCGATTTCTCCTCTGATAGCATCCGCATCCATCCTTTCGTCGCCTAATTCGACAATTTCTTCAGCGTCCAGAAACTCGAAAACTCGTTCTGCCGAAGCCAAAGCGGACATTATGGTGTTGAAAATTCCCAGAACCTGATTGAACGGACCTCTGAGCATTTGAGTGTATTGCAGAAAAGCCTGAAACCCTCCGAGTGACAGGACTCCATTTATGACATATCTTCCGCCTAGAATTGCTAATAATACATAGTTCGAGTTCAGAATCAAATCACCGGCAGGTCTTGTGACAAACGAAACCAGTGACGACTTCCATTCACTGTCATACAATTCCTCATTCAGAGCAGATAGCTCAGTTTTCAGATCTGCCCCTATATTGTAGTGCTTTACGATGTCTTCTCCGATATAGGCTTCTTCTATCTTCCCGTTGAAAGCTCCCGTCAGATTGGCATTCTTCTTGAAGATGGGTTTTGCTTTGCCAACCAGATATTTAACCATAAAGTAGGATACCGGGATAACAATCATGGACAGAAAAGCCAGTATAGGATTGATTATGATCATCATCGTGATTACACCAACAAGCAGGACAAGTGCCGACAATGAACTTGTTAAACCGCTTTGTAGTGTATTTGCCACATTGTCCAGATCGTTGCTGAGCAGTGATACCATATCACCTGCAGATGAACGGTCGAAGTAATTTAAAGTCAGGGAATTCAGTTTGACCTGCATCTGATTTCTCAGGGATTTTATTACACTCTGCGACACCCTTACCATTAAAATGCTCGAAATATAGTTTGAAAGGAAGTTGAAAAGATATAAAGCCAAAAGTGTAATGCCTATTCCTCTCAAAAGAGTCCAGTCCAAAGCTGCATCCTTAGTAAAAAGTGCAGTGAATATATTTATGATTTGTCCGATTTTTCTCGGGATTAATACCTGAACGATTGAAGCCGATAAGGTCAGAATGATTGCAGATAAGAAAAGCCATTTGAATGAGGCCAGATTTTTAAACAGCCTGAACAAAGTCCCTTTTGCATCTTTTGTCTTGCTTGACGCAAGGAGACCTGAAACACGTCCCGCTCCTCCGACTCCCTTTGAAAGACTCGGCAGATTTTCTTCTTTTTTCTCTTTGTTGTCAATATGTTCCGTATTCATCTGATTTCCCCCTCTTGGGATTTTATCTGTGAATCAACGATTTCTTTGTAAATCGTTGAGGTTGAAACAAGTTCCTCGTGAGTTCCTCTATCTGAAATTTCTCCTCTTTCAAGGACGAAAATTTCATCCGCATCTCTGACTGTCGCTACCCGCTGTGCAATTACCAGAATTCCCTTATCCGATAATTTTTCCTTAATAGATTCTCTGATTTTCTTCTCTGTTGTGTAGTCCAAAGCGGAGAAACAGTCGTCGAAAACATAAAAATCCGATTCTCTGATGAGTCCGCGGGCGATCGAAAGCCTCTGCTTTTGCCCACCCGAAAGATTTACGGCGTTTTGTGCGATATGGGTATCTAAGCCGTACGGAGACTCTCTGAAAAAATCTCCCATCTGCACCATATCAAGAACCTCCCAGATTTCATTATCACCGGCATTATTTTTCCCGGTCTGAATATTCTCTCTGACACTGCCTGAAAACAAAAAACTGGTTTGAGGAACATATGTAATAATACCGCTGATCTCTTCTCTCGTAAGAGTTTGAACATCCCTTCCATTGAGACAGATTCTTCCCTGATAGGCATCATAGTCTCGTAATAAAAGTTTAAGTAGTGTAGATTTACCGCTTCCCGTCGAACCTATGATTGCCTTTGTCTCTCCTTTTTGCAAATTAAAGCTGATGTTTTTTAGGGTTGCTCTCCTGGAGCCGGGATAATAAAAATCTATATCTTTGAAGTTTATCCCTCCATCTTCAGATTCGAAGCTGTCTTCTTTGATCTTCAGAATCTCTTCTTTCGATAAAACTTCCGAAATTCTGTCTATTGAAACCTTTGACCTTGGAATAATGGTTATGATAGAAGCGAATTGCTGGATATTAGTCAGGCTGATTGTCGCATATTCAATTAGACCTATCAGAACTCCGAGCTTGATTGTTCCTATCTCTGCTCGTCCGGCACCCATAAATAAAATCACCAGAATCAAAAGATTTGTAAAAAGTAAAATAAGCGGACTCAGCAGCATCATTGTCGATTCCGATTTAACGCTTGCCTCGTAAGCTTCCTTTGTCGCTTTCTCGAACTCTCTCACCTCGTAATCCGACTTGTTGAATGCTCTTATGACTCGAATTCCTCTTATGTTTTCTCTAAAAAGCAGATTGATTTTGTCTATCGCAAGACGTATGCGGGAATATTGAGGAAGAGCTCTCGTTGTCAAAAATAAACCTACAACGAAGATTATCGGAATAATTACCAGAATAATAGAAGCTAATTTGGCATCAAGTGAAAAAGATACCACCAGTGCTCCTATCACGGTAATGCTGAGTGTAAAGATCTTCCTCAAAGATAAGTCAATTAAAACTGAAACCTGTTTAACATCATTTACCGTTCTTGTAATTAAAGTGGAATTGGAAAAGCCCGTCCTGGTTTCCTTTGACCAGTCTATAATTTTCCCGAACAGATCCTCTCTTAAATCCCTCGATATTCCTGCTGTTGCTTTTGTCAGAAAATATATGGAAATCAGCAAGGAAGCTATATTTAAAATGGTTGCGAGTAACATAAGCAATCCCTTATAAATTATTGCATCCATGTCTTTCATCATTATTCCGGAGTCTACAATATCCACCATTAAACGCGGTATCATAAGCTGTGCAAGTACCCAGATACTTGCGAAGAAAAGCTGTCCGATAATAAATTTTGAATATTTTTTTGAATATTTTATCAGCATTGTTGTATCTCACCTTTTATATGTATATGTTTATATATGCTTGCTAAAACACTTTATCTCTTTTATAGACGACAAGCCTATTATACCTGTAAACAGAAGGTTTGAGAAGTTTGTCTCCGTTAAAAATCTGAAGCGGCCACAAATTGTGACCGCTTCTTTTTCATATCTTTCTGATTGAACCGTAACCCACTATCCTTTTTTGAATATTGTCGGTTTTTCCACATCGGTTTTCAATGCTTTAATAGCACGTTCTACCAATTCTTCTCTTAGTGGTTCTTCCTTAGATTCAAGAGCCGGATCTCCGACAGGATAAGGAATAGCAACTGTCGGAACGATACGGTTTGCACCGACCGATTCTGAAATTGTAGTAATTGTCGCCATATGGACTATCGGAATACCATAACGTTCAATCTCTTTTACCAACGTTGCACCGCAACGTGTGCAAGTTCCTCACGTACTGGTAAGTATTACGCCGTCAACTCCGGCTTCTTTGAGTTCCTTGCCGATTTCCTGTCCGAACTTACGTGAATTGCCGACAGCTGTTCCCGTACCGGTAGTCGTATAGAAATACTTATATACATCTCCGATAGCACCTTCTTTTTTCAGGTGCACCAATTGGTCAAGCGGAGCAACTCTGTCCGGAAATTCATTGGCATATACCGGGTCATATCCGCCGTGAATCGTCTCATAATCACCTTTCAACATTTCCAGTTTAGAAACGTCATACTTGCCCCATTTTTGTGCGGATGCGGATTGAATATGGTCAGGGTTGCCGTGCGGAACTATGCCGCCTGTCGTAACCAGAGCAATAACAGCTTTTGACATATCGGCAATCGCATGTGCTGGTTCAACATTGTCGAATTCAGGCATCGGAAGTTCTGTTTCAAACTCTTCGCCTCTCAAGCGTTTAAGCAGCATCTCAACTGCACGCTCGGAACCGATTTTATCGGAGAATACAGTTTCACGGATGCCTCTTAAGAAGAAACCATCCTCCTCTGCAACAGGCTCCTCTCCTTTTGCAAGTTTGACCGCGATCTTTGCCATGGTCGGCAGTGCTTTCCTCATACCGCCTGCACTATCCGTTGTAGGCACAACATAGCTGATACCACGGCAGGCTTCGAGCCCCGGATTCTCTTCATACATACCCGTTACAACGGGAATCCCTGCTTCCAGTGCAAAAAACTCGGCAACTCCTGCACAGGCTACTCCGTAACGCCCGGCATTAAACGCAGGTCCCGCAACAACAATATCAGGTTTTTCCTGTTCATTAATATCTTTTATGAAAGCAAGTGCCTCTTCATTATGTTCATTGAAGAAGTTATCGCCACAAATGAGTGTTCCAATGATTTCAGCTTCCCCTTCGAGCATTTTCGCAAAGCCCATTGCAGGACCAACAGCCTCTTTCTTGTAGACCGGTGCAATATGAGCCTGATCCTCTCCACCGATTTGCCCGAAAAACTGATTTACATAATATAAAATCTTTTTCATCGTTTTTCCTCCTTAGAGAACTTTGATCGTGCAGTTGTGGAAACCGATTTCACTGGTTGCTCCAATAACCGCATTCAATTCACAAGACATCGTACCTGTCTCCGGATCATAGGCACCTGCCCATCCACCTGCCAGATTTGCAATCGATTCAGGATCTCCTAAAATTTTCTTTGCTTTACCCAAGTGTACAACCTTTGATACGTTACCGGTACTGATAACCGCTTTTGCTTCAGGTTTTGCGTCTGTCAAAGGTTGTGAAAGTCCATCCCATCCTGAGCATTCGTCAGTAATGAGGACAGTGACAATACCTTTCTTTTCTAAACGCTCGGCAATCATAACAAGGTCTGAGTCCGGGTTGCCGTAACCTTCTTCTGAAACGATAACACCTTGAGCTCCTAGCTGACTGCAAAGCTTTGATACGAAATCAGCGTTTCTGAATTTTCCGTCCAAAGTTGTAAGTTCCGGTGAAATCACAACACCTACGAAATTGATATCTTTTCCATGACGTGCATAGAGAGATTTTATGACAGAGTTGTTCTGATGCTGATAAGTGGTGATTTTATCACAAGCCGCAACACAGTTTCCTGAAATAACTGCACCATCCAGCTCTTCGTTTGGATGCAAGAGTGTCGGCAACGTAAAACGTGTATTAATTCCATAGCAGAAACCATCGTGCAACAGCCCTTGTGAAATCAGCATTTCTACATATACAACTTTTGGCAGATTCGGGTATTTTTTCGTCTCTTCGTCAGGCATACCCATTTCATATACTTCTTCTTTAACAAACTTTGTGCAGTCTTTCCCTGCTAAGCCGATTAATTCAGATGCAAGCAACCCCGCTTCACGGACAGTTGCTTCATGTTCATGCGGTTTCAATGATTTATCGCATTTAAGATCAACAACGATATTTTTTGTCTTTGAGAACGGTGTCCATTTTGCACCTTCTCCCCACATATCGATGACACCTTCCTGAAAACCTACGATATCGCCAATAGTAACTATCGCAACCTCATCAAGTGCATGAACCACACCATCGCCCAATTGAACGATGTCGGCATTTACACCTGAAAAACCGCGGACTCCTTTTGGTGAGACGGTTACCCTAGGTTCTATGACGTCCTTGACAGGGATGATGCGGATTTCGTCTCCCGGAAAAGCGAAATCTAATGCCACATCCACCACCCCCGGAACTTTTTTCAGTTCCGTAATCAGCTCTTCTTTATTCAAGGTCAAAACGCCATCCTTAACGATTGTTTCATCACCGAAAATAATGTCGTTAACCTTGATCCTTTTTATTTCCAGCTTCATCTCATCATCCTTTCTTTAACTACTCTGCCACCTTGCCAACTCTTCCAATGCACTGTCGATATGTGCTTGATCCATCATCTCGTAATGTACCAGATTTCTGTTGTCTACCTCGTGAAGAGTCATAATTTGATCATATTGATGTATTGCCCTTTCCATTAAAAGAATAGACGACTCATCTACAGATCCTTCTTCAATTAATATACTTCTTACCGGCGAGTGAAACAGTTTAATGCTTGCCGGATTTGGATGTGTCAGCAGTCGTCCGCCACGATGCAAGTATCTCAAGCACTCTTCAAGCACCCGGCGATATGATCCTTTTACAAAAATCACCGATATACCCCGCCCATCCAGTTTTTCATTATTCGTAAATATTAATTTATTCATTTTATTTCTTGATATATCGCTATTCTCTTATTGATATTATAAATATGTTTTATGATAAATACAATCTATTATTGACAATTTGATAAAAAAATCAACCAGCATTTAAGCCGATGGTTATGTTTATTTTATGGGTCTATATTATAAAGGAAATTTCTATTTTTTCTTAAAACGAAGGATGAAATAGTGAGCTGTGTTGCATGGGAACAAAGAACTAACGCATTTTTCTTCTTTCCGGCAGCTGTACAATTATAATCGCGAAAAACATCATGCAGCATCCTATAATCTGCCTTAATGTCATATGCTCATTCAGTAGTAAAGCTCCAAACAGAACGGCAAAAACTGATTCCATGCTGAGTGTGATTGTAGCCTTTACCGGATCGATATACCTCTGTCCGATTATCTGGAAGGTGTAACCAAATCCGCTTGATACAATTCCGCAATAAAATATCGGAATGATTGCAGCTTTAATACTCTCTATTGACGGGCTTCCCAGTAAGAATGCTGCAATCCAACTTATAGCCGCTGATACCATCAACTGGATTGCTGATATTTTCAGCGGATTTCCTCTCTTTGAATAATAATCGCAACAAAGCAAATGTGCACAATATGCAAACGACGAACACAAAATAATCAAATCTCCCTTGGAAAAAATCAGTTCATCATCAACGCAAAGTATAAACAGTCCCGCAACTCCGATGAATACCGCGAGCCATCTGATAAGTGTATTCTTCTTGCGCATGAATATTGCTCCGGCAACAGGAACAAAAATAATATACAAAGCTGTGATAAACCCTGCTTTTCCGGCTGTAGTATATAACATACCTATTTGCTGGACAATGAGGGCTACTGAAATGCAAAATCCACACTGAAAACCGCCTACAATCGTATTCTTTCGATATGTTTCAGCATCATATTCAGTATCGCTAAACAATCCTCCTTTTTTTTTGTTGAGGATTAATGTAAAAATGCTTACGGTAACTGCGGCAATTGTCATTCTTACACCGCAGAAAGTATAAGCATCCAATAAATCTGCAGCAACTTTTTGAAATACAAATCCGTTGCCCCAGATTATAGCTGTGAGGATGAGAATTGTCATCCCGATAAACTGTTTGTTTTTCAAATGTATCACCTTTCTGTTCTTTATATTATAAATATGTTTTACAAAAAGACAATTCCCTATCGTCAGTTTGACAGCAAAAATCGGGTTATAGGACAAAAATCCAATCATGACGTACAATTTATAAGCTTTTGAGATTTAAAAAAATCGCTGCAACTTATTGTCACAGCGATCATATCAGTACATTCACATATTATGTTATCTGGTTTTAACGGACTTCTTAGCACTCCATGGTGAATAGAAAGTGCTGCCATTTACCACCTTATATGTTCTGACCTGAACGTAGTAGGTTCTGTTCTTATACAGCTTGGTTATCTTTCTGGATGTGTTTCTATATCCCTTAATTGTTACTCTTCTCGCATTTTTCATTGAGGAGTAACGACTGTATCTAACCTGATATCCACTTATCTTGGAAGTTGCCATATTTCCGGACTGCCTTGCCCATCTTACAGTGAATCCTCTCGTAGCTCTGGTTAACTTTCTGACATATGTTCCTTTAGGATTGATCCTGAATGATCTTGTTATGTCACCCAGTTCGTCGTATTCACCTGTAAACTCTATCTTAACTACGTAGCTGCCGACGCTTTTACGTCCTGATGAGTATGTCACCTTATAATTTTCTGCAGGTATAGCAGTCCCGGATTCTGTAGTAACTGTAACAACAGGTTTACGAATCTTCCCATTGTACGTGTAAGATTTCCTTGACAGTCCGGTTATTATTTCCTTTCCGCATGCACATTCATAGTCTGCCTCGTCATCATCAGCTTCCAATCTGTGGAAATGTTCATTTACCTTGACATCCAGGTCAATGTTATACTCTTCTCCTAACCCTGCAACATTATATACTACAAAGTAGTATGTCTTACCGGCCTCACAGTCGACATATGCAATACAAGTGTCATCATCTACCTCGCCATATCCGATTAGTTCTTCCGGCAATACCTCAGCTATTTCTTCTTCTGATAAGTCCTCTGATAATTTATCAGCGAAATCAAGTATATCAAAATCTACCTTATCATCAAAAACAAGGATAAATGTTAGTCCCTCTCCTTCTTCATCTACCCAAAATTCAGGTAATTCAAACTCGTAGGTTTTCGTTTCAGGTGCAGTAAATTTAAGCCATTTCTGATACTCCCCAGGTTTGTAAGTAAATGTCCGGGTTTGACCTACTTCAATATTGAATGCTTCATTTGCTGAATCGTATTCGGCCATTCCCTTATTCGGAAATGCAAAGAAACATGTTATTGCCAAAGCAAAGACCAACATAATATGTGTCAGCTTCTTCATTTTCTACCTCCTATAAACTATAACGTAATAAAATATCTTGTATGGATATTTACATCATACTATTCGTAAATCCGAAGGACAAGTATTAAAAATCTTGAGGAACATCTTTTTCAACAGCTTCGTTTAACTTGCAAAGCAAATCCTCTTCATCTATCGGATACTCTTTTGAAACAAACTCAACTGTGTCAAAAAGGTTCTTACAAAGCAGGCAATCACCGACAACATCGTCATACTCCCTGAAGACAGACTCAGTTTGAGGATATTCTCCGACAATACTTAAAAGTGTCATATTTGACTGAATGAGCATTTTCTTTTCCTTCCTTAACTCATAAATTAACTCTATAATTCAGAATAATCATATAAAATTGATAACCTGATTATCATCAAAATCCATCTTAAATGCAATAGGTATAAAAAATCCCTATTAATAGATATTCATAAATTTGGAAAAAAATACAGAAAATGCTTGCCTTGTCGATTGCATCATGTTATAGTTGTGAACAAATCAATATAACCTTCCCTCTCCACCGGGTGAGGGATACAAAGGTATCCAGACTTTGCCGTAGGTACGGCATGCCGTAAGGTGTGTTATAAGGCGAAGTATTGGATACCCTTTTACTTAAGAAAGAGATAGGAGGAACCCGAATGTATATCAAACCTTTTGCTGTTGAAGATTGGATGAACGCATATGAAACAGGTGCCCGATTCAATATAGCTGAAACCTGTGTGAATTCTATCAGCGTGGATGAACTTTTCAGATTGACAGGAGAAGACAAGCAGGCTTTTCTGGATGAATTTTGTGCTCGCCGTATGACCTACGGTGACATTGAGGGTGCTCCTGCTTTCAAAAATGCCATCTGCAGTCTGTATAAAACAGTAAAACCCCGTAATATAATCCCCACTCACGGAGCAGCCGGTGCAAATCATCATGTGTTTTTATCTTTGCTCTCTCCCGGAGACCGGATTATAAGCATCATGCCTACATATCAGCAGCTCTACTCTATCCCCGAGTCACTGGGGGCGGATCTTCAGATACTTCACTTATCTCATGAGAATAATTTTCTGCCGGATCTTGAAGAACTGCGTCACCTGGCTACCCCTGAGACCAAAATGATCTGTATAAATAATCCTAACAACCCAAGCGGAGCTCTGATGGACAAAGCTATGCTGAAAGAAATTGTAGAGATAGCTAGCAGTGTTGATGCATATCTTATGTGTGATGAAGTCTATCGTCATCTGACTCAGGAAGATGTGTGGAGCGATTCTGTCGTTGATCTTTATAAAAAAGGGATCTCTGTCGGCAGCATGTCAAAAGTTTTTTCTTTAGCAGGTCTTCGTCTGGGCTGGATCGTAACTCATGATCAGACTGCCTTCGATGCTATGATGTCCCATCGAAATTATAACCTGATCAGCTGCGGTCAGTTTGACGAGGCTCTGGCTACCGTTGCTCTGGAGAACAACGATGTGTTACTTAAACGCAACAAAGCTATTGTGCGGGAAAATCTTAATATCTTGGATGATTGGGTGGCCAGTGAGCCTCTTTTATACTATGTGAAACCGAAGGCCGGGACTACAGCTCTTGTATATTATGATTTTGATATTCCTTCATATGACTTCTGCCTTGATATGTACAACAGAACCGGAGCCTTTGTCACACCCGGTGACTGCTTCGAAGAGCCTTATAGTATGCGGATCGGCTATGCCTGTGACAGGCAGGTTCTTCTGAACGGATTGGCCGCTGTCAGCGAATTTATTTCTATGTGTAAGGAGGAAGTTTAAATGCCAAAGCTAAGCAAACGTGTCACCAGCTTTACCGATTCCGTTATACGACGCATGACCCGTATAAGCGACGAATTCGATGCAATCAATCTGTCTCAGGGCTTCCCCGACTTCGATCCGCCACGGGAAATTCTGGATGCCCTGGCTCACGTTGCCTATAGCGGTCCACATCAATATCCGATAACATTCGGTGCTGAAAATCTGCGTCAGGCTCTGGCCTGCAAACAGGGAAAAGCTATCGGTCGTACTATTGACCTGGAAGCCGAAATTGTCATCACCTGCGGTGCTACTGAAGCTATGATGTGCGCTATTATGACCATCTGTAATCCGGGAGATAAAGTCATGATATTTTCTCCCTTCTATGAAAACTACGGTGCGGATACAATTCTTACCGGTGCTCAGCCTATATACATCCCTCTGGTACCGCCAGATTTCAGCTTCGATTTGGATCTTATAGAAAATGGCTTTATTGAAGGAGCTAAGGCTATTATTGTCTGCAACCCCTCAAATCCCTCAGGCAAGGTTTTCACGCGGGAGGAGTTGGAGAGTATCGGTCGACTGGCTCTAAAATATGATGCCTTTGTTATTACAGATGAAGTATACGAACATATGGTTTACGCTCCTTATAAGCATACCTATATTTCCGGTCTTCCCGGAATGTATGACAATACTATAACCTGCAACTCACTGTCGAAGACCTTCTCCATTACCGGATGGCGTTTAGGATACCTTATAGGTCCTCCTGAAGTAATAGAAGGAGCGAAAAAGGTTCATGACTTCCTCACTGTAGGAGCCCCGGCACCTTTACAGGAGGCTGCCGTTCCGGGCTCCAGTTTCTTCAATGAAGAAGTAAACCATTTAATTCGACTGCACTTTGCACGGGAGGAAGGCACTCTTGATGAGTCTCTTCGCCGCCTTGCCAAACTCAAAGAGCTACTGTAATTCATCAGATTTCTGAATCTGTTCCAACACTATGCTATATAGTTCTTAGTGCAAAAGCCCCAATCTTTATGATTGAGGCTTTCGCACATTTTATGGAGTACTCGGGATTGCTCCCTTTTTAATTTTTATAAAATAATTTTTACCTTTTCCTGTAATTCTTTTTCAAACTCGACTCTATGATGTTTCGTATAAAGTCCGGGGAAGCCACCCGTGTGAATAAATATTACATCTTCACCTTGCTTGATTTTATTTTCTTTTATCATTTCGACTATACCTGCGAATGCTTTGCCTGTATAGCAAGGGTCAAGCATAACAGCCTCTTTTCTCGCCATTAAAAGCACAGCATTTCTTACATCTTTGTCGGCATTATTATACGCTCCTTTTGTATAGTCTTTCTGTATATCCATCTCTTCTCTTTTGACATCGATATCGAGATTGAATTTCTCCTTTACCTCTTCGAGATATTCCATGATTCTCTTTTCCTTGGCTTCTCCGAAAGGAGATATGGCTACACCTGTTAAACTTAAAGATGATTTTTCGTTTACGAGTCCCATAAGCAGACCCATGTATGTCCCCATAGAACCTACAGCGGTTATTACTCTTGCATCAGGGATATTGAACTCTTCAGACTGTTCTATCAGTTCGAGAGCGCAATCATAATATCCGAGTGTACCCAAAGCATTGCTGCCGCCCATAGGAATAAAATAGACTTTCTCGCCTTCTTTTTCATATTTACCGGTAATTTCCGCACAAAGTTCGTCAAACTGAACACCTTCTTCTCTGCCGTCGCTCTTTTTGAGTATAATATTTGAGTCCATTATGGCATCAAGGAGTATGTTTGCCGAGATTTCACCCGGGTAATCGTCTATTGCCACTATGGTAGTTTTCAGACCGTATTTTGCACCTACAGCCGCCGTCAGCCTGCCATGATTGGTCTGTGCTCCGCCAACTGTAAGAAGTGCGGTATGGCCGGTATTTATAGCGTCTTTTACCAGATACTCGAGTTTTCTGAGCTTATTCCCGCCGCCTCCCCAAGGAGTAAGGTCATCTCTTTTCAAGTAGAGATTAATTCCCAACTCCCTGGAAAGTGTAGGCAGAAAATTTAAAGGAGTCTTATCGACAAAATTTAATTTTTTATATCCGAGTGCCATTTTTATCTCCTAAACGTCATTTCTGACTATATCTTCAAGACTTTCTCTCTTAACCGCTATATAGCTCTCCGTTTTATTCTTAAGCATCACTATAGGAGGTCTCTGAAGTCTGTTGTAATTTGACGCCATAGAGTAATTATATGCCCCCGTCGTACAAACCGCCAGAATATCGCCTTTACATACGCTTGAAGGAAGTGACACATTTTCCTGAATTTTATCTCCACTCTCGCAGAGCCTGCCGACTACCGATGCTACAAAGTCTTTTTCTTCATCCATTTTATTTGCAAGAAGCACCGTATACCTGGCACCGTATAAAGCAAAGCGCGGATTGTCCGTCATGCCGCCGTCTACCGACACATAATTTTTATATTCAGGAATTATCTTGACACTGCCCACCGTGTAGAGAGTCATACCTGCATTCCCTACGATACTTCTGCCGGGCTCAAGATAAACCTTAGGCGGAGTAATGCCCAACTCTTCACAAGTAGATTTTACCGTGTCGCCTACAGATTTAATTTTTTCTTCTATGTCGAGGTATCCATCTTCTTCGGTGTATCTGACTCCGTAACCACCACCGAGGTCTAAAATTTCTGTTTTATGACCGTATGACTTTTCTATAAGCGATATAAAGTTGAGCATTACTACTGCACATTTTTCAAAGACGTCCTCTTCAAATACCTGTGAACCTACGTGACAATGAAATCCTGATAGAATAACATTTTCTTTCGTCAAAGTATATTTCGTTATTTCTTCCGCCTGACCCGTCTCTATAGCACTGCCGAATTTACTGTCGACTTTGCCTGTGGATATTGCTTCATATGTGTGAGGATCTACGCCGGGAGTGAGCCTTAAAAACACCTTTTGCTTTAAGTCCTGTCTCTCCGCCTCCTCCTGAATCATGTCTATCTCTTCCTTATTATCCACTACGAAATAGCCGATACCGTTTTCAATGGCATATTTCACATCTTCTTCAGTCTTGTTGTTACTGTTGAAATAAGCTTGACTCAAGTCATAGCCGGATTTTAATGCTGTATATATCTCCCCTGAAGATGCTACATCTACACCTATACCCTCTTCCGTCATTATTTCGTATATTCTTTTAAAAGAGTTTGCTTTACTTGCATATAATGCTTCCGAACCTTCAGGGAAGTATTTTTTTACGGCATTTTTGTACGTTCTGCAATTCTCCCGTATCAGATCTTCATCCAGAAGATAGAGAGGTGTGCCGTATTTTTCAGCAAGCTCAAGCGTATTTTGTCCGGCAAAATACAGAGTACCGTCTTTTACTGTAATGTTTTTTTCTATCATAACTTCTTTTCTCCTAAATTAAAGCTTCTCTAATCCGGTGCATCTTTTTTATCAGGTTTAATTTTCTATCGCTGAGTTATGCTGCTTCTTTTTTTGCAAGAGCTTTGTCCAGCCAGTCTTTTCCGTCTACAAATCTTGAAACGATATAGGATACAACATAGTCTCCCGACGAGTTGATCATTGTTGCAGGAGGGTCTACCATATTGCCTATAGCTATCAGGATAGGGAAAGCAAGCTCCATCTGATTAGGGAAGAAAATTGAACAGATAATATACTCACCTATATATCCACCACCCGGTACTCCCGACATTCCAACAGATGAAAGCACCGCTACAAGCACTACAGGAATCAACATACCCCAACCCATATCCTGGCCGAATACTCCGAGCACAAAAGCAATTTTCAGTACGCATGAGAAGCATGAACCGTCCATATGCATAGTAGCTCCGAGAGGAAGAACTATCTCGCTGACGTCTTTCGATATACCTGTTTCAGCCGCTACAGCCATATTTGTAGGAATAGTAGCAACAGATGAACAAGTGCCGAGAGATACTATAGCAGGCCTTGCTATATACTTGAACATAGTCTTAGGTCCGTTTTTCCCTCCACCCAGCCATGCAAAGAAAGGAAAAGCCGTAAACAGATAAATAAAGCACAGCGGATAATATACTATCATCGCTCTGCCGTATGAAGATGTTATCTGGCTGCCATAGTCAGAGACAAGTCCTGCAAATATAGCAAAGAATGCTATAGGAGCATAGTATGTAATCATCTGAACAAATTTCATCATCACATCGCTGAGAGCGGTAAGACCTTTTGCTATGATTCCGTCTGCTCCGCCGGACAAATTGGTCGCAAATCCGAAAAGAATCGAAAATACTATGAGCGGAAGCATTGCACGTCTTGAAAGCAAGCCTACAAAGTCGTTCGAAGTGAAGAAGTTTACAAGTAAATCACTGAGTGATGCATACTCGCCGATTTCCTCCTTAGGTACTTCTGTCCAGGCCTCAAGCACAGGTGGATAAACCTTCATTATAAAGAACATTATCAGAGCTGCTATAATACCCGTTGCGACAAAAGTGATAACTGTGGTAGTCATAATTTTGCCGGCTCTCTTTCTGCTCTTCATGGTAGCTATAGAGCTTGAGATAGATGCAAATACGAGAGGTACAACCACGCAAAACATCATATTGATAAACACCGTGCCGAACGGTTTCAGGTTCTGAGCAAATTCCGGCGCTACCCATCCAACTATTCCGCCCACGATCATTGCACCTATCATTAGGCTCAAAAACCTGTAATTGTTTAAAACCGACTTCTTTTCCATAATACCTTCCTCCAAAAACATAAAAATATTAAAAATTTATTAAAACCTATATTGAAATATCCTCGTCCGTAATCTCACCTTTTGCTACTATATTGGTAGGACCGGTCAGGAATATATCTGAAATTTTTTCGTTCTGAATATTGATATCTATTATCAGTGTGCCTCCACGCATATCTACTTTCACATTTTTGCCTGAGACTTTATTCAATAAGCTGAGGACGGCTACAACAGAGCCCGTACCCGTACCGCAGGCAAGTGTAAATCCTTCGACACCTCTCTCCCAGGTTCTTTCGAAGATTTCATCCTCTCCTGTAATTTCATAAAAGTTGACATTTGCACCCTTAGGGAATGCCTTGTAATATCTGAACTTTTTACCAAGATTAAAAAGAAAATCTTCGTCGATATCTTTCAAATTTTTCATCGGAACGACCACATGAGGCAATCCGGGA
The DNA here is from genome assembly GCA_012840975.1 of Mogibacterium sp. GTDB lineage: Bacteria > Bacillota > Clostridia > Peptostreptococcales > Anaerovoracaceae > Crickella. Next base: position 59,517 of record DUVP01000007.1, on the reverse strand, counting down.
TTACCGAGTTCCACGTAAGAATAATCGTAAACGTCTCCTGATATTTCCGCCTTACCGTTCAGAATAACTTCTTGCGGGTCGTTGAGTCTTACCTTGTAGTTTCTTTTATCTATTCTCTCTCCCTTTACTGTTCCCGCAGCCGTTTCTATAATTTGTGTTTCAGAGCTGAGATTATTCTCATAGGCGTATCTGCATATACATCTTGCACCGTTTCCGCACATCTCACCGACAGAACCGTCTGAATTATAGAAAAGCATTTTAAAATCCGCCTTATCGCTATCTTCTATCACCATCAATCCGTCAGCACCCAATGATAAACGAGGAGTGCAAAGCTTTTCAGCCAGATATGGAAATTTTCCGATATCGATTTTCTCCAATATGTTATTTATGATGATGAAATCATTGCCTGCACCGTGCATCTTCCAGAACTTCATGCACCTTCACCCCCTTGAAATTAAAACACTTCTATAATTTATAGATTATACCTCAAAAAAATAAAATTGCTATATAATTAACAAAAAATACAATATTTTTTGTGTTATTTTACAAACAATTTACAGAATTTGAAATTTTCGGATATAAAAGGCCTCCGGTCACAAAAATCGGAGGCCTTTTATGTCATCAAAATTGTTTATTGTTTAATCGGCAAACAAGTCCTGTATTATATAGTAGGATTGCTTCAATCGTTCTTTGGATTTAGGTATATCCCACTCATCCCAGGTATATGCTTTCAAAGGATTTAAAACGTTGTTTTCTATACCCGGGAATGAATCTAATACAGTGCCATTATCATCTACATACAAAACACCAATATAGATTTCATCGATAAGTTTACTTGCTTCAATACCATCTTTGTAGATATTTCCGATAAATTCTTTCTTACTCGGATCTCTAGACTGAATCAACAACCAAGGAATCCTTAATTCCAGTCCACCATCATCGTTTATATAAAAATCAGCAAGGGAATCATAATTTTTTGAGTCCGGATCAGCATTTCCTTTTCTCAGCTTTCCTGCTTCATAACTGCTGAACGGCATCAGTATTTTACCGTTTTCCGATCTATATTCTCTGCTGATCACATAATGGATCTGTGAAAATACCCCGCTGTTCTTATGCGGATCCTTCTTCGGTTTTTCTATCAGTTTTAAATGATAAGCATACATATACGTATAAAAGTCATAGTATTGATCAATAAGGATCTTAGGATTTTTTTTGTTTAATTTTATGATAAAATCCACTCCGTTGGAAAACTTCAACTTCTTTTTTTCTTTTATAAAAGAATTCCCTTGATCAGGCACAACATCCAGCAAAATAAGCGGATAAGCTTTGTCTGTACCGGAATAATCCAATCTGATGTATAAATATCTCTCATCATGATCCACATATAAACCCTTCATGGCTTTTCCGTTCTTTTTATACAGAGGTTCCGTTTCCCAATCTTTTATGTCTCCGTCGACCTTTATTTTATGTCTGTCAAAACTCAACAATCCGTATTGCTGTTCGTTTGTCTGAGCGTTGGACCAGAAAGGTCTTCTGTCCGGATTATCATAGTCCATTGTGTTCCATGTTCTTTTAAACCACTCATCTTGCCATGTAAATATTAACCCGCCGAGCATATCTTCCTCTAAAATATCCTCATAAAGACGACTCACAATTTCTCCCTGTTCTTTTTCAGATTTGAAGCCCTGATTCCATCCAAAAGGATTTTCATGTGTGAGACCTCGTGAAGCCGGTATTCCGAACTCAGCTACTAAAATAGGCAGTCTATGAACACTTTTCAAATGATTTAAATAACCTGCATAATTATTTTTCTGCCCTCTATGGTCAACATAATCTAAATATTTTTTTTCAAAATTGAGAAAATCCGGATAATACGGATAAATATGGTATGAGGCAAATTGCCCGACCGAATCCATTTCACCTTTTGTGTATATAACATTAGGATCTACACCAACCAGATCCTCATTATCCTGGAAATTAGCAGGATGCTCCAGAATATCTGTTGTAGGCCAATTAGTAAAGCTGACAGGCCTTAGGTAGTCATAATGTTTTTTCTCATATTTAACTATGGTATCCATCTGCTGTGCAAGCCAGTACTCAAAAGGATTTGCACCTCTTGTTTCAAAGAAAGTACCTTTGTATTCTCCGATAGAGAAATGAATATGATTTGTATTCTCCACCATATAAGGATCCCACTCTATGCCTAAAATCCAAGCGATTACATACTGTGAGACATCTGCTTTATAAGCTCCCGATGCATGCCCCGGTCTGGCATCAACAACTTTATTTCCATGTATTACATCAGTTATGGTTTTCATTTCCTGCTGAAAATCCGCCAGAGTTTTTTTATCAAAAACATCCTGTGAAGCCTCCAGCTCCTCTTCGTTTATCCAGACGCCGTGCATCACATATATTTTTTTATCATGAGTTTCGTTATATCTGAGCAGTGAATTATAGAATCCAGGCGGATGAAGCGTATATACACGTATAACGTTGGCATTCATTTCACCGATTTGCTCAAACCAGCGATAATATTCATCTTCAGTTATTGCCGCCTCTCCCGGAAAAGCTCCCGGTTTCCCCATACCCATATTGACGCCTTTTATTGCTATAGGTTCCCATTTGCCGTCTATTAAGATTTCGAAACTATTACCCTTTATTCTGGCATCATACGGATTTTTTTCTTTTTCTTCTAAGCCCATATCTTTCTCCGAAGGATTATAGTAATTATCCAGAATTTTTTCCATCATAGGAAAATATGCCGACCAGTAAAAAGCACTGTCTGAATTCATTTCTACAAAACTGTATAATTTTTGCAATCCTTTAAATTTATACAGGGCCGGTACTTTGTCTATACTGTTGTAATCTCCTGCAAAATAATAGCTGGAAGAAGATCCCTGTTCCGTTTTTACAACTGCGGCAAACTCGGTAGTAATCCCGTTTTCCAGCAAAAGCTCTTTTCCTCTTTCGGTTAAATTCAAATTATAGTTGGCCAACACGGTTGAGCCTTGTTTCGGAGTTATAATATCAAACCAGTGATTGTAATGAGAGCTTTTTTTAAGCCCGAAGAAATCTTCTCCCTCCCGGGTAAATGACAGACTGATATTTTTATCTGAAACATGTTCGGATTTTTCCAGAACAAGGACTCGGGAATCTATATCATTTACCAGAATAAACCCATATCCTTTATAGTCCCATGATTCGCCAAACTTGTTTTTTATCCATTGCGGAATTTTTTTATTCTTATTAAAATCCAGCTCATCAAAATATCGTCCTTTCCATCCGGACCAGTTAACACCCAGATAATTCGTAATACTTTCTCTTACTTCTTTTTTGGTGGGAGTGGCAAATGCATTGTGTTCCGCAATGAACAGGCTTCTGTTTTCCTTAGCCAGTCTATTATGGATATTAAGCCACTCTTCCTTTTCCAGACCTCCATAGATTTTTCTCGGCACAGACCCCTCGTTTTCTTTCACTTTCCACGGTAAATCCCCTTCATAAACACCGTAGCTATCCGCTAAGTAAATAATATCGTAATCATCATAATTTGCCGGCAGAGGTTTTAACTTGTAGCTTTTTTCTTTTTCATTCGGGGAAAAACCAAAATAATCCTCTCTTAAATCATATAAATCTTTTGATTGTTTTTTATACTTTAAATGATTTAACAGAAAAACAATGCCGTTATGTCCGCGATAGGTTTCATCAGGCACGGTTTTGTCGATTATCGCCATGCGGCATTCCTTGCCGGGTTCCAGATACCAGATAACAACAGGCAAGGATATCAATATTAACAGGCATAAGAGTATTGTATAAATACGTTTCATTTGGATTGATTGCTCCTTTCATCCTGAGCAGGTTTTTTTGAGAGACCCACCCTATCCATACTGCCCCAGCTTTTTCGTCCCAAAATAACATGTATAAATGCCTCACATCTCCACACAAGGGTCAGAGGCCTGAACCAGAAAACTTCCGTTAAAGATACAATAATCAATCTGAAAAAATTCCTTATCCCCGCATAAACATTCACACTCCAGGTCTCCATCAGGATGGCAAAAGCGGAAAGAACAGAGCCATACAGAATAAACAGCAAGGCTAGCATTATGGCAAATTCGAAATATAATTTACCTAAAAAGAATGCCACAACAATATATATATAACCGCCCAGTTCAATAAGCGGCCCGAAACATTCTACCACCCAGAAGTAAGGAAAAGAAATCATGCCGATTTTGCCGTATCTTGGGTTTAGAGTCATTTTTTTGTGCTTTAGCAAGCTCTCTATTAACCCCTGATGCCATCTTCTACGTTGTTTTCTTAATACACTAAAAGTTTCCGGAGCTTCCGTCCAGCATACCGGATCAGGAACAAATTCAATTCTTTTATTTAATTTATTATCGTACAGAAACCGGTGAAGCTTAACAATTAATTCCATATCTTCACCTATCGTCTGAACAGAATATCCTCCCGCTTCGACAACCCATTTTTTTGCAAACACACTGAAAGCTCCGGAGATAACGAGAATCAAATTAAATTTAGCTAAAGAGATTCTGCCCATCATGAAAGCTCTTGTATATTCAATTATTTGCATTAAAATCAAAGGGCGGTCAGGTAAGTCTTTCTGATATACTGAACCCCAGTGGACATCAAGCCCGTTGGCTATACGAACATTTCCGCCTGCGGCAATAACCTCTTCGTTTGACATAATGATCGGTTTCATGACTCGCAACAGAGATTTTTCGTCTAAAATAGAGTCACCGTCAATAGAACAAAAATAAGGATATCTGGCAAAGTTAATACCCGCATTCAGGGCATCGGCTTTTCCGCCATTCTCTTTTTCTATCAAATATAAATTGTGATGTATTTCAGATTGGTAAACCTGGAGAATCGGTTTGCATCGGATTTGTTTTTTGATTACCTTTGGAATCTTTTTCATCTGAAATTGCTCTATTACAACCTCTTGAGTCCGGTCTTTAGAGCCATCGTTGACTATAATCAGCTCGGTTTGAGGATACTTCAGGTTCAGTGCAGACCGAACACTGTCCACAATGCCGACTTCCTCATTGTATGCAGGTATTATGACAGAAAGAGGTTTATAATAAAATGCATCTATATAATCATCGTCAGATGCGTTCTTATCCAGTTTATATTGCTTGCGCAGTTCAACAAATGCGAATATCAGCATACCGGTATAAGTTGTAATGATAACCAGCATGTATAACAATATAAAGCCGCAAAAACATTATAAGATAATTTACTACTGTACTCATTAATCAATACTCTCCTCCCAGTACTTCGCGAGCCATGTCAATGGCATATTGATCTTGAGCGGTTGCAATGAATGTCTTCAGCCTGGACTTGCCGTCTTTACTCTTTCCAATAGTTTGTGCAGCTTGGGATCTGACCCACCAGTTTTCATCCTGTAACAATTCCTCTAAATACGTATATACCTGTTCTAAAGGAAAAGCTCCTAAAATCTTAGCCAGCATTAAGCGTTCTTCCCATTGGGAGGCTTTTAAAAAAGGTTTATACTTATCCAGGTTAGAGACAATACCTATTTCATTAATGGCTTTTAAGGAGCGAATACGGATTTCCGTATTATTATGGCTGAGATTCTTCTCTAAAAACGGCAAAAAACCCAGTTCTCGTCTGATTCCTAAAATATCAATAAAATAATGCCTGTATATCATAGGAAGTTCTTTCATCTGATGCATCAGATGTTCAAGAATTTCCGACTTAAACCCGACTAATAATTTTTTATATTCATATTCGGAGAGCCTGACTGATAAATTCGCAAATTCTTTTATAAAATCTGTTTCATTAAACATAGAATAAATTATCATCAGCTGAAAATGCTCCTCCGGAGATAATTTAGTTCTTTTTTCCAGTTTCTTGCATTCAGGAGCTAAGGAATCTATTTTAAAATCAATGATCCGGTACAGGGCATTCATTCTTAAGCTCCATTTTCTGCTCAAAAGGAAACCCGAATAATATTGTCTTAAATACTGATTGGAAAACTTCCGGATCTTCTCTTCTATGGTTGAATTAGATATGTTTTTTATATAGGCAAGAAAAATCTCCTCTGTAGCTTTAATTTCAATATCGTTATTGGGGATAAGCTCCACGGGTAAGACGATTTCATCATTGAAATACTGATACCAGAGATCTTGTTTGTTTTGTATATATGCCTTTATTTTTCCGGCCTCAGCTTTTTCTTTACTGCTTTTAATTACTATATGAACACTTAAAAGTATGAGTATAAAAGATAAAACTCCAATGCCTTTGATTAAAGTGTCAATTGATATCTTTATTATGTCCATAATCTTTCAAGGGTCCTTTTAATTTCCACTTCCAACAGACGCAGATTAAATGGTTTAATAAAATAATTATCCGCACCGCTTTCATACGCATAAATCATGTCTTCTTCCGAGCTTCTTTTAGTCATCATAAAGACAATAAACTTTTTATTATTAGGTAACATGCGAATTTTATGTAACACATCTAAGCCGCTTTGTCTTGGGAGGATATCATTCATGATAATCAGATGAGTATGGCTTGAAAAATACCAGTCGGATTCCAGAAATTCATAACCGTCCTGAAATTCTTTTATTTCCGTTTCAAAATTATTCAGGTTTAAATTCTCTATTGTTCTATATAGCACCTTGCGGAAAACATCATTTTCTTCCAGAATACTGACCTTAACTGTTTCCAGGGGTCTTTTTTTAAAGGTAGTCACGTATTCTATCTGTTCAGGTCCTTTACTTAAACTTTCTGTCAAAGCCAGGGTGCCTTCAGTTACCAGTTTTTCAAAAGATCCCTCATCGTTGCCTATTTCCGCTACACTGGCGGAAAATAGAATTTCTTGATTTTCCAAATCAAGGATATCATTATTTTTTACCGATACGTACAAGCGTCGAAGAAATGCAGTAGCCTCTCTTTCACCGCTTTGAGATAAAATAATAAGCCATTTAAGCTTACCGGCAAAACTGAAAACCATATCAGTATTTCTGGTTTCATTCTTCAAAAATACAGTTATTTTCTCTAATGTCTCCGGCAGTCTCTCTACATCAAATTCAGATTCATTATAAACACCCAGGAAAACTGCTGCAATTGCAGTCCTGGATCGTACTACATGTGCCTTTAAAGCATTAATAATTTGCTTGGTTACAGTATGCCCATATGAATACTTACTAATCAATACTTTCTCTCCTAATTCACCGGACAATATCTGCATGATTCATTTTTGAGAAAATCTTCCAGCAGTTTCGATGATAGCGGCTTTGAAAAATAAAACCCTTGTATCTCATTGCAGGACATGCTTTTCAAAAAATCCGCCTGCTCTTTTGTTTCCACACCTTCAACTGTAATATTCGCACTATAAGCCTTCGCTAATAAAATAATGCTTTTAGTTATTGGAGCTTCTTTTCCTTCAAAATCCATATAGTCTATGATTTCTTTGTCAATTTTTATTCTATCAAAAGGCACACTCTTCAATCGATTTAGCGATGAATAACCTTTGCCGAAATCATCTATAGCAATAGTTACTCCTAACTTCTTCAATTTGCGAATTTTCTCAATTATATCCTTGGGATTTTCAAAGAACGAGCTTTCTGTAATTTCCAACTCGATATATTTCGGAGATATTCCGCTTTCTTCTATGATTTTTACAAAATCGTAAACAAAATTTTCTCTCTGTAATTGTACAATCGATAAGTTCACAGCAATACGCAGAGGTGGTAATCCCTTTGCAACAAGCCTGATATGCTCTTGGATTGCCTGTTTCAACACCCAAAGACCCACATCGCAAATTAACCCTGTTTGCTCAAGTATAGGAATAAATCTATCAGGTGAGACTCTCCGCTCACCGTCGCTGGTCCATCTCAGTAAAGCTTCAATGCCGATGGTTTTGCCTGTATCACAGCTGATTTGGGGCTGAAATTCTAAGAAAAACTCTTCATTTTCCAGCGAGTTAAAGAGCCGGTTTGTAAACAAAGTATTTTCCGCAATATAACTTTCCATTTGTTCTGTAAAGAATACAATCTTCTCATAAGTATTTTTCGCTTCAAATCTTGCCATATCGGCCTTCTTTAAAAGAGTGTCAACGTCTCTCCCATCATCCGGATACATGGATATGCCCATACAGACAGTAACGAATAATGCTTCTATTCCTCCTATTATCGGTTAGTAAAGGACGGGAAAAAGAATTCATCAGTCTCTTCAGGGCATGTTCTATCTGTTGCCTGTTTTTCACATCAGGCATAACAACGATAAACTCCCTTATGCCCGGCCGTGAAATATAACAGCATTCATCAAACTGATTTTTGAGAATCTCCACTGATCTCATCACGATCTTATCTCCTACGCTTTGACCGAATGTATCATTGATCATTCTCAGATTCTCAAGTTCAAAGTCAATAATTGCTATTTTCTCTCTTCCTTTTCCGTTTTTTATAATTTCTCCCAGCTTTTTCTTAAGCATATTCCTGTTCGCCAGTTTTGTAGCTTCATCAAAATAGGCGAAATTATATAGCTTTTCTTCATAAAAAAGCTTTTTATTTGCATCTCCCAGCATATTTGCAATAATCTGCAAAAGGTTTAATCGACTCTGTGCGAGTCCTGTATCAAGTCTGTCATTGTATTCAACTATAAATACTCCATCTATTTTATTATCAGCGATTATCGGCATTGCAAAAAAAGATTTTACTCCTCTATCCATAAAAAATTCTTTTTGCCGCCCATCTTCATCAAAAGAAATATTTGCGATGTCTTCACATATTACAAATGTGTTTCGATCGATCAAAAACTTAAACAAAGGGAAATCCGATATCTTCATTTTATTGCCGGATTGATATATAGATGGCACGTTCTCAATATCTTTTGCATACATATTAAGAATTGTAGCATTTTCATATTCTTCACTGAATCTCACTAAAATTGCATTCTTAAACTTAAGTATTTCGGCAGCCATTTCCATCATTTCATCGATTTTCTCTTTAGCGTTTTCGCTATCGATTGAAATAAAGCTGGAAGAAATCCTCTCAAGAGCTTCCTGTTCACTTAAAAGCCCTTGATATCCATCTATCTTTGAGGCATATTCGTCTGTCAGATAACGCACTGCAATAAAAGAGAGAATAATAATAAATATTCTTCCTATATACTCATTTATATCGATGATGACAGAGACCTGCGGACGAACTATCCATAAAACTACCTGGGCGATGATACTTATTGTAGCAAAGCCATAAATATGGATCGGGTTGCCCATAACAACAGTAAGGATAAAAAACAGAATATATGAAGCCCATACTGTTAATGCACCTGTATCGGAATCTTTTATCATAAAAAGCATAAAACCAAAGGTGGATATTATCGCAAATGCGGTATTCTGAATAGTTTGATTCTGCGTTATGCGAGGTAATACTCTTAACGTTATTCCCATCAGCAATAAAGCTGCGGAGAAAAGAAGTTCATAACCTAATGCTTTTTTCATGCCAAAATACCCTATTAAAAAGTATAGTGCACTACCTATTACAAATATAGTTGCTGCCGTATTGAACAAACGCAACCGAACTTCAGTCGTTATGCTTTTTGAGCTCTCAGGAAAGAAATTTATATCCCTGGTTCTTTTAATAAGCTCGGATTTTTTCAATAATGAAAAGAGCAATATTGTCGGAATTAAAAGCAACACAACAGGCATTTTAGGAAATGGTATTTTTCTTGAGATATCAGGCAGGAAATCTACTACAATCTCTATTAAGAAAAAAACCAATATAGATGCTAAAAAGAATTTTGCCTCCCGTTTCTCAAGAGAGGTGTAAAATCTAATCTTTTTCCACCATTTAACGAGGAATATAAGACTTGCAACAGAAAATACTATGAAATATAAGATGAGCCATATTTTCGCAGGATACATAGGGGCAATGTTTATCCAGCCGAAGTCGGTCTGCACCATGACATATTGTTTTTCCAGGAAGACGCCAAACGGTCCGAATAAAATTACATTAATAACTGAGGGTAAATAAAATACCACAAGTTTACTTCTCAAACTTAATCGAGTTTCAGTTTTTGTGAGGAGCGTTATGAAATGAAGCAAAAAGCTATTGAAACTCCCCCAGCCCAAAACAGAAAAAGACCTCCAGAAAGCACTGGCTTCCGCCGTGGATACTGAGTTTGAAATGGAATACGCAAATGACCAGATTGCCAGCGAGCTTGTTAAAAACAAAAACAGCTTGGAAATATCGTTTCTTGCACTGGTAACTACTATAGCTGAGCCATAAATCAGATAAAAACAACCGCAAATATAAAATATTAATGATATGATGGTGTCATATTTCATGTTTTTATCCTCCATTCAGCTTACAAACAGAATATCTAAAATCTTCGAGAAATACGTGCAGAGATCAAAGGTATTTGGTAAAGAGAAAACCTGTTTTGATATTTACATAACTACCATATTCTTTCCTAAAGCTTTTCCCTTGTACATAAGTTGATCAGATGTATCTATACTCTGTTCCACATGTTGAATATCCAGAGAACAGACACCTATTGTTACAGTCACATTTAAAATTTTATCATGTGTTTCAATATTCTCCAGTTCAAGTCTGCTGCGCAGCTTGTCTAATATACGAAAGGCGATAGGCACTTCGACATCTTTTAGCAAAATTAAAAACTCTTCCCCGCCCCAGCGAAACACAAGGTCTCTTTTGCGCAGGTTTTTTCTAATAAAATCGCTAATAAAGATCAATACTTCATCACCGACCTTATGTCCGTAAGTATCATTCAACACTTTAAAATCATCAATATCCATCATTGAGACGCACCAGTCCTGCTCAACCTTATTGATGCTCAGCTGTTTAAAAAATGCGTTCGCATATCTGCGGTTGAAAAGACCGGTCAAAGGATCTGTGTTAGCCTCATTTTTGCTTTCTTCCAATTTCTTTCGGTTGGCTTTTACAATAACATCCCGGATAAAGTTTCCTACAGTAAGCTGGATGATAGTACCGAAAAACGCTATATTAATATTAAAAAAAGCAAGTGTAGTATTGGCTTCTCCAAGGTTCCAAGTCGGTATCATATTATGATTAATAATAACGAGAATATACATGCTGATCCCCAGCAAAATTACTACAAAAGTGCGAATACGAACGCTTGTATAGGGGATTATCATCTGCATCATAAGCGCAACAAACAGGTAAACTATTACGAAATTGTTAGTGCCGATAAAGACTGCTGATACCAAGGTTTCAATTATAACTATTCCGGAAAGCAAAAGTCCGAACAGTTGGTAACGGTGTTTTAGAACCAGCCACACAAGCAATACCAAAAACAGCAACCCGGAAAAATAGATATTAACTAAAGGTGAAATTCCAGCGAAAAGATAAAAAACCCAAAGGAGCAACTGCATAGACATTGCAAAACTACAAGCAATAATCGAAATAAGATACAAATATTTTTCATCATCGCTTAGTTCCTGGCTCGGTATGTGCTTATATAATATTTCTTCCAGTTTTTTTCTTATCGAGGTTTCTTTCATGGGACTTTCTTTTTAAATCTTTCGTCAAACAGCCATATACTAACCTTTTCCCGTAAAACTTACGATAGAGTATATCACATGCATTGCAATTAGAAACAGAAATTATCAATTTCTTTTTAAATTCATTGCAGCATTTTCTTTTTATAGTAAATTAAACCCGTCATATCCGCCAGGAACCAGCCTATAGGTATGGCCCACCAAATTCCTGTGACACCTATTGCCGGAAATGCTGACAGAATATAGGCGAGAACGACCCTTGTACCGAGAGATATAATTGTCAGCACCACAGACATAGCAGGTTTTGCAAGCCCACGATAGATACCATATAACAGGAATAATACTCCAATTCCTATATAGAAAGCTCCTTCAATCCTCAGATACTGTATACCTGTCTCAATAACACTTCTGTGGGCAGACGCATCTATAAAGAGCCCTATCAATTCTTCCGCAAAAACATTGACAAAAACTGATGCAGTTAAACAAAATCCGCTTGAAATAAGCAGCGCCTGCATGAACCCGATCTTTATCCTTTCATGCTTTTTGCCCCCGAAATTCTGAGAGACGAAAATCGAAAAAGCATTGCCGAAATCCTGAGCCGGAAAATACGCAAAAGCATCTATCTTCACAACTATAGTAAAAGCCGCACTTACAACCAGGCCGAAAGAATTTACCAGTCCCTGGATCATAAGAATCCCCAGATTCATTATCGACTGCTGTACTGAAGTCAGAACAGAGCTGGAGACTATATATTTTAAAATCTTCGGAGCATAGACAAAATCATTTCCGGCCGGCAGGAGATTTTTAAATTTTACCAAAAAGTAAATTGCAGTTCCGAGAGCGGACAGAATCTGTGAAATAACTGTCGCCCATGCCGCTCCTCCTACGCCCATATCAAGCTTTAAGATAAAAACCAGATCCAGAACTATATTGGTAACAGCCGATAATCCTACAAATATCAGAGGTACTACGGAATTCCCTACACTTCTTAATACTGCCGAAAAAAAATTGGTGATATATATAGGAATGACACCGTATAAGACAATAGTCATATAAATTTTCGCATACTTTTCAACTTCTGCCGGTATATTCAGCCATATTATCAGATTATCGACTAAAAGCAGTGAAATAATATTGATGACAAGGGAAAAGACAAACATGAAAGCAAAGGAGTTTACCATCCCCTTTTTGAGATTGTCGATATTTCCTCCACCGAAAAACTGAGCAAATACCGCCCCGCTTCCCATAGTCAGACCTAAAATTATAGAAGTCAAAAATACCATAAGGCTGTAAGAAGACCCTACTGCGGATAAGGCTTCCTCTCCCAGGATATGTCCAACTATTACCGTATCAGCGATATTATACATTTGCTGAAGAATATTGCCTGCAATCATAGGCAGGCTGAAAAAAATCAAAGTCTTTCCTATATTCCCCTTTGTCAGATCCTTCTGTTTTCCCACTGCTTTATCTCTTTAAAACTAAATATTTTATTATTCCTAACCAATAAATTTCCTGCTCTATTTGTTACCGGGTTATTATATCAAAAAACCACAGTATCTTAATGAAAATCGCTGCAACTTATTGTCACAGCGATTTTTGACTTTTTAAATTTCAGTTTTAACTACAATAATAAGTATATATCAGATGCTGTCTGTTCTTACCTGGTTCTAACTCTCTTCTTTGCACTCCAAGGTGAGTAAAATGTCCTGCCGTTTACTACTTTATACGTTCTGACCTGAACGTAGTAATTCCTGTTCCTGGCCAAATTGCTTATCTTCCTTGAGGTGCTCTTATACCCTTTGACAGTTATCGTTTTTGCTTTTGACATTTATGTAAGTTCATGATCCCATGAGTATAAATTACTGCAGTATCAAAAATAAGTTCAGGAAAATGATGCTTTCCATCATATCCAATAGCTTATATTTCAACTACTAACAAACAAAACAGCCTCTATACTCGACTACATTGTATTCCTTGCAATTACACAGCTCAAGTACTTTAAAAATCCAAAGCAACCCGTTTTTCAATTTTATAATTACATTTGAAATATACAGCTTTCTTTGTTACCATTAATCAATAAAAACAAGGTTATGAAAAAGAATTTTTGTAGAAAAAATGAGGAGTTTTAATTGGAAAGTTACAGAAAGGAGACTCTCTTTGACTGAATACAGTGCCGGCTGCAGCAAGTTCAGAGGCACTGTGTACGACTTTAATTGCAAAGGACAGAGCTACAGGTCATAATCCCGCTATAGCTTTATATTTGAAAGATTCATATATGGCTTCAAGACTCGGCCTGAAATCGGAAGATTAAGTTATAAAAATTAAGTTACAGATAAAACAAGGAAGGAAAGATTTATGAAAATAAGCGAGTTGTTGAAACAAAATACGCCGTTGCTCTCTTTCGAGGTATTTCCGCCAAAATACGAAACCGCCTTTGAGAGTGTGAAAAAGGCCACGGAAGAAATCGCCGAGCTGCGACCTTCTTTTATGAGCGTTACATATGGTGCCGGCGGAGGTACCAGCAAATACACTCTGGATATTGCAAAGAACATCAAAGACCGCTTTGGAGTGCCGTCTCTGGCACATCTCACCTGTGTCTCCTCAAGCAAGGAAACAGTCAAGGAAAGAATCAAGGAGATACAGGCAGCCGGAATAGAGAATGTACTGGCGCTCCGCGGTGATATTCCCGAGGAAATGCAGGGTATGGACAGATCGAACTGGGACTATAATTACGCTGTGGAACTTGTACGTGAAATCAAATCTACCGGAATAGATTTCTGCATCGGCGGTGCCTGCTATCCTGAAGTTCATCCTGAAAGCTTAAATCAGAAAGAAGACATCCTCCATCTTAAACAGAAAGTTGATGCCGGATGCGAGTTTCTGACAACACAGATGTTTTTTGACAACAACCTGCTTTACAATTTCCTTTATAAAATACGTGAAGCCGGCATCACCGTCCCTATCATTCCGGGAATCATGCCGATAACAAATGCAAAACAGGTTGAAGCTGCTATAAACATGTCCGGATCTTTCATGCCTCAGCGTTTTAAGAGCCTCGTCGATAAATTCGGAAGCAACCCTGATGCAATGAAACAGGCCGGCATTGCCTATGCAACAGACCAGATCATCGATCTTTACGCAAACGGAATCACCAACGTACACGTTTATACCATGAACAAACCGGACGTTGCGGAAAAGATTCAAAGCAACCTCTCGAATATTCTTGGAAAATGATCACTATAATTACAAAGACATATAAAGCCCTGCCGTTCCGAGCAAAAGAGGCTTTGCGATATGCAGGCTGCAAAGCCCCATACAAAGAACCGGATGAAAAAACTATAAATCTGCTTAATTCCTGCATTGAAGAAGCGGAAGACAAGCTGACTTATAGTTTATGTTACGGAAAATTTCCTCTCAACATAAACGATGACTTATGCGATTTCGGCGTATTTTCCGTGCAGTCATCCACGCTTGCAAAAAATCTCAGCCCTTGCGACAGTGTAATCATATTTGCCGCAACAACGGGCGTCGGAATCGACAGGCTTATTTCAAAATACGGCAGAATTTCTCCGGCAAGATCAGTGATGATGGATGCCATAGGGAGCGAACGCGTAGAAGCACTATGCGACAAATTCTGCAAAGATTTTGCACTTGAGAACGATGTAAAGTTAAGACCGCGTTTCAGTCCCGGATACGGCGATTTGCCACTGAAAACACAGAAGGATATTTTTTCGGTTTTAGACTGTTCACGCAAAATCGGTCTAAGCCTTAACAACAGCCTGCTTATGTCCCCTACAAAGTCAGTTACCGCATTCGCAGGTATTCTTAGAAAAGAATGAATTTGAAAACCGACTTTTAAATCTCGGATTTGTGATTCAACGAGAATGTTTGTAATGAAGATAGAAAGGAATGATAAATTGAATTTTTCAGATTTCTTAAGAACGAATAATGTCTGCCTTGACGGAGCAATGGGTACGTATTTACAGAGTCTGGGTTTAAACCCCGGAGAAAAACCGGAAATATGGAATATCACCCATTCCGACATCATCACGGATATTCACCGGCAGTATTTTGATGCCGGCAGCGACGTGGTTATAACAAACACTTTCGGAGCAAATTTATTCAAATTCGACGTGGAAGAATTAGAAGCTGTCATAAAAGCCGCCATGGAAAATGCTCAGGCGGCAAGAAAGCTGTGCAAATCGCCGAAGAACAAGTTTGTCGCTTTAGATATCGGACCTTCCGGCAAGATGTTGAAGCCGCTTGGAGACCTTGATTTCGAGGATGCCGTCGCTGTTTTCGCACAGACTGTAAAGTTCGGCGTTAAGTACGGAGCCGATCTTGTTCTGGTCGAAACGATGAACGATTCCTACGAGACAAAGGCCGCTTTGCTTGCTGTAAAGGAAAACTGCGACCTTCCGGTCATAGTCACAAACGCTTACAGCGAGGACGGAAACCTGATGACAGGCGCCTCCCCTGCTGCAATGGTCGCTTTGCTTGAAAGCATGGGAGCAGATGCCATCGGTGCCAACTGTTCTTTAGGACCCAAACAGCTGACAGGCGTTACCGAAGAACTTCTTAAATATGCTTCCGTTCCCGTAGTTCTGAAACCGAATGCCGGGCTTCCTAAACTGATTAACGGCAATACTGTTTTTGACGTGGGCAAAGAGGAATTCGCCGAAGATATATCGGCACTCGTCAAAAAAGGACTCCGCGTCTTCGGCGGCTGCTGCGGCACGACACCTGAATTTATAGAGGAACTCGTTTCAAAGACCGACGCTCTGCCTGTTGTGCCTGTAACCGAAAAAAATCTGACTGTCGTTTCATCATACTCACACGCTGTCACTTTCGGCGATGCACCTATCCTTATCGGCGAGCGTATAAACCCTACCGGAAAGAAGCGTTTCAAACAGGCTCTTCTTGAAAACGATATGGACT
This sequence comes from Mogibacterium sp., assembly GCA_012840975.1. Classification (GTDB taxonomy): domain Bacteria; phylum Bacillota; class Clostridia; order Peptostreptococcales; family Anaerovoracaceae; genus Crickella. The sequence continues at coordinate 43,055 of DUVP01000007.1, read as the reverse complement.
ATATCCTGACCGAAGGTATAAAGCAGCAGGACAAAGGCGTGGACATACTGGATGTCAACGTTGGCATACCCGATATCGACGAGGTGAAAATGTTAGAAAACACCGTTTCGGAGCTTCAGTCGGTTACTGATCTTCCGCTGCAAATAGACACATCGGACACGGATGCAATGGAAGCGGCTCTCCGCAAATATAACGGCAAAGCACTGATAAATTCCGTCAACGGTAAAGAAGAAAGCATGAAAGCGGTATTTCCCCTCATGAAGAAATACGGCGGCGTGGCGGTCGCTTTGACCCTTGATGAAAACGGCATACCGGACACAGCTTCCGGCAGAGTTGAAATCGCAGAGAAAATCCTTAAAACCGCCGAGACTTACGGAATAGATAAAAAAGATATTATTTTCGACACGCTCGTAATGACGATAAGTGCAGAAAGTTCAGCCGCAATAGTGACGCTTGAAGCACTCAGCCGGATCAGGAACGAATTGGGCTGTCACACTTCTTTGGGCATTTCCAACGTTTCCTTCGGACTGCCTAACAGGGACGCGGTGAACAGCACATTCTTTGCACTCAGCCTGGCACAAGGTCTCAGTGCGGCAATTATGAACCCGTTTTCCGCTGAGATGATGAAAATTTATTACAGCTATAAAGCCCTTGCCGGTTTTGACGAAAACTGCGAAGAATACATTGCCGCGACCGATTCGTTCACCGTTACAGCCGCACCTTCGACCGCAAAAAAAGCAACTGCCGCAACAGACGAAACGGAAATTGCTTCCGAACTTCAACACTCAATAATCAAGGGGCTTAAGGAAAAGGCTGGTGAATACACCAAGGATCTGCTCAAAACCACACCTTATCTGGAAATCGTCAACAATGAGATCATCCCGGCACTCAACACTGTAGGAGTGCGATTTGAAAACAAAACGCTTTATCTGCCGCAGCTTCTGATGAGTGCCGAAGCGGCAAAAAGCGCCTTTGAGAAAATAAAAGAATTTACGACCCTTTCCGGCAGCGCACCTGCTACCAAAGGGGATTTTGTCATTGCTACCGTAGAAGGCGATATACACGATATCGGGAAAAACATCGTGAAGCTTCTGCTTTCAAATTACGGATTCAACGTTATCGACCTCGGCAGAGATGTGCCTTGTCAGACAGTAGTCGATGCGGTCGTTGAACACAAAGCTCCGATTGCCGGACTTTCAGCGCTTATGACTACCACAGTCCCTGCCATGGAGAAAACAATAGGCCTGCTTCGTGAGCAAGCCCCATGGTGCAAAATCGTTGTCGGCGGTGCAGTGCTGACACCGGAATACGCTATGAAAATCGGTGCGGACAAATACGCAAAGGACGCCATGGAATCGGTCCGTTATGCCGAAGAGGTCATTCAGTCCATCCGTACTGACCTTTAAACTCTACAAATCTAACCATTGTTACTGTTTGCATGTTTATTTCACCTCGATTCGTCTTCGTGATCAGCTTAAGTTCCTGTAAATCAGGCGGACCGATTGGAATAACCATCCTGCCGCCGTTTGCCATCTGATCAATCAGTTCGTCCGGCAAACTACCGGCCGCAGCGGTCACCATGATTCTGTCATAAGGAGCATGTTCTTTCCATCCGCTGCTCCCGTCCCCGACCTTATAATAAATATTCGAAAATTTTAACGCCTCCAGCCTTTCTCTGGCTTTTGTCATCAGCGGTTCAATCCTTTCAACCGTATAAACTTCAGTCGACATCTTTGCAAGAATAGCCGTCTGAAAACCCGAACCGGTTCCGATCTCCAGCACCCTGCTGTCCTTCTCCGGCTCCAGAATCCGTGTCATTTCCAGCACAAGACTCGGCTGCGAAATCGTCTGATCGAAACCGATCGGCAAAGGCTGATCATATCCGGCATATCTTTTCATTTCGTCTTCAACAAAAAATGAGCGATCCAACGAATGAAAATAGGCTTCAAGTTCACGATGATCCATAAGAGATACCTCGGTTGTTATAGGTGGTCTTTTTTAAGTTTACAATATAACCTACTATTTAATTTACACATGCAATATCAGGATTACAAAGCTTTGCAACATGTATCGTCTCAAAGGTTCTCACTATTCAAACAAGTAGAAGCGTATTTAATTTTATTGGTGCATTAATTAGCAATCCCTTGGTTTCTTCATCAATGATAGTTCTTTTAACATAATTGATATAGAAATATTAGATTACAACAAATAAAACGTGTTCTTGCAAATATATATGAATTTCATTTTCTTCCTGCAAAATCTTCATTCCAATCTTTATAATTCTTTATATCTTTCTCTATATCGTCTATACTTAAATCTATTCTTGGAGAGTCAATAGGTTGAGAATGCTCTATAAATGAATACTTTGTCATCATATCATCAATTAATTTACAATCTTCTTTTGTAATATTAGCTAATTTGTCCAACTTATTTTTCGTCTTTATTTCTCTATCAAATCTTCTCACAACTCCATTAATTAAAACCTCCTCAACCGAGTACTCCACACATATTCTAAACTTCTGACAAATTTCATCTTTAGCACTTTGATATGCACGTGAATTTTCATCCAACTTTCTGATAGAAGATATATCGCCCAACAGTTCATTAAGCCTCTTCTTCAAATTGCCTGTATAAAAACTCTCATAAGATAAAATGCCTTTTCCTTTATTTGAACTCTTAATATAAATTCTTTTAAATTTTATGCTATGTTTTTCGCATGTAGACTCTAGCTCCCTCAGTAAAGAAATCCTATGAGTAAAAACAATTACCTGTCTGTTTTTTGCAAGGTCTACTATTCTTATAGTCGCTGCTCGTTCATAGTCTATATCCAATGAAGAGATAGGATCGTCAATCACAATAGGGGCAAAGTCATAACTCCCAGTAGCATCAGCAAAGAATATAGCTAATGCTACGATTCTTTGCTCTCCTTCACTTAGAATATCTTCAATTTTGCATTCTACACCATTCTCATTGTCAATTATTACTTTAAAAGGTGTTTTCCCCTTACTGGATTTTGCTTTCTGTAATTTTACCTTAAGTTTAGGAGCCATTTGTTCAATTTCATAATCAAACCTTTCAATATATGCATCTGTAAGAAGTTCATCAGCTAGTATATTGGTTTGTCGTGTAATTCCGTTAGTTCTCACTAATTTTATCGCTTCATTATATACTTCAATTAAATATAAATTTTGAATTGTTTTTTCAATAATGTTAATATTGTCATAAATCCATTTATGAAATTTTAATTCTATTAATTGCTCTTCTCTTTTTAATCTTATCTCATCATTTGTGGATTCTATTATTGTATTCTTCTGATCTTTAAGAGACTCTATTTTTTCTCTCAAAAAGCTCAAGCTTGGTTTATAGTCTAAATTATCAAGTTTGATTAAACACTTTTCCGCATCTTTTTCATCCTTTAAACTTTGGAAAGTTATGTATAAAGAAATTATTTCTTCTTGTACATCTTCTTCCAATATATCTTTAAGTTGTGATTTTAATTGTTCTTTAGTATAGCTCCTGCTCGCGATTTTAATAGAGAGATTAAAAATCTTACTTTCAATTTTGCTATATTCTGTGTTAAATCTTCCATTTATGTAACTATCAACACTTAATAATCTTTTTTGAATGTCTCCTGAAATTTTTTGGTGGCACAATGGACAAATAGAGCCTTCTTCAGCAAAATGCGGCTAATTTTCTTTAAAAATATATTCTTCATAATATTGTCTAGCAGAACTCCACATACTTTTCCATTCTGAAGAGTTTACACTTATAGTATCTATTTCTGTGGTTGTTTCTTTAAACAAGCCTTCTGTTAATTTTAAGTCCGCTTTTGCCTTAAAATAATGTTTTTTGAGCGTTTTTATATTGTCATTAATGAATAATCCCTCAATTTCTTCTAAATCTTTTATAATAGGATCCAAGATTTTAATTCGTGCTTCTATATTTTCTAAAGTTTGTTTTCGTTTTTCTTCATCCAATTCTATAATGATATCATTTAATTGTCCCTCTTCTTCCTCTGACCATTTCAAGTAGTTTTTTGGTATTTGATCTCCAGACTTCAATTTTAACAACCAATCACTAACCTTATGCTTTTTATATTCCTCTGGTATTTCAATTTTAGTCGGATTGATAAGTTCAATTTTTTCATTAATCTTGTCTTTGATTTTATCCGCGATTTTAGCTAACTCTTCTAAAGCAGAAAAGACAAAAGGCTGATAAGTTGCATTGTTTTCACTTGTTAAATATTTATGTGAAATTCTGGTATCAAAAACATCCATTAACTGTAGAGAAGAATCATTAAAAGACTTTTTTAAATCAATTTCTATTTTTCTTTTTTCTTCATTTTCAGTGATTTCAAACTTGCAAGTTTGTTTTGCATTTGATTTTTTTTTAAATACATTAGTTTGAATGATTTCTTTATAAGGAGTCCTGCTTACATGTTTAAATATCCTCATATAGCTCGATTTCCCAGAGCCATTCAATCCATATATGAGATTGATTCCATTCTCGTCAAATTCCAGTTTTGCATCTTCGCCTAAATCATTAACATTTTTTATATCCGAGAGTTTAGCAACCGAAATTTTAATGGGTAAATCCTCTGTTACAAAATCTGACTGTTTTAAACTTTTGAAATCTATTTTTTCCCCTAATATTTGATCAATGCAAAAGTCTACATATTTATTAATTTTATTATTATCTATATCTTTGCCATTATAAATATTCCATGCTGCATCCTGCAACCAGTATGGCTGCTCAATTAACCATTCTGAAAAGTCTATATAGGCACGAATTGTTTTTTCTCTTTCCATTTTGTTTCCCTTCTATAATTAATTCTAAATCATATCTAAATCTAATGCATGTAATTTTATGAAAAATTGCAAATCAAGTTTCAAGATGAAATAATATTTTTTTCTCGATGTCTGATTTGATTCTAAACTATTTATATGTATTTGATATCTCCATTATAGAGTCTGTTAGTTTTGAAAGAATCCTTTTCTTTGTTGTTTCATTTTTTTCCATATCTTTAATCTCACAACCCCAAACAACTATTACTTTAATACCCATATATTCTAACTCTCTATAGTTATTTTTATCTCTTACTACATTTCTTTCAAGTTTTTCTTTCCAAAAATCATAATTGGTTTTTGGAATAGTTGAAAGATTACATCCTTCATGCATATGCCAAAAACAGCCATTAACAAATATGGCTGTTTTATATTTAGGTATATAAATATCAGGGCTTCCGGGTAAATCTTTATAGTTAATTCTGTATCTGAAACCCTCATGCCACAAAAGTTTCCTTAAATATACTTCAGGTTTTGTGTTTTTACTCTTAACCCTTGACATATTTTCACTTCTGGACATAGGCTTCTTTTTCTTTGTCATTTGAATCTCACTTGAAGATTAAGTTTTATAAAATCTTCACCGTTTTTTCGGTAAACTTCTCCAAATCCGTGTCTTGAAGTAGAAGCAGTTTCATACTTCGTATTATTAAGTAAATATTCTTCAAAATAGTTCCTGTTATAGATATGATATGCAAGGACATTACCTTCTTCTGTAACTACAATATATCCCCCTGTTGCTTCATCCACACCATCCCAAACTGTAGCAGGTTTCATTCCCAATGCCACAGCGGTCAAAAACTTTTTAAACTTATATCTGTAAGCATTTACATTTCCATAATTCATAGGGTTTTCCCGTTCTAATTTTTCAACCATTTCATGACAGCTGCTAATACCGTCTTTATAAAAATATAAAAGAGTTTCTGCAATAATTTTATCCATTTTGCTGTCTATTAATAATAAATTATCACTGAAGATCTTGTTATCCATTCCGCAATATTTCAATTGTCCGTTTTTTTCAATTATTTTGTCTATACGACCTCTAACATCCGTACGTTGTCTGTCTCCAAACATTCTATTAATTTCATTTGTTTCCCCAAGCAAATTCGGATAATTGTGGATGATTTTATAAACAAAATTAGTAGTTCTTCCGGCATTTAACAATGTCGGAGGAGATCCCAATTCGGATTTAATTGAAAAGCCTACCGTAGGACTATATCCTGTATTTATATCCAGTATTCCTATCGTAATATCGCGTTTATCGGTTGAAGGTGCAGATAACTTATAACAAAGAATTTTATCCATAAAGCTTTGCGTATTTTCTACTGAAAAAGCTCCTCTGGATTGTTCATTAGTTATTTCACTCAACAAGAACTCAGACTCACTCTCAAATTCGGTAGCTGATAATTCTTTTACTTTTACTCCGTTAACATATATTGTTATTGTTTCTCCTGTATGATACTCCTTAATTTCTCCTTTTATCTCTTCTCTTATTATTTTTATGATGGGAAAATAAATATCTTCCATTTTTTTTAATTCGCTGTCTGCTGCATAAATTTTCCCGTCTGCCAAAAGTCTTAAGAGGACATATATTTCAGACCATTCACCCTTATTTCCGCTAAGCATAATTACCTCCAATCCGAAGATACTTGTCCGTATTTTCGCATTCTTTTTACGTCAATTTTCTTACTTTCAAGCCGATTTTTTATCTGTTCGGCAATTATTTTTATTGCAGGAACGGTTACCGAATTACCGAACTGCTTATATAGATGTGTGTCAGCCACTACAAGCTTAAAATCATCCGGAAACCCTTGCAACCTTGCCCATTCTCTCGGTGTCATTTTTCTTATATATTCTCTATTCACCTCACCCTGAATATGAGTTACCGGTGTAAAGTCTGTCAATCTTTCATCTATAATCAAATTTCTTTCTCTTCCCATTCCGCCACAAACGATAGCCCCTGCAATTGATTCGTAATCTCTTATTTCATATCCAAAACCGTTACCTTTTGATTCATGCCTTCTTTTATGTTTTCTTAGAGAATCTAAATATACCGTGGACAGATAGTATTTAGACGACACTTCTCCTTCTTCAATAATATCTCTAATCACTTTAGTATCGTCTGTTTTTTCGGGAAATTTAAAGCTGCAAGGTGCGATATCGTTTCGAAAAGCAACAATATATATTCTTTCCCTGTTTTGAGGAACTCCGAAATCCTTGCTGTTAAGCACTTTGTAAAAAACTTCATAGCCCAAATCTTTCAAAATACCTCTTATAACTTTAAAAGTTCGTCCTCTGTCATGGTTAACCAGGTTTTTGACATTTTCGGCAAATACAACTTTCGGCTTATGATATTTAACTATTCTTGCAACATCAAAAAACAAAGTTCCTCTGGCATCTTCAAATCCTTTTTTTTGGCCTGCAAGAGAAAAAGCTTGGCATGGGAAACCTGCAAGTAAAATATCATGATCGGGAATATCTTTTTCATCAATTTTAGTAATATCACCCATAATTTCTATTTCATCATTGAAATTAGCACGATAAGTTTCTTGAGCTTTTTTATCCCACTCGCTTATAAAAACAGTCTCTATTTCATCTTTAAAAGCCTGATCAAAGCCAAGCCTGATACCGCCTATCCCGGCAAATAAATCAATCGACTTAAACATTTATTCATCCTTTGTTTTATTCAATATATCTTCTCTACTATACTAAATATATTTTCCCGCAAATACTTTCCAACGTCTCATTTCTCACAACTTCATTATTCCTCTGTTTTCTATTCTCTATAATTATATCGAACAGAGTTCTTTCAAGGAAGTATTATAACATTATTGATTTCAATTAATATTAACATTTTAAGCAGCCTATTATCAAGAACATTCGTTCTTTTTTTTATAAAAATAAAGCCTGTAACCTTTATGTTGTAAGGCTTCAAGCTTTTGGCAATTATTTCCGGTCTTCTTTTACGCTTTTCCGTCAAAATTCGTACAATTTTCAAATTTACCGCTGTCTATTTCATATCTGCAGCTTGACTTCCTCCAATTGCTCTGCCTTACTATATAGCTCTCATAGCTACTGCATTTGCATGGATTTGTGTTGTATCATATATCGGTATTGGTGAATCCTCTTGGCTGATCAGTAATCCGATCTCGGTACATCCTAAAATCACTCCTTCTGCACCGGCGGCTTTGAGTGAATCGATGATGCGGATACATTCTCTTCGGGATTCATCTCTTATTTTGCCGAGGCAAAGCTCATCGAAAATAATATCATTTACTGTTTCGATATCTTTTTCATCGGGAATTATTACTTCGATTCCGCTTAACTCGATTTTCTCCTTTAGAAAATCCTCTGTCATCGTATATTTAGTCCCCAGAAGTCCTGCTTTTTTTACTTTGTTTTTCTTAAGCACTTCAGCAGTCGTTTCAGCGATGTGGATAACGGGGATTTTGATTTCTTTCTGAATGTAAGGGACTACTTTGTGTACTGTATTTGAGCATATAACAATATAGTCTGCACCGGCCTGTTCAAGGCACATCGCGGCATCAGCAAGTATGACTGCGACTTTGTCCCATTCTCCTTCGGATTGTTGCTCCTCGATCTCCGCAAAATCAACACTGTATAATATTATTTTGGCGGAATGTAATCCCCCTAATTGTTCTTTGATTGTTTCGTTGATGATTTGATAGTAGGAAACTGTGCTTTCCCAGCTCATTCCGCCGATCAGTCCTATAGTTTTCATATTTTGCCTCCGGAAGTTTTGTGATTTACGTACAAGGTTCGGCATGCAGACCTGTATATTGACAGGTGTTTTTAATATAGCGGCTTATTGTGACGGGCTTATTTTAGTTTTGCATGATACGGCTGCAGGTGCAGCTCCTCTCCCGGGACATGGAAACCGAGACCCAAATTCTGTCCCGAATCCAGGGAAGATCCGCAGTCTACGGTTTCCAGAATGCGAAACTCTTTTTTCATTTCGCTCATAAACCAGTTGATATTGAAATTGGAAGAAGTTCCTTCCGGGTAGGAATCTAAGTATTTTGCGACTGATTTTCTTCCGTTCCGGAAAAAGAAATACACGCCGAACAATTCAACATTTTGTTTGAAATACGGGATCATTTCCGACAGGAACAGACCCTCGTGATAAAAATTATATTCGTTGACCGCGAAAAAATCCATGCAGCAGTCGATGGACTCCTTTTTAAGAGGAAGAGAAGTGCTTGCATCTGCGATATACAGGATTTTACACTTCGGGTTCTGCTCATCGATGACTTCTTTGTACGCAAGCAAAGTCTCGGGAAATTTATCGATTACGATCAGACAGTCTTCCTTGGATAAGAGCTCCAGGTGATTGTGGAAGAAAAACCAGGCCGTCGGATATGCTTCAAGCCATACCTTTCCCGGAGAAACATGCTTTTTCAGGTAGTACGTCAGCCAGTTATATGAATTCTCAAACAGACTCAATGTTCTGGACGGAAGATCCCTGTACAGCTCCCGTGTTGTATCGGGTTTGTCATATAGACTTGTGTTGATATTTTTTGTACATAAAATCCCGTCCGTAATAGCGGCTTTATAACCGCAGCTGCAGCTCAGGTTGGCATGGAAAATATATTGCTGGCTCATGGACACGCCGTCCATCATCAGTTCACTGTTGCAGTGCGGACAGCAAAGAAGCCTAAGCATTTCCACCGGAACTCCGGATCGGTTGCCTGACTGTTTATGATCGTCGAACTCCGCTATATAGCGGCGCACTTTTTCGCGCATGTCGGATAGCGCAGCTTCTTTTTTTTCAAGCTCCCTCTCGTGAGCCAGGAAAATATCCCTGCGTTCAATACGGTCTTCTTCAGAATAAAAATTGGAAATTCGGCGCAAAGAAAGCAAGCGATGGATCGTCTTCAGAGGAAAATCCATTTCCTTAAGCTCCTGAATCAATTCTAAATCCGATTGTGTTCGCTCGTCAAAGATGTACTGATTATTTCGCCTTGGCGGAACCAGAAGGCCGTTTTTAATGTAGAAATACAGGCTGCTTACGGGAATGCCGTATTTCTTTACCACTTTTCCAATTTTCACGGCGTATCCCTCCCTTTTTTTGAGTTTTTTACTTATAACACAAAATCTATACCATGGTCAAGAAAATGTCAAAATATTTAAAAACATCTCTCTTGACATTGACCTTGGTTAGCACATTAGAGTGTTAGCGTGCTAAAGTATTAAAGTGCTAAAGTGCAACTAATATGTTTGTATTGATGTGTTGCACTAAATTAACAAAGGAAGAGTGCACGTATGGAATTTTTGAAAAAAGCTGCTGTACGTCCTGCTGAAGCACTGACTGAATGCAGGAAGAATGTTGCCGAAATAATTCAAAATGTCCGGGAGCGGGGAGATGAGGCATTGCTGGAGTACAATACCCTCTTTGACGGCAATGCCCGTACCTTGTTCCGTGTCGGCAGAGAGGAACTTGATGCGGCTTACACCAAAATGACAGAACAGGACCTGGCCGATCTGAATCAGGCCGCTTACAACATCCGTGCTTTTGCAGAAGCACAACTGACTTGTATAAGCGAGCTGAAGAATTTCTCGGTACTCCCCGGCTCCGAGCTGGGACACCGCGTAATTCCTGTAGAGTCCTGCAGCTGTTATGTTCCGGGCGGCTCTTATTCACTGTTTTCCACAGCGTTAATGCTGATTATCCCGGCCAAAGTCGCCGGTGTGAAGCGGGTCGTCGTCTGTTCTCCTACAGTCAAGGGAACCGGCTCCATAGACTACAAAACTCTGGTGGCTATGGATATTGCCGGTGCGGACGAGATTTACGCTGTTGGCGGTGCTCAGGCAATTGCAGCTTTATCATACGGTACGGCTCAGATCCCTCCTGTGGATGTGATAGTCGGTCCCGGTAATCAATACGTTGCAGAAGCCAAACGTCAGTGCTACGGACAGGTCGGCATTGACTTTGTGGCAGGTCCCAGTGAGGTGCTGGCTCTGGCGGATACAACCGCAGACCATCGTATCCTGGCAGCCGATATGTTGGCTCAATCCGAGCACGACAGGCTGGCCAGGGGTATTGTTGTTACTACCAGTCGTGAGCTGGGAGAAGCCGTAATTGCTTCTGTTGAGGAACAGTTGAGAGCACTGGAGACTGCCGACATTGCTTCCGTCTCCTGGGCGGACTACGGTGAGGTGATTCTGGCAGATGATATGGACGAAGCTGTAAGGATCGCCAACGAATATGCTCCCGAGCATCTGGAAGTTATCGTGAAAGACGAAAGTATACTGCCAAAACTGATAAACTTCGGTTCTATGTTTATCGGTCAGGAGACAGGCGAAGTCTTCGGCGACTACCTGTCCGGTCCCAACCACACACTGCCTACTGCCCGCGCTGCCCGTTATACCGGCGGTCTCTGGGTAGGAACATTCCTGAAGGTCTGTTCTTTCCAGCGTTACCGGGCTGAGGCAATGCACGCAGTTGCTCCTCAGACAGCACGCATGGCTCGTGCTGAAGGACTGATTGCCCATGCTAAGGCTGCAGAGATCCGTATGGACCTCCTGTAATAAAACTGATCCGTTTCCTGATTAAATATATTTCTACTTAAGTTAAATGCAAATTAATGAGGTGATTATAAATGCAGAATAATAATAATGAAAAATTAAGTTTACGCACCATGATAGGCTATGGTGTCGGTACGTTGGGAGAAGGCATCGGATATAATGTATTTTTCTCCTTCTTCATTTTCTTTTTGACCACGATCGCGGGCATTGCTCCTGCAGTTGCAGGTACAGTTTCTACGATTGCGGTTTTGTGGGACGCTGTCACTGACCCTATGATCGGCGTGTGGTCCGACAGAACCAGGAATAAGAACGGCCGGCGTCGTCCGTTTATCCGTGTCGGTTCTCTGATATTCGGTTTCTCCATTGCGCTGCTGTTCATCAACGTGAATCTTCCCCAAAATATTAAAACGATTTACTATATCTTTATCAATTTGTTCTACTGGATCGCTATGACCAGCTGCGTTATTCCACACACCGCATTGGGTTCGGAACTAACCAGTGATTTTAATGAAAGAAGCAAGCTGCGTTCTGTTGCCGTTATTTTCATGAATACAGGCACGCTTATCTCCACCTCTCTTCCTCTGCTGATAGTCGCTTACGTTTCTAAAGTGACCGGCAGTGCTGACAAGGGCTGGATGGCGACAGGTATTATTTACGGATGTATTGTGGCACTGGTCTATAATATTTGCTACATTGCAACAAAAGGAATGGAGCCGCGAAATCCTAATCTGGATGATGCGAGCGGAAAGACGACCAAGGGCTGGGTAGGTGAATTCTGGCGCGCTGCAGTAGCCGCATTCAAGAACAAAGATCTGGCTCGTCTGGTGGCCGTTACGTTCTTCTTTAATATCGTTGTCACTCTGGGTTCGGGAATAAAGGTCTATTTTATGACTTACGTTTACGGATACAATGAGGCAAAAGCATCTCTGTTATATCTGGTGTCCGGTATTGCTGTTATCATAGCAGTATTGCCTGTGGGTTATCTGGCAAGCAAGGTAGGAAAAAAAGCTGTAATGGTCGGCGGTCTGCTCCTGTGGGGATCCGGATTTTTGATCGTAGGTCTCCTGCCTCAGAGCGATTTCCTGATGTTTGTAGTTTACCCTCTTGCTTACTTTGGCAACGCAGCTTACTGGACTATGATCTATGCTATGTCCTATGACACGGCTATTGTTGAACAGCTGAAAACCGGCGAGCGTCCTGACGGGCTTTACACCTCTCTGATCGGTTTGTTTATGAAGTTCGGAAATGCACTGGGTACTTTTGTTCTCGGGATTGGATTGCAACTGGTCGGATTCGACGCGTCGATGGCTGTCCAGTCTGCTTCTGTCCTGTCCGGCATTCGCTATCTGTTTGCTTTCGGTCCTGTTCTGGCGCTGGCAATCGCTGTGATTCCTGCGGTTAAGTACACGATGGTTCAGAAGAAATACGAACTTTACAGCAAGGCAGTTGAGAACAAAGAAGCCGGGCTGCCGTACGATGAGAGTTTGCTTGAAGCCTAAAGCGGCAGGAAGGAGTGTATTGTGAAAACATTAGTATATGGCAATATCTACACCATGGACAATTTGCAGCCGTTTGCGGAGGCAATGTATATAGAAGACGGTACGGTCAAAGCAATCGGGAGCCGTAATCAGTTTGCTGATCAGGATATAGATCAGGTGCTGGATTATTCCGGGCAGTTTATTTTCCCGGGCTTTATAGATACCCATATTCATACCTGCCCTTGCGGCATATTGATGAAGGGTGTCCAGGTACATAAGGAAACAACGGTTGCAGGCGTGCTGGAAGCAATTGAGAAACGTGCCAAGACCGAACCGGAGGGGCAATGGATCTTTGTTGCGGGTTTCCAGGATAAAAACATGAAAGAGAAGAGGTTCCCGAATCTCGAGGAACTGGACCGGATAACTACCTCCAATCCTATTATGATCGTTCACAACGACCTCCACCCTTACATGTGCAATACCTGTGCCGTTGAACAGCTGCAGCTTGATCCGGATATAGACGGGGTGGTAACCGACGAAAACAATAAACCGACCGGCATGATCGTCGATCCGTATTGTATGCCGCTGATGGAAAAAATCATTCAGACGGTATCGAAAGAAGAGCTGGTTGACGGTTATCGAAAAATCGACGAATATGCGGTATCAAACGGTGTCACAACAGTATTTACGAAGGATTATTATCCTATCCAGCGTATTCTGTGGGAAAATCGGGATCAGTTCAAGACCACAACACACCCTATGGTCAGAGTCAGTGACTGTACCAGCGAAGAGGATATTCTCAGTGTCGTTGAAGATCCGGATTTTGCGAAACGGGCTACGATGTGCATCTTTGCCGACGGTGCTTTTGACGGCTGGTCCGCATCCGTGATCGATCCTTATGAAGGCAGACCGTATTCGTTCGGCATGCTTTATTACACCGACGAAGAAATGTATTCTTTCGTTGAGCGTGTCCATCTGGAAGGATTGCAGGCATCTGTCCATGCAATCGGAGACAACGCAATCGATCAGGTCCTTCGGGTATATGAAAAGGTTCTTACAAAGTATCCACGTGCGGATCACCGCCACAGAATCGAGCACTTTGAATGTCCTACCGGACGCGCTATAGTAAAAGCGGCGGAACTTGGTGTGGCTCTGGGAATGCAGCCGCTGCTGCTGGAAGTCTGCGAAGGTATGGATATGGAAGGATACCGCTGCTTTATAGGTGACCGCGTTGAAAAATGCAGTCCTTTCCGTTCGATTCTTGATATGGGGATTCTTGTTGGCGGAGGTTCGGACTTTTCCGTAACGGAAATGAAGCCTCTTCGTGCAATTATGATCGGAATGCAGCATCCGATGCCGGGAGAACGGTTTACCCTCACAGAAGGTCTCAAAATGTTCACCTGCGATGCGGCAAAGCTGGGTTTCATGGAGAATCGAAAAGGAAGATTGGTTCCGGGGATGGACGCGGATTTCGTAGTGCTTGCAGAAAATCCGTATATCACGCCTACTGAGGAAATTGCGGATATTCCAATTCTGGAAACCTATATCGCCGGATGTTCAGTATATGAAAACAATTAGATGTAAATTTCTTTTTATAATCACTTTCTCATATGAAATAAATACAGCTGATATCGCAATTTGCGATATCAGCTGTATAACTTATATTACATATTATTATTACTTTCCTACATTTTTCCGCTCTTTCTCTTCTGTCTGAATCTGATTCTCCCCTGTTCTTTCAGCCATTTTATAGTGTCTGTTACTGTTTCTCTTATATCTCTGTTTGTGTAACCTAATTCTCTCTCCGCTTTCAGTTTTGAAAATTTGGAGTTGGAGGTCAATGTGTAAAGGGAATATTTTGTAAACAGAGGCGGCTGCTTCAGAATGGCATAGTACAGTTCCGATAGAGGGGCTGTAAATTTTGCCAGCCACATCGGCAATACTGTTTTAATCTTTTTGATATTGATGACTTCGCTGACGATATCTAAGAGTTCTTTAACTGCTATATATCTGTTTGAAAGAATATAGCACTCTCCTTTTCTCCCCTTGTCACAGGCACTTATGATTCCGTCCGCAACGTCTCTGACATCCGCAAAATCATATCCGCCTCTCACACATGCTCTTAATCTTCTGTTTGCTACATCAGCTATCAGCTGAGTTACATGTCCGTTGGTAAAATCGTTCGGTCCGAGCATTCCTGAGGGATGAACAATGCAAGCATCCAGGCCTTTCTTTTCTACCGCTTCCAAAATATATTTTGCGGCTTCCACTTTTGTTTTGGCATACTGCCCCACAACCTGGTCAGCATCAAAATCTTTTATTTCGGTTATCGTCTCGCCGGCCGGTTTTTCGTTAATAGCGTGAACACTGCTTACATAAACCAATCTGGCGTTTTTTTCAAGAACCTTTTCAATGATATTTTTTGTGCCGTTGACATTGACTTCATATACTGCGGGATTGTATTTGGATTTGATATATACAATGCCGGCACAGTGTATCACATATATTCCCATTGTTTCCGTGTTGCTTTCATCGATCTCAAATAAATCGTTAAGGGAATCCGGATCTGTAACGTTTCCTGTGAAAAACTTGCAGTTCAAACCTTCAAGAAAGCTGATGTTTTCTCCAGGCAGAATCAAAGCCCGCACTTCGTTCTCCTTGTTTTCCGTTAGTTTCCTTATGATATTATTCCCCAGAAATCCGGCTGCTCCTGTTACAATATATATTCTTTTCAAAACATTCCCCTTCCGTAATTTCATACGTAATTTCCTGAATTTTTTATGATTTCCTTCGATTCTTATTCTCTCAATCTTCCCTTAAATTGTCAAAATATTTCTTTAATATGCTAAAACTGTAAGATTTTGTATTCAATTCACAAAAAAGGGTCTGAAACTTGTCGTTTTTTTGGATTTTACCCCTTTGTTTTAACAATTATACTTGTTTTCAATTCAGAGTAGTTTTATAATGTCATAAAGGAGGTTGCGATGCAAATTGATGAAATTTTACAAAATAATCTGAAGTCTTTGTTTGATTTTACAGAAGGCTATACGCTGGGGGATATTGTCTTCCCTCTGTACGGCAAGTATTACATGAGAAATTCCAGATATATTGCATCAAAAAAATTAGAGATCTATGCCAGCACAATATTTGAGCATATCCTGTATTTCAAACATGAAGGAGAGTTTCTGCCGGAAGATTTTGAAAAATTGGAGAAAGCTATCATCGATAACTTAGATGATATTCTGGAAATCGATGAAGAACACATGTCTTCTCTTATCACGCTCATAGTGGAAGCTCCCTATGTCGCAGAGAATTTAAAGTCTAAAATCAAGAAATACAAATTCAAAAAGACATTTAAATTCGGGCTCAGAGGCTGGTTGGATATCAAGCTTATAGTTTTGGATAGAGGTGCCAATGTCGCTTATGAAAGCAAATTAGCAAAAGGTGACTCTGAGAAACTAAAGCTCCTCCAATAAAACATATCATTTTAAAATGACGCGAAATTATATAACTTAAGCGTCAAAAGAAAAAGAAAGGAGCATAAAATGAGTGCAATAGTTTTATTAGTTATTGCCGGCGTTCTGTTTTTATGCGCATATTTGTTTTACGGTTCTTGGTTGGCAAAGAAATGGGGATTTGATCCAAGCAAGAAAACTCCTGCGCATGAATTATACGACGGCGTCGACTACGCACCTGCAAAGGCGCCGGTTCTCTTAGGTCACCACTTCTCCTCAATTGCAGGAGCAGGACCTATCGCAGGACCTATTCAGGCCGCAGTTTTCGGCTGGCTTCCTGTTTTCCTGTGGGTTGTCGTAGGTTCTATCTTCTTTGGCGGTGTCCACGACATGGGGGCTCTCTTCCTGTCAGTCCGTAACAAAGGTAGATCTCTCGGTGAATCAATAGGCATCAATCTCGGTAGAATGGGCAGAATCCTTTTCTCCGCCTTCTCATGGCTGACTCTGCTTCTGGTTGTTGCCGCATTCGCAAATATCGTTGCCAATACATTTGTCGCATCCCCTTCGGCTGCAACGGCATCGATGTTATTCATGATACTGGCTGTAGCTTTCGGTCTCTTCGTATACAGAGGTGGCGGTAGCTTGTTAGTCGGTACTATTATAGGTGTAATCGGTATGATAGCTTCCATAGCGATAGGTAATAAGTTCCCTCTGGTGCTTTCTTTTGAAACCTGGATGATCGTACTTCTTATCTATATCTTTATTGCATCAGTAACACCGGTATGGATACTACTGCAGCCTAGAGACTACCTCAACTCATTCCTGTTGTATGGTATGATTATTGGTGGACTCATCGGTATCGTAATTTACAATCCGAAGCTCGTAGCACCTGCCGTAACAGCTTTTGCCGTTGGCGAAGCTCCGGCCGTACAGTACATGTTCCCGATGCTCTTCGTTACAGTTGCATGCGGTGCTATTTCCGGTTTCCACTCACTTGTAGGATCCGGTACCACATCAAAGCAGCTCGATAATGAAAAAGACATGAAACTTGTCGGTTACGGTTCCATGCTTATTGAAGGTTTGCTCGCTGTTGTTTCCATAATAACTGTCGCTTACATTGCAAAAGGAGAGGGTACTCCGGTTCAGATTTTCGCAAACGGTCTTGGTACTTTCATGACTTCGTTCGGCGTTCCTATGGAATTCGGTGTAAACTTCACATCTCTCGCAATTTCAGCATTTGCTCTTACTTCTCTTGATACTGCAACAAGGCTTGCAAGATTTATCTTCCAGGAAGCCTTCAGCAAAGACGGTAAAGATGAAAAAGCCAACATCCTTACCAACCGTTACGTATCAACAGGAGTAACCGTTGTTATAGCCGGCTGGCTCGGATTCGGCGGCTACGCTGCAATCTGGCCTATCTTCGGTTCAGCGAACCAGCTGCTTGCGGCTCTCGCACTTATAGCACTTGCTGTCGCTCTGAAATTTATGGGTAAAGCTTACCAGATGATAGTTATTCCTATGGTATTCATGTTTGTAGTTACTATCACAGCTCTTGGATTCCTGATCAAGCAGCACTTGTCAAGTGGCAACTTCATAATGCTCTTCTTCGCAATTGCACTTATGGTACTTGCCATAATACTCGCCTTCATGGCTTATAAGGCATTCCAAAGTGATAAACCGCTTGGAGAAATTGAAGCAGAGAAATAAAGTTTTAAGTTGCTTATAAAACAGAGCCGGTGCTACAATAGTACCGGCTCTTATTTTAAAGATAACAAGCTGCAGTAAAGGAATAAAGAGGTATTGTATGGGATTTTTAAATAATATAAAGCTCTTTTTTGAGGGTGCTTTGGATTTCAACAGCAGAGCAACTTCCAAACTGGAGCTTGCATATGAAGAAGAGATGGAGGAGTTTATGATACTCGCTTTCAGCGATATCATAGGTATTGACATGCCGACCACCTACTACGCATTAGAGATGTATCCATACTTGTACTCTGAAATCGGAGCATGGCAAAAGATGTCCGTAAACAGAAAATCTGTCTGGGAAGACAAATTCAGCAAAATGGATATGGATCCATGATTTTTAAAGGAGTAAAAATTTGAGCAAAATTTTATTTTTTGGAGGAAAGGGAGGAGTAGGAAAAACGAGCTGCTCCAGTGCATTTGCCTATGCAAGGGCAAGTGAGGGTCACAAAGTTCTCCTTATTTCTACCGACCCTGCACACTCCGTATCAGATTTATTTGAGAGAAAAATAGGCAGCGACATAGTTCAGTTAAAGCCGAATCTCTATGCAACAGAGATAAATCCCGAAGAGGAAAGCGAAAAATATTTTTCCAAGATAAGATCATCTATCAGAAAAGTTTATTCCGTTGTCATAATAGAGGAAATCAACAAACAACTGGACGCTGCAAAACTCAGTCCCGGGACGAACGAGTCCGCACTTTTCGATAGGATGGTCGAAATAATAAACGAAACTTCCGAGGACTATGACTTCATAGTATTTGATACAGCGCCTACAGGACATACGCTCAGGCTCCTGACACTCCCTCAGCTGTTAAGCAGCTGGGTTGATGTCCTTCTGTCCAAAAGACGCAAGACTATGCAGTACAAAGAAATGCTTACCGGAGATCGTACTCTGGTAAAAAATGACGAAATAATAGAGATCTTGATGAAAAGAAAAAAGAATCTCACCAAGGCAAGAGAGATCCTGATCGATTCCGGAAAATTAGGTTTTGTCTTTGTCTTAAATGCGGAAAAATTAGCTATAGATGAAACGATAAAGGCTACACGCACACTAAAGGATAACAACATCCCGATAGCCGCATATGTAGTCAACAGACTTCTTCCGGAGGAAGTCACAAGCGATTTCTGGACGCATAAGAAACAGGATGAGGCAAAATACCTCGCATTTATAGAACGTGAATTTAAAGGGACCACGATTTATAAAATCCCGCTTCTTTCAACAGATATGAAAGAAGCCCAGATAGAGGAAATCGCCCGTTCGTTTATGGATGAATAGATGCGCAAGCACAGCGATAAAATTAAAAACCCTTGAAATGAAGTGTCTCTGACCTCTAAACTTCAAGGGTTTTTCCGTGCTTTAAACTATCCCGCTTCAAGAATATATAGTTATTTACCTTCTGGGCGGTGCACTGTGAATTGACATACCATGAGCTGCCTCTACCGCTTCAGTGACTGCTTCGCAAAAAGTAGGATGAGGACGCATGACATTGATCAACTGCTTTGATGTCATACGGTTCACACATGCATTAGCGAGTTCTGCAATTATATCTGTAGCACGCTGACACATAAGCTGTGCTCCCAAAATAATATCAGTTTCAGCGTCAAATATAAGTTTAATGAAACCTCTCTCTCCGTTTTCAATGATTGTCTTACCGTTACCCATCATTGAATACTTACCGATTACGACTTTTCTCCCCTCTTCTTCAGCTTTAGCCTCTGTTATGCCAACAGCAGCAATCTCAGGGTCTGTATAAACACAATTAGGAACAAAGTCCAGACATACACTCGGTTCCTTTCCTGCCAATCGTTCACAAACTGTGATGGCTTGAGCCGATGCCAGGTGAGCCAGTTGCATGCCTCCGATTACGTCTCCGATGGCATAAATCCCCGGAACAGATGTTTCAAAACGATCATTTACTACGATGCACCCCTTCTCCATCGGCAAGGTAAAGCCATCGCAGAACAGTCCGTCCGTATCCGTCTGGCGACCGGTAGCGACCAGTATGGAGTCTGCCTCCAATTCATAATCCTTGTCGGCAGAAGTAAAACGGCAGAGAAGTCCGGAGCCATCCTTAACAACCTCTTTTATCGTGGATAACCCGTAAACTTTGACTCCGCGTTTTTTGAGAACAGCCCCGAAATTCTTGGAGATATCAGTATCCCAAATACGCATTAAACGACTACGGACTATAAGAGAAACCTCACACCCCAGGTTTGCAAACACTGTGGCAAATTCTACTGCAATAACGCCTGCACCGAATACTATTAATTTTTTCTTGACAATATCACTCTGGCTTAGTAATTCATCACTGGTAATGACGCCGGGAAGATCGCAGCCCGGGAATTGCGTGAGGAAAGGCTTGGAACCGCTGGCAATTAAAATATTTTTTGCGGAAAGCATAGTCTCTTCTTTCTCAGGAGAAGTAAATTTCACTTTTCCCGGTCCCGATACAGAGCCTGTTCCGAACAGAAGTTTTACTCCGTGAGATTTAAGAAGCTGCTCTACTCCACCTCTAAGGCGTTTCACAACCTGATCCTTGCGTGCGTACATTTTTGCGGAATCATAAGTAATATTATCTATGTGTAAGCCGAGCAGTTCAAAATCGCGCTGCGCTTTAGCATACAATTCAGAGGTATAGAGAAGAGATTTTGTCGGGATGCAGCCACGATTCAGGCAAGTACCGCCAACTTCTCGACGTTCAATCACACAAACACTTAATCCCAATTGTGCCGCTCTGATAGCACCCACATAACCGCCGGGACCGGCGCCTATAATAATCAAATCATACTCATTCATTACTGCTCTCCATTATCATGCATCAAAATCCATATAGCGAATAATCGGGCTTCGAGCAGCGGTGACTTCATCAGGACGCCCGACCGGTGTAGTAACCGGAGCTTTGTGAAGAGCTTCCGGATCCGTTGCTGCTTGTTTCAGCAGCCCGATAATTGCCTCCGCGGATTCATCCAGAACTTCTTTTGTCTCTGTTTCAGTAGGCTCAAACATCAATGCTTCGTCTACAATCAACGGGAAGTACATTGTAGGTGGATGTACACCGCAGTCCAGCATACCTTTAGCGATATCACTGGCAGAAACTCCGTATTTTTTGTGAAGATCTTCTATGGTCAGAACAAATTCATGCATACATATACCTTCATTGGAAGTTCTGCAATGCGGTTTCAACAGGACACGCAGATAATTTGCATTCAGCACAGCATTTTGCGAAGCTTCATGCAATCCTTTTCCTCCAAGGGATAATACGTATGCCAGTGCACGAAGATATACCAGGAAATTACCATTGAAAGAACGAACCGAACCGATGGATTTCGGAGGTTCCTTCAGTACAAACTCGCCATTTTCTTTTACGGTATCCTTCCCCGGCAAGTAATCCACCAGTATTTCTTTAACGCCTACCGCACCGGATCCCGGACCTCCGCCTCCATGCGGAGTGGAAAATGTTTTGTGCAGGTTTAGATGGATAACATCAAATCCCATATCGCCCGGGCGAACCGTTCCCATAATAGCATTCATATTGGCCCCGTCATAGTAACAAAGACCACCGGCTTCGTGAACAATATTAGTAATTTCTAAAATATTCTTATCAAACATGCCAAGCGTATTAGGATTCGTCAACATTAATCCTGCTGTATCCGGACCGACTGCAGCACGCAATGCGTCCAGATCCACACTGCCATCCGGTGCGGATGGAATATTAACAACTTTATATCCGCACATATTGGCTGTAGCAGGGTTTGTTCCGTGTGCAGAGTCGGGAACAATAATCTTGTCACGTGCCTCACCGCCATGATCACGTAAATATGCTTTGATCAACAGTATTCCTGTGAACTCACCATGTGCACCGGCAGCCGGTTGAAATGTCATGGAATCCATACCGAGAAGTTCGCATAAGCGGACTTTCAAAAGTTCTATTGCTTTCAGGCAACCTTGAACAGTATGGTCAGGCTGCAACGGATGGATCGCTTGGAAACCCGGAAATCCCACGATTTCTTCATGCACAGCGGGGTTATACTTCATTGTACAGGAACCCAAAGGATAAAAGCCGCAGTTAACACCGAAAACCTGCTTGTTCAAAGTAGTGTAATGACGGCTGATATCTACTTCCGACAATTCCGGTAAGCGAAGCGCTTTTTGGCGTTTCATGTCGTCAGGAATATCTTCAAACGGCACATCACATTTAGGCAAAATATAACATCTGCGTCCCGGAACACTTCTTTCAAAAATCAGTTTCATTTACCGAACACCTCCTTTATGGCAGACACCAGACCATCTATCTGCTCTTTACTGTTGAGTTCGGTGGCACACCACAGGATGCCCTCCTCTACAGGCAATCCACCGAGAATATCTTTCTCTTCAAGTGCGGAAAGAAGTTCATCGGTGCATCCCGGGCAAGTGGTTACAAACTCATTGAAAAAGCTGCCTGGATAAACAAGGGAAAAGCCCGGAATCTCAGTAATCTGCGTAGCCAGATAATGCGCTTTAGCATAGCACTGGTTTGCAACTTCACGTAAACCGTTTGGCCCCATGGTTCCCATATAAACAGCTGCGGTCAGAGCGCATAATGCCTCGTTTGAACAAATATTTGATGATGCTTTTTCACGGCGAATATGCTGTTCACGTGCCTGTAAAGTTAAGACAAAGCAACGCCTTCCGGCATCGTCGGTAGTTTGGCCGACAATACGTCCGGGAAGCTTACGCTGTAGTTTCTCTCTACAAGCCATAAACCCAAGATATGGACCTCCGAATGCCATCGGCATTCCAAGAGGCTGTCCTTCGCCCACAGCAATGTCTGCTCCGCATTCAGCTGGTGACTTCACAACAGATGCAACGATCGGGTTGATACCCATAATAAATAATGCACCGGCTTCATGGGTCACATCTGCAATGGCGGAACAGTCTTCAAGAACACCATAGAAGCTTGGCTGGTGAACATAGACACCGGCTACAGTTTCGTCCAGGGCATCTTTCAATGCCGCAATATCGGTTTTCCCTTCTTTTGCTGGAATTATCACGCATTCCACACCGGAACCGAAACAATAAGTTTTTACGACTTTGATAACCTCCGGATTGGATGCACCGGAGATCAGCACCTTATTGCGCCTACGGTCACGGCACATTGCTACGGCTTCAGCTGCAGCAGAGGCTCCGTCATAAACGGAAGCATTGGAAGCTTCCATGCCGGTGAGCTCACAAATCATTGTCTGATACTCAAAAATCGATTGCAGAACCCCCTGGCTTATTTCTGCCTGATATGGTGTATAGGCAGTAACAAATTCTTCCTTTGCAGTCACACGTTTAACCACAGAAGGAATGTAGTGGTTATAGGCACCTGCTCCGCGAAAGATACTGGAGAATATTTTGTTTTCTGCCGCTAGTTCTTTCATTTTTGCAAGCATTTCCATCTCAGACATTCCGTCAGGTAATTTCAAGTCACCTTCCTTCAGGCGCATACCCTCGGGAACATCAGCATACAAATCCTCAAAAGAAGATACTCCGACAGCTTTGAGCATTTCAAGCCGTTGTTCCTCTGTAGATGGGACGTAGCTACTCATAAAAATCCCTCCTTTCTGCGTTAGTAACAAGAAAAATTATAGAGTGGACAAGTATTCTTTGTACTCGTCAGCATCCATCAGTTCTCCGTAAGCAGAGATCTCTTCAACTTTTACAAGCCAAGCACCGTAAGGATCTTCATTTACTTTCTCCGGACTGTCGACCAATTCTTCATTTATCTCTGCCACCGTGCCTGTAACACAGGAAAAGACATCTGAAACAGCCTTAACACTCTCTACATCCGCATAGGATTCTCCGACTGTAACAGCATCTCCAACCTCAGGCAAAGTAATGTAGACCAGTTCTCCAAGCTGATCCTGGGAATAGTCATCCAGTCCCATGAGAGCACAATTATTGTCCAGTTCTTCAACCCACTCATGAGTTTTGCTGTATTTGAGATTACTCTTAATGTTCATACTAATATCCTCCTTTAAAAAATAATTCTTTGATTAAAAAATTTATATAACAAATTTAGCTATTCGCTATTATAGCGCAGGATCTTCACGGGAAACATTATAGAAAGGCAATTTAACAATTTCTATAGGCACACGTCTCCCGCGGACATCTACCTCAAGTTGTTTTCCGATTTCTGCAAATTCTGGATCCACAAAGGCCATACCTGCGCTTGCATTGATCCATGCCATAAATGTTCCGGAAGAAACAACTCCTACCTTTTTATCACCATCATAGACATCCTGAAGTTCACGAATGATACCGCGTCCGGTAACTTTTACACCTACACGTTTTTTGGTAGGCGTTCCCCGTTTAATTAGCCCGGCTTTTCCGATAAAGTCATCTTTGTCCATTTTGACAAAAAAGCCTAATCCTGCAGTAACAGGATCGATTTCTTCGGATGTCTCATGGCCGTATAAAGGAAGCCCCGCTTCAGTACGCAACGTATCACGTGAACCCAATCCACAAGGCTCTACTCCTTTATCCAGGAGAGCATTCCAAACGATGACTGCGCCTTCGTCGTTCGGTATGAAAATCTCATAACCGAAAGAACCCGTATATCCTGTGCGTGAAACAAGGCATTTAACACCGGCAATATCCACGTTATCGGTAAACGTATAATATTTTGTAGGCAATGTGCCGGTAGCCATTTCAGACATTATTTTCAGGACAGCAGGACCTTGCACGGCAAGCAGTGAATAGGATTCGCACATAAGAAATTCGACATCTCCTTTGAGGTGCCTGCAAATCCAGTCAATGTCTTTTGCAGTGTTGCTGGCATTCAAAATCAAGTAATAGCTGTTTTGATTGCGGCGATATACAAGTAAGTCATCGACGCACCCTCCGTCTTCATACAACATGAGAGCGTAACTGCAGTCACCGTCTTTCATATTGTCAAACCGATTGGTAAGCAGGTAATTCAAATTGGCAAGAGCATCGGGACCATCCACACGAGCCAAACCCATGTGGCTGCAGTCAAACATACCCGCATGCTCACGAACAATAATATGTTCTTCCTTAATGCCTTTCTTGAATTGGACAGGCATCAAATACCCGGCAAAGGGAACCATTTTTCCTCCCAGCTCAACGTGCCGGTCGTAAAGTGCAGTTTTCTTTTCCATAGTTTTCCCTCCTTTTTTCTGTGATTTAATTGTTATACGTGTCGGAGACACCATCTGAAATAATTTATTCCCTTCTCTTTAAATTGTTTTATCTTTTGACACAATCGTTCCTGGGCATTTTACTGCTTTTTTCGTGCACCTCCGCTTATAATAAAATACGGAATCGCCAAAACAATAATTGCTCCGGCCACATTACCGATAGCGGCAACTATTATATTATACAAACACCCGGCAATGCTTACATCCGCTCCATGCGGTACAAACAATGCAATTGTGAATAGCGTCATGTTTGCGATACTATGTTCAAAGCCTGTCGTAATAAAAGCAAATAAGCACCAGAATATCATAATGAGCTTTCCACTCTCACTTTTAGATCTGTAGCCGCACCATACTGCCAGACAGACAAGCACATTACATAATGCTGCACGCATGAATAACTGTAAAGGCGGCAAACTCATTTTAATTGCTGCCGATGAAACCATAAATTCACTTACAGGCCCGGTTGCCAGTCCTGTAAGATAGAATGCCCCTCCGGCTAAAATCGATCCCAGCCAATTACCAAGAAAACAGACAAGAAAAGCCAGCAGGGTTTTATGCCATGGCAATGCCCCGTTAAGTGAGCCGATAGCTAATACAAGATTGTTACCTGTAAACAACTCGGCTCCGGCGATAATTACAAGGCTCAGGGCTACTCCGAAAGCTATTCCCATCATAATTTTTGTTGCGGGAGAACCTGCTGCCGATAGATATCCCCCTGCCGTAAATGCAAACATTACACCAATCCCTACATATAGTCCTGCCAGCATTGCAGATAGAATGTAGCCTTTCGGATTGTTTTCAAGCAAATCCAACTTTGCCAAAGAAGTTTTGCTTATTGTCTCAATTTCTTCACGGTACATGTCGCATTCATCCTTTCATATGAATTTAGAAATTCAGTTACAAAGTTTTTTCCGCTGCATCAATAACATGCTTTGCCAAAACTGTAGAAGTAACAGTTCCCACGCCTCCCGGAACAGGTGTAACAGCTGCAACTTCGGATTCCACAGAATCAAACTTCACATCGCCGCAAAGTTTGCCCTCGCTATCTACATTAATACCCACATCTATAACAACCTGATTCGGGTTTGTATAGGTTTCATCCACCACATTGGCTTTTCCGGCAGCAACAATCAGAATTTCCGCGTTACGACAAGTCCCGGGCAGATCCACTGTCTTTGTATGGCACATAGTGACAGTTGCATTTTTGCCTTGCAGCATCATGGAGAGCGGCTTTCCGATAACCAAACTCCGACCGATGACAGTCACACGCTTGCCTTGAAGGTTGTAGCCATAGTAATCTAAAATTTCCATACACGCTTGTGCAGTACATGGTGGGAATCCTGCACCGCTTCCGGTGAAAACGGCAGCAAGAGAGCCTGTTGTAATGCAATCCACATCCTTTTCGGGAGACAACAACGCACAGGCGGCCTGTTCATCTTCTTTATTTCGCAAAGGACGAAACATAAGACATCCATGGATCCCGTCATCCTCATTGATCTTGCGAATGGTGTCCAACAATTCCTCTTGTCTGCAGTCAGCCGGCAAAACAAAATTCTCCACTTTAACACCTATTTTTTCGCAACGTTTCATGAGGCCTCTTTCATAAGCCAAGTCATCTCCCCGTTCTCCTACCCTCACAAGGGCCAGATTTGGCGCTACGCCCTTGGCCTTAAGTGAATTTACACGTTCTATCAATTTATCCGTCAATGCATTTGCGACCGGCGCACCTTTTAATATTTCCGCCATAATTACACCTCATATAATGACATCTGAAACGACCTCATCACCTTTCTCCTCAATATAGGATAAAATCTTACTTAAAGCTTTTTTGTATCATTATCGTAAACGATTAAAAACTTCATCGGATATTTTACGGGCTTTCGCAACATATTCACGTAAGCAGCTATCAGCTTCATGTTCCAGTTTCTCTGCATTTGTCCTGTTTTTCAATGTCCTTGTATTCACAAATATATTGATTGCTGCACTCTCCAATGCCGCCTCACAAAACAGTGCTCCACAGCCCACGTCTGAAACGAACATAGTACTGCCCTTCTCCAGCATCTCTTCCAGAAGATCGATAACCTCGCAAACGCGATGCATTATTTCCAAAGGTGCCTTACAGGCATCCGTCGTTGCTTTTTCCAGGACCTCATCCCGCTTCGGATCATCTTTCGGGATAGAGTAAGCCTGTGATAAAGGGAAAAATGCAACAGCATCTTTTTCCACCAGGTCCAGCAGAGATGAACGCAAGTCTTCTGCTTTTTCCAGCATACGCTTCACATCACTTTCAACGGCGGCATATTTCTTTTTCCCCACCGTGAAATTACCTACCATTGAACAAAGTGCGACTCCCAATGCACCACACATGGCTGCGGCACCACCGCCTCCGGGAACAGGTTCCTTGGAAGCTAATGCTGCTGCAAACTCTATACAACTTTTGTCAGTCAATTTTTCACTCACTGCTTTCTCCTTTTTTAATTTTCAGAACAATCCGGAAATTTTTCCGTTTTCATCTACATCTATCTTTTCAGCAGCAGGCACTCTCGGAAGTCCCGGCATCGTCATGATTTCTCCCGTAAGGGCAACAATAAATCCGGCTCCTGCACTAACCTTCAAATTACGCACAGTAACTGTGAATCCTTTCGGAGCGCCTAATTGAGCAGGATCATCCGAGAAGGAATATTGTGTCTTCGCCATGCAGACCGGCATATTGCCGAATCCGAGTTCTGTTAAACGTGCTGCCTGCTTCTTAGCATTTGGAGTCAATTCCACGCCATCCGCATGATAGATTCGTTTGCAAATAACATCCAACTTTTCTTCAATAGAAAGATCCAAGTCGTAACTCTGGTTAAAACTATTCTGCTGTTCACAGAGACGGACCACTTCCTCAGCCAGAACTTTTCCTCCTTCTCCGCCCTTTGCCCAGACTTCAGACAAAGCTACGTTTACTCCCAGTGCATTGCACTTACTCTCAATAAGATCCAGTTCCGCTTTCGTATCGGTCGGGAACGCATTGATAGCTACCACGCAAGGTAACCCGAACACATTTTTAATGTTATCAACATGCTGCAGTAAGTTCGGCAATCCTTTTTCCAGAGCATCCAGGTTTTCGTTGTTCAAATCGCTCTTGCTAACACCACCGTGATGCTTAAGTGCGCGAACTGTCGCTACTATGACCACAGCATCCGGTTTAAGATTTGCCATACGACATTTAATGTCAAAGAATTTTTCGGCTCCAAGGTCGGCGGCAAAGCCCGCTTCGGTAATAGCGTAATCACCCAGCTTCATTGCCATCCGGGTAGCTATAATGGAGTTACAGCCATGTGCAATATTGGCAAAAGGTCCGCCATGGATAAAGGCCGGAGTGTGTTCAAGCGTTTGAACCAGGTTAGGTTTTAAAGCATCCTTCAATAATGCGGCCATAGCTCCGGCAGCTTTCAAATCATTCGCAGTAACCGGTTTGTCATCGTATGTATATCCCACAATAATACGCCCGAGACGTTTCTTAAGATCGAGAATATCTGCGGCAAGACATAAAACAGCCATAATCTCCGATGCCACTGTAATGTCATATCCATCCTCACGTGGCACTCCCTGTGCTCTTCCTCCCAGACCGTTTACAATATTACGCAACTGCCTGTCATTCATGTCAACTACACGTCTCCATGTAATCTTTTTAACATCTATTCCCAACGAATTTCCCTGCTGAATATGGTTGTCCAGCATAGCCGCCAGAAGGTTGTTTGCAGCCCCTATTGCATGAAAATCTCCTGTGAAATGAAGGTTGATTTCTTCCATAGGAACTACCTGGGCATATCCGCCTCCGGCTGCCCCGCCTTTCACTCCGAACACAGGTCCCAAAGAAGGTTCGCGCAATGCTACAACCGAATTCTTCCCAATCTTCCTCAGACCATCTGCCAGCCCCACTGTCGTTGTCGTCTTTCCTTCTCCTGCAGGAGTAGGTGTAATAGCGGTAACTAAAACCAACTTCCCGTCGGGGCGGTCGATTTCTTTCAACAATCCATAATCAATCTTTGCCTTAAAGTTTCCATACTGCTCTACATATTTTTGATCTATGCCGCATTTTTCGGCAATCTTGGTTATGTGTAGCGATTCCGCCTCTTGTGCAATTTCGATATCGGTTTTAAAACTCATATTATTACCCCCTCTTATACAGTTATAGTTTAGTTATGTTAGTTATGTTAGTTATAGAATGTAAAAAAAATAACAAGTCATGCTTGTTATCTCAAAGTACATATGAAATGAGCAACCCCCGGATGGAGAGGTCGTCGAGTGCCTCTGCATTTTTTTTGCGATAAAAAAATCTTAATTTCAATTATTTCCCGAAACACGACTCCCTCCAAAAGAAATTGTGCTTTACAATTAAGAATGAATCTTCCGATTTTTACTGATTTCAAGACCGATGCTTATACACACCACTCTTCTTATTTATCATTATAAAATAAATAATTATTTTTGTAAACTCCACTTATAAACAAGTATAATAAAATTGACGGCTATCAATATGCCTGACTATAAATAAAATATATAACAAGATTATGTAAAATTATGGAAAAAGAAATTTCACCCGATTTATCGAGGAGGTAAAAACATGAAGATTGTATGCTTAAGGGATAGCCTGACCGCGGGATATGGTGTCTGCCGAAGAGATACTGGCTTATTCCGACTGGCTCCGCTTTTTTTGCACAGATCTGCAGTTACGTATACTGGACTTCGGCAAAGCTTTTGAGGCTTATCTTACCGAATACGACTCCTCTTCCCTATATCTTCCGGACGGAATACATCCTTCCGTTGAGGGACATCGGATTATGGCGGAGGCAGCAATAAAATTTAAACTTTCGCGTTGCAACTCTTAGGCAATTGAATTGATTTCTTTTTATTTCCATTTTTGCTCGTTTTGTGATTATAATTATATATAACTTTAACGGAAAAGAGAAAAGAAAGGAGTTCATTATGGCATCTCAATACTCATTAAGGCTTTATCACGACACATATGAATCGAATTCAAAAGCAGCAACTGTCTACTGTCAGCATACAGCTGTCTATTGTCTTCGCGGATCAATCCTATTAAATGGACAAGAATTAACGGAAGATGAGGCAGTCTATTGTCAGGACTATGTCGACATAAGTGCCGGCAAAAATGGCGCTGTTGTCTGGAGATGGGAGCTGGAAAGAACAATTGCACCGTATAATGTGGCTGAAGGTGAAGGAGTTTCTTCATTGATGAAAATGGCAAGGGTTGTCGACATGTTCAACATGGTTCCAACTTCAAAATGGTTATTCAGACTGGATGAGATAATAAATTTTGAAGGCTGCACAGGACTTCATTCTCATCCGGGTTCAGGAATCAGATCCATGAAAAAAGGCCATATGAAAGTAGAATCGAACATCGGAGAATCTTCCGATAATCGCGGCTGCGGAGCTGTCTGGTATGAAGAAGGTGCATACCCGCTTATATCTACGGTAATGAATGATGAGCACTGCACATTTCTCCGCGGAATGGTTTTACCTCAAGAATATGACCTGATTACCGACGGAGAGAGCCCGAACTGGATTACCGATGGTGGCGAAAAACCTTGCAAAAGCGATTGGAAAGGTCATTTCCAAAAGGTTGTTACTCTCAGATAAAATATATTTTTAACCTGAAAACAAAACCTCCGCATTATACGTCAAAAAGTATAGTGCGGAGGTTTTTCTGTGGTATCGATAAAACAGCTATCAAAAACTTTCATCTGAAAACTCTATTGTGACAAACTGCACTAAATCCATTCCCTTGAATCCTGATGGCTTGAAGTAATCTTGAAGCGAGTAACCTTCCATGCTTGGGCCGCTGTCAACTACCTTAAAAGCAACCGGGATTTCTTTATTCATTTCAATATTCTGAAACTCCTCCAAAAATCCCTGTGTCCATGATGTCGACTCGGACTCAAGCGAAACTCCCTCCGTCTTAATTGAAGCCAGTCCGTCAGTATTGATATTAAAATCAATCCCATAGTCTTCTTTTAGGTGTATTGTGAAGGTTCCGCTTAATTGTTCCGGATTCAGAGGAACGCCTCCACCGCCGGTATTGCTCCATTTTCCCTTATCATCAAGCCGGTAAATATTTACCTGCAGGCTCTTCGCCTCCTTAGGTGCCTTAAAAGCAAGTATTTGTGATGTATCATCTATGGCGAAAGATTCCAATATATACTTTTCGCTTTCTGATAATTCGTAAGGGGCAATCCCTTCTTTAGATAAAGTAAAATGAGAAGATGACATATTTGTGCATGCACCCAGCATCATTATCATTATAATTAGTAATGCAGCTACAAACAGTTTTTTTGATCTCATATTAAGCCTCCTCGTAATTTATTTTGCCTGATATCAATATCCTTCATTTGAAAAGTCTATTGTGACAAACTGCACTCTGCTAAGGTGTGAAATTCACATTCAGATATTTACACAGACCTTTGGCCAGACCTTTGCCGTATGAATCATACTTAGTTCTTAGAAGTTTATTGTCTCCTTTTATACTGCCGGTTTCAAAGATGCAGGATGGGGCTTTTACCTTGTTAAGAGCACGCAGATCTTTTCTCTTCATAAGACCTCTGTTCCTGATTTTGATAGTGTTGTGCACCCCTTTGTTAAGAGCGATTGCCAGCTTCTTTTGCTCTGCTGTCCTATATAATGGCAATGTTCCCGGTTTCGCCTTGTAATAGTCACAGTGCAGGCTTATAACTGCACTGACGCTGTGATTGTTTGCGAATTTTATCATATAATCCAGGTTAGTATTGTTTCCGGAATAAGCATCGGTATAAACATATACCCCGCTTCTTCTCATATATTTTGTCATTGCCTTTGCAATAGGAATCATAAGTTTAGCTTCCTGGTATCTTCTTCCTCTGTATTTCCATGTACACCCCGGATCCCATTTGCCTTTGCTGTCAATTCCATGTCCGGTTTCAATATAAATGCGTATTATTTTTGATTTTGCAGGTTTTGAATATTGAGTATATTCAGTATAAATTTTATCTTTAACCCCTCGGACAAAATAATAAGCATTCCTGCCGGACTTAACCTTCTTGTCTGTATAATAGGTTGAAATTGTTCCGGCAATCAGTACTTTCTTACCTTTTGCAGAATAGCTTCTGTACACAAAATATCTCGTCGCATCCTCAACAGGATCCCATCTAACTCTTATTCCTTCCCCTCTTACAGCAGCTTTTGATACCGGAACTATTTCTCTAAAATCCGATTCTTCCGATTCACCAGGCTCCTCGGGGGGTTCAGGCTCGGTCGGATTTTCAGGATCGCCCGGATTTTCCGGGTTTTCAGGATCGTTCTCTTCCCGGTTTTTTTCTCCCTGACTTGAATCCGTGCTTGGATCCGAAACATCGTAATTTCCCGCCTCAGAATCCTCTGCTGTGTTTACAGTACTATATATACCTGTATTACCTTCTTCCCCGATTTGCGTTCCTATTCCGGTCTCTGCAAAAGCACTCATCGGAATCAATGCAAGTACAATTATTATCGATATTGTTGCTGTTATTTTCTTAATTAGAATCTCCTGCGTCTACATTAAAGGGGCAAAAAGCCTCAAAACTCTGCCTATGATTCTGCTAGGCAAACTGAAATTTCTATATTCTTCTTTTGTAATCAGTATGCATTTTTCCAAAATTCTATCCCAATGGCTCTTTATTTGTCCGGCTAACTTTTCATCATAGAACAGAACTGCATTCTCATAATGTAGATAAAAGCTTCTGTAGTCCATGTTTATAGTTCCAACTAAGCTGGTAGTGTTATCGGACACCAAAGTTTTGGCGTGGACAAATCCCGGCTCATACTCATAAATTTTAACCCCTCTTTTAGAAAGCTCCTCATAATAGCTTCTACCTACCATCAAGGGAACACCCATTTTATCTCCTATGCGAGGAAAGATTAATTTTACGTCTGCACCCATTTCAGCAGCCATTTTCAAAGCACTTGCCATCCTTTCAGAGATAGTCAAATAAGGAGATGTTATATAAACATAATCTTTCGCCTTATTAATTATATCGATATATAATGTTTCTCCCACAAAATCCTTGTCATGTGGATTTTCCGAAAATGGTATACAAAAAGAAGGTCTGTCGATTTTCACAGAATGATTTGTCCTCAAATACTCCGGATGGCTGTCACCGGTATTTGTCAGATTCCAAAGCTCTATTACCATCAAGGTGAAGGATTTAACCGCTTCCCCTTCCAGTCTGACCCCTGTATCCACCCAGTGACCGTGCTTTTCATATATATTGGCATATTCATCCGCCAAGTTTATACCGCCGGTATAGGCTACCTTATTATCTATCACCAATATTTTTCTGTGATCCCTGTTATTGTGTACTGTCGATAAAATTGCATTTAAAGGAGAATAGGCCTTGCATTCAACCCCCGCTTCCTGTAATCTTTTAATCACTTTTTTTGGCAGGAAAAACATATTTGTGCCATCATAGAGAAGTTTTACTTTTACTCCTTCTTTGACTTTTACAGATAAAATTTCAATGACCTTATCTAAAACTTGTCCGGGAGACAGTATAAAAAACTCCATAAAAATAAAGTCTTCAGCCTTTTTCAAATCTTCAAACAAATCTTGAAATAAGTCTTCTCCCAGCTCATAATATTTAACTTCAGTATTTGAAAACACAGGAAAACCTAATTTGTAAAGATAATCCGCAGTCTGTTTTTTTCTTTTATCCAGCTGCCCCAGGTTGTATAAGACGTCTTCATTTTGCAGATTGTAAGGTTTTGCAATTTCTTTTCGATTTCTTATAAGCTTCGAAACTGTTCTCCGTCCGGGTAATAGATGCAGATAAATATATAACAGCAATCCAAATACCGGAAATATCAGAGCAAGTAATACCCAGGAAATTTTAATATTTGAATCCTCCTCGGTATTTACTATATAGATAGCAAACAGCAAAGACACTAACAACCATGAAGTAATAGTTATCTCTGTAAATTCAAAACTTCTTATAAAAATCAGAAAATAAGCCAGTATTTGAACTATAAAAAAGCCGGCTATGAAGAGAACCGGTATTATTTTCAACCTCGCCTTTGGTGGCGCATTATCATTTTTAAACACTTTTCACCTAATATCATTCTTTTTAATCGTTGTTTACAACTGCCAATAACATGTTTATTTATACATAAAATATTTATAAAGACTTGTAAAGATATTATATCCTTGAGAAAGCCACGGGTTTTTCTTCCCGCAAAAATGAAGTATACAAAAGTGAATATTTTGCGGGATCAACGGAACATCCGAATCTCCGGCAGAGGCTCTGTGCAATGCCAAAGCCAGTTGTTACCGACTGTGCCCGGAATATTAATTCGTGCGGAATCATCCAGAAGAAGAATATCCTGTAGCTGGAAGATAACCCAGGGAGCTTCGGAATTCATAAGCTCTTCTATAATTGCATGAGCTTTTTCTTTCGGATCCGCTTCCGGATAATTATCAGCACACCATCCGACAAGCGTTTGGTTATCGTGAGTTCCGGAATAGAACACGCGGCTTTGTGCCTCCTTTTTATTCATTGCTTTCATTTCTTCCGCACTGAACTGCCAGATATTCATTCCGGGAAAACCGCTTAGTTTCAGAAGATTGAAAACATCGCTGTCCAACAGTCCCAGGTCTTCGGCAATAATCGGGAGATCTTTGAGCCGTTCTTTCATACGGTAAAAGAACTTCATGCCCGGACCCTGTTGCCAGGATCCCTCTTTAGGGAGCTCTCCCTCCGGAATTGCGTAGTATGCGGAAAAGCTGCGGAAATGATCCAACCGGATATAATCAAAACATTTTATTGCCAGGCGGAATCTTTGATACCACCATTCATAGTCATCTTTTTCCATTGCTTTCCAGTTATATAAAGGATTCGACCAATTCTGTCCTGTTTCGGAAAAATAATCCGGCGGAACTCCTCCTGTATTCAGCAGTCGGCCATTTTCATCTACCTGAAAATATTCAGGATGAGCTTTTAAATCCGCACTCTGCGGAGTAGCATAAATCGCCAGATCTCCGATAAGCGCAATGCCTTTGCTGTTCGCGTATTCTTTCAGCTTCTTTAACTGAGTGAAGAATACATACTGATCATACCGGATATCATGAAGCATTGTTTCTTTCAAGCCGTTTTTATGGCAGGTTACATAGTTCATGTAGTTGTTTTCAATAACATATTCGGCCCAGTCGGAAAGCCAATATTGATTGTCAAAGCAAAATTCATCAAAACCGTTCTCATCCGGCAGTTCATCAGGATCAATATAGCGTGTTTCTCCGGCAAAAACACAAGGACTGAAGTAAGGCGAATTACCGGCACCTGCCGGATTGACAGGAAGAATCTGCCAAAGTTTAAAGCCGCTTTCCGCAAGCCAGTCGACAAAGGCACGGCCGCGCTTGCCGAGAGCACCGGCGAAACGAATCTGATTGTCCGGTTTGTCGGTCTTGTCCGTTTGGTTCGGATTCTCTTTGTTTTCAATTTCAGGCAGGGAGCTCAAGTGGCATAAAATTCCGGAAGCTGCCGGCAGAACAAGCCGCTCAGGGATTTCTTCTTTTAACAGAATAATTTGAGAGGATAACGGTTCTACGGACGTTTCCAGTGCAGTTTCCGTTATCGTGATTTCTTCCGACTTCAGAAGTTCCAATCCGTATACGAATTTTCTGTTTTTATAAGTGCTGCTGAACAGCGTTTTAAATGTTTCGGAAAAAACCTTTTTCTCAAAGGTCGGATTCACGATGGTAAGAATTGTTTCTTCTTCGTTTGCACGGATCACAAAGAGACAACCTTCCTTATCCAGTATTTCAAAGGCTCCGTCCTTTAACACAGGATGCGATTGATAGATTAGGCCCAGCATCCGGTAATGGTAGAGGAGGTCCTGATCCTCCCGTTCCCATGGATAGGTACGGCGGTTATCCGGATCTTTGCTTCCCTGCACACCGACTTCATCTCCATAATAGACGCAAGGAACACCCGGCATTGTATACTGCAGAGAGGAGAGCATTTTCAATCTGGCTTTTGCCTGTGCATACTGATCACCATTCAGATCAATTGCTGCACCTTGTGGTATAAAACGTCCGTCATGTCTATAATGGTCTTCTTTTGCACGAGTATAGCTTCCCAGCACGGACAGTATCCGTTCGCAATCATGCCCGCCGACAATATTCAAAGAACCGTAAAATGCCTCGGCAGGATAATTTTCCTGCAGACTGCGCATTTTTCTGCAGAACATTTCCGCACTTTCTTTTCCGATGCAATAGTTGATTGCATTGTCTCGGAACGGATAGTTCATGGTTCCGTCAAGCTCGTCACCCGCAAAGTAACGACGCAGTTGGCCGTAGCTGTATTTGTTGCTGGCATCTTCCCAGACTTCTCCGATCAAAAGATTATCGGAATCTTTTCTCTTTAACGTGTCACGAATATTTCTGATGAAGGAATCCGGCAGTTCATCCGCGACATCCAGGCGGAATCCGGAAGCTCCCAGATCCATCCAGTTTTCCAAAACTCCTTCCGGACCACAGATATACCTGTCATAAGAAGGATCCATCTCTTCGACATTCGGAAGATCCGTTACACCCCACCAGCACTCGTAGCCGGGAGCCTCCTCCTTGAAACGATACCAGTTTCTGTATTTGGAGTCTTCACTAAGCCAGGCTCCGGTTTCTTTAGGATCCTCCGGCTTTTTTATTACAAAGTTTTTATAATTTTCAAATTTATCAAAGTACAGGCTGTCCGCTCCGGTATGACTGAAGACGCCATCAAGAATAATACGAATATCGTGTTTGCGGCATTCTTCGGCCAGCCTTTGAAATATTTCGTTATCTCCTAAGAGAGGATCCACCTGCATGTAGTCAGCAGTATCATAACGATGATTTGATGAGGCCCGGAAAATCGGATTCAAGTAAAGAGCGGTAACGCCCAATGATTTCAGATAAGGAATTTTTTCCCGAATGCCGTTTAACGTTCCACCGAAAAACTGCCAATCCGTGACTGCTCCGTCATCATTTTTTATGTAATACGGAAGAGTATGCCAGTCTTCCTCGAAAAAACGGGAAGCTCCCTGCCATCCTTCAGGAAGCTGTGCTGCGGCTTTTCTTTCTCCGAAATCCGCACCCCGGGCAAATCGATCCGGAAAGATCTGATAGACTAATCCGTTCTTGTACCAGGAAGGTGTCTTAAAAGAATTGTGTACCGTAATTTGAAATGACGGAGGCTGACTGCCTTCATATACACAACCTTCGCCTCCTAAGGATTCCGGGTTGTTTCCATAGCAGACCACCTTATTACCGTAATTTAAAACAAAAAAATACCAGAGAATACAAGGATTCTCCGGCATCTTAATCTTTGCCGAAAACAGGGCAGCACTTCTGTTCATCGGAATCATGGTTTCACCGCTTTGATCCTGCCAGAAACGGACAGAAGCCCCCTCACATCCCGGCGCATATATATTTAATGTAACTGTTTCTCCACAGGTCACCGCACCGAACGGTTGACGATATCTGAGATTTTGAGAATTATGATAAATCTGCATACTGATTACCTCTTTTCAAAGTGTTATGTGATCAGAACAGCTTATGTCATGAGTTCACTATATAACTTTCGGTATTCTCTGGCAGAGGCTTTCCAGGAAAAATCTTCTGCCATCGCTTCTTTTTGCATGGTTCTCCATCGACGTTTACGATTGAACCATATGTCTAAAGCACAATCAACAGCATAGAGCATATCCTGTGCATTAAAGGTAAGGAAAGAGAAGCCGTTATTTACATGAACAGTATCCTTCAGTCCTCCCGTCTCACGCACAAGAGGAAGAGTTCCGTAACGCATAGCGATCATCTGTGTAAGACCGCACGGCTCAAATCTGGAAGGCATCAGGAGCACGTCAGCACCGGCATACATACGATGAGCAAGGTCGTTATTAAAGCTAATAGTTGCGGAAAATTTTTTTGAATCAATACCGGCGTAATGTAAAAAGGTGTTCTCATATTTTTTATCACCGGTGCCTAAAACAGCAAGCTGCATGGAACGCTGCTGAAATTTCGGCAGCAGGTAGTTGACCAGATCCAGGCCTTTTTGCTCAGTCAGACGACTGATGATTATAAAAAGCGGAATCTCTTTTTTGACCTCAAGTCCCAGTTCCTTTTGCAAAACAAGCTTGTTCTCATGCTTTTTTGCAAGAGTCGAAGCATCATAGTTCACCGGTATTTTCTTATCTTTTGCCGGATTCCAGACTCTGTAATCTATTCCGTTTAAAATTCCGGACAAATCATCTTTTCGCCTGTTAAAGAGTCTATCTAAGCCTTCTCCGTAATACGGCATACGGATTTCTTCCGCATAGGTCGGACTGACTGTTGTAATCCGATCGCAATAAATTACCGCACCCTGAAGATAGTTTGCCGTATGCTTATCACTTAAAAGTTGAGCGGCTGCCGGTGTTTTGGCAAGACCACAAATGTCTCCGATCACAAATTTTGAAAATTTCCCCTGAAATTTCAGGTTATGGATCGTAAATACAGTTTTGATTCGTGTAAATTCCGGAATTTTCATATACTGTTCTCTTAACAGGACAGGAACAAGTGCGGTGTGCCAGTCATTGCAGTGTATAATATCCGGAATAAATTCTTCTGCAGACAGGATGAATTCCAGAACGGCTTTGGAGAAAAAGGCGACTCGTTCACCATCATCGAACTCCCCGTATACCTTATCCCGCTTAAAGTAATATTCGTTATCTAAAAAGTAATATAAAATGCCTTTATGCTTTAAACGAAACAGACCGCAGTACTGATTACGCCATCCTAAAGGTACTGAAAAAGTGGTTACAAATTCCATCTTCTTCACATATCTTTCAGGAATAGCGGAAAGCTTCGGCAATACAACCCGGACATCAAAAACTGAAGAGGAAAC
This sequence comes from Mogibacterium sp., assembly GCA_012840975.1. Lineage (GTDB taxonomy): Bacteria > Bacillota > Clostridia > Peptostreptococcales > Anaerovoracaceae > Crickella. Next base: position 3,881 of record DUVP01000007.1, on the reverse strand, counting down.
TGCTGCAGGAAGCGATCCTGCCACATCCCCTAAACCGCCGGTTTTTACAAAAGGAGCTGCCTCAAAGGCTGTAAATAATATTTTTGTCAAATAATCTGTCCTTTCTGCACATAGTATGGAGTCTCCATCGTGCCTTCCACACGTACATTTTTCATAACATGTACTCTTTTATCACAAATAAAGTTATTCAGATAAGCTCCCTCGCTGACGTTGCAGTCTTGCATCAGCACGGAGTTTTTTACCTTCGCGCCTTTATGAATGTGTGAGCTTCTGAAGATCACGCTGTTTTCCACTTCCCCTTCGATCATGCAGCCTGCTGCAATCAGTGAGTTATGAACCTTCGAAGAAGGAGCGTAAAATGTCGGCGCTCTGTCTTGTACATTTGTGTAGATCTGGTTGTCCGGGTTGAAGATATTCTCCCGAACATCGTTCTCCAGCAAAGAAAGATTACCTTTCAGATAGTCGTGCATATTCTCGATGATGATTACTTCACTGTCAAATTCATATCTGCCGATGTCCGCATCGTCTAGATAATCTTCAATGATTTTCATGAGTCCGAGAAAATCCAGATTTCCGTACCAGGAGGCAATGTCTATCAGAAAAGACTGATTGATGATTGCACAATCGAGAGGAATATCCTTTCCGTCCTTGACCGTATAAGCAACAGTCAGATCGTTACCGCTTTGTTCATGCTGCTTGATCATAGGCTGAAAATTCATGTTAAAGATTTTATTTACTCCGCACAGGATTACATAGTCCGCGTTATCGTAATCGATAAAACGGAAATTTAAAATAATATCTCTTAAAAGAAACTTATCTGCGTTGTTTTTTCTGCCGTAAACACTTCCCGGCAGCATAAACAGGCTGTTTGTTTTGCGTCCGAATCCCCATGCTTTTCCGGCTCCGATATGGTCAATCAGCGCACGGTTGTTAAATGGCATAATGATGCCGACACAGCCGACACCGGAATTTTTCAGGTTCGAAAGCGGAAAATCGATTAACCGGTACCTACTACCGAAAGGCAGGGCTGCCAGACCACGCTCCTGTATATTCGAATTGATTTCTTCGATGACATAATTTGCGGAAATAAGTCCAATGGTTTTTTTCATAATTATCACCTCGCCCATTCACTGTCGGCGCTTACTACTACAATTCCACCGTCCGGATCTTTGATTACAGAACCGTCTTTGACAGATACGCCTTCGTTAACAATCGCTTTTGTAATTTTGCAGTTTTTTCCGATCTGCACGCCCGGCAGAAGCACGGAATCTTTGATTACGGATCCCTCTCCGATAATTACGGACAAAGCCAGACTGGACTGGGTCACAGTTCCGTCGACTACACACCCGTTACAGACCAGGGATGTTTTGACCTTTCCTTTTTTCCCGATATAGTGGGCAGGATATAGGTTGGAATTGGAGTAAATCTGACTTCCTTCCCGGAACATCAGACGTCCGATATCCTTGGTAATCATTTCCATTTGCGCCTCATAATAGCTTTCTATTGTTCCGATATCTTTCCAGTAACCCTCAAAATAATATGGAAACAGACGCTTTTTTTCTTTCAGTAATGCAGGAATAATATTTTTTCCGAAATCGTGATCGGACCCTTCTGTTTCATGATCTTTCAGCAGTGCCTCGCGAAGAATCGACCACTTGAAAATATAAATTCCCATTGAGGCCAGAGTGCTGTCCGGTTTCTTCGGTTTTTCCGAAAATTTATAGATACGACCCTCCTCGTTTACAGACATAATGCCGAATCGACTTGCTTCTTTGAGAGAAACATTATATACGGAAATCGTAAGATCCGCGTCATGCTCGATATGCTCTTCAAGCATGTCTGCGTAGTTCATTTTGTAAAGATGATCTCCGGAAAGTATCAGCACATGTTCAGGATCATAAATATCCACAAAATCTATATTGTTGTAAATAGCGTTGGCCGTTCCCAGATACCAGCTGCCGCCGGTTTCCGTCGCGTACGGCGGAAGAATATGAGCTCCTCCGTGCGCAGAGTCGAGATCCCAGGCCTCACCGGTTCCGATGTAATGATTAAGCACTAGCGGTTTGTACTGTGTTAAAACACCGACGGTATCGATTGCCGAATTAACACAATTGGAAAGACTGAAATCTATAATCCGGTACTTTCCGGCGAAAGAAACCGCCGGTTTGGCAATATTTTTTGTCAGAGCGCCGAGACGGCTGCCCTGTCCACCTGCAAGAAGCATTGCAATACATTTCTTTCCAGACATTTGCTGCACCTCCCTTTACTGCATGTTATCGATGCTCCACATGCCAGATTTCATCCGCATATTCACGAACCGTACGGTCGCTTGAGAAAAAAGCGGATTTAGCAATATTGGTCAGAGACATGGCACCCCATCTGCCCTCATCTCCGTAAATTCGATCTAAATTTTCAAACGCTTTGATATAAGCGTCAAAATCTTTTAATACAAAATACTCATCTCCCCTACTCAGAAGATTATCATAAATGCCCCAGAACCCTATGGATTCTCTGTGTTTATCCTTCAAAGTTCCGTCAACCAGTTGTGAAGTAATCCGTTTCAGTCTGAAGTCCGCTTCAGCGGTTTCTTTGGCGTTATATCCTCCACACATTGTAAAACGCGATGTTTCTTCGGAAGTGAGCCCGAAAATTTCCATGTTTTCCTTTCCGACCTGCATAAGGATTTCCACGTTGGCACCGTCCAGTGTGCCCAGCGTGATAGCACCGTTCATCATAAATTTCATATTTCCGGTTCCGCTGGCTTCTTTTCCGGCGGTAGAAATCTGTTCGGAAATATCAGCGGCCGGATAAATCAGCTGAGCATTGGAAACACAGAAGTTCTCCACAAATACCACCTTGATTTTTTTGCTGACAACGGGATCGTTGTTGACCAGGCTTGCCACTATATTGATCAGATGAACGACTTCTTTCGCAAAAGCATATCCCTGTGCAGCCTTTCCGGCAAAGAAAAATGTATAAGGACGGATATCAAGATCCGGGTTTTGTTTAATTCGATTATAAAGATCCAAAATCTTAAATACATTCAAAAGCTGGCGTTTATATGCGTGAATACGTTTAACTTGAATATCAAAAACGGAGTCCGGATCTACGGATATTCCGGAGGTCTTTTTCACATATTCCGCAAGTCTATGCTTATTTTCTTTTTTAACCTGCCTGAGGCGTGCTGCCATATAAGAGTCGTTTTTATAATCCAGAAGCTTTTCAATCTGATTGAAGTCGCGGAGCCATTCGTCCCCGATTACATCAGTGATAAGTCTTGCAAGAGCCGGGTTAGATTGAATCATAAATCTTCTGTGACTGACTCCGTTAGTCTTATTGTTGAAACGGTCCGGATAGATTGTATGAAAATCGCAGAACACGTCCTTCTTTAAAATATCGGTATGCAGGGCGGCAACACCGTTTACAGAGTGGCTGCCTATAATCGAAAGGTTTGTCATACGAATCGTGTTATCCCATAAAATGGATGTTCTGCGTAATGTTTCGTAATCCGCACAGCCGGACTTTTCCATTTTTTCCCGGAAACGGCGATCAATTTCCTCAATTATCATATAGACACGGGGCAGCAGTTTCTTGAAGTGATTAATCGGCCAGCTTTCCATAGCTTCCGGCAGAACAGTATGATTTGTGAATGAAACGGTTTGCAGGGTAATTTTCCATGCGTCGTCCCAGTCCAGATTTTCCTGATCAAGCAACACCCGTATAAGTTCCGGAATACAGAGTGTCGGGTGGGTATCGTTGATATGAATACTGATCCGTTCCGGAAACTTCAACCACTGGTCGGTTCCGTAAAGAGCCTTATAATCTCTTATAATATTCTCAATACCTGCCGCAACCATCAGATATTCCTGCCTGAGCCTGAG
>DUVP01000006.1 GCA_012840975.1 Mogibacterium sp. | reverse complement strand
TTCAAAGGCTTACTACGGTTGAGCCCTAGCCTTTCACCTCTGACTTTATTGACCACCTACGCACCCTTTACGCCCAATGATTCCGGATAACGCTTGCCCCCTACGTATTACCGCGGCTGCTGGCACGTAGTTAGCCGGGGCTTTCTCCTTGGGTACCGTCATCTTTTTCTTCCCCAAGATCAGAACTTTACAACCCGAAGGCCTTCTTCGTTCACGCGGCGTTGCTGCATCAGGGTTCCCCCCATTGTGCAAGATTCCTTACTGCTGCCTTCCGTAGAAGTTTGGACCGTGTCTCAGTTCCAATGTGGCCGATCACCCTCTCAGGTCGGCTACTGATCGTTACCTTGGTAGGCCGTTACCCTACCAACCAGTTAATCAGACGCAGGCCCATCCTTAGCCGATAAATCTTTGGCATTGTCAACATGTGTCAACTACGCTTTATGAGGTCTTAATCATCGTTTCCCATGGCTATCCCTCTGCTAAGGGCAGGTTGCCTACGCGTTACTCACCCGTCCGCCGCTTTCCTTGTGTTTAGTCTACCGAAGTTTCATAGAACACAATTCTCGCTCGACTTGCATGTATTAGGCACGCCGCCAGCGTTCATCCTGAGCCAGGATCAAACTCTTTATTAAAGTTGTATCTAATCGAGTAATCTCGGTTAAATCTATTTCCGTAACTCGGATGACGCTCTCGCGTCATTTTTGTTTCTCAGAATTTCAAGGGACATACAAATTGCTTTGTTGTCTCTTTTTTTACTGTTTCAAGGGCCTTTTGGGCCCTTTGACCAGTTCTGCACTATGAAGTTTTCAAGGTTCTGCTGCCATTTGCTTGCTCGTTTTCTTGAGTGACAGCTTCACTATTATAGCCAACTACTTTTGCCTTGTCAACTGCTTTTTTTGACTTTTAATGTTCTTTTGATTATTTTTTTGCATATTGTTGATTTTTATTAATGATCTGATTCTATTTTATATCATCACAAATTTATTTGTCCTTTTCTGCAACTCTCGCAAATGCTTCCCATGAAGTAAATGGTGGATATTGTTTAAGATATTGCTTAAATGCCATTTTAGTTTTAGCGATATTGTTTCTACCCATAGTCACACATTGTCCGGAAAAAAAATTAACATAAAATCCTTCTATATCTTTTACATGATTAAAATTCACTATAAGTCCCTTCATTGCTCTATAGAAAGAACGTCCTTCCAGATGAACAGCTATACTGTTCATTGTTGCATATAAAGAGTAATCTTTATCTGCCGTTACAATATGAATTTTTCTTCCTTCCTGTTCGATTATTTCAATATCTTCTATTTTGATCTTTGCACATTTACTTCCGGTTACTATTGAAATATATTCCGGTCTTTCTCTTCCTTTAATATGTAGATCTTTCATTTCTTTACTCATCTTTATCTTCTCCTTAAACATTTATGAAATTTGTTTGATAGCTATCTGATTATAATTTTCTCATATCTTTTATATGAAGATAAAGGAAAAAAAACAGCCAAAACCCGCCAGAAAGAGCCAATTATAACTATTATTGCTTATGGGTTTTCCATGTGGTAGAATCTCAAGTGTAGAGTAAATATCAGGCGTTAAGTGTCCTTGAGATGGGATGTTGCTCGGGAACGAAGGCTTATTATAAGTTGCGACTTGATATTGCATCCGCTACTGCACATAAAAAAGACAAAGAAAACCTCTTAAGTCAGGTATAGTGCGGTGCTTTACAAATCCTAACATCTTGCAGCTACTTGTATACAGGAGGTTTTAATTATGGGAAAAAATAAAATTACTACAGAAATGCTCGTAATCATGAGTTTAATGATAGCACTACAAATTGTGTTATCTAAAATCCTTTCAATCAATATATCGATACTAAGAATAGGATTCGGTTTTCTTCCAATTGCAATTTTGGCGATTTTATACGGACCTGTTTGGGCCGGACTGGCATATGCGCTTGGAGATTTAATCGGTGCATTTATATTTCCCACAGGAACTTTTTTTATCGGCTTCACTATTTCTTCTTTTCTCACCGGAGTTCTCCTCGGAGTAATCCTACATAAACGCGAAGTTACATTTATGAGAGCCTTTATCGCAAGTTCTATATTGTGCCTAGCAATCAACCTGCTACTAAACACATACTGGCTAACTTTCATTATCGGAAAGGGATTTAAAGTTCTTTTCCTATCAAGATTAATTAAGGAAATTGTTGCTATCCCTATAATGACAATTCTTATTGTTGTCATGGATCGTACAGTTGTAAAATCGATAAATCGTCAACTGATTAAATAACCTCGTACATTTCCTGAGCATCTTCTTTACGAACATTTTCAATCAATACTTTAACTTTGATTGTAAGAACATTGCTACCAAAAGTTATTCTGATTATGTCGCCCTCCTTGACTTCAAGTCCGGGTTTGGCGACTTTTTCATTTACCTCAACTCTACCATGCTCACAAGCTTCTTTTGCTACAGTTCTTCTTTTTATTATCCTTGAATTTTTTAAGAATTTATCCAATCTCATTTTATCTCGCCATGATTTTTAAAAAAAAGAAAAAGCGGATAGCACAACGCTATCCGCTTTTTTCGAAAATGCTTTTATTTATTGACAGCGTCCTTTAATGATTTTCCTGCTTTAAATACAGGTGCTTTTGATGCAGGAATTGAAATTATGGTATCCGGTTTCTGAGGGTTTCTTCCTGTTCTTGCTTTTCTGTTTCTTGTCTCAAAAGTACCGAATCCAATAAGTCTTACGCTATCACCTGAAACCAGTGCTTCTTGTATTGTTTCCAAAACTGCATCCAGTGCAGCCTCCGCATCTTTTTTCTTAAAGCCAGTCTTATCTGCTACTTTGCTAACCAATTCAGCTTTATTCATTATCTTCAACCTCCTTAATATGGAACAAATATCTGTATGAATTATAAACAATCTGACATATATATGTCAATTAAAAAAAGCTCAAATTGTTGATTTTTCAATGTTTATAAAAAAAACCTTTATATAATTACTTTCTTTTTAAAGCCGATTTTTCATTAAAACGCTTCTCTATTTTATTATATGATTCTAAGTTTCTCAGCTATGCGAAATATCAAATCACCTTTTGGTATAATCTCTATTTCATCTTTTGTTACAACTCGAGTCTTAAATATAAGGATAAAATATACAAATACTGCTATAAGAATAGCTGCAAGAGTAGAGATTAAATTTCCTGATGAAATTACAAAAACAAACTTATAAACTCCAACAGCGGAAACACCCATTACAGCCGCCACGATAAACGGCTTTATAAATATGCTTTTCAAATCAAGATCGACATTGGCATATTTTTTTAGACCTCTATAATTAAGCAGTCCTGCTACTAAATATGCAAGTGTAGAGCCTATCGCAGCACCATTTATATTAAATGAAGGTATACCAACAAGCACATATGTGACAATTATCTTTACTCCGGCTCCAATGCCCAGATTAATAACAGGAAGGGTCATTTTGCCAACTCCCTGGAGACAGCTTGAAAGTGTACGCATTACTGAAAGTGTTATTATACTGACTGATAAAATTTGTAGGGTCAGTACTGCCATTTCAGCTTCTTCAATCTTGTTTGGATATAGCATATAAAGTATAGGTCTTCCGAGAACGATAAGCCCTATAGCTGTCGGATATGAAATAAGCATCATTGCCTTGAGACCTGTTTTCACATTTTTATCCAAATCCGCTTTGTTTTTCAATACGAAAGCTGTAGTTACGGCAGGTATAAGACTTATAGTTATTGCATCTATAAAAACTACCGGAAGGTTTACCAGTGAATCACAATATCCGCTTATAAGTCCATATAACACTTTTGATTCAGCAAGTGTCCATCCTGTGGCCTGAAGCCTTCTCATTATTACCATAGAGTCAATAATCATCATCAAAGGGAGAATAGCTGACCCTATAGTAATAGGAATCACTATGCTTATTAGCTCTTTGAAATGCTGTTTGGGTGATTCGTAAACTACTACTGATTTTTTTAAATTAGCCTCTCTTTCTTCTTTGGATTTGTTATACATATAAATCAGCATAACCATAGCAGCAATCATTCCTGCTGAAGCACCGAAGGTGGCTCCTGCAGCAGCTTTGCTTAAACTGATATTCATATATATATATGCCAGTAAAAGTCCCACTACTACTCTTACTATCTGTTCTCCAACCTGGCTTACCGCTGTTGGAGTCATGTTCTGTTCCCCCTGAAAGTATCCTCTAAAAGAAGCAACTATCGGTGTGAAAAGTAAAGCTATTGAAATTGCTTTTATCGATAATGCCGCCTCGGGATTTCCCATGAAGACGGCAATATTCTCTGCTCCAAAAAAACACAATACAAAAGAAATAAAGCTTATAATAAATGTAGCTGTATTTGCAATTTTAAATGATTTATGTGCATTAATATAGTCCCCTTTGGCTATCCTTGCGGAGACCATCCTGGATATTGCTACAGGAAAACCTGCTGTTGCTATTACAAAGAAAAATTGATAGACCGGATATGCTGCACCATAGTACGACTGTCCTTCTGCACCTATCATGTTTGTCAAAGGGATTCTGAATATCGCACCGAAAATCTTGCTAACAATACCACTGATTGCCAGAATCGTTACACCCATCATAAGTTTTGATTCTGATTTTTGCTCTTTGTTACGTTCCATATCAAATGCTTCCTAAAATCTTATTCTTTGCCTTTTCTGTTTCAAATACTATCTTCTCTATATCCAAGGTCTTGTACTCACCATCTTCATACAAAACTTTACCATCGCACATCGTCAGGCATACATCTTTTCCATCTGCTGAATAAACAAGATTATTCATTATATTATGTACAGGTCTCATGTTAGGTCCGGTTGTATCAACCACAATTAAATCAGCCTTAAATCCTTTACTTATAAGTCCACAGTCTTCTCTACCCTGCGCCAGAGCACCTGACCTTGTAGCACTTCTAATCACTTGATTCGGTGTCATTGAAGCCGGATTATCCGATTTAATCTTTCCAAGAAGTGCAAAAGTTTTCATCTCTTCAAGCATGTTTAAACTGTTGTTACTTGCACTGCTGTCTGTTCCTATTGCAACATTAATATTCTTTTCATATAGTTTTGGGACATCGCATATTCCGCTCGTAAGTTTCAAATTGCTTATAGGATTACTGGAAACACTTACTCCCTTAGCCTTAATAATCTCTCTGTCTTTAGCTGTCAGCCATACGCAATGTGCCGCATTTGTTCGGCTATCCAGGAGCCCGCAATGATTAAAAAACTCTATAGGTGTTTTTTTATGCCTCGCAAGGCATTCTTCGGTTTCTTTCTGGGTTTCTGCAACATGTACATGAACACCTACTTTGAATTCTTTTGCGGTGTCCGCAATTGCCCTTATTGTCTTTTCGTCATTGGTATACTCTGCATGAGGTGACGCTTCTACACGAATTCTTCCATCCTCAAAGCCATCATACATTTTAATGGCTTCTCTCATCTCGGTAAAACCGACACAATCATGTAACGGTGCTCCTAATGGGTTTGTAACTGATCTGGAAATATTAGATTTGATTCCGGATACACTTATTGCCCTAACCATGTCGTCTATAAAAAAATACATATCCGACGTAGAAACTATCCCAAACCTGATCGATTCAGCCATTGATAAAAGTGTTCCCCAAAATACAGCCTTTGAATATAATTTTTCTTCAAAAGGAAATATTTTTTCTTCCAGCCAACTCTGCAGCGGAAGATTCTCACCATACCCACGCATAAGAGACATCGGTGAATGTCCGTGTGCGTTATAAAAAGCGGGCATAAGAAGTTTTCCTTTGCCGTCATAAACTTCGCCATATATACTGATATCGTTTGGCTTGATTACGTCTACATATGTTATCCTATCGCCTTCTATTCCTACATACATGCCCGCTTTATAATTAAAGTTTTCATCAATAATTCCAATTTTACTGAACAACATATCGACTCTCCCTGTGCTAGTCAGAATACGATTAATAATAAAAATACTCTTAAATATCTATTTTCAACTTATTGATTATACGTTATTATCTGCAACTTGTGAAGACTCACAAGCTTCTCGAAGTGTCCTGAGAAATTCAAGAATCTTTTTTGGCTCAGGGACTTTCCCTGTAAGAAGACTGAAATTGGGATTTCTGCCTAAACTTATATTCACTTCCTTACCGAACTTCTCTCCTATGGTCACAACTGCATATGCATTTATGTTGTTGCTCTCTGCATATTTAAATACTGTAAAGCTCCCTTGCTGTACAATATTTTTAATTCCGATAGCCTCGGAATGTGCCCTTATTTCCGCCACTTTTATTAAAGTAGTTACATCTTCAGGAGGATCTCCATATCTATCAGTAAGTTCATCTTCGATGTCCTCACTATCTTCCTGAGAGACTATTTCTGCTATTTTTTTATATGCCTGCAGCCTGAGAGTCTCTGATTCGATATAAGTTACCGGTATTGAAGCTCTGAACGGAATCTCTATACTGATATCCGACCTCTCATCTGTAACAAGCTCTCCTTTGAGTTTTCTTACCGCTCTGTCTATTTCTTTACAATAAAGCTCATAACCTATCCCGTCTACTTGTCCGCTCTGTGCTTCTCCCAGGATATTTCCTGCTCCTCTGAGCTCAAGGTCTCTCATTGCAATCTTAAAGCCTGCTCCGAACTCTGTAAATTCTCTAATTGTTGTCAGTCTTTTTCTTGCAACTTCTGATAAAACTTTCTGTGGATGATACATCAGATATGCATAGGCTATCCTTTCTGATCGCCCTACTCTGCCTCTTAACTGGTATAGCTGTGCCAGACCCAGTTTGTCCGCATTCAATATTATCATCGTATTCGCATTCGGAATATCTATGCCGTTTTCTATAATGGTAGTCGCAACAAGAACATTGTAATTCCCATCAATAAATTCCTTCATCGTATTCTCAAGCTCAATTTCACTCATACGACCATGTCCGACAGCTGTTTTCGCTTCCGGTACAAGTTCCTCTATCTTCCCGGCAATCAGTTTGAGTCCGGATACTCTATTGTTTACAACGAATACCTGTCCTCCTCTTAAGAGCTCTCTTTCAATTGCATTCTTAATTACATCTTCATCAAAAGGTGTAACAAATGTCTGAACGGGATATCTGTCTTCCGGCGGCTCTTCTATAGTGCTTATATCCTTAATTCCTGTGAGAGACATATTAAGCGTTCTCGGTATAGGTGTTGCCGATAATGTAAGTACATCTATATTTTTTCTAAGCTTCTTGATTTGTTCTTTATGTTGAACTCCGAATCTCTGCTCTTCATCAATTACCAAAAGTCCTAAATCATTAAATTTTACATCACGGGATAACAATCTATGAGTTCCGATAACTAAATCTATTCTGCCATCTGCAAGTCCCTGACATGTCTTTTCCTGGTCTTTTTGAGTGCGGAATCTTGAAAGTTCAGCTATTTCAAAAGGAAAGTTCTCAAATCTTTCTCTGAAATTATGATAATGCTGATTAACAAGCAATGTAGTCGGTGCAAGCACGGCAGCTTGTTTACCTTCTGATATACATTTAAATATCGCCCTTGCTGCTACTTCTGTCTTGCCATACCCTACATCTCCGCATAATAGCCTGTCCATCGGGAAAGGTTTCTGCATGTCTTTTTTTATTTCTTCAGCAGTTTTCAGTTGATCTTCAGTTTCGGTATATGGAAAGTCGGCTTCAAATTCAGCTTGCCACACGGTATCTTCACCAAAAGCATGCCCTCCCGAAGCTTTTCTTTCGGCATAAAGCTTCACCAGATCCTCGGCAATCTCCATAATTGCTTTTCTTGCACGCTCTCTTGTTCTTTTCCAGCTACCTCCTGACAACTTGGATAATCTTGGTGCTTCACCTCCACTACCTATATACTTTTGTATCACATCCAGCTGCTCTGTCGGAATATATAGCACATCTGAACCCGCATACTTTATAACCAGATAGTCTTTTGTCTGACCGTCTGTAAGCATCGTTTTTATTCCCTCGAACTTGCCTATACCGTGAGCCTCATGAACGACATAGTTCCCTTTATTTAAGTCTGAAAATCTGATTCCTTCACCGGATTTTTTTCTTTTCTTCTTTGTTGCGGTTCTTCTTGCTTTAGGAAAAATATCGGATTCGGCAACAAAACATATCTTTTTATCATCAAAAATAAATCCGCTGCTTAGATTGCCTTGCATATATCTTATGTCACCGTATACTTCCGCTATGTCAAGATATTCACGTATCCTTTCATTTCTTTCCTCTGTACTTCCAACTATTGTTATCATGTAACCTGCTTTGGTAAGGCTTCGTATTTCTTTTGCAAAAAGATCTATCTGTCCGTTAAATGAAGCTATCTGCCGGCTCCTTATATTTACAATTTTATCGATTTTTTCAGGTCCTTTAATGTTTTCCGGAAATGGTGTAAAAACTGCAACATCAGGCATCTCATACAATCTATATAAGTCAGCAGCTTTTATATTCTCCGGCAAAGTTTCGAGTAGTTTTGACGGATCTGAGGCAATGACTATTCCTTTCTTCAGATAATCCCATAACATAAACTTATCAATATTAAAATATTCAATAAGATCTGCATATATCTGAACATTTTTACCTTGCTCAAACATATCGGTCATTTTACCTTTATATTCTTTAAGCTTATCTATTCTTCCGTCTGTAATTTTCTCTTCCGTATGCTCGGATAAAGCTCTTTTTATTCTTCTATCATATTCAGCCTTAATCTTTTTAAGAGCATCCATTCTCTCTTCATAAGAAGGGATAAATTCTGCCGCCGGTGCAATTATTATTTTTTTCATATTTTCAACAGATCTTTGGCTATCCGGATCAAATAACCTTATTGAATCAATTTCATCGTCAAAAAATTCAATTCTGACAGGATTTGTGTATGAAGCTGAAAAAATATCGATTACTCCTCCTCTTACCGTGAATTCACCTGTTGATTCAGTAACTTCAGCTGATTCATAACCCGACTCTACCAGTTTCTTCCGTAATTCTGCAGGTGAAATAAAATCTCCTACTTTGAGTTCAATCACTGTTTCCCTGAATTTCTCCGGGCTCTGTGTCCGTTTTACAGCTGCACTTACAGGTGCTATAATGCATACTCTCTTCTCATCATCAGCTAAAAGTGCACTTATAGCACCTATCCTGTCAGTAAGTCTTTCTCTATTCCTTGCTTCATAAAGTACATGTACATCTTCTTCCTCCTGAAGAGTAATTACCCGGGCTTCAGAATCAAAGAAGCGTATATCTTCCGCCATAAGTCTGGCGATACGCTCCGTTGATACTACAATCAATGCATTTTTTACCTTATTAAGTTCAAGGGCAGCAAGATACGCTATCCTGCTGCCGCTTATACCTGTGTAGTTAGTTATCATTTTCCGATATATTCTCTTTATTTTCCTGTGGCTTATAATTATGCCTGTTCATAGCTGTATCTATACCAAGTCTTATAATGTCCTGAACTGCAGCTGCTGCCTTCAGAGCGGTATCTTCAAGCAGTTTTTGCTCATCTTTCGGCACCTTCCCAATTACTCTATCGACTAAGTCCTCGTCTTTTGAAGTGTTGCCAACTCCTATTCGTACTCTCGGAAATGAGGTTATACCGAGCTGATTGATTACTGATTTCATCCCGTTATGTGTGCCGGCTCCTCCTGATTTTCTTATTCGTATTGAGGATAAAGGAATATCTATATCATCATATATTACTATTACATTCTCAGGCGGAACATTGTAGTACATAGCGGTTTCTCTTACAGCAATTCCGCTTCTGTTCATATATGTCTGAGGTTTAATTAAAATAATCTTTTCATTATCAATCTTGCCCTGTCCGATTATAGAATGAAATTTTTCTCTTTTGATATCAATTCCAAGGTCTGAAGCAAGGGCATCCACAACCTTAAATCCCATATTATGTCTTGTATTCTCATATTCCTTACCCGGATTTCCAAGCCCCGCAATTACAAACATTTTATTTATTTTCCTGCTTTAATCACTCTCAAACATTGATGATACCGGTTTATTGTTATATACACGGGATATTGTTTCTGCGAATATATGCCCTACTGAAAGGATTGTCATTCTCTTAATTTTTTTCTCTTCAGGGACAGGTATTGTATTGAGCAATACCATTTCTTCAATAACGCTTCCTTCTATTCTTTCAATAGCAGGCCCTGATAAGACCGCATGTGTTGCACATGCATAAACACTTTTTGCACCCAGATCGATAAGCGCCTGTGCAGCATTACAAATAGTACCTGCTGTATCGATCATGTCATCAAGGATTATACAGTTTTTGCCTTCAATATTACCTATGATATTCATTATTTCGCTCTTATTAGGCTCCGGTCTTCTTTTATCAATGATTGCAATCGGCACATGAAGCGGCTTTGCCATGTTTCTTGCTCGTGTTACCGAACCATGATCAGGCGAAACAACAACCATATCTTCAAGTCCTTTGAGCTGGAAGTAATCTGTTAATATAGGTTGTCCCAGCATGTGATCAACCGGTATATCAAAATATCCCTGAATCTGAGGAGCATGCAAATCCATTGTTATTACCCTGTCTATACCCGCAGCAACCATCATATTAGCTACAAGCTTTGATGTTATAGGATCTCTTGCTTTTGCCTTTCTGTCCTGCCTAGCATATCCATAATAAGGAATTACTGCATTAACACTTCTTGCAGAAGCTCTTTTAAGAGCATCTGTCATGATGAGGAGCTCCATGATATGATCGTTAACCGGATTATTTGTAGATTGTATTATATAGCAGTCGCGCCCTCTGACAGATTCCCATATACTTACACTTATTTCTCCGTCACTGAACTTAGTAACTGTCGCTTTTCCAAGCTGTACCCCCATGTGCCTTGCTATTTCTTCCGCAAGTTCCGGATTTGAATTGCATGTAAAAAGTTTTAAGTTAGAATAAGCTTCATTCATCATTTGGTCTCCTCCCGAACATTTTTCTACTTAAGAAGCATTTCTCCGATTTTATACACATCTCCGGCTCCCATTGTCATTGCAATATCATCTCTTATAGCATATTTCTTGATATATTTAACAATGTCCTCGAAGTCCTTTACATAAAAAACCTGTTTTTCCGGATGTTTCTTCTTAATAGCATTCATAAGTTTGTATGACGACATATCATAGATATCCTTCTCTCTTGCCGCATATATATCTGTAAGAATAAGAACATCGGTATCCTCAAATGCATCTAAAAACTCCTCAAACAAGGCTTTTGTTCTGGTATATGTATGAGGCTGAAATATCAGCCACAGTTTATTATGTTTAACATTTTTTGCTGCACTAAGGGTTGCTTTAATTTCAGTCGGATGGTGTGCATAGTCATCTATAACTTTCACGCCGCTTGTTGTGATTCCGGTAAAATCAAACCTTCTATGTGTTCCGCCGTATCTCTTCAGTGTTTTTGCTATTGTAGGTATATCAACTTTGAGATATGCTGAAGCAACAAAGGCTGCCATTGCATTAAGCACATTATGTTCACCCGGAACAGACAACTGCAGTCTGGCAACCGCTTTACCTTTGCGACACATATCAAAAGTCGGAAATCCGCTTTCATTAAACACTATATTTTCTGCATAAAAATCGTTACCTTCTCCATAGCCATAAGTAATTTTATTCTTTTTATCTTTAAGAATATCTTTGACAAAGGGATTATCTCCGTATGCAACAATAATGCCATGATCCGGTATCTGTTCAACAAATGTCCGAAACGACCTTACAATGTGATCCATATCCTTGAAATAATCCAGATGGTCGGAATCAATGTTGAGGATAACTCCTATACTGGGGCGAAGATGCAGAAAACTGTCCATATATTCACATGCTTCTGTCACAAAATACTCATTTTTTCCTATTTCCACATTGCCGTTTATTTCCTCAAGGTTTCCTCCTACTAGTATAGTCGGCTCATATTTCGCATTTCTCAAAATCAATGATGTCATTGATGTTACTGTTGTTTTTCCGTGTGTACCGCATATTGCAATCGAATGATTGTAGTTTTTCATTAAAAAGCCCAAAACTTCCGCACGAGAAAAAAGAGGTATCTTAAGCTCTTTTGCCCTTACTACCTCAGGATTCTCATCTGAAATAGCAGCGGAGTAAACAATCGCATCTACTCCTTCTACATTTTCAGGTTCATGAGAATAATATACTTTTATTCCCTTACTCTCGAGATGTTTTGTAACATCCGATGCTTTAATATCTGTACCACTTACAATATGTCCGTTATCTGCCAGTATTTCGGCAACAGCTGATAGACCTATACCTCCTATGCCAAGGCAATGTATACGTCTATAGTCTTCAAAATTTCCCATTGGGATTCTCTCCTGTCTATTAGTTCGTTCATTTTGATTATATGTTATTAAGGTCATAATATTCAAGGAAATCAGGCATTCTTAATGTCTTATTATAAGTTCACACTTGGACATATTTTAATAGCTCTATTTTCCTCATCGATCTCATCTATGATGAGTATGGAATTATAATTTTTTATTTTTTTCTTTTCAGGCTCTCTCGCTTCAAGAGCTACTCCTATACCTACAACTTGTATTTCAAATTCGGATAAAATATTTTTTACTCCCTGTATGCTCCCTCCGCCTTTCATAAAATCATCTATGACTATAGCTTCTGTATCAGGACGAACCGCTCTCTTGGCAATCGACATTTTTGCTATCCCTTGTGTCGATCCGGAGAAATAATTAATGCTCACAGTTGAGCCTTCGGAATACATTGCCTCACGCCTTATAACAACAAGAGGTAAATTCAGCATAAAAGCTACCTGTGCTGCAAGAGGTATACCTTTGGTTTCAACAGTAACAACATAATTCGCATTGAGCTTGCTGAATCTATCAGCAAAGATCCTCGCCATATCACGTACAAAACGACTATCGTACATTATATCGGCAGTGTAAAGGAACCCGCCTCCGAGTATCCTTGAAGGGTCGGAGAGTTTTTGTATAAGAATATTCTGGAGATTTACAATGTCGCTATCGGATATTCCCGGTATAAATTTGATACCTCCGCCCACACCCGAAATGCTTTCTATGTGACCGCTGCCGTTTTCCGAAAAAATCTCATTTGCAATCTTGATATCTTCAGAAAGACTTGATTTTGCTATATCAAATTTTTCACAAAAATGTTTCGAGTCGTAGAGCTTACTCGGATTCCCGGTCAGCTCATCGATCAATACACCTATTCTCTTATTTTTCTTCATCTTTGCCTCCCTTTATCTGAATTAATTATATGCTTTTTCTTCTTGGAGGGTCAATTATAGATATTTTCAATACTTTAATGCTTTATATTGAATTAAAATAAAACTATAATCAAATCATTTTTTAAATTATTTAATAATTATATAAAAAGATAACATATATTCAAATAATAAAAGAGGTGTTTATTTATGGACAGAATTTATTTAGATAATGGTGCTACTTCATTCCCAAAACCTAAAGAAGTGCCCGATGCTGTATATAACTACATGGTAAGTTCCGGTGCAAATATCAACAGAGGCGGCTATAAGACAGCTTATGACCTTGAGGGAACCGTTTTTGAAACACGCGAGATGCTTGCCGAAATGTTTGGAGCTTCTGATTGCAAAAATATAGTTTTTACCAAGAATATAACTGAATCTCTTAATTTTGTGCTTAAAGGTTTTCTTAATCCGGGTGATCATGTCCTATGTTCAAGCATAGAACATAACGCTGTTATGAGACCCCTCGTTCAAATGGAGAAAAAAGGGCTGGAATTTTCGAGAATCCCCGGCAATCAGTTTGGCGAACTGGATCTTGAAGCTATAGAAAATATGATTAAAGAAAACACTGTGGCTATTGTAATGACACATGCGAGTAATGTGACCGGAACAATGAACCCTATAAAAGATGTCGGTGATATATGTGCAAAACACGGACTTAAATTTATTGTGGATGCCGCACAAACGGCAGGTCTCGTTCCTATCGACATGAAAAGTATGAACATAGATGCACTGTGCTTTACCGGCCATAAATCTCTTCTTGGTCCACAAGGTATCGGCGGATTTGCTATTAAGGAAGATTTTATCAGTAAAATTGAGCCCCTTATATCCGGAGGAACCGGCTCCATAAGTCATACAGAAGAAATTCCTGATTTTATGCCTGACCGATTCGAATCCGGCACCCCTAATATTCCGGGAATAGTAGGTCTTAATGCTTCCCTTAAATGGATTAACGAAAAAGGCATAGATGTTATTTTAAATCATGAATTGGAACTGGCACAAAGGTTTATCGACGGTGTTCGTCCACTGGCAGATAAAGATTGTTTAAAAATTATCGGTCTTCCGGGTATGGAAAACCGTGTCGGTGTTGTATCAGTTCAAACAGTAAATACAGATTGTGCAGATGCTGCATTCAAACTCGACTTTGAATACGGGATACAGACAAGAGTAGGTTTACATTGTGCTCCGCATGCACATAAGACCTTCGGAACGTATCCGACAGGAACAATAAGATTCTCCTTCGGTT
Source organism: Mogibacterium sp. (assembly GCA_012840975.1). GTDB lineage: Bacteria > Bacillota > Clostridia > Peptostreptococcales > Anaerovoracaceae > Crickella. The sequence continues at coordinate 8,585 of DUVP01000006.1, read as the reverse complement.
ATTTTAATACTGAAGCTGATGTCGATGCTGCGATAAAAGCACTTACGGAAATTTGCTCAGAATAGACTTACTTATATATTATTATCATGAATTAGCCGGTTCTTCCGGCTTTTTTCTTTTTTCTTGTAATACTTTTAAGCGAGTTCCTTGTATAACTTCTTATTTGCAGGGTATAATTTTTTGAAAATTCTGTAATATTTTTCGTATTTAATATGATTTTCCGTATCCGGGTAATAGGTTTCCGTTACCGATATAAAATCTTTTACAGAATCAAGTGACGGTATTATTCCTAGACCTACAGCTGCAACTGCAGCTGCTCCCACAGAACCTGCATTCTGAGGCGATTCTACGGTTTCTATGATTCTTCCGGTAATATCTGCGAGCATCCGGCACGATACAGGTGAAAGAGCTCCTCCTCCGACAAACCTGATTCTATCTGAAGTCTTCAGCTTTCTGTCCTGACATTCCAGCATCCATCTGATGTGATAAAAAACACCTTCGAGAACTGCTCTGATAAGTTCAGTTTTGCCGGTTTCCAGACCTATTCCGAAAAACATTCCTTTTGCATTCGGATCTTCAAAAGGACATCTGTTGCCGTGAAGCCAAGGTGTGAATATTACACCTCCTGAGCCCGGCTCGATGTCTTTAATAACATCTGTCATATGCGAATACAGACTTGAATATTTTATTTCATAGCCCGAATCTTCTGAAAGACCTTCTTTTTTGATATAAATACCTATCTCATCCAAAGCAAGGTGATCTTTAACCCATTCCAGACATTTTCCCGCTGTCTCCATTTCAGCAAAATAATTGTATCGTCCGCTGATTGCACCTGTTATTGCGGCAATCATCGCAGTAACATCAACTTTCTGCTTATCTGTAACCGTGGATACCCAGCCTGATGTTCCGCTATATATATGTGTATCTCCAACCTGAACAGTTCCTGCTCCTACACCAATAAGAGATGAATCTCCGCCACCACCATATACAGGTGTTCCCTCCTTAAGTCCCAGCTCCTTTGCGGCTTTTTCGGTCAAACCGCCTACCTTATCGGTAGATTTTATTATCTCCGGCAGGTGATCCATATTGACACCGTGCATTGAGCATATAGTCTTGCTCCACCCTTCTTTACCTTGTCTTGTATCATATAAAAGTGTTGCGAAAGCCGAATCCTCAGTCATAGTATATTTTCCCGTGCATCGGCATATCAGATAATCTTTCACATCTAACCACTTATAGACTTTTCTGAACTTTTCAGGCTCATTGGCCTCCATCCATTTATATTTCCAGACAGGGTCTTTTACACTACTCGAAACTGCACCGGTTATTATGAGACTCGGAATCAACTTGAAAATATTGGCACCTGCTATCTGAATCCCGTTTGCTATGCCTTTTTTTATTTCTTCCGTTGCTCTTTGATCCATATAGCTCATAGGTCTGTGGAGCGGTATTCCGTCTTTATCAACAAGTACAAGCCCCTGCATCTGAGAGCAAAATGAAATCCCCGAAACATCTTCCGGATATATATCTATGTCGGCAAAAAGCTTTCTTGTTGTTTCTGACATAGCAGCCCACCACTCTTCGCTGTCCTGTTCAGCTCCTCCGTTTTCAAGAATATAAAGATTATAATTCTTTGATTCGGCAGCAATAAGCCTGATAGATTTATCTACCTCAAACAGACAAGTCTTAACTCCTGTCGTGCCGATATCATAAGCAAGAATATATTTCATAACTTTCTCCTGAACTAAGCATCTTTCTGCTTGGAATATTTATTTAAATATACATATCTTTGTAATAGAGAGTCTATCTTGCCAAGCGGCTTTCCGTTTCGAATATAACATGCCGCTGCACAGTTCTTGCTAACTATCATTGCAACAGCGTCCGCATCATCCTCATTATCCGCAAAGCACAGTGCTCCAACACCTTTTATCAGAACAGCGTTCCTGCCTTTTGCAGCTTTTTCAATCGCAGATATATTGATATCACAGCATTTTGCATCATGACCGACAATTTGAGCATAATCATCCACGTATGCTCTCAAATCCAAGCCGGTGCGACAACATTCTTCAATATATTTGTCCTGCTGAATCAACGCATATGTATAACCCGTGTTAATTTTATTTAAATCGATTTCTTCATTCCTGATAGCATCAGTACTCGGAATTCTCTGATTTACAAGTTCTTCACACTTGTTTTCCAGTTCTTCCGCAAGTTCAAATGCTTCCCTGAAATCTTTACCGAGTACTATTGTTCCGTGATTTGCAAGGAGAAATGTCTTTTTATCGGGATATCCTTTAATTTTTTCTTCTACATTTCTTCGAAGTTTTTTAGTTCCGGGCAAAGCATAAACGGCACAAGGGGCAAATTCGGTATCTCTTCTATCTGCAGCTACCGCCGATGCGAAATATTGATGTGTGTGTATTACAAAATTAATATCACTCCTAAGATTATATACTGCTGCGTGTATACTCTTTTCACTGCTCGGCTTTATATCGCTTTCATAAGAACAATCTTTAATTTTTATGATTACAAGATCTTCCGGCTTCAGATTGTCATAAGCTTTCCCGCTAGGTGTAATAACAAATTCCTCGTCACTTATCCTTGCAGAAATATTTCCCCAGGTTCTTGCAATCAGTTTGTTATCAAGTAATTTATAACCCGCTTCTATAACGAGATCTCGTGCTTCTTTTTCACTATACATATATACCTATTCCAACTTTCCGCAATTAGCAAAAACCCTGTCGAATCGTGCAAGTGCATCATCTATCATTTCTTCCGTATAAGCGGCACTCGTATATAACCTTGAACCGGCAAGAGTGACAATACCTTCAGCCATATATGCAGCTCCGATATGCTCCATTTCCTTCTGTCTCTTGCCCGTTTCTTTGAGTATTTTAGGTATCTGCCAAGGTTTGCTCCAATCAATAGCAAAGTGCATGGTTCCGACACTGTCAAGATGACAAATCGAACCCTGGTTGAAAGCGACAAAAGGAAGATTATGCTTTTTAATAAGTTCCTGTAATCCCTTAGTCAGTCTGTCACCCATTCTTCCGGCAACTTCACAAGCATTTCTCTTTTCTATCTCACAAATTGCCGTATATCCCGCTATACATGAAATCGGTGTAGCTGATACGGTTCCGCCACATAAAGCTTTCTTAATCTTCTTACCCGAAGAATCAAGACCCGCACCGAGATGAGCCATACAGTCATTATGTCCGCCGATACCACCTGCACCCGGATATCCTCCTGCTATAGTTTTCCCGAAAATTGTCAAATCCGGATCTATTCCAAAATATCCCTGAGCTCCACTCAAGCCTATTCTAAAACCTGAAACAACCTCATCAGCTACAAGTAAAGCTCCGTATTCTCTTGCGAGCTTTTCGCATCCTCTTACAAAAGCCTTGCTGACCGGTCTTGTTCCGCTCTCAGGACCTATAGGCTCAATAAATACCGCAGCAGTTCCTCCTGTCAGTTTATTCCTCTTAAGCTTTCTTTCAAGATCTTCCAAATTACCGGGGAAAAACTCATCTGTATGTTTAAATATAAAATTCGGCACTCCTTTGGACAAAAGCCCCTTCGTTCCGGGTACTCTGATTCCGTAAGCAAGCTGATCTGACCAGCCGTGATAAGCTCCCCCCATCTTGAGTATATTTTTTTTACCTGTTTTGAGTCTGGCTATCCTCACTGCAACCATGCATGCTTCAGTACCTGAACCGAGCATTCTGAACTTCTCGACACTCGGCACACACTCGCTTATCTTTCTTGCGAGTTTTTCCTCGAATTCGTGAAAAAGACCCGTTGATGGACCGCAGGTTTTTAAAAGGTCGATAACCGCATCCCTTACAACAGAATCATTGCTTCCCAGCATTATAGGTCCGCCCGCCTGCAAAAAATCGTAATACTTATTACCGTCCACATCATAAAGATAAGCGCCCTCGGCTTTTTCTATTGCTAACGGAAAAGGATAATTAAATGCCAGGTTGTGCTGAACACCACCCGGAATTACCTCCTTTGCCTCACTTGTCATCTCTTTTGACTTTGAACATTTCTTCTCGAAATAATTCTCAACATAATTTTTAAGAGCTTCAGGTTTTACTCCGTAAATCGGTTTTCTGATCAGTTCATCAAGTTGACGATTTATCACATCGGCATCCGGATATTCATCAATTGCAAACCCGTTATATCCCATATTTTCCTCCTCTGTTATAAAAGTGTACCTATATGTTTAAGTGTTCTTATCAGCTGGCAGACATAACCCATCTCATTGTCATACCACGCGACTACCCTTACTTCATATATCTGTGTTCCGCATTTTTCTGCAAGTGTTTGTGTTGCATCAAAAAGTGATCCGTAGCTCATTCCGATAACATCGCTTGAAACAATCTCCTCTTCCGTATATCCGAAAGACTCAGAAGACGCAGCTCTCATTACCTCATTTAAATCTTCTACAGAAACTGTTTCCGTTTCATCCTTAAGTGTTGCATCAAGTATCGTTAATGAACCGGCAGGAACAGGAACTCTTTGCGCAGATCCAATCAGCTTACCGGTAAGTTCAGGAATAACAAGACCTATCGCTTTAGCCGCCCCTGTACTGTTCGGAACAATATTGACAGCACCCGCTCTTGCCCTTCTCAAATCTCCTTTTTTGTGCGGCCCGTCCAAAATCATCTGATCTCCTGTATAGGCATGTATTGTAGTCATAAATCCGGTTCTTAGCTCCCTGTAATCACTCAGAACTTTAGCCATCGGAGCAAGACAATTTGTCGTGCAGGATGCTCCGGATATTATGTTATCTTCCTTCTTAAGAGTATTATGATTTACACCGTATACTATTGTCGGAATATCGTTTCCTGCCGGTGCCGAAATCAGAACCTTCTTTGCTCCCGCATCTATATGTACCTGCGACTTTTCTTTCGAAGTAAAGAATCCTGTGCACTCAAGGACAACATCTACACCCAATTCCTTCCAGGGCAGTTCTCTCGGATCAGGTTCAGCATATATTTTATATCCCTTACCGTTAACATATATGTTTTCATCATCACTGGTTACTTCGGCCTCAAATTTTCTCTGAACGCTGTCATTTCTGAGCAAATAAGCGAGCATTTCAGGACTCGCAAGATCGTTAATAGCAACAATCTCAATATCATTATCTTCAAAAATTTTACGGAAAGAAAGCCTTCCTATTCTTCCGAAACCGTTAATCGCAATCTTCATACAAAAATCTCCCTTTTTATTTTAAAATAATTTTATTTATACCTTTTTGATTAATAGCTAATTAATAATATCATATAATTCACTTTGATTTTTATAAAAATCATTTAAATTCCCTTGATAATTTGAACATTGTTCAGCAATGCCGGTTTTGATTTTACATTCAAAAGATGATACTGTAGCAACTTTTGTATTGGAGTATTTCAAATCATATGCTATCAAAAGATTTAAGCGAATGTTTTTTCAACTTGCTTTCATTCCAGTTATAAATATTAGTTTTTAATACTCGTAGAAAGCTTTTACACCCTGTCACAAATCCGATTTCCACATTGATTTCTTTATTTTGTTGCAAACCTTCCTCCTTTCCGGTAATTAACATTATTTATTTCATCATCTCTATGTGAATTATTCCGTAAAAAAATACTCTTTTGAATTGTTTCTATTTTACTCCTCGCACGAACATGCTCAGTTATCCATCCGGGAGTCGTTTTTAAGTATAAATCAGCAACCTACCCTGGTCGTTTTCTCTGAAGTAATATCCAAGAAGATCTAAAAGCTACAGCATGCTCCGAAAGACTCTCGGAGTCTTTCGGACTAATTTGGATATTCATGGATGGAGACGTGAAAATGGCTGGTAATTTATTGACTTCTTCCAATAAAAGAAAGTCTATGCGGCCATAACGAATGGCTCACTAGTCAGTATTCCGAAGCCGGGCACGAAATCTCCGGAATTTGCCGAGCAGATTAAGCTGGGTTCTGTGGAAGTTGCGGTGCTTTTTCCCCATCATCATTTTAGTGTATAATACAAGTAATAAAAAATAAATCTGACAACAGGTTATCAACTAAGTAACCGAGTATTAATTGGGAGGTAATTTAATGAACACATTTGACACACTATTCAGCCGTAGATCCGTAAGATCATACACCGGCGAGCAAATCACAGCCGAGGAGTTGGAAGTAATCCTGAAATCAGCTAATGCAGCACCAATCGGTTTAGGTAAATATGAAAATATGCATCTTACCGTAATTCAGAACCCTGAATTGTTAAACAAGATTGATGTTGCTGCCGCTGAAGTCTTCGGTGACCCGAATAGACATCCGCTTTACAATGCACCTACGCTTATTCTTGTATCAAGCAGGACATCTGATCCCAACAATAAATCCCTTGGAAATATACCTTTTTCAAATGCCGCCATTGTTGTGCATAATATGGTTCTGGCAGCGACGGAACTCGGACTGGGGGCTTGTCATATCTGGGGTGCCATAGCGGCAATTTCTAATAAACAGGACATAATCGAAGAATTGAATCTCCCTGAAAACTTCGTTCCTTGTTGTGCTGTCAGCCTTGGCAAAACCGATAAGACTTATTCTGTCCGTGAAATTCCTCTCGACAGAATCACAAGAAATGAAATTTTGTAATCAAGGAATAATCGTAGGATAAAATGCCATGTTGCATTCCCTTTCGGCACAAGTCAGCTATTATAGCAGGCTTATTCAACGCTTTACTGTTTCAAAGACGGCAGTGAAATCTCGCTCCCTAATCCGGACAGAAAATAAGCTCAAAACAAAAGAAAGCAGTTACCAATACAAGAAATTGTATCAATAACTGCGTTCTAGGTTGGAGGCGACACCCGGATTTGAACCGGGGATCAGAGTTTTGCAGACTCGTGCCTTACCACTTGGCTATGTCGCCATAACACCGAGCTATACCCGGTATTATCATTCTGGCTAGGGTAGCAGGATTTGAACCTGCGAATGACGGAATCAGAACCCGTTGCCTTACCACTTGGCTATACCCCAACAACTACAATATTTTCAATGTCAGCTATATGCATAAATTTTTAAAAAATGGGGTGGATGGTGGGATTCGAACCCACGTATACAGGAGCCACAACCCTGGGTCTTAACCTCTTGACGATACCCACCAAAATGGCGATCCGGAACGGGCTCGAACCGTCGACCTCCAGCGTGACAGGCTGGCATTCTAACCAACTGAACTACTCGGCCGTATTGGTGGGCGCTATAGGACTTGAACCTATGACCCCCTGCTTGTAAGGCAGGTGCTCTCCCAGCTGAGCTAAGCGCCCTTATTGGTAGCGGCGACTGGACTTGAACCAGTGACCTTCCGGGTATGAACCGGACGCTATAGCCAGCTAAGCTACGCCGCCACAATTACGATTTCTTCAAACCGTGCTTACCAATATTAGCAAAAGTTAAATGTAATGTCAATCATTAATATCAAAATATGTTCTTCTGTGTCTGTTAGTTTACAATTGATGTGAGACCGCCGGGATATACAAAAGCGATTGAGTCCTTTAAAATGTGTTGTGACCAAACAATACATGAATGAAAGGAAAGCCCAATCGCCATGAATAGTTTATCACACTCAAAACGGTATTTACCACATGAATTGACCACAAAGTATTACGCTGTTTGTCTGTATCGCCAAGTCAAAGACGTTCAGTTCGTATGCAGGCGTTACAAGATATCTAAAGCATCTTTAATGCGTTGGAATAAGCTTTTTGACGGTACTAAAGAATCATTATTACCTAAGTCACATACGCCTCATACAAAGCATCCTAACGCTCATACTGAACAGGAACTCAAGTGGATTCAGGATTTGCACAGGCGTAACCCTAACATCTCTGTATGTGAATTGTACGGTAAGCTTCGCATCAACAAGGGTTATGCAAGACATCCCGGTTCTCTCTACCGCATATACAGGAAACTCGGTTATTCCGGCAAAGTTCCTTCTACCAAGAAGAAAAGCAGACATCTCGGAAAATACGATACTCCTGCAATGCTTGGAATCAAATGGCAGATGGATGTTAAGTATGTCCCTGCAGCCTGTTATGTGGGTAATGTACCCGAAAAGTTCTATCAATACACAATGATTGACGAGGCTTCAAGAGAAAGATTCATATATCCCTATGTTGAACATAGCAGCTATACGACAGTTGATTTCGTAAAGCGTGCGATTACATACTTCGGTTACAAACCTCTTGAAATACAGACTGACAACGGTTCTGAATTCACTTACCTGCAGAAAACACAACGTACTCATTTATTCGATAGTTTCTGCCTAAAGGAAGGTATTAATCACAAATTGATTCGACCAAGAACTCCCTGGCATAATGGCAAGGTCGAACGTAGTCATCGCAACGATCAGGAACGTTTCTACAATTTTCTGAGCTTCTACTCATATGAGGATTTGAAACTGCAAATGAAGCGTTACCTGAATAGATCTAACTCGATTCCTATGGCTGTTTTGTGCTGGAAGACACCACTGGAAAAACGAAAAGAACTATTTGAGAAGCAGTCACAACACATTGTAGCAAATTGACTTTTTTATTTTTGAGATTTCGGTCTCACAT
>DUVP01000001.1 GCA_012840975.1 Mogibacterium sp. | reverse complement strand
GTAGAGGACGTATTCTCTATTACAGGCAGAGGAACAGTAGCGACAGGCAGAGTAGAAAGAGGAACGCTCAAGGTAGGCGACGAAGTAGAGATCATCGGAATGACCGAAGAGAAGAGAAAAGTCGTAGTAACGGGCGTAGAGATGTTCAAGAAGATCCTCGACTCTGCAGAGACAGGCGACAACATCGGTGCACTTTTGAGAGGCGTACAGAGAACGGAGATCGAAAGAGGTCAGGTACTTGCAAAACCGGGAACGATCAAGTCTCATACAAAGTTCAAGGGCCAGGTATACGTACTGAAGAAGGAAGAGGGCGGAAGACATACCCCGTTCTTCAACGGCTACAGACCTCAGTTCTATTTCAGAACAACAGACGTAACAGGCGATCTTCATCTGCCTGAAGGCACGGAGATGTGCATGCCTGGAGACAACGTAGTAATGGACATTGAGCTGATTACACCGATCGCAATCGAAGCGGGTCTGAGATTTGCTATCAGAGAAGGCGGAAGAACAGTAGGTTCCGGAGTAGTAGTTGAAATTCTGGAGTAATAATAAGACACAAGAGCCCGCGGCAGATGCTGCGGGCTTTTGCTTTAGCCGGAATTTTGTACTAAAAGGGTTAAAACCAGTAATGTTCGTTTCAAATACATCAAAACTTCACATAAAGTTCAGAAATAGATTGAGTTCAATCTATTTTTATGAGATTCCATATGTTATAATAATTACAGAAAGAAAGAGAATATCTTATTAAAGATATGATTTCAAAATAATAAAAAAAGACAAAAAGAGGAGATAAATATGGTAACTAAATTAAACAGTGAAAATTATGAAAAAGAAGTTATGCAGTCGGAAGGGACTGTTATGGTTGATTTCTACGCAAACTGGTGCGGACCATGCAGAGCACAGGCTCCTATTATAGAGCAGCTTGCTAAGGAAAGAACCGATGTAAAGTTCTTCAAGGTAGACGTTGACGAGTCGGTACAGATTGCGGCAAAACTCGGTATCAGCAGCATTCCTACAATCATGGTAGTCAAGGACGGAAAAGTCGAATATTTGCGAGCCGGAATGATGCAGAAATCACAGCTTAATGCACTGTTGTAAGATAATAATTAATTTAACGAAGAACCTTAATGATATTAAATCAGAAGACTATGATTCTACTGAGTAAAGATGATATAAGAAAAGTATTTAATATGAGCGATGCAATTGAAGCCGCCAAAAGAAGCTATAAGCTTTTCAGTGAAGGCAGCTGCGATGTTCCGCTCAGAACTATAATAAATAGTGACAAAGGCGATTTTTGCTTTATGCCTTCATACAGCAAGGAAATGAACTCAGCTGCAATGAAGGTAGTCAATGTTTTCCCGGGTAATCCTGAAAAAGGACTTCCGGGATCTATCGGACAGGTTTTACTGATAGACGGAACTACAGGAAAGGTAAATGCATTAATCGATGGCACGTACGTTACGGCAATCAGAACCGCTGCAGCAAGCGGTTCTGCCTTTGATTTGTTTGGAATTAAAGATGCACAAACAGGTGCGTTGATAGGAACGGGTAGTCAGGCATTACTACAGCTTGAAGCTATGTTAGCATCGAGACCTATAAGGGAAGTAAGAGTTGCCGCAAGAAATTTCGAGAAAACAAGGAGTTTTGTAGAGAAGGCAAAAAAAGAACTTGCAGTATACGAAGCTGAGATAATTGCCTGTGAAAGTCCTGATGATGCTGTAAACGGGGCTGACCTCGTTACACTTGTAACTGTGTCAAAAACACCCGTGTGCAGTGCAAAAAGTTTTAAGACGGGATGTACAATTAGTGCAGTAGGTTCATATGCTTATGATATGCAGGAACTTGATCCTGCAATATTTGAAAAAACAAATAAAATATATTTTGATTCAGCAGAGGCCGTATTAGCAGAATCAGGTGACATAATAAAGCCTCTTGAGCAAGGTCTACTGAAAAAGGAGAGTCTGACGGGCGATATAGGTGATTATATACTCGGGAAAATTCCGGGACGTGAGACAGAAGATGAGATAATAGTTTTCAAAAATGTCGGGATAGGAGTTCTGGACCTTGTAGCCGCAGCGGAAATATATAATAAAGCAGTGAAAGCGGATATCGGTTTGAAGTGGGGAGAATAGTTACTATAAGTTTTTAAAAAAGAAAACCTCCGGAGTTATATTGATGTGGAGATCAACCTCCATCATGTAACAAAGGAGTTTTTTTATTAATAACGAAAACTGATAATCTGTTAATTTCATTAAACATTGTTATTCCTATCTTCATAAGATATAATTAAAAAGTTATGAAGCAAGAAAATAGAAAGACTTTTATCAGTGTCCGCAATTTAATAGTAGATTTTACGCACGTCAACGAGGAAGGTCTTGAAGAGCTTAAGACAAGAGCGATCGATGATGTCAGTTTTGATATAGAAAAAGGCAGCTTTGTTTCGATAATCGGCATGAACGGCTCGGGAAAATCGACATTGGCAAAATGCCTGAACGGTCTTATTATGCCAAAATCCGGAGAAGTTTATGTCGACGGATTAAGTACTTATGATGAAGAGCATCTATGGGATATTCGTAGTCGTGTCGGCATGGTATTCCAAAATCCGGATAATCAGATAGTATCTTCTCTGGTTGAGGATGATGTTGCATTTGGTCCGGAGAATTTAGGGGTTGATCCTGTAGAAATAAGAAAGAGAGTTGATAGTGCTCTTAAGCAGGTCGACATGTACGATTGTAGAGATAAGGGTGCACATATGCTCTCCGGCGGACAGAAACAGCGAATTGCAATAGCCGGAGCTTTGGCTATGAGACCTGAATGTATAATCTTTGATGAGCCTACCGCTATGCTCGATCCTAAAGGAAGAAAACAGGTAATGAATATCATTAAGGAGCTGAATCAGGAAGGAATAACAACTATACTGATAACTCATTATATGCACGAAGCGGAACAGGCTGAGAGAATAATAGTTCTCAAGGACGGTAAATTATATAGCGACGGAAAGCCGTCGGAACTTTTCGGAAATCGTAGGCTTATAGAAGGGGCAGGTCTCGAAATGCCTCCGCTTATAGACCTTAGGGACAGATCAGGACTTCCGGAGTCTGCTACCACAATAGAGGATATAATATGTCTATTGAAATAAAAAATTTAAAATATGTATATAATCCGGGATTGCCCGGTGAGACGGTTGCACTTGACGATGTTTCGCTGACAATCAGTGAAGGTGAAATGGTAGGCATCATAGGACATACCGGCTCGGGCAAATCAACGCTTTTACAGCATATGAACGGTCTGTTGAAACCTGACTCGGGTCATGTATTTGTAGATGGTGAATGTATTACGGATGATAAAACCGATCTTGTCGACATAAGACGCAGGGTGGGTTTGGTATTTCAATATCCTGAATATCAGTTGTTTGAAGAGACTGTGGTTGATGATGTGGCTTTCGGCCCGAAAAATCTTGGAATAGAGGGTGAGGAGCTTAAAAAAACGGTTCGCGAAGCTATCGAGATAGTCGGATTGGATTATGAGGAAATTAAAGATTCTTCACCATTTGAACTTTCGGGAGGTATGAAAAGAAGGGTTGCGATAGCAGGCGTTATTGCAATGAGACCTTCCGTTCTGATTCTCGACGAGCCGACAGCCGGTCTCGATCCTACTGCTCACAGAGATATCTTATCGATGATTCGCAGGATAAACGAAGAAAAAGAAATAACAATTATTTTAGTGTCACATAATATGGGCGATATTGCAAAGATGTGCGACAGAGTCATCGTAATGGAAAATGGAAAAATTGTATTGGAGGGAAGGCCAAGGGAAATTTTTACGCAGGACGCTTTGCTTGAATCTATGGGACTTGATGTACCGCCCGCTTTGGATATAATGAGAAAAATCTCAAAAAGTATAGACGGATTTACCAGCTCGGCTCTCACTCTTGATGAAGCTGCTGAAGATATAAAGGAATTTATGAAGAGGAAGAAATGATAAGAGATATTACACTGGGTCAATACTTCCCGGGTAAATCACCAATACACAGGCTGGATGCGAGAACGAAGATTATCGGAACATTTCTGTTTATCGCAGAGATGTTTGTCGTTAATAATTTCTGGGGATTCCTGATTGCCGGGACTGCATTGTTTACGGTTATCGGAATTTCCCGAGTTCCTCTGAAATTTATATTCAGGGGACTTACTCCGGTGTTTCTTATTATAGCTTTTACTTTCGTTATCAATATGCTGATGTTTGATGGGAGGGTTCTCTGGCATTGGTGGATATTCACAATTACTTATGAAGGGCTGATCAGAGCTGCATTTATGGTAATCAGGCTGGTGCTTCTTATAATAGGCTCTTCAATTCTGACCCTTTGTACAAAGCCGATAGCACTGACTGACGGGCTGGAGAAGCTGTTGAGACCTTTTTCGAAGATTGGAGTGCCGAGCCATGAGATAGCATTGATGATGACTATTGCATTAAGGTTTATACCTACTTTGATGGATGAAACGGATAAAATCATCAAGGCACAGCAGGCAAGGGGTGCGGATTTTGAGAGCGGCAATATATTCCGAAGAGCAAAGAGTCTCATACCTATACTTGTTCCGCTTTTCATAAGTTCGTTCAGGATTGCACAGGAGCTGGCTCTGGCTATGGAAGCAAGGTGTTATCACGGCGGAGAAGGGCGTACGAGAATGAACGAAATTCATTTCAATAAAGAAGATATTGTTGCGGCTGTTCTGATGACAATATTTCTGGGAATCATAATAGGATCGAGGTTTATCGCTTGAGACAGAGAAGGGTAAAGAATTTAGAGGAAAAATTTAATAAATACGAACACCTGATAATAGACGACCCTGCTTCACACAAAGGGAATTGGAAAGATTTCGCAAAGGGGAGACCTGTACACGTTGAAATAGGATGCGGAAAAGGCAAATTTATATCGGAAATTGCAGAAAGAGATGGGGATAAATTCTTCATTGCAATCGAAGGTCATCGCGGAGTCCTGCTGCGAGCATTGGAAAAAGTTGCTGAAAAAAGTCTTGTAAATGTTATCTTTATTCCGAGCTTTGTAGAAACCCTTACAGACTGGTTTTGTGAATCAGAGATAGAAAAAATATATCTTAACTTCAGCGATCCTTTGCCGAAGAAGTACTGGTTCAAGAGAAGGCTTACATATAGGCAGCGCTTAAAGACGTATTTTGACGTTCTCGCAGATAAAGGAAGAATTGAATTTAAGACAGATAATACGGGATTGTTTGAGTGGACTATCAGAGAAATCGAAGCTGCAGATCTTAAAATAATCGATATAACAAGAGATTTGCATGCCAGGAATGATGGGGAAAATATAGAAACGGAATATGAAGCGAAATTCAGCGGACAGGGTGAAAAAATAAAAAAACTGATAATCGGCAGGAAAAAACCGGCAAATACAGTTAAAAGAAAAAACGTGAGAGAGGCTAAGAAAGAAGAAATGACTATAACATCAATGGCAGCATACAACGGAAGAGATATTCCGAAAGAAGACAAAGCTTTTTCTGCTAGCGGAAGAGCGAAGTCTTTGATTAAAGAACTGGGTGAAGAAGCTGTAATCAATTCGACTATAGGAACTTTGCTTGACGACAATGGAGAGCTTGTAGTTATGGCTTCGGTACAAAAAGCAATCGAAGGTTTATCACCTTCCGAATATGCCGAATACGCTCCTATTGCCGGAACACCCGGATTTAAGGAAGCGATAAAGAAGGCGGCTTTCAACACATATGAAGTAAAAAGCTATACAGCTGTTGTTGCAACACCCGGAGGTACAGGTGCAATAAGAAATACAATTGCAAACTATTCATGCCCCGGAGATAAGGTTCTCACACACAACTGGCACTGGGCGCCATATACGAGCATAGTAGGTGAAATGGGAAGAAGTCTCGAATATTTTGATATGTTTGACGAGGACGGAAAGTTTAATATTGAAGATTTTGCCTATAAAGTTAAAAAGCTTACCAGGAATCAGGAGCATCTTGTCATAATTTTAAATACACCTGCGAATAACCCGACAGGCTACTCGCTTTCTCTTGATGATTGGTACGGAATTAAGAACGTTCTCGAGGCTGTAGACTTTGATAAGAAAATAGCACTTCTTGTTGATGTAGCATATATAGATTTTGCGGGAGAAGATGAAGAAACTCGTGAATTTCTCAAAGTTATAGATAATATGAGGGCAAACATTTTGCCAATAATCGCATATAGTGCATCCAAAACTTTCTCACTTTACGGGTTCAGATGTGCGGCTATGATCTGCCTTGCCAATAATCCCGAACTTGCAGAGGAGTTCGAAAGAGTATGTACTTTCTCATCGAGAGCGAGCTGGTCGAATTCACCGAGAGCGCCTCAGGCAATTATAGAAAAAATATACGCAGATACGGAACTGCTTGAAGAGGCAAGGGAAGAGAGAAGAAAAGACAGAAATATGCTGCAGGCGAGAGGAAATGCCTTTGCCGAGGAAGCTGCAAATGTCGGATTGGAGATTGTTCCTTTTAATGCGGGGTTCTTTGTTACAGTTCCTTACGCAGAACCGGATAAACTGTGTGCGGCACTTGAGAAAAAAGGAGTATTCCTCGTACCTATAAAAGGCGGAGTCAGGGTTTCAGTTGCTTCAATTCCTGAATATAAATGCAGGAAGCTACCTGCGATAATTAAGGAGGCAATGGAAGAAATAGAATAAAGCTTTGAAATAAGCCTGATTTAATCTTTCGTAAATCAGGCTTATGAGTTATAATACAGTTTGTCTGCGGGTGTAGTTTAATGGCAAAACTCCAGCTTCCCAAGCTGATGTCGAGGGTTCGATTCCCTTCACCCGCTCCAGAGAAGGCATCATATTTTGATAGAAAGTATGACGCCTTTTTTCGTTGCTAAAACTACTATAAAATGGAATCATCAAAGCATTCCTATCGGAATAACTATATTGTTTGCATCAAGTGGGTATTGCTGAGAAGAAAGGCATATTACCGCACCGGTTCCGATATCGGATAGATTTAATTCCTGTCCGGTTCTAGCGGCAGCGCAGGAAATAAACCTAAGAAATTTTGACTCGTTTTTTAATTCGAGCAAATCCCTTAGTCACGCTCTATATATGTCTGCATATACGCATTGAAATATGCTTCCGGAGTTAATTCCGGGTCCACAACTAATTGCGGCATACTTCCTCTAAATATGCGATCGAAAACAGTGATTACAGTTTCTTTGCTCTTTTCTCGTTGAGCATTTGAAGGGAGGAACGGGACTTCAGGTTTTGCGTATATTTCCGAACGGCTGAATCCGAACAAGGAAAGCAGTCCAACTCTACCGGCTAATGACTCGCTGACGTTCTTCATCATGCGAAACATTTGCGAACCTATAAGATAATAATGGCCCGGTTTTCGCCAGGTTTCTTATCCTCGGATAGTCCAAAGTAACGTAAATGACATTCTCTTGCAATCCGAAAGTTTCTTTTACCAATGTGGTTTTACCGGTCTGTCTCGCTCCAGAAACAACAACTACAGGAAAATGGGCAGTGAAATCAATACATTTTCGGAGTCTCGTTCTGAAAATGTATGAAATTATTTGAGTTAATCAATAAAATCAACCTTATTTGCCCTGATGGCGTATATTTTCTCGATTGTTTTTAATGGGAAATTGCACACGAATCTTATTGTATACAAAGATCTTGATTTTAAGCCGGCTTTATCATCATAAACAGATACAATAATTCATGAACTCAAAAGAACATAAGAAAGGGAAGAAAAAAAGTGCTTTGCGATGTACAATATGTTTGTAAACACATAAGACTCTTTTTTACAACTAAGAATATGATAAAGAGGATGGAATTCTAATCCAATATTTCTATCTTTAAGATGTTGAGAATGATATATATCCGGCGGTTAAAGTATGAACTGATTTTGAACGGATACTTTAATAAAGAAAGGAATAGTAAATGGACACAATTTATATTAATGAAAACTATAAAAGTTCGTTCATACTAGAACATGGCAAGGAAGTAAAGAAAGTGATTATTCCGGCCGGAGTGATGAGTCATGAGATTAGGATCCCGTTAAGCTCCTTCCCGAATATAGAGGAGTTTTTTATAGGTGGTAATAGTAACTTTGAATTCTCTAATGGTATTTTATACTATACGTATCAGGATAATATCTCAAAACAATCATACAGAGAAATCAAATATGTTTCGAAGAGCGTGAGGAACCTGCATATTGAGCATGATGTTAGAGATATTAATAATTGGCATGGAATCGAAAAAACAACTGTGGATGAAAACAACACGGTTTTTACAGTATTTGACAAAATGCTGATGGATAAAAGCATGGAAAAAGTATATATAGTATTTTCAGATGCTGAGGAAGTGATAATCCCGAATGGTGTAAAAAATATAGATTATTTCGCTTTTGCAAACTGTGAAAAACTAAAGAGAATAGTATTTCCGACCACGTATACTTGGAAAGAATTACCATGGACTATAAATGAGAAAGTAAAAGCATCGGAGATTGTAATTGAAGGGGAAGGAATATCAAATGCTGATGGAATAATATTTGATGATCTTTCAGGAAGAGCACTGATTTATTTAGGCGATACGCAATGCTGCAGGATTCCAATTAATATAACCGAATGGTATCATATAGGAGATGTTTTTAATAACGTGGAGTCTTTTGAAATTGATGATCATCACCCGACTTTTTCATCTGTAGACGGGATAATATTAGATAAAACAAAAACAAAATTGATTTTTTATCCAAGAAAAAGAACAGAATTTATCATTCCTGAAACAGTCACAGAGATTTACAAAAATGCAGTTTCCGATTGTTATAATCTGGAGCATATTGTAATTCCGAAAAATGTGAAGAAGATAGGCAGATCCGCATTTTTCTGTTGTTATAGGCTGAAATCTGTTGTAATTCCGGAAGAACTAAAGGAAATAGGTGATAGTGCGTTTTCCTGCTGTGAAAATTTGAGAAATGTTGAATTTCTCGATCCTGACCCAGGGGACTTTTCACGTGCATTTGACAAATGTGAGTCTGATCCAATAGAAGGAGTCTATTATGTTGCTCACATGGCATGTGGTTTTGACTTTGATTATAAAGGTGGATTAAGAATCCGAAATGGTACCACAGTTTTGATTGATATGTGCTTTAATACCTATTCAGAAGCAAAGATGAAGTCAGATTCATTATTCCTGCCGGCAAGCATGAAAAAAATAGGTCTTCTGGATATACCCCTAAAACAGATAAATGTTGATGAGAATAACAAGCTCTTTCGTTCTGTTGATGGAATTCTGTTTTCGAATAACATGAAACAATTGATCAGATATCCTGAAGAACGACACGGAAAAACCTTTGCTGTTCCTGAGGGTGTGGAATCTATTGAAGAATTCGCATTTTATAACTGTAAACACCTTCGAAAAGTGATTTTACCTGATAGTATAAAGACAATCGGCGAATATGCGTTTGCGGAAACAATAAAAGGGTCACTATCAATTGAACTGCCATCAACACCGATAACAATTGATGAGGTTGCACTAACACCGGCCATATATTATAAATATGGCGGAAAAAGCATGGAGCAAGATTTAATATTGAAAATTAGATATAAGGATACATTTATTCCTGTTCAGCTGCTTGGGAACTGGAAAGAGAATAAAGATGAATTCAATCTTGCCGAGTTTTTTGAAACTGGAGATTTTGGTACAAAGAAATCATTGTTTTTTGACGTTAAGACACCGGAATATAAGAGATTCATGGCATTATATTTAGTCCTTTTTAACGGAGATGTCGAATGCGGTAAATATCTGTTGAGAATAAAGAACAAACTAACCGAAGACCCGATGTATGCCGATTTGCTTGAATTCATAGATTTCAAACAGATAAAACAATCTGCTAATAAGCTATCGGCAAATAACACATCAAAGAAAGTTAGCCTTTCCAAATGGTCGATAAAAAACTTGCCGGACGGGACTTATGAAATCGAAAAGTATAAAGGAAAAGAAACAGTCGTGGAAATCCCTGATGAATACAATGGTGTTCGCATTACTTCTATAGGAGAATCTGCTTTTTCCGGAGAGAGATTCAAAAGCTGTACAGAGATTAAAAAAGTTATAGTTCCGGACAGTATAAAAATTATAAAAGAAAGTGCTTTTGAGTATTGCTGGGATCTTCAGGAAATAAATCTGCCGGATTCATTAACAGAAATTGGAGCAGAAGCATTCTTTGATTGTATCTCCCTGAAAGAAATCAGACTACCGCAACAATTGACCACTATCAGCTATGACTGTTTCAATGGATGTAGCAATATGAGAAACATTAACATGGGGAATTCAGTTGTTGGTATAGAAGAATTTGCTTTTTTCGCATGTACAGCTTTAGAGGAAATAGTGCTCCCTGAAAGCCTTCAATATATTGAAGATTTTGCTTTTGTCGGATGTGAAAAACTTAAAAACATGCATTTGCCACACGGACTGTCAGAGCTCGGAATGTCCCCTTTTAGTGATTGTTATAGCCTAGAAGAAATCAATGTAAGTGAAAAAAATGAAAAATACTCAAGCATTGAAGGGGTGTTGTTTGATAAGCTTGGAAAGAGAATAATATGTTATCCGGCCGGTAGAGGATCGACATACGCTATTCCCGATGGTGTAGAAGTGATTGGTGAAAATGCTTTTGAGGGATGCAAAAGTCTTACCTCAATTACCTTACCTGACAGTGTACGCCGAATAGAAAATCAAGCTTTCCGAGGATGTTCCTCACTAAAAGAAATCGAAATACTGGAGAGCGTAGAGCATATAGGAACAAATGTATTTATAGAATCAAATTCAGATTTTGTCGTTTATGCTCCTTTGGGGTCTTATGCTTATGAGCATTGTTTGCAACTAAGGGGAGTATTGGTGATTGATTCATCGAAAAATTGTAAATAGCATAGCAATGGAATTCTCGCAGAATTATGACATATCTTTATTCAAACAGGATTGCTGATTTATAATTCAGTTTATGATATTGTCTCTATAAAAACACGAAAGCTCTTGTTAAAAAAGTAAAGTGACTAACTTCATTTTACACTGTAAATCGATATCCTAGACCTCTCACCGTTATTAAGTATTTAGGATTCGAGGGGTCGTCTTCAATTTTCTGTCTGATTCGATTGACATATACCATTATCGCGTTTTCGTCTATTATCGTTTCTCCCCAGATGACGCTGTATATCATATCTTTAGAGAAAATATGGTCGACATTGTCAATGAACAGCTTTATCATTGAATTCTCTTTTGACGACAGAGGAATCTCAACATCGTTCTTATAGAATCTCAAAGTGGAGGTGTTGTATGTGAATGGTCCGGCCGAAATAATTGTTTTTGCCGTATCGGTCGCACGGCTTCTTCTTATCAGAGCTTTGGCTTTTGCAACGAGGGTAACGGGGTTGAAAGGCTTGGTTATATAATCGTCCGCACCTATATCAAGTCCGTAGAGAGTATCGCCGTCGTCCTTTCTTCCGCTAACCACCATTATAGGAACTGTTAAGCCCTGAGAACGTATTTTCTTTATTACAGTAAATCCGTCTATGCCGCGCATATTAATATCCAAAAGGATCAGATCGTATTCTTTACCCGAAATCAATTCAAGTGCGGCTTCTCCGCTTATCGCAAGATCCGCTTCAATGCCGCTACTCTTAAGAGCTTTATAAAGCATATTCAGAATTGTTTTATCATCATCAACAACAAGAACTTTAGATGCCATAAGCACCTCCTTTTGCATATTGGTACATAAAGTATATGAGTTTATTCGTTTTTCTTCAAGAATAAATGCTTCTTTTTGTAAAAATCGGTATCCGATTTATTGATACATGCTAAAATAATAGAGAATATGAAGGGGGAGGTTTATGAAGAAGCATCGAATAAAAGCAGCGGCATATGTATTGATTGTAGTTACAGCTCTTGTCTTTATAGGGGGAGGACTCTATAAAGCGTGGGTTTCTTTTAGAGAGTTTGATGAAACCATTCTTAAAGAAAAGGATACGCAATTCTATAGTCTGCTGATGTCTGACGATGTGAACATATACAATTCGATTAAGGGCTTCACGCGTGAAGCTGAAAGCTCACTTAAGCGCAGTGCAATAAAAACTGCACAACAATATTGGGAAGAGACGCTGGATCGCAGCTTGCTTGAAGAGGCTCTTACAAAAAGCTCGGTACGCTACAATCCTCTTTTTTCAGATCTTCTTATTCTTGAGAACAATAAAGTTGTTTTTGCAACGGGAGGATCTAATAAATATAAATTCCTTACCAAGGCAAATGATAATAAATTCAGAATCTGCAAGTCACCGCAGGGCAGACTTTGCATGGCATATGAGGTAAAGAGCGGCAGAAAAATCAGATACAATGCAGTAATGGATCTGGAGCAGCTTTATCTGAATGCGATAGGCAGTTCCGGGACGGAAGATCTTATCTTACTCGACAATACCGGAACTATAATGATTTACAAAGTCGAAGATAAAGTAAGAGCAATAACTACAGAAGCCGAGATAGATGCAAACTCCGCAAAACGCATGAATTTTATTACGGAATGTCAGAAGCTTCAGGTAAATGACGGAAGATCGATTGAGATAACCAACAATAATGCGGAAACATATACCGAAAGAATGGTGGTTCTATCAAGCAATAATACGATTAACGGAGAATTTGCGATTGCTATAACAGCAAATTATGATGATGCTGTAAGACCGTCTAAGGAAGCTGCAACCGATATATTGATATATGGAGGCATTGCTGTAATTGGTGCCGCACTCCTTGTGGTACTCGTTATCCTTATGAGAAAAATAGATAGTGAGAATGCAATCGAACTTGAGAATCTCAGGAAGAGAAACGAGTCTATGAAGGAAATCAACCGTCAGATGCAGGAAATGTCTCATCATCAAAGACTTGAGACCATAGGAACAATGACGGCAAGCATAGCTCATGATTTCAATAATCTGCTTACACCGATAATGGGATACAGTATGATGACAATGGAGATGTTGCCGCCGGATGCTACGGAACTTCAAGATAATCTTATGGAGGTTTACAATGCTTCTGTTAAAGCAAAAACTATGATAACCAGACTGTCGGAGCTGACTAAAAAGAGAAGCAAAGAAGATTTTACGGAGATCCGTCCCGATGAACTTATCAGAAATGCACTGCAAGTCACATTGCCTGCAAAACCTAAAGGTGTTGAAGTAAAATACAGTTTTAATTGTGGCAAAGAAAAGATAATGGGAGATTCAACTCAGCTTTCACAACTTGTGATGAATATAGTTCTTAATGCTTATGATGCCATGGAGGGAGAGGGCGGAACCCTGCTTGTTTCAACTTATTTAACAGAAGAAAACATGGAAATGATATTTAGAGATAACGGCCACGGCATGAATGCGGAAACTCTTGCAAGGGTATTCGATCCTTTCTATACGAACAAAGAATCGGGTAGAGGAACGGGTTTGGGACTGGCTATTGCATCGCAAATAGTTGCATCCCACGGTGGCAAGATATATGTCGATTCTGCACTCGGCAAGGGAACGGAATTCAAGGTTACGTTCCCATTAGCATAGAAATAACAGGTATTATTTATAAAGCATTAATAGTCGCCGATTAGTACAGGGCTAACTAATAATTCATTTGCATTTTAAGGTTGTTTCCGGAAGCCGAATCGCAGATTATATAATACCTGCCTGCATTAGGGGTTTCGGAGTTTGTTTCATCAGGAAGAAAACCCCAGTTTACATTAATAACGTCTCCTTCGAGAGCCTCTGCCTGATATCTGACGCTTATAAGTTTAGGCATCAGACCTTCCTGTGCTGCAGGAAGTATGTCGTCAGTAACATCAAAGTATCTTGCATTGTTCATATGGCAGTTAATATCTATGTAGCTGAACGGAACTTTGAATTCGGTACTATGAGTAGTCTCTATGCTTTTAGGATTTGGTGATAGATTTACTTCGTTTCCCGTTCGTTTTCCTTACAGCACTATTCCATAACGTTCCGGAGTGATCATGGTACGTGCTTTTTCTTTTATAAGAGACCATATCGCACCGGCCTTGACAATGATTTCCCCGGCAAGTGTTTCTATACTGTAATGACGTTGAAAAAGTTTATGCCTGCCGCCGGTAGGCCAGGTTTTAATCACAATATCTTCGTTGTAATGCGGCATTCTTGATATTTCAGCCCTTTGCTTTATAAGAACCCAAAGAAGACCTTGTTCGAGAGTTTTATCGGGACCAAGATCCAGAATGTCCAGATGGTCTGTTGAAACAAGTTGAAACATTGAAAACATGGTAGAAGTTCTCAAAAATCTGTATTTATTGACGTCGCTCATTGACACGTTAAATTTTCTTGAATATATTTTCATAATCTGTCCTTTCATTCAATGAGTGGTATTATTTCATTCATAAATTTTGTTGAAAATAACTATTTTTAATTAAAATTTTTAGTTCCGGCACAATTATATCACGCTTTTTATACGATACAAACAAAATATATAAATAAAAACTTAACGCTCTATGCTATAATAAACAGTAGTAAATAAACAAAAAC
The DNA here is from genome assembly GCA_012840975.1 of Mogibacterium sp. Lineage (GTDB taxonomy): Bacteria > Bacillota > Clostridia > Peptostreptococcales > Anaerovoracaceae > Crickella. The sequence goes on along the minus strand of DUVP01000001.1, from coordinate 28,219 downwards.
AATCTAATTATGAAAGGAATTTTGATATGATAATTCTGGTAGTGAATACAGGAAGCTCATCGCTTAAATACCAGCTTTTCGACATGGATAAAAAGGAAGTCTTAGCAAAGGGGTTATGTGAAAGAATTGCTGAAGACGGGCATATGGATTACAAAGCTGGTGACAAAACCGTTTTTGATAAGGATATCGCTTTGCCTAATCATGGAGTAGCATTGCAGTATGTAATCGATGCACTCACAGACAGCGAGTACGGTGTAATTGCCGATATGAACGATATTAATGCTGTAGGTCACAGGGTAGTACAAGGCGGACATCTTTTCAACAAATCGATGGTAATAACCCCGGAAGTAGAGGAAGCTATAGACAGATTCTCAGTACTGGCTCCTTTACATAACCCGCCTGCACTGGTTGGAATTCGTGCATGCAAGCAGGTTCTTCCTAACACAACTCAGGTTGCAGTGTTTGATACATCATTCCATCAGACTATGCCTGAGGAAAGTTATTTATATCCTATTCCGATGGAATATTATGAGAAGTATCAAATACGTAAATACGGAATGCACGGAACAAGCCACCGTTATGTTACGGAGCGTTGTGTAGAGCTTTGCGGCAAAGACAGAAGTGAGCTGAATATCATAACCTGTCATCTTGGTAACGGTTCTTCAATAACTGCTGTAAAAAACGGTTATTGCTATAACACATCCATGGGAATGACACCGCTGGACGGACTTATAATGGGAACAAGAACCGGAACTCTGGATCCGTCTGTTGTCAGCTTTATCAATGAACAAACAGGCATGAGTGCATCAGATGTAATTTCTATGTTCAATAAGAAATCAGGATTGCTTGCAGTTTCCGGAATCTCGGGAGACGTAAGAGATATAAGCAAAGCGGCAGCAGAGGGCAATCATAGAGCACAAATTGCGAGAGAAATGCTGCTCAAGTCGGTTCGTCATTTTATCGGAGCGTATGCTGCTGAGATGGGAAGAGTCGATGCCATCGTATTTACAGCCGGCATAGGAGAAAATGATATCGATCTTAGAGAGAAGGTATGCGGCAGCCTGGAATTTATGGGTGTGAAGATCGATGCCGAGAAGAACAATACAAGAGGAAAAGAAACGGAGATTACAGCTCCCGGAGCAACTGTTCGTACATTCGTTATTCCAACTAATGAGGAGCTTATGATTGCTATTGATACCGAAGCTTTGGCAGGAGAATAGCAAACCTCAAAAATTGCTATACGTTTCATCATGTAAAATTATAAGATAACGCTTACACATTATTAACAAAACGAGTAAAGTGAAGGGGGAGATATAATAATGGTAAAAAGAGATTTCAAAACGATGGATGGTAATACTGCTGCTGCGCACGTCTCGTATGCATTTACAGATGTGTCGGCTATTTATCCTATTACTCCATCGAGCCCAATGGCAGACTTCGTAGATCAGTGGTCTGCAGCCGGTAGAAAAAACATCTTCGGCTCGACAGTTCAGGTTGCTGAGCTTCAATCTGAAGCCGGGGCTGCCGGAGCGGTTCACGGATCTTTGGGGGCAGGAGCTCTCACAACAACTTATACAGCATCACAGGGACTGCTTCTTATGATTCCTAACATGTATAAGATGGCAGGAGAACTTCTTCCGGCAGTATTCCATGTTTCTGCACGTACAGTTTCTACACATGCCCTGAGCATTTTTGGCGATCACTCCGACATATATGCATGTCGTCAGACAGGTTTCGGAATGCTCGCAGAAGGCAATGTTCAGGAGGTAATGGACCTTGCTCCGGTTGCTCACCTTGCAGCTATAGAGGGCAGAGTTCCTTTCCTGAACTTCTTTGACGGATTCAGAACATCACATGAGGTTCAGAAAATTGCAGTCTGGGATTATGATGATCTTGCAGACATGTGCAATATGGATGCGGTTAAAGCATTCCGTGACAGCAGCTTAAATCCTGAAAATCCTAACATGAGAGGATCTCACGAAAACGGAGATATTTTCTTCCAGCATAGAGAAGCATGCAACAAATTTTACGATGCTCTTCCTGCTGTTGTTGAGAAGTACATGGCTAAGATCAACGAGAAGATCGGCACAAACTATCAGCTCTTTAATTATTACGGAGCGGATGATGCCGACAGAGTAATTATAGCTATGGGATCAATCTGTGATGTAGCAGAAGAAGTTATCGATTATCTTAATGCAAACGGACAGAAAGTCGGTCTGATCAAGGTAAGATTATACAGACCTTTCTGTGCTGACAGACTGATTGCTGCTCTTCCTAAGACAGCTAAGAAAATCGCTGTTCTTGACAGAACAAAAGAACCGGGAGCTCTCGGTGAGCCTTTGTATCTCGACGTTATCACAGCATTTGCTGAAGCGGGACTTGATTTAAGTGTTATTGGCGGTCGTTACGGACTCAGTTCCAAAGACACACCTCCGGCTTCCGTATTTGCAGTATATGACGAGCTTGCTAAGGATGATCCTAAGAAGAAGTTTACGGTTGGAATCGTTGATGACGTTACATATCTGTCACTGGAAGAGAAGGATGCTCCTCTTACAGCAGCTCCGGGCACAATCGAGTGCAAATTCTGGGGTCTGGGCGGAGACGGAACAGTTGGAGCCAACAAGAATTCCATCAAGATTATCGGTGACTACACTGATAAGTATGTTCAGGCATATTTCCAGTACGATTCTAAGAAAACAGGCGGAGTTACCATATCTCACTTGAGATTCGGAGACTCTCCAATAAAGAGTTCTTACTATATCAATAAAGCAGACTTTGTAGCATGCCACAACCCTTCATATGTAGATAAGGGATTCAAGATGGTTCAGGACGTTAAACCGGGCGGAGTATTCCTGATTAACTGTCCATGGTCGCCTGAAGAAGTCGGTGAGCACCTTGATGCTGCTGCTAAGAGATATATTGCTAAGAACAATATTAAAGTTTACACAATTGATGCTATCAAACTTTGTGCAGAGATCGGAATGGGCAAGAGGACAAATACAACACTCCAGTCCGCATTCTTCTCACTTGCTGAAATAATGCCTAAGGAAGATGCAATCAAGTACATGAAGGAAGCTGCAACAAAATCATATATTGCCAAAGGAAAAGAAGTTGTAGAAATGAACCATAAGGCTATAGACGTCGGTGCAGATGCACTTGTTAAGTTGGAAGTTCCGGCTGACTGGGCAGAAGCATTCGATCCTGCAACTGATGATATTCTTGAAGGACCTGAAGCTCTCGTTACACAGGTTAAGAATATCCTTAAACCTGTCAGCAATATGGATGGAGACAGCCTCCCGGTATCCGCATTCCTGCCACATGTTGACGGTGAGTGGGAACTCGGAGCATCAGCTTACGAAAAGAGAGGCGTTGCTGTAAACGTTCCTGAGTGGAACCCTACTACATGTATTCAGTGTAACCAGTGTGCTTACGTTTGTCCGCATGCTACAATCAGACCTTTCCTTCTGAATGATGAAGAAGCACAGAATGCTCCTGAAGGATTCAAGATGACTGATGTTAAGGCAGGCAAGGGCAAGGGAGTATATAAGTTCGGAATTTCAATTTCACCTCTTGACTGTATGGGATGTGGAGTCTGTGTATCAGTATGTCCTACAAACCCTAAGTCTCTCACTATGAAGCCGCTTGAAGAGCAGCTGCCTGAACAGGAGAACTTCAACTTTGCTGTCAAGGATATCGCTGTTAAGAAAGATATGACAGACAATACACTTAAGGGTTCACAGTTCAAGACACCTCTCCTTGAGTTCTCAGGCTCATGTGCGGGATGTGCAGAGACTGCTTATGCAAGACTCATAACTCAGCTTTGCGGAGATAATACATATATTTCCAACGCAACAGGATGTTCGTCAATCTGGGGATGCCCGGGCGGAATAGCTCCTTATACAACTAATGCTGATGGACGCGGACCGGCTTGGTGTAACTCGCTGTTTGAGGATAACGCTGAACACGGTCTCGGAATGAGACTTGCTGTTAATGCAAGAAGAAAACAGCTTGCACAGGATGTAAAGAATCTCATCGCCGGCGATGTTGATGAGAAGGTTAAGGCTGCCGGAGAAGAATGGCTCGCAGGATTCGACGATGTAGAAGCATCCAAGACTGCCGGAGAAGCTCTCGTAGAAGCATTGGAGGCTGCAAATGTCGGAGCTGATATCGTTGCACGTAAGGATATGCTCGCTGAGAAGACAGTGTGGATATTCGGCGGAGACGGATGGGCTTATGATATAGGATACGGTGGGCTCGACCACGTACTCGCAAGCGGTGAGAATCTCAATGTTATAGTATTTGATACTGAAGTTTACTCAAATACGGGTGGACAGGCTTCAAAGGCTTCAAACATCGGACAGGTTGCACAATTTGCTGCAGCAGGTAAATCTATAGCTAAGAAGCCGATGTCGGAAATCTTTATGGCTTATGAATACGTGTACGTTGCACAGGTTGCAATGGGAGCCAATCCAAACCAGACCATCAGAGCTATGAACGAAGCTATAGCTTACGATGGACCTTCCATCATAATTGCATACGCTCCATGCGAGATGCACTCAATTAAGGGTGGAATGGCTAACTGTCAGCTTGAAATGAAGAAGGCAGTAGAAAGCGGTTACTGGAACCTGTTCAGATACAATCCTGCAGCTAAGGCAGAGGGTAAGAATCCGTTTACACTCGATTCCAAACAGCCGACAGGAGACTATCAGGACTTCCTGATGAATGAAGCCAGATACAGCAGACTGACAAGAGAGAACCCGGAAAGAGCGAAGGAACTCTTTGCGAAGTCAGAAGCGATCGCAAAAGCTCGCTATGAGAAGCTGGTAAAATTCACAGAATTCTATGCACCTGAAGAAGAATAACGATTGTATTCAGAAGGTTTGATTACTACCTGTAAACTACATTAACGTGTAGAAAAACAAATAAAAAGAGCTGCTCTTTCGTTAAGGTTAAACCCTTGAGAATAGCAGCTCTTTTTAGTGTTTATAATAAGTTTATATCTTGTCATTACACCCGAGAACATTGATTATTTTGTGTTTTACCATATCTTTTACAGCTTGTCTTGCCGGCTTGAGATATTGACGCGGGTCGAAGTGATCCGGATGCTCGGCAAAATATTTTCGTATAGTCGCAGTCATTGCAAGCCTTATATCGGAGTCAATATTAATCTTGCAAACTGCAGAGCGTGCTGCCTGTCGCAGCTGTTCTTCAGGAACACCTACTGCTCCGGCCATATTGCCGCCATATTTATTGATTATGGAAACGAATTCCTGCGGCACCGATGATGAACCGTGTAGTACGATAGGGAAACCCGGCAATCTCTTTACAATTTCATCAAGAACATCGAAGCGAAGCTGTGGTTTTGTGCCTGGTTTAAATTTGTATGCCCCGTGTGAAGTTCCTATTGCTATTGCAAGAGAATCGCAGTTAGTGCGTTCAATGAATTCTTCAACTTCTTCCGGTTTTGTGTATGATCCCTGGCCTGCTTCGACTATGACATCATCTTCAATGCCTTCGAGTGTGCCGAGTTCTGCTTCTACAACGACACCGTGAGCATGGGCATAATCAACTACCTGTTTTGACAGTTTGATATTTTCTTCAAAAGGAAGAGAACTGCCGTCTATCATAACTGAAGTGAAGCCTCCGTCTATACAGGCTTTGCAGGTTTCAAAATCAGGACCGTGATCCAGATGAAGTGCAATAGGCAGTTCGGGAAATTCGAGAAGTGCTGCTTCCACGAGCTTCATAAGATAATTGTGATTTGCATATGCTCTTGCGCCTTTGGAAACTTGAAGAATAACAGGAGAATTTACCTCTCGACAAGCTTCGGTGATACCCTGTACAATCTCCATGTTATTAACATTAAAAGCTCCGATAGCGTATCCGCCCTCATATGCTTTCTTAAACATTTCAGTTGTCGTAACTAATGGCATAAATTACCTCCTTTTCTGTTGGTGATTATGGTCTTAGCTGAAAGCATGTATATACATGTTAATTGATTATAACATAATTTAATATGACAAGTATTAAGTATGTAGATGATGATTTATATAGTACGGGAAAAAAAGATGTAAAATTTTATTTTTTTCAGTAAATGCTATTCATTTATTATAACTAAGTGTTATAATACACGTAGTACACTTTGAGCTGCGTTTACTTTTCATGTATCGCAAAGAGGTTGAACATGTAAAAGTAAACAGAAGAGGAGAAAAATATGGCTCACACAATCGAACTAAAAAAAGTTTCAAAATATTATGCAGGTGAGGATACTGTAAGTCTCGGGTTTTCAAGGATAGATCTGAGTCTGGATATGGGTGAATTTGTTGTAATAACGGGAGAGAGCGGAAGCGGTAAATCCACATTACTTAATATAATATCCGGACTTGACACATATGATGAAGGTGAGATGTTTGTATGTGGAGAGGACACCGCCGGTTACGGGACGGAAGACTATGAGATTTATCGTAAAACATATATCGGCAATATATTTCAGGACTTCAACCTGATTAACAGTTATACTGTCTATCAAAATATCGAGACGGTAATGCTGCTTGACGGCAAGAAAAAAAGAGAGTGCAGGAAAAGAATCCTTGAACTCATAGATTTGGTAGGTCTGAATGAATATACCGGAACTAAAGCTTCTAAGTTGTCCGGAGGTCAGAAACAGAGGGTAGCTATTGCACGTGCTCTGGCTAAAGATGCTCCGATTATAGTTGCAGATGAACCGACAGGAAATCTTGACAGTGTTTCGGCCAAAGCGGTAATGGAGACTTTGAGCGAGGTATCAAAAAATAAACTTGTCGTTATAGTAACTCATAATTATGAGCAGGCTGAACCATATGCAACACGTAAACTGACTATGCATGACGGCAAGATAATAGAGAATAAATCTATAAGACCGCATCGGAATCAGCAGATTGACAACGAAGAGTATATAGACCCGGAGGGAAGAAGTTCTGTCGGCAGACGCAGTGCAAGAAGAAAAGCGGAATCAAAGGAATATAGCAGTATGAGGAAGGGTTCTGAAATAAGACTTGCCCTTCGCAATACATTTAATCTTCCGACAAAATTTATGTTGTTGCTCATAGTATATCTCTTTGTTTCGACGGCTGTGCTGAGTCAATACGCATCTACTAAAAACAGTTCTCATGAGAGTGATATTCTCGGATATAATATGTATTTTGCAAACTGTGATGTAAGCAGAATGGTTATAACCAAACAGGACAAAACCGCTTTCTCTGAAGAAGAGATTGAGGAAATAGCAAAAATCAAAAACATAGACTATGTTGTTCCGAATGACCTGGCTCTTGATAAAGGAGTGAGCTTTAGGGCGAGCGGAGATTATTATGTTGACGGACTTGTATATCCGATTAAGCTGGTAAAAGAAAAAGAGCTGACCTATGGGAATATGCCTAAAAACGATTACGAAATAATAGTAAAAACAGACCCGTCAAATGCTTCATATAATGATATATCTCAATCCGGAGAATCAATGATAGGCAAAAAAGTCGTACTCAATGAAATGACCGGCATGGAAAGCTATAAATTCGGACGCCCCGTAAAGATTGCCGGAATAATTATAGGCGACGGTAAGGAAGAAGAAACGTCTGCACCTATGTTCGGATATTCCAAGGTATATATGAGTGATAAGATGCAAAGCAAGATGTTGACTACGATGATGGCTTCATCTTCGAGAACGGAGCTCAATTTCAACGGAAACAAGGTTAAAAGCAATGGAGAATATGAGAAGAGCGTATATTCTTCATCAAAGGTGCCTAAAGGTGAAGCTTATATACTGGAAGATCAGACAGGTTATTACAAGGATGGCAAAGCTGTGGGCGGCGATGTAAAAGTCAAAGCGGAAAACATCTATTTCAAGTCAAAATTAAACCTTGAAGTGGGAGCCGTAGTTACAACAAAGAACTCGGAAAAACTTCTTGGAATCAATAAGGAAGAAATTCAAGGATATTTTAACTGCATTTTCATAAATGTTAAAGATTATAATATGCTCTTTGATAAGGGCAATTATCAGATCAGTGCATTCATGGTTAATGAAATCAAATCGGACGAAACTGTAAAGACTTTGAACGATATGGGATATAAGACGCTGCTCATTAAGGATACTCTTACGGATATAACGGGAGGTTTTGCCTTTGTTATTCAGCTGATTACATATCTCAGGTTAATAATAGGATTTATCATTCTGTTCTATATCGCTTATGCAGTAATAAAACTGATTATGAGATCCAGAAATTCTTACTATTCAACTCTCAGGATTCTCGGTGCGACCAAGAAAAATACGGATAATATCCTTCGGATTGAATTGCTTGTAATGATGCTGATTGCGTATCTTATCGATCTGGGATTTATAATTCTGGTAAAAAAAGGAATTATCGATGTAAAGATGATAACAAAACAACTGATGTTCCTTGCACCTTATGATTATGCAATACTTGCGATACTTCTCCTGGTGATGTCTTTGATGCTTGCAAACAGGTATTCAAGGAAAATATTTAATAAGAGTGCGATGAAGACGTTCAGGGAGGAGGTGTAGACGATGATAAAAGTTGAGAAAGTCAATAAATATTTTAATAAAGGTAAATCCAACCAGATTCATGTTATAAATAACACCTCAATGAGACTACCTGAAAAGGGAATAGTGTGTCTGCTCGGACCTTCGGGTTGCGGCAAGACAACGTTGCTAAATACAATAGGCGGCTTGGACAAAGTAAATTCCGGCAAGATTTTCGTCGACGGAGAGAGAATAACACGCAGGTCGGCAAATAAAATCGATACTATAAGAAATGCCAAGATAGGGTATGTTTTTCAAAATTTCAATCTTCTGGATGATAAGACTGTTTTCGAAAACGTCGCCATTGCACTAAGAATGGTAGGTATTAAGGATCGTAGTATTATCGAAAAGAGAGTCAACTATTGTCTGGAAAAAGTAGGTATATATCAATATAGGAAAAAAAATGCAAATGCTCTTTCGGGAGGTCAAAGGCAGCGAGTTGCCATTGCAAGGGCAATAGTAAAAAATCCTCGAATCATAATTGCGGATGAGCCGACAGGAAATCTCGACAGTGGAAACACAATTGAGGTTATGAACATTATCAAGGCTATTTCAAAGGAAAGACTCGTGATACTTGTTACTCATGAAAGACAAATAGCAGAGTTTTATTCGGATTATGTTGCCGAGATGAAAGACGGTAAAATTGTCAGTGCATACAGCAACGATTCATCAAAATACCTGGATTTTCAACTTGACAACAAGATATATCTTAAAGATATGCCTGTTAAGAAATCCTTCAGGGAAGATGATGTATCGGTTGATGTTTACAGTGATGAGGAAAGACAGGCGGATATTAAACTGGTAGTGAGAGGAGGCAATCTGTATGTAGACACCTCAGGGAAGTTTAATGTTGTAGATGAAACATCCAACATAGAGATGATAGATGATCATTATACTGCGATGGATGAAAGCATATTCACTGAAAGTGATTTTGAGTATGATAAACATTTACCGGAAGGCTTCAAGGCCAAGTATACTTCTATATATAAACTTAGCAATCTTATTATGAACGGCTGGAAAACGGTCACGGAATTTAAGAAATTACGCAAATTTATGCTTATCGGATTTGTATTCGCTGCAATGTTTGCCTTGCTGGCGGTCAGCAATGTTTTAGGCATCTATGACGTACAGCCCAAAGATTATTTAACAACAAATGCAAACTATCTGAAGGTGGACAATCCGGACAAGAACGATAAGCTTATGAAAAAAGTGGAAAAACTCGACGGAGTAAGTTACGTAATTCCGGGCGATACCAAGTGTTCCGTTGCTTTTCCGATGGATGATTACCTGCAGACATCATATGCATCAGCTAACCTCAATGTGTCTATCGCATTATCAACTGTTTTGAGCGAAGAACAAATCGTATATGGAAAGATGCCGGAAGGAAGAAAAGAAGTCGTCATCGATAAACTTATAATAGACAGATTTATAAAACAGAAAAAGGGTGAAATGATCGGCATTGTTTCCCCGGAGCAGTTTATCGGCAGAAAAATCAAAGTATCCAATCTTCATGATTTTGTCATTGTAGGAATTTCCGATTTGCAGTCGCCGACAATGTTTATCGATAAAAGTCAGACTATGTATATTCTGACAAATGCAAGAGAAGCTTCGGAAGAGGAGATGCAGCCCACCGTTGTAATGGGGTACGGTTACATGGAAGATATGGAAAATATAGATGATTCGGATCTTGTTCGCAGCGGCAAAATACAGGACAGAAAAATTGCAAAAAACAAGATAAAAATCAAAAAGGGAAGCGAACCGAAAGAACCATATGATGTTATTGTCAGCAATATGCATGAATATGAATATAAAATCGGTAAGACTATACCTGTGAAAATGGCCGGTAAAAAACTCAAAGTTGTAGGTTTCTACACGAGCGATTTATCGGGTGAAGATACAATGTATGTTACAGCGGAGACGATAAAGAGAGATTATATAAAGAAACAAAAAAATTTCAGTGTGTATGCTCCTGATGTAAAACAGGTCAGGGCGTTGCTTAAGAGTGAGGGTATTTCTTCAAGTGTATATTCATCACATGATAAGGATGCTTATATAAAGCAAATGGGCGGGAAGCTGAGGTCTTCACTTATTGTTGCGATTATTATCCTATTTATCTCCCTTATAGAGATGTTCCTAATGTTGAGATCATCCTTCCTTTCAAGAATTAAAGAGGTTGGAACTCTAAGAGCAATAGGACTTAAAAAAAGAGATATATATCGCATGTTTGCAGGTGAAATACTTGTGATCACATTTATTACGGCAATACCGGGTATAGCATTAATGTATTATTTCCTTTTTAATATCATTAAGATAACCGATTATCTCGCAGGACTTTATATGGTTACACCTCTAGTCGCATTAATAACCTTTGGTATAGTCCTGGTTTTCAATATGATTGTGGGTCTGATTCCGGTCTTTACTGTTATGAGAAAGACACCGGCTGCGATACTTGCAAGGACAGACATATAAAAAAGAGAAAGAAAAAGAACATCAGGCATTCTCTTTGCAGGTGAGTTCCGTAACATAAATTTTAAAAATACAGGTAACATTTAATGTTTTTTCATCAAAAGTCCAGTCGGATTTGCCTGTATAGGAACTCATAATTAAATTAAGAGCTTTTTGCTTGTCTTCAAAAGTTTCTATTTTACTGACAATTCCCTTACCGATTATGCTTTGATAGCCTGCCGAATGATGGCAGGCTTTTTCTGCTGTTTGAAGCTCAAATCCTCTGTCCATTTCAAACCCGACAACAGGGTTTGCTTGAAGGATCCTGACTTTTTTGCCTTCATTTGCACTGTGAAAGAAAAAAATACGCTTTCCGTTTTCATGCTTATGTGCGAAACATACCGGAACAATATAGACTCCCTCATTATCATTAAAGCCTAATCTCAGAATTTTGCAGTTTTCTATTATAGTATCAATTGCATTTTGATTTGTTACTTCGCGATCTTTTCGTCTCATATTATAATCACCTTTCCGAAATCCTATTACGATAGCTTTTATAAGATTACTGGTTGATAATATTTGCTGTATTGTCAGGCAGGAATATAGTAAAAGTTGTTCCCTGTTCCATTCTTTCTGCGGAAATAGAACCGTTATGTCTCTTTATTATTTCAGAGGCAATTGCAAGACCCAGCCCTGTCCCTCCCTGATTTTCCTTATCGGATGATTTGTGGAAACGATCGAATATATATGGTAGGTCCTCGTCAGAAATCCCGCTGCCATAATCTCGAACAGTTATGTAGAATCCTTCTTTACAGAGAAGAGAGACTTCAATGCGGTCATGTATTGATGAGAACTTGACAGCGTTATCTAATAATATCAGCAGTGATTGCCTGAGGCGATCATAATCTCCGGTTACAGAACATTCTTGTTCAGGAAGTTCCGTTACAATTTCAATTTGTTTTGAATCAGCCTGACGTCTTCCCGCACGAACAGAATCTTTAATGACATCGCAGAGGTTCAGACTTTCTGTTCTCAAATGAAAACCGATGTCCTGAAGTCTGGATAATTCAAGCAAGTCGTTGACTAAACGTTCCAGGTGCTTGCTTTCAGAAAGCATCTGATTCAAATACTCTTCTACTTCTTGCGGATCAGATACGGTTTTGTCGGATAAGAGCTCAACAGAACCTCTTAGTACAGCAATCGGTGTTCGAAGCTCATGAGATATGTTCGTGATAAAATCATTTCGCATTTTATTTAGATTTTCCTGCTCTTCTTCAGCAATCTTCAAACGATCTGAAAGTATGTCCATTGTTTTGGCAAGCTGGCCGATTTCATCTTTTAAGTCTATGTTGTTTTTTGCTGAATAGTCTCCCTCGGAAAGCAATACAGCAGTTTCCTTCATTAAAGAAAGAGGTCGGGTAAATCTATACGACATCCATGCAGCCGCTATGCCGGCAACAAAGAGAGCAGCGGCACACCCTATAAGAACAGCTGTAAGACCCTGTTTGACGGACTCATCTATTCCGCTGACAGGTGAGTGGATCAAAACGGCGCCGACAACTTTCCTGTTGTTCCATATAGGAGCACCGACTGTGATAGTGCTGTCGCCAATCAGACTTGAAAATTCCTCACCGTAAGTGATTTCTCCGGAGAAGACCTTATCGACTATTTTTTCTGCATTCTCAGGAAGCTGATCGTAGTTCTTGGTTTGGCTTGCCTCGTTGTTAAAGTGTCGTTTGAGACCCTGAGTGAAAATATTCAAATCTCTGTCCACGATCCATACTTCAGCCATTGCAAGATCGTCCAGGAAACGCAAATAAGCCCCATATCCTCCCCCCTTTTTCCCCTGGTTTGCCTGGAAGGATGACAGGGTGTCTGCGATCGAGACTGCTTTATCTTCCATTGATTTACGGTTGATATCTATATTGTGTTTGCGAAAAGTCGTTATAAACACACTTCCCATAATTACCGAGAAGAGAATTATTACAGCTCCGAAAGTAGCCAGCAGTTTGATGAATATTTTATTTTTCATGCAGAACCTCGAATTTATATCCTACATTTCTTATTGTTCGAATTTCCCAGGTCTTATGTTCAACAGCATCAAGTTTAGAACGCAACCTTTTGATATGAGAATCAACCGTACGAGGATCACCGTAGTAATCATATCCCCAAAGCATATCGAGAAGGGATTCACGCGAATAAGCACGATTTCTCCCTTTTGCCAGTGTCCAAAGCATATCTGTTTCACGTTTTGTCAGTGCAACAGGTACAGAAGCGACAGTTACACTGTAATCGGCAAGATTGATTTGAAGATTCTCAACTGTCAGAATCCGGTCAGTTATATCATCCGTTTTCTCAATTCTTCTCATAACAGCTTTGACTCTGGCCATTACTTCGCCCGGGGAGAAAGGCTTGACGATATAGTCATCAGCTCCGATTTCAAGCCCCATAATCTTTTCAAAATCTTCGCCTCTGGCTGTAATCATTATAATAGGAACATCGGATTCCTTGCGGATTTCTCTGCAGACCTGAAAGCCGTCGAGTTTAGGCATCATAACATCAAGCAGGATTATATTAGGGTTATTGGTGTGAAAAGCTTCAAGAGCCGTCTCGCCGTCTTCGGCAAGAATTACCTTATATCCTTCTTTTTCTGCAGATGTCTTTAATATATTTAGAAGCTGCGGATTATCATCAGCTATTAATATAGTGTTCATATACAATTCCCTTTCATATTTTAATTATTATAAAGGATATCAAAAGAATATGGCAAATGAGTGGCGAAGAATATAAAAAAGACAAGAAACTTGACCGATTTTGCCATAGATTTGCCACATGATGTTTGTAAGATACAGGTGTAATAAAACATAAGACAAACCGAAAGGAGAAATAAAAAAATGAAAAAAATTAGAAAACTGGCAGCAGCTATAGTCGCTACTTTAGTTCTGACTTCCGGATCAATCACAGCTTTTGCAGGAACAGAGTACAGCACACCGGCTGAACTTGTAGCAGGGCTTCTTGGAAAAAGTGTCGAGGAAGTTGTAGCAGAGAAAATTAAAGATAAGACAACATATGGAGCTATTGCTGCCGATGCAGGAAAACTCGAGGAGTTTAAAGCCGGAATGCTCAAGATAAAGAAGGACAGACTCAGTGAGCTGGTAAAAGCCGGAAAGATTACTCAGGAAAAAGCAGATTCAATAATGAAAGCAATTGAAGAAAATCAGTCAAACTGTGACGGAACAGGTTCCGCAAAAATAGGAAAGAGATTAGGAAGTAGGGGTATGGGTTTTGGAAACGGTAGTGGACAAGGAGCGGGACAAAGTCAAGAAAGAAAAGGTCAGGGTGGCAACGGACAAGGCAGTGGACGTAATATGAACTGAAATATTAATAATTACATCCATTTTAATGATGAGACAATCGTGATATAATTATTTGAAATTATAAAAATCTATTCGGAGGTGTAGCATGGCATTTGCAACAAAAGAAGAATATAAGGATATGGCAGGTAACTTCATTCACGATATTATCGATGAAGATCTTAAAACCGGCAAACACACTCATATAATCACGAGGTTTCCACCGGAACCAAACGGGTATCTGCATATAGGTCATGCGAAATCATTATGCCTGAACTTCGGAACGGCTCTGAAGTATGACGGAACATGCAACCTTAGATACGATGACACAAACCCTGTCAAGGAAGATATAGAGTTTGTAAAATCGATAGAGTATGATGTTAACTGGCTCGGTTTCCAGTGGGATGAAAAACTTTGGGCATCAGACTATTTTGATACGATGTATGATGCGGCTGTTGAGCTTATTAAGAAGGACAAGGCATTTGTCTGTGAACTTACACCGGACGAAATCAGAGAATACAGGGGAAGTTTAACATCACCGGGCAAAGAGAGTCCTTATAGAAACAGACCGGTTGAAGAAAGTCTGGAACTGTTTGAGAAGATGAGAGCGGGTGATTTTGCAGACGGAGAAGTTTGTTTAAGAGCAAAGATCGATATGGCAAGCCCTAATATAAATATGAGAGATCCGGTAATTTACAGAGTTGTACATGCTTCACATCATAATACTGGTGACAAGTGGTGCATATACCCTATGTACGATTTTGCACATCCGATAGAAGATGCGATAGAAGGAATTACACATTCACTTTGTACACTTGAATTTGAAGATCACAGACCTCTTTATGACTGGGTACTTGATGAAGTTGCGTTCTGGCCTAATCCGCCAAGACAGATAGAGTTTGCCCGTCTTAATGTCACTACTATGCTGATGAGCAAAAGATACTTAAAGCGTCTCGTTGATGAAGGATATGTATCCGGCTGGGACGATCCGAGACTGCCGACACTTGCCGGCGTAAGGAGAAGAGGATATACACCGGAAGCAATTCGCAAGTTCTGTGATGATATCGGAGTATCCAAGGCGGATTCTACGATAGACATTGCACAGCTGGAACAGTGTATTCGTGAAGACCTGCAGCCTAAAGTATCAGCTGTAAATGTTGTCATGAATCCTGTCAAGGTAGTTATTGAAAACTATCCTGAAGGAAAGATTGAAATGTGTACGGTGGAAAACAACAGCAAAGTACCTGAGCTGGGAGAAAGAGAAATTCCTTTTGGTCGTGAGTTGTGGATCGATGGAGACGACTTCATGGAAGTTCCTGCCAGAAAGTATTTCAGACTGTATCCGGGTAATGAAGTCAGACTTAAAGGGGCATACTTTATTACATGTAACGAGGTTGTAAAGAACGAAGACGGGAGCATTAAAGAACTTCGCTGTACATATGATCCGGAAACCAAGAGTGGAGGCAACTTCGCCGGACGTAAGGTTAAGGGAACAATTCATTTTGTAGAGGCAAGTACAGCGGTTAAGATAGATGTAAGAGAATACGGATATCTTATGGATGAAAACGAGGAAACCGGAGAGCAGGAATTCAATGAAGAATCTCTGGTTGAAACCTGGGGATATGCTGAACCAAGCGTTAAAGAAGTTAAGCCGGGAGAAAGATTCCAATTTTTCCGCAAGGGATATTATATAGCTGACACTGAGTTGACTACAGAAGATAACAAAGTCTTTAACAGTATTGTGGACCTTAAGAGTTCCTGGAAATAAAATCAAAAAACTTTAAGAAAATTTAAGGAGAAGACAAATAGAGAAACTGTTTGAAACGATATTTAATTTTTCTCAGGAATTTCCGGAGATTGCAATCCAAATAACCACCATCTTCAGGTGGTTATTTGTTGTGCTTGCAATATACATTCTGTTTGTATGCATAGTTTCACTCCTTACAACCCGGGTAACACCTGAAGTGTGGGGATATTTCCTTGTTGAGGATGGGGGCAACCATCCGATAACTCACTGGGAAAATGTCATCGGACGAGCCAAATCGGTAGATTTAAATATTCCGCTCAAGACAATTTCCAAAAACCATGCACTTCTAAGCAGAACTAAAGAAGGAAGATGGATATTTAAGGATATCGGATCAAAAAACGGTTCTGAAATAAACGGGTATAAATTAAAAACAGATAAGAGATATTTTATAAATCCCGGGGATGAGCTTGTTATGGGAGGCGTTCACTGCACGATTGCACCGGCAAGCCTCGAAGAAAGCAGAAACAATCTTTTTATGAGGGAGATGGATAAAAGCCCTGTTGCTCCCTGGAAAATTCTTCTGGCAATAACTGTTTTTCAGGCAATGACGATAGTTCAGCTTATATTGGGAATGGGCAAGGAAATAAATGTAATGTCTCTTTTTTCAATTGTAATTCTGTCAGCTGTTATGTGGATATATATTACATTTTTTAAAGCAATGGGACGTAAAGGTTTTGAGATGGAAATGATAGCCTTCTTCATGACAACACTGAATTTGGCGATTATGACATCATTTGATCCGGACGGAACATTCAAACAACTGCTTGCGGCTCTTGTCGGCATTGCCCTTATGGTTTTTATGTGTATATATCTTAGAGATCTGGAGAGAACAAAAAAAGCGAGAGGAATATTGATTGGACTTTCCGCTCTGCTTCTCATTATTAACCTTATATTCGGAGCAAATAAATATGGAGCAGCAAACTGGATAATGATAGGCGGAGAGAACGGGATTTCAGTACAGCCTTCTGAAATAGTAAAACTGGCATTTATATGCATAGGTGCCGGAACTCTCGAAGAACTTTACAATCAGAAGAACACGATGATGTATGCGGGATTTGCCTTCTTCTGTGTAGGCTGTCTTGCAATAATGGGTGACTTCGGAACCGCACTTATATTCTTTGCGACATTTTTGGTCGTTTCTTTCCTTCGAAGCGGAGATCTGTCGAGGATGATTCTGACTGTTGCAGGATCAGGTCTGATGGGTCTGATGGTGTTGAGATTTAAACCTTATATAGCATCCAGATTTGCTGTGTGGGGAAATGTATGGGAATTCGCTGATGATAAGGGATACCAGCAGACAAGGACAATGTCTTTCGGCTCAGGCGGTGGCCTTCTCGGACTGGGCGCAGGGAACGGCTCTCTTAAGCATGTAGCGGCATCAAACACAGACCTTGTCTTCGGTTTTACGATGGAAGAATGGGGATTTATCATTGCCGTCCTAATGGTGCTTTGCATAATAACCTTAAGTTTGTTTGCGGTTATGTCTATTGTTGCCGGAAGATCCACATTTTACACTATAGGAGCGTGTGGAGCGGCAACCATGTTTCTGATTCAAACAATACTCAATGTTTTTGGATCTGTAGACCTTTTTCCTTTGACCGGAGTAACTTTTCCTTTCTTATCAAGCGGTGGAACAAGTATGATAGCCTCTTGGGCTATGCTTGCATACTTTAAAGCAGCGGATATGCGGGAGAATGCGAGTTTGGCTGTAAGAAAAGAGGATCAGTATGCGTAAACAGGAAAGAAGAGCAATAATTTGTGTACTGATTGCGGCTGTACTGTTCGGAGGTATGGTTCTCTTTACATGGAGATTTGTGAGAGACGGCAGTAAATGGGCAAGCTTCTACGGGAACACACAAATATACACGGATGGAATGATAAACAGGGGAACCGTGACCGACAGGAATGATGAAGTTCTGATGGATTGTACTCCTGAAGGTATATTCTACAACTCAGACCGGGGTATCAGGTGTGCTACAGTGCATGCTGTTGGCGATCCGAAAGGCAATATAGCTACAGGTGCTATCAATGTATTCAAAAGTCAGTTGATCGGATATGATATTTTGAACGGAACATATGATACATCCGCAGAAGGAAAGAAGATAAAACTTACTATAGATGCAGAGGCTAATAGAGCCGCGTATAATGCTCTTGGTGACAGGACAGGAACTGTAGGTGTATTCAATTGGAAGACCGGGGAGATAGTCTGCATGGTAAGTACACCGGCCTTTGACCCTGCAGACAGACTGCCGACAGATAAGAAATCCTCTTATTATTTCAATAATTTCTTAAGCGGAACAATGACACCGGGATCTATTTTTAAACTTGTAACATCTGCAGCTGTTATAGACAATATGCCGGGCAAAGATGATTTCAGCTTTACTTGTGACGGCAAGAATGAATATCATGGAACAGACTTTACAGATGTATATGCTCACGGAACTGTCGACTTTAGAAGTGCTCTGGCAGATTCTTGTAACGGAGCATTCGGAAAGCTCACTCGTGAGGTTGGAGCCGATACGATGAAAAGGTATGTTGATAAACTGGGCCTCACAAAGCCTGTAGATATAAATGGGATAGAAACAGCTTCGGGTTCCTTCAGCTTTCCGTCAGACAATGATGTTACCCTGTCATGGGCCGGAATAGGACAGGCGAAAGACCTTGTTAATCCCTGTTCGATGATGGTGTATATGGGAGCGATAGCAAATGAAGGAGAGGCAGTTCAGCCATCTCTGATAAAAAATGCAACCTTTATTAAAGAGATAACCGGCGGAAAATCTCTCGGAAACTATCTTTCAAAAAGCACAGCGAACGAGCTCAAGGATATGATGAAAAATAATGTTACATCAAACTACGGAGAGGGCAATTTCCCGGGACTTGACATGTATGCAAAATCAGGAACAGCAGAGACGGGAGGGGGAAGATCGGAAGCCTGGTTTGTCGGCTTTATCGATAACAAAAATGCACCTTATGCATTTGTTGTATGGGTTAAGGATCCCGGGTACGGTTCGCAAGTGGCCGCACCTATCGCGCGAACAGTATTGAATGAACTGATAAATTATTAACAAATATACTTCATACAATTTAAACCGGCACGGCTGATATTCTTATCAACCGTGCCGGTTTTTTAAGATATTCGGTCGTATATCTTAAATGTTGCTAATATTAATGTCTGTTATTGATTAGCAGCCGCCTCATTGAAGTTTACATTTTCAGGAATTATATAAGAACTCGGCCTCTTTCTGATAAAGAACAGTATTCCGATTAAAAGAGCAAAACCTACAATAAGCGGGATAATCGGAGTATTTACAAAGCCGGCTATTATAAATGATACAAATGAAACTCCTGCTACTAATGTTGCATATGGAAGCTGCGTTGTAACGTGTGACAAGTGGTCACATCCGGCTCCGGCTGATGACATAATAGTCGTATCCGAAATTGGAGAAGCGTGGTCTCCATAAACAGCACCTGCCATGCAAGCGGCCATTATCGGAATCATCATATCAGGACGTGATTCTGTAATAGCAAGTCCGATAGGGATGAGTATTCCGAATGTTCCCCAAGAGGTACCTGATGAAAATGCAAGAGCACAAGCTATTAAAAACAAAATTGCCGGGATAAATGCCATTGCACTACCACCTAGATTTGCAACTACTCCTTTTACAAATTCAGCAAGCCCCAGACTGTCTGTCATTGCCTTCAGAGACCAGGCGAAAGTTAGTATAAGAATAGGTGAAATCATCTGCTTCAGTCCTTCAGGAACACAGGTCATGCATTGCTGGAATGTAACAGTTCTTCTAAACATATAGTAAATAACGGTTATAATCAGGGCTACTAATGATCCCATTGAAAGCCCTACGGATGCGTCTGAGTTTGCAAAAGCATTTATGATAGATTCTCCCTCAAAGAAGCCTCCGGTATAAATCATGCCGACAACACATGCTATGATTAGAACCAGAACAGGGAAAATAAGATCAATTATTTTGCCGTTTTCATTACCCGTTTCAGTGGTTGCCGAGGCATCATCATTAGCAGGTTTTACTGTGAACAGGTCGTCATTTTCGATAGCATTTCTTTCATACTCCACCATTTTTCCGAAATCAAACTTCATAAAGATTAAAGCAAACATCATGACAAGTGAAAACAGAGCATAGAAGTTGTATGGTATAGAACGAATAAAAATCGATATTCCGTTTTGACCTTCAACGAAGCCTGAAACTGCTGCTGCCCATGAAGATATAGGGGCAATAATACAAACAGGAGCGGCTGTCGAGTCAATGATATAAGCTAATTTTGCTCTTGAAATTTTAAAGTTATCCGTTACAGGCTTCATAACACTTCCGACTGTCAGACAGTTGAAATAGTCGTCTACAAAAATAAGCATTCCCAGAATAACAGTGGCAGCTCCTGCAGCTACACGAGTTCTTACTTTTCTTAAAGCCCATTTTCCAAAAGCCTTTGAACCTCCGGATAAGTTGAGCATAGCTACCAAGATACCCAATATAACCAGGAATATAAGAATCCCAACGTTATATGAGTCAGTTAATGAAGCGATAATGCCGTTCATCAGAACATGTTCAAGAACGCCGGTAAAGCTTGCTCCGGCATATAGAACTCCTCCGGTGACTATACCGAGAAATAAAGAGCTGTAAACCTCCTTTGTGACGAGTGCGAGTACAATCGCTACAAGTGGTGGCAGTACCGCCCATGCGGTTGCGTACAATGCAGGTACATTTTCCATTATTAGTTACCTCCTTTTCTACCTACAAAAGAAAAATCCATGAATAACGCTTGAAACGTGTCATGGATAAGGTAACTTTTCGACCCACCATGATAGCACTCCACATTTCGTGACAGTCCGTTGTATCTTATTGCAACGTCCCAGGATAACAGACTTGGGTGTCCGTTAAACTTCGGCGAAACTTCCTTTCCAAAACTGCAGCTCCCACGCTATAGCAGATAGTACTTATAAGCCTCGCGACCTCTATCGGTCAGGTGTTATTCAATTATTGTGTATATGATAATAATATATAAGGCGATTGTCAAGTTAAATTGTGCTTTTTTACAAAAAATTTAAAATATTAATCGAAATCCCGCTTTTTAGGCAAAAATATTAGTTTATTGCATAAATGTATTCTACAAAAAGAAGAAAGGTTAGAAATAAGTTAGTCAAGGAGAAGGTCTATTTGCAGTAAATGTGAAGTGAATGATAAAATAACTGTTGGATAATATAATTCTTTACAAACTGTTTTTATGTGTAAGGAGGAGAAATGGGCTTCAGAAAATCGGAGAGTGAATATCTCACAAGGTCACATGAGCCTTTCCTGTACGATGAAACACCTATAATAGATAATAAAGAAAAATTTAAAAAATTGCTTAAGTTGAGTGAAGAAGACAATAAAGTTTCATTTAGAGAACATAAGCTTGTCAATATGGATTTAAGTGGATGTGATTTAAGAGACTTAGACTTCTGGAGGGCAAGCTTCGAAAAATGCAATTTGACGAATACTGATTTGAGCAGATCAGTAATGGATGATGTATCATTCTATGATTGTCAGATCAGAGGAATGAAAATGAGGGATTGTAATGCCAGAGGAGCTTCATTCAGATATCACGACATGGAAGGTGTGGACTTGTCAGGTGCAAATATTTATGCATCTATTCTTGAGGATGCGATTAATCAGGATAAGATTGTAACTGATGAAAGGACAAAATGGTTCAGGATGACCTGTCCCGAGGAGGGGCCTTTTATAGCATGGAAATGTTGTACTGATTTAAGAGTTGTTATGATGCTGGTACCTGCGGAAGCAAAAAGGTGTATGGCAACTCAGGAGTCGGGAAGGGTCTCGAAAGCCAAGGTGTTATCTATTAAAAGTATTGATGAAAGAGAAAGCTATGAATGGGCACAATCTACAGTAGATCCGGACTTTTATTATGAAGTAGGTAAGTGGGTAGAACCTGCTAACGGTTTTCAGGAAAATCGATGGAAAGACTCTTCTCCCGGTATACATTTCTTCATAGACAGACAGCAGTGCATTGATTATCAGGCGAAATAATTGTATAATAAGAATGTATTATAACTGCCTGATTCTAATACGAACAGGTGAGATAATTTAAGGAGGTAACTATCGATGAAAGTAATTATGTCCGGAAACGAAGCGATCGCTCGCGGAGCATACGAGGGCGGCGTTAGATTTGCTTCGGCTTATCCGGGAACACCTAGCACAGAAATACTCGAAAATATGCCTCAGTACGCTGAGAAAGTATATTCAGAGTGGGCTCCTAACGAGAAAGTAGCTGCAGAAGCTGCTATCGGAGCATCTATTGCCGGTGTTAGATCAATGTGTGCTATGAAGCATGTAGGAATGAACGTTGCTGCAGACCCTATTTACAGCTTTGCTTATACAGGCGTAAATGGCGGATTCGTAATGGTCGTTGCAGATGACCCAGGTCAGCACAGTTCACAGAACGAGCAAGACAATCGTAACCAAGCAAAGACAGCAAAGCTTCTCATGCTTGAACCGACAGATTCACAGGAAGCAAAAGATTACATGAAGAAGGCTTTTGAGCTTTCAGAGAAGTTTGATATGCCTGTGCTTTTCCACGTTACAACAAGAATTTGCCACTCAAAGGGGATAGTTGAACTGGGAGATAGGGAAGAAGTTGATGTTCCTGATTATAAACCAAATATTCCTAAGTTTGTTACAACTCCGGCTAACGCTAAGAAACTCAGAGTTACTCTTGAGGACAGATTAGCAGCCGCCAGAGAATATGCAAATGACTGTGAATTTAATACAGTAGAAATGGGAAGCACCAAGATTGGTGTTATCACCTCCGGAGTAGCATATCAGTATGCAAAGGAAACTTTCGGTGATGATGCAAGCTATCTGAAGCTTGGACTCACTCATCCGCTACCGGACAAGCTGATCAAAGACTTTGCCGGCAAAGTAGACAAGGTATACATCGTAGAAGAAATGGATCCGTATCTTGAAGAGAATGTTAAGGTTCTCGGCATTGATTGTATAGGTAAAGATGTAGTTCCAAAATACGATGAGCTTAATACTGACCTTGTAAGAAAGGCTTTCCTGGGCGTCGAACCTGAAACTTACACAGCTGAACTGCAGCCTGTTGTAAGACCTCCGGCACTTTGTGCAGGTTGTCCGCACAGAGGACTCTACTATGTACTCTCCAAGAAAGCTAAGAAGCTTGGATTGATGATTACCGGAGATATCGGATGCTATACTTTGGGTGCAGCACCACCGCTTAGTGCAGTTCATACAACAATTTGTATGGGAGCTTCTGTTTCCAAAGGACATGGTGCAAGTATTGCATTCAGAGATGCAGGTAAACCAACTAAGGTTGTATCTGTTATCGGAGACTCAACATTCCTTCACACAGGTGTTAACTCTCTGATGGATGCTGTATATAACGGCGGAACTAACCTTACAATCGTACTTGATAACAGAATTACAGGTATGACAGGGCATCAGCAGAACCCGGGAACAGGATATACTCTGATGGGTAAGGAAGCTCCTGAGGTAAATATTCCTGAGCTTTGCGAAGCTATAGGCGTTAAGAAAGAAAATATCAAGACTGTTAATCCTAATAAGCTTGCAGAAGTTGAAGCTGCTATGGACGAGCTTTTGGTTAAGGATGAGCCTTGTGTACTCATTACAAGATGGCCATGCATACTGAAGAAATTCAGCAGACAGGATATTGATGAGTTTGAAACTCTGAACAAGACAAAATGTGTTATTGACCAGGAAAAGTGCACGAACTGCAAGGTTTGCGTTAAGACAACCGGATGCCCGGCTCTGATCAACACTAAGGAGAAAGTCGTTATCGATGCTACAAGCTGTACTGGTTGCACAGTATGTATGCAGGTCTGCCCATTTAAGGCAATTGAGGAGGTGACAAGATAATGAATGAAGTTAAGAATATCCTTTTGGTAGGAGTTGGTGGACAGGGTACAATCCTTGCAAGTAAGATTTTGACAAGCGGTCTTATGACGGCCGGTTATGATGTTAAGATGAGTGAGATTCACGGAATGTCACAGAGAGGTGGAGACGTATCTACACAGGTAAGATTTGGGGATAAGGTCTATTCACCTATAGTAGGAAAAGGTTCGGCTGACGTAATCGTTGCCTTTGAAGAGATGGAAGCTTTAAGATGGCTCAGCCACCTCAAGATCGGCGGTAAGATGGTAGTTAACGAGCACAGAATCAATCCGGTTCCGGTGAACCTCGGAGCAGCTGAATATCCTGAAGGAATTATCGATCATCTCAAGGGAATCTGCGATGTAATTTCTTTCAAGGCAGCTGATGTTGCCAAGGAGCTTGGCAATCCTAAGGTTATGAATATCGTTCTCCTTGGAGCACTCGTTAAAGCAATGGGTCTTGACAACATCGATTGGGATGCTGAAATTGAAGCTAATGTTAAGGAAAAGTTTATTGATATCAACAAAGAAGCTTTCCACAGAGGCTACAATATGTAGTTGACTGATTGTCAAAAAGAAGAAAGATTTAATAAATTAAACGGTCGCTCGGAAGAGCGGCCGTTTTTATATGTATGTTCTATACTTCAATAGTTGATTTTTTCTAAATGTAAACATATAGTTAGACAAAAGGAAACAAGAATTTATTCAGCAAACAACAAATAATACAACCTGTTAAAGACTTTATATAGTACAAAGGAGGAGAAAATGACTTGGCATGACGAATATAAAAAGAAGACTGTTTCTAACAGTTTTATAGCAGAAAAAATAGAATCAGGGGACTATATTTCTTTAGGTTTATGTCTGGGCGGGGTAACCGACCATTTAGTTAATGAAATTCTTTCCAGACATGAAGAATTACAAAATGTGACAATTGCAGATGCTGTCTCTGTCTGGCCGAGCAACCTCAATGATATAAGATGTTTGAAATCAATTAGAGGAAAAATCAATTATGAGACATTTTTCTGTATGAATAATTCCAGAAAAATTCTAAAAGAAAGGCTCGGAGACTTTATACCCTGTACGGCTTCAGATTCAGCCGGAAAAGTCTTGTCAAGATCAGATGTTTTTATGCTCATGGTGACGCCACCCAACGATGAAGGTTATGTCAATCTGGGTGTAACGAATTTTTATCAGTTAGATGTTATCCGATCAAGAAAAGAGAATGGTATTCGTTTGCTTATTGGTGAGGTAAACGACAAATTGCCAACAGTGCATGGTGATAATTGGGTACACATTTCCGAGTTCGATTACTTCGTCGAAAACTCGACCCCGATGATTGAGTTCCCAAAAGCAGTACCTAATGAACAGGAGGCTTTGATTGCTGATTATGTATTAGAACTTATAAAAGACGGTGATACTTTGCAACTTGGAATAGGAGGAATACCGGATGCCGTTGCGACAGGACTTTCGTCAAAAAAGAACCTAAGTATTTTTACTGAAATGCTTCCGAATACATTACCTGAATTGGTAAAAAAAGGCATAGTAACAAACAGTAATTCGATTTTTAAAAAGGGTGTAACTATTGGTTCATTTGGAATGGGAGACAGTAATTTCTATGAATTTTTAAATGACAACCCGCTGGTTGAGCTGTATCCTTCTTCTTTAATTGTTAATCCGCTTACAATAGCAAAACAGCCTGACATGAAAGCGATAAACAACGCATTGCTGGTCGACCTGACAGGACAAATCTGTTCAGAGGGAATTGGACACAGGCAGATAAGCGGAGCAGGAGGGCAGCCGGATTTTCATATAGGAGCATACCATGCAAAGGGCGGCATGGCGTGTACACTGCTGACTTCGGGAAGATATTTAGCTGACGGTTCCTTTTCTTCTTCAATAGTTGCTGAATTACCACCGGGCACTCCGGTGACAGTCGGACGTAATTTTGCTGATACTGTTATAACAGAACATGGCATTGCCGAGTTAAGAAACAAATCTCGAAGAGAAAGAGCGGAAGCACTGATTAGAATAGCTCATCCGAGTTGCAGAGAAGAACTGACTTTTATAGCTAAAGGATTGTTTTGATGCGAAAATAGAAGATAAGAAAGTGACGGGATATTACATTCCTGTCAATGAAATCGCAAGTGAAATAGGTTCTGCTAAGGTCGCTAATATTGTGATGCTCGGGGCTTATGTAGCTGTTAGCGGAAAGATAAGTGCAGAAGAAATTAAAAAGATTATACGAGAAAAAGCTTATTGAACTACTATACCATCGTCTTGAAAGACTCACATTATCGTGATAATATTACGTGATGTTCAAGGAGGAAATGCTATGAGAACTTTGATGCGTATCACTAGTATAGCTATGATGGGAACCGGAATATTCTGTATCGCAAACGGGAGTGCTGCGTTTATAACAGTAGCTTTTTTAATAGGAAGTGTCTTTTTGCTGATGGGAATATGCGAGATAATAGTAGGAATAAAAGCGGATTTTGATATTACGGGAAGAGGGTTTGGAATATTATCTGACGGAATAATAGCCGGTGTTATCGGCATTGTTATTTTGACCGGTCAGATTGTCAGCGACACTACAGCGCAGTCAATATTTGCAATGTGGCTTCTTATAGAGGGGGTTTTATCTATAAGAACAAATTCTCTTGATGTATATCATAACACACTGGAGGAAAACACATCACTGCTTCTCAATATTCTAATGATTCTTCTTGCGGTTTATACGTTTTTTAATGTTTCCACATTCAACTTTAAAGCCATGATTTTGATAGGTATAGCGATTATACTTACAGGCTTCAGAAGGTTCAGAACTTCTTTTGAAATAGAATATATAAGGCCGAGATTTCTGACGGGAAATCAAGACAGACTCGATGAGGCTTTGGCAGAGGAAAAGAGAGCTCTTGCAAAAGCAAAAGAAGGAATCAGAGAACAGAAAAATGCACAGAGACGCATACAGAAAATAAAAGAAAATATGGCTGAAGAAAGGGAGGTTCTTAGAGAAGCATCTATCAGAAGGATGCGTATTGAGAAGATAAAAGAAAAAAACAAATAAGTTATATTCAACAAATTGAGAATATAATCTTTTCAGCACGTTGAGGTTTATGACTATTAAAAAAATTTTCAAAAAGCTTACATTTATAATACCGGTTTTACTTCTACTTATTTTTACAATTAACTATGTAGTTGTTTTTGAAAGTAAAGATTATATTTACGGAGACTCGGAGATGCCGGAAGGAGGAAAAAATTACGACTGCATATTGGTGCTTGGAGCTTCGGTTAATCTCGATGGAGAACCCTCTTTAATGCTAAAAGACAGACTTGACAGGGGGATAAATTTATATAAAGAAGGTTTTGCACCAAAATTATTGCTATCGGGAGATAACGGACAAGTTGAATACAACGAAGTTAAGACTATGAAAGAATATGCACTGGATCAGGATGTGCCGGAAGAAGATATCTTTCTTGATCATGCGGGATTTTCAACTTATGAATCGATGTACAGATCGAAAGAAGTATTTGCAGTAAAAACAGTGTTGATAGTTACACAGAAGTATCATGAGTATCGTTCTATATATACGGCACAGAAATTAGGACTGCAAGCCGAAGGTGCGAGCTGTCGCGAGATAAGGTATGGCGGACAATTATATAGAGACTTTAGAGAGGTTCTTGCAAGGAATAAAGATTTTATAAAGTGTATTATTAAGCCGAAGCCAACTTACCTTGGAGATGTTATAGATATTCGCGGTGATGGCAGAAAAAGTCATTAGATAAACAGTGCTAAAAACAGAGAGCTCTTTTTTGGATTTCCTCCCATTTAAAGGACTCTTTTTTAATTAACAAATATAGAAATGCCAAGGGATAAATATAATAAGGATTTTTGAAAAAATCTTAAAAACAGCTACAAAAAATAAAAAAAGCAGTTGACAAGGCAAAAGTAGTTGGCTATAATAGTGAAGCTGTCACTCAAGAAAACGAGCAAGCAAATGACAGCAGAACCTTGAAAACTTCATAGTGCAGAACTGGTCAAAGGGCCCAAAAGGCCCTTGAAACAGTAAAAAAAGAGACAACAAAGCAATTTGTATGTCCCTTGAAAT
>DUVP01000005.1 GCA_012840975.1 Mogibacterium sp. | reverse complement strand
TGCCTTTGCAGTTAGCATTGGACGTTTCAGCTATTCTTAAGAAAACGCCGAATGATATTTTTTTGCCGAACGACTTTGCGAAATGCCAAGAAGATTACAAAGCTAAAGATGTAAACCAATAATTTTTAAAGGGGGCATTTCATGGAAACAAGGAAAAACTTGATGGATTTGCACAGGCGGCTTATCCGCATTGGAGAGTACCAGGTAGCAAAGGAGATTCTGCGGTTGCTCATGCACGGATCAATTGTATTAGGTCTTTCCGACACCGATTGGAAAGCACAGTGTCTACTTGAGGATATGGGCATACCAGTCATTAGATTTACATTCAAAGGCTGGGCAGAAGCGAGGATTATGTAGGAGGGGCTCAAATGCAGGCAGCGATCATAAAGAACTTCTAGAGATGGTGGGAGCTGGTTTATCGGTAGTGTTTGCAAGGGGGTGAAGATTTTGAAGCAAGAAAAGCGGTTACAGCGCTGGATGAAGGAGTTTCTTTCAGAGAGAAGGCTTAATCCAAACAACTGGTATTACATTAAGAACACACCTGAAGAATTAGTTATATTGCATCGGCACTCGTTGAAACCGAGAGTGATTAAGAAAGAAAGAATAAGGAAAGGAGCATGAAATATGTTGAGAAGAAAGAAGGAAATACCTACACCAACAACTCTGAACGATTGTTGCTTACTGTACCAAATGGGTTATGCGGTCATTATTCACGACGGAAAGGTTTCGGCCATAGTAAAGGAGGGCAAGAAGCGTGAAAACATTGCGTGAGGCTATGGGACTCCAGGATAGCATAGGCAACATCAAACTGGGAGATATGGTAAGGGTAAAGACAACAGGGCATATCGGTAAAGTAAAAGCGATAGGTAGATACGGATTATTAGACATACAGGGCTGCATGAGGTTATACACCTCAGCTGAAATTGAAAAAGTAGACAAAAAAATAACGGCATAAGCCGTAAAACATCGTCAACTCTATTGTATCACTGATGCGGTGGAGTGTCAAGAAAGGAAGGTTAAGTATGAAAATTAAAAGTCTTATACTTCGAAATTTTAAGGGAATTCGCAATTTTGAGCTAAACACGGACGGCAAAGACGTTTCGATTATGGGCGATAACGCTTCCGGGAAAACTTCGTTATTTGACTCCTTCACATGGCTGCTGTTCGGGAAGGATTCGCTGAACAGGGCAGATTTTGAAATCAAAACTCTCAAACCAGACGGGAAACCCGAGCACGGACTTGAGCATTCGGTTGAAGCAATTTTACAACTCGAAGATGGAAGTCAAATCGCACTTAAAAAAGTGTTCAGGGAAAAGTGGACCAAGAAAAAAGGATCAGCTACGGCAACGTTTACGGGTCACACGACCGATTATTTCATTGACGGCGTGCCGGTACAAAAAAAGGAGTATGATGCTCGCATTGCCGAGATTGCTGATGAAAATATCTTCCGTTTGCTCACGGATCCCCGTTACTTCAATGAGATCATGCACTGGACAGACAGGCGCAAACTGCTCCTGGAAGTCTGCGGGGATGTCAGCGATCAGGAAGTTGTTTCAAGCAACAACGGACTTTCCAGGCTAGCTGAAATCCTTGGTAAAAGAACTATAGAGCAACACCGGAAAGTCATACTGGCCAGACGTGCGGAGATAAACCGGG
>DUVP01000004.1 GCA_012840975.1 Mogibacterium sp. | reverse complement strand
AGGGAAAAGAGACTCGAAACATCCTAATCTTGATACACATTTTGTCCTTTCTTAGACTAAAGTCCGTTGATTTCTCAAGGTAAAAGCAACTTCCAGTATGACCGGAACTTACTTTGCGAATTTACCATATTTATTTGTTTTTACGATTATTCTTTAAATCTGCAATTTCTCCCATATCCGGCAGCCATACGGAAGATGCATCGACAAAGTTGCTTTTATCTTTTGCCTGTCCGGCGATAGTTGAAGGAATCCTTCCATCCAATTGTCCGCGTACGCTTTCAGCTCTAAGAAGAGAAAATCTTTTGATTGTATCAACTCCGATATTGAAATCTTTATAAGAACAAAACGCCGTTGGATCTTTCTTAACATAAGGAGCAATCATTTCACGCGTCTCTTCAATGAAGTTTTCAAAATATCCGTTTTCAAAATAGCTTTCGACCAGATAATCGAAGTATTCATGATATAAGTCGTAATATTCTCTGTTTTTCATCAGATTGTGATAAAGCGGGCGTTTTCGCATCACCTCTCCGGATGCAGGTGTGTTAATCGGATAATTAACATACAAAGTCGAATCATTAATCGGATTAGGCATACCTAGAGAATAAGTTCCGAAAGCAAGATTATAATCCCAGGGAATTATACTTAATATGCCGTCCTTTTCATGTAGAAAATAATTATGCCCGGTTTTTCCAAGGTAACTGTCCATATTTACAACAAACACCTGAACTGTGAAATAACGCAGGACTTCATCTACATTAATGGCTGTCTCAAGATTTTCTCCGGTGGACAGAACTTTCAACGAATCAATCAATCGCTGTTTATCTGTATCTGTTATATCGAACTTGCTTTTTCTGAATATATTATCGTAGCTGTCAAAATCGTCATCTGTATATCGCAGATGTACATCGGCATTCTCTTCATCCAACCATTTGTAATCCGGTTTATAAAGCTTTCCGTAATTCGGCCCGAAATTCCGTTTTGCAAATGCTTCTTCAGGCTCTTCAATAGCAAGAAACAGACCCCAGTCTTCTCCGTTTACGCGAACCCATGTATAGCTGCATAATGGTGTCGGTACATCCATATGCTCCATCATGTCAAAGGTGATCCAGGTTTTCATGTAACTGTTATCCTGAAAAGAAGAATCTAAGGAGAACTTATCAAGTCCATAATAACTGTTAAAGGCATAGTGGTCGAATTCTATTTTTAAGCTATAGCGATCCAGACCGTATTTTTCTGTCAACCTCAAGGAATTGTTCCCTTTAGCACGTATTCCTATATTTGAAAATTTTTCTCCATCTATTACCAATGTACACGGTGAATACTCTTCATCTGTTGCCTTCTCCAGAAAAGCATTCCAATCATCAATAATAATATCGACTGTATGGACTTTTGTCTTGTTAAAAAGACGTGTTTCATATCCGGGTGCACTTGAAGCAGGTATTATTCCCAGTGATTTTCCGTTCATAAATAAGATGGTCAGTGCAACTGCAGCAACCATCACAATAATGCATATCCGATCAATATATTTATGTTTAAGCATTCCTTAACTCATATAGTCGCCATTATAGGAGACCATTATTACGTTACTGACTCCGCTGATTTCAGCCAGTTCGTTTATGAAATCAGTTTCTGAATCCTTGAGACGAACTTCATAATTCAACTCAATATAACCTTGTGCAACACTTTTACTTTTTAACGACAACCTTTTTACTTTAGTCTCTACAAACATGTGTGCTTCCTTCTCAGCATTTGAGTCTTCACAATGAAGAACCAGAATATAAGGTCTGTCAAGTGTCTTTTGCTGTGAAAACACTATAAGAATCAATCCGATAAACAAACTGCCTATTATAGCTAAAGGAATAAATCCTGCAGCTAAAACTATACCTGCAGCAATCGACCAGAAAAGAAAAACTATATCGGACGGTTCCTTAATTGCCGTACGAAAACGTACAATTGAGAGAGCTCCGACCATACCGAGAGACAGCACAACATTGCTGGTTACTGCAAGAATCACAAGAGCTGTGATCATGCACAAAGCAATCAGAGTTAATCCGAAGTTGGCAGAATACATAACTCCTGCATAGACTTTTTTATATACAAAGAAAATGAACAGACCGACTGCAAAAGATAACAGCAACGCAAGCGCCATATCCAAAACAGAAATGGTCGATACATTTTCCAGAAAGCTCGATTTAAATATATCTTTAAAAGTAAACGTCATTTTTTTCTCCTATTCAATCATATTTTCGACAAGCTGCATACTTTGAGTACGCTGTTGCCTGACGATTTGGAACCTGAACGGCCATAGCTACGAGTTCAGGCAGAAATTCATCGTACTTTACCTCAAGAACAGCCAGGCCTTCATTGACAGGAGCATGAAACAGTTCCGGATTAAGAAAATTTATTTTACCCAGTCCGGAACGAAGATTTCGATCAATCGTGATTCTCACATTCCCCGGTTTATAAATGAATGCTTCTCTATCATATGTCACAATTGTTTTCGGTGCAAGCATCTGTCCTCTTATCTTGCTATAAAACTCATGCAGCAAAGGGTGCTCGCTTTCAAGCAGAAAATCAATATCTCCCTCAAGAATTTTTTGAACTTCTCTTTCTGCTATTCTAGTACTATGCTTACAACCCAGTCCGTTTATTTTAAACTTCTTTTCCAGTCTGATAAAAGAAGTATCACTTCCATAATAACGCAGACGGAATTTTTCTCTCTTATTCACACCATCCATCTTCTCTCTCAAAGCTTTATCATAAGGAGTGTCAAAATACAAGCTGCTCACACGGTAACTACCGTGTGAGTCAGCATTGGAGTCGTGAGGAAACATTTTTCTGAGCCTTGATGAAAGGATCAGATCATCCTGCTTATTAATGTAATGTTTTAGTTCATGTCTAAGTTTTAGCGGTTGTTTTTCCTTAATCATCATAATCGCTATCGTCATAGTCTGAATAATCGGAATAATCACTGTTATTGCTTGGTGCAGCCGGCTTTGGCGCAGGCTTGCTTGGTTTGCTCTGTTTTTTTGAGCTGTAGTCACTATCATCATAATCAGAGTAGTCACTATCATTATCATAGTTGCTATCATCATAATCAGAGTAGTCACTGTCATTATCATAGTTGCTATCATCATAATCGCTATCTTTGTAATTGCTGTATCCGTAGTCAGTTCCATTCTTCAAAAGCAAAGGAGTCTTCCAGCCTTTTGTTTTTACAAGACTACGAACATCTGAGATAATATCTTTGAGGAATGTGTCATTAGGTACACTAGAGCCTTCCTCAATCTCAATGCTGATCTTTCGACCCTCACCTTCGATTTCTTCTACAAAGAATCCTGCATCACCAATCTTTTCTACCAGTGTTGTAACAGCAACTCTGGTTTCTTTGCCAACCAGGTCCTCGCAGCTGTCAACGATAGCTTTAGCATCGTCGTTACGAGCAGTAACACCCGTAACCAAACCGTTCTCATCGTATTCAACAGCAATTTCAGGATTAACACTTAAAACCAGAACACCACCTTGACTGGTAGAATCGTTCTTACCGCATCCAACCAGGAGTGCGAGGCTTATTACTAAAGCCATAGCAATTGCAATAATCGTTTTTTTCATATCTTTCTCTCCTTAAATTCATATTTTTATGAGGATTTTCACCTTACACTCATAGAATACGTAAAGGAGTTTATAAAACCGGGGTTAAGAAAAAATTTCTTTTTCTAACTGAAATCTGAGTCGTAATCAGAATCATCATAATCTGTCTGTCCGTCATCATAATCGCTATAGTCACTGTCATCGGCTGACGGCACTGATCCGGACGGACTGGTTGGTCCGGTTGGTCTGGTTGGTCGTCTTCCTCCATAGTCGGAATCATCGTAGTCGGAGTCGCCATAGTCGGAGTCGCCATAATCCGAGCCATAATAATCTGAATAATCCGAGCCTCCCGGAACAACAGGGATGCTGGCTTTATTCCCATATGTTCTTTTGTCTACAACTACTATGGTAACCTTCAACTTCTTATCCAGATGCCTGTTTAGCTGAGCATTCAGTTTTTTGATATGAGCATCGATCCATTCGTCATTGTCCGAATCCAGCATCAATGAAATGCGACCACCTTCTTTAAGATAACCCATATCAATAGCTCTGTCTACGAGTTCATCCATGACGAGATCCAACTTCTTCTTCTTATAAGTATATCCCTCTATCAGATCATCACCATCTTCATTAAGTCCATCAATGTCTACAACAACATTCTTACGATTTACATCGATTCGGACTTCAGGATTAATGGTCATATAGACAGAAGCATGAGTCATCTGTCCTATTTGAAATATAGACACCAACACCAATAT
The DNA here is from genome assembly GCA_012840975.1 of Mogibacterium sp. GTDB lineage: Bacteria > Bacillota > Clostridia > Peptostreptococcales > Anaerovoracaceae > Crickella. The sequence continues at coordinate 53,411 of DUVP01000004.1, read as the reverse complement.
CATACAGGCTGCAATCGCAGATAATGAATATAGCCATTTTTTATTAGCTTTCTTTCGAGTAACAGGTTGCGGTATCTGCATTTCAAAAACATCTGTTACTATCTGTCCTACTTCATAATGCCTGTTTGCCACTTTCAAGAAGCGTCCTTCTTCATCCAGGACGACTGCATAGCTTAAATGGCATTCCATTACCATATATTTTTTCATACAGACATCCCTCCTTTTCTTTTAAGAACGCGACTTAGATGACCACGAATAATTTCATATCCGTTAGTCTGAATCAGCAGCATAGCCACTATGTATTTTCTATGACGCTCAAGCGTTTTACGTTCAGCTCCGGATCCGAGGACTAACTGTGCCATAGGTAGTTTTTTTGTCCTCAGAAACTCATCCAGCAAATCTTTATTTTCTGCTGCAAATCGAATTGCTGCACCACAGGCCTCAAGTGTTCGTTCCTGCTTTGGTGAATTATCTGCGACATCAGAAAAGTTGACACCAAATTCTTCCATGACCACAGAAAGATTTTCTATTTCCTGCTTTGTAGCTTCCAGATTGTCATACTCTTCAAAATGATCCTGCTCGTCTGCAAGTTCATCCATAATGGTCTGATTGCCCTCTGCTGTTTCTGTGTATAAAGAAATGCTTCCTTGATGTCTGATTTCTTTTCTCTGATAGTCGATAATACGGCTACGGATCAGCATTGCGGCATAGCTGAGAAACGCACCTCTCTCACGCTCATAGCCTAAAATTGCCTCATGAAACGCAATCATGGCGATACTGAATTCATCGTCTTGATCAGTACAGAGCCTTGAAATGCATTTAGACGCTTCTGCTTTAATAAAAGGTATATATTTTCTGATCAGATTGTCAGCCTTCTGCAAATCTTCCTTTGCCGCATAGACCAAATTAACGATCTGATGCTCGCTGTGCATGAATTCACCCCTTCCCATATATAGAATACGTAAACAAATTTTGAAAACGGGGTTAGCCCCCTCTACTTTTGTATAAATGCATCATAAACTATATCTCATATTATACAATATAAACACAAAATTTAAAAAAGCGATAATCATATTCGCTAAATAACAGATACTAGGTATATCCTGCTTCTTAATGATTATCGCCTGTCTAATTTTAGTGAACTGTGAAATTAAGTTTTCCTTCTTCAGTATCGATATATACTCTGCTTCCCTGCTCAACATCACCGCTGATTACCATTTTAGCGATTTCATTTTCTATATGCCTCTGTATATATCTTTTTACCGGTCTTGCACCGTAAACGGAATCGTAAGACTCATCGGCAATCAAGCTGACTGCTTCATCGTTTATCTCAATGGAAATATCCCTTTCTTTGAGTCTCTTTGCTAGAGCGTCGATAGAGAGCTTTACTATTTTTGCGATTTGATCCTTCGTAAGAGATTCAAATACTATAACATCATCTATTCTGTTAATAAACTCCGGTCTGAAGAAAGTCTTAAGATTTTCTTCAGGCAAGTTTGATGTCATTATTATAATCGTATTTTTAAAATCTACTGTTCTTCCTTGATTGTCGGTCAACCTTCCGTCATCAAGCAGCTGAAGAAGTATATTAAATACATCAGGATGTGCCTTCTCTATCTCATCAAAGAGAATAACACTGTAAGGCTTTCTTCTCACGGCTTCAGTTAGCTGACCTCCCTCTTCGTATCCTACATATCCCGGAGGAGCTCCTACCAGTTTTGAAACTGAGTGCTTCTCCATATATTCAGACATATCTATCCTGATAAGATTTTTCTCTGTATCAAAGAGCGTTTCACAAAGAGCTTTGGCTACCTCTGTCTTACCTACACCAGTTGGTCCCATAAATATAAATGAACCGATAGGTCTGTTTTCATTCTTCAGACCTGCTCTTGCACGTATGATTGCATCCGAGACAGTATCTATAGCTTCATCCTGTCCTATTACTCTCCTATGAAGTATTTCCGGCAGATTGAGAAGCTTCTCACGCTCGGATTCTGCAAGCTTATCAACAGGAATTCCTGTCCAATCTGAGATAACCTCTCGAATATCTCCCTCATCGACCTGTTCTCTGAGTAATCTGTTCTCCTCTGCCATTGAAGCTGCTTCTTTAATGTCTTCTATCTCTTTCTCCAAAGCCGGCAGCTTGCCGTATTTAAGCTCGGCCAGCTTCTCAAGATCGTACCTTCTCTCTGCCGATTCGATTTCATGCCTGACTTCATCCAGCTCTCTTTGCTTATCCTTGAGATCCTGTATACTGTTTTTTTCTTTTTCCCATTTTGCCGTCAAAGCATCATTCTCTGCCTTAAGATCTGCAAGCTCCATTTTGATAGCTTCGAGACGTGCCTTGCTCGCTTTATCGTCTTCTTTGGACAAAGCCTGCTTCTCAATTTCAAGCTGCATTATCTTACGGTGCATAACATCAAGCTCCGCCGGCATACTGTCTATTTCAGTTCTTATTCTTGCAGCGGCTTCATCCATAAGATCAATCGCTTTATCCGGAAGATACCTGTCACTTATATATCTGTTAGAAAGAACCGAGCATGCAATCAGTGCATTATCAGTTATCCTTACCCCGTGATGAATTTCAAATTTCTCTTTAAGGCCTCTTAGTATCGATATCGTATCTTCAACAGAAGGTTCATCTATAAGAACTTTCTGAAATCTTCTTTCAAGTGCTGCGTCTTTTTCAATATACTGCCTATATTCATTCAAAGTTGTGGCACCTATACAGTGAAGCTCTCCTCTTGCCAGTTTCGGTTTAAGCAAATTGCCGGCATCCATTGAGCCTTCCGTTCTTCCCGCTCCGACTATATTGTGAATTTCATCTATAAAAAGAATAATTCTTCCATCGGATTTATCGATTTCATTCAGAACAGACTTAAGTCTTTCCTCAAATTCTCCTCTGTATTTCGCACCGGCAATCAAAGCTCCCATGTCAAGAGAAAAAATCGTTTTGTCCTTAAGACCTTCAGGGACATCTCCATTTACTATACGCTGTGCAAGACCCTCAATTACTGCGGTTTTTCCGACTCCCGCTTCACCAATAAGAACCGGGTTGTTCTTAGTTCTACGGGATAATATCTCTATCGTCCTTCTGATTTCCATATCTCTTCCGATAACCGGATCCAGTTTACCTGTTCTCGCTTTATCGACAAGATCTATCCCGAACTTGTTTAAAGCATCATACGTATCTTCAGGGTTCTGGTTCGTAACTCTCTGATTGCCCCTCACCATACTTAAAGCTTTGAGGAATTCATCTTTATCAATTCCATACCTTCTTAACAAATCTTTGGTTTCTCTGTTATTCTCTCCAATAATTGCAAGATAGGCATGCTCAACGCTTACATAGTCATCACCCATATCGCCACTTATATTCTCGGCATCAAGCATAACTGTATTAAACCTTGTTGAAACATAAGCCTGGTAGTTTCCCGATACTTTAGGAAGTTTCTCAATTATCTTAACTATTTCATTTTTTAAAGAGGCCGAGTTGACGTTCATTGCCTCAAGTAACCTGGATATCAGACCCTCAGAATCTGCCAGTATTGCATAATGAAGATGCTCGACATCTATCATCTGATTTCCGTATGAAAGTGCTGTATTCTGAGCTTCCATAACAGCTGTTTGAAGTTTCTGTGTATATTTCTCTATATTCATTAATGCTCCTCTCATCATTATTAATAAATTATTCCAAATTAAATAGGTAGATTTCTCTACCTATATTTTAGCACTCATTGGGCTAGAGTGCTAATAGTTTAGTGGTTTATTCAGTGAAGATTATGTGAAGATTTCTTTTGCTGTTCAGACTATTACTATTGCGATGATTATCATAACGGACAGAGCAAATATTATTGCAAGGATTGCGTGCCCAATCGGCATATCCTCATTCTCAAAAGAATATTGCCTAATTTTTTCATTAGAACTATTGCTTATTATCAGATATGGATTGCTCAGCCTCTTTCCTATATATGAAATACTTTCTGTGACCAGTCTCTCCGTCCTTGTAAATAGTGTTATCAAGCCTTTAGATAGCCACTTAACAAGGGAGTTAAGAATCTTTCTGTAGAACCAGTCAAAGTCCAAAGTATACTCATCATGCGGCTTCATCTTTTTTAGGAATATGAAGAAAGGTATCGATCCGCCGATAAATATCGCAATATATTCCAGTACATGACCGGGAGTATAAGGATTAACAGCTGTTAACTCCGGCATTGTCCTGTAAAATTGTCCGGGGAACACTCCAATACCTATCGATATGCAAGTACTGACTATCATTGCAATTCGCATCGTCCACAAAGGTTTCTTTACTTCTATCTCGCATGCATTATCTTCCTGTGTTCCGAAGAAAACATAGTAGTTAATCTTGAGGGTTATAGATAAAAGAGTTCCGACTCCGGCCATTGTAAGAAGAATGCCGATTGTGGAATTTCCTGTTGCCGCTACCGCATCCGTTATAAGAGCCTTACTTACAAATCCCGATAAACCCGGTAAACCTGCAATAGCTAGTGATGATATCAGGAAACAAGCTGATGTAAACGGCATTTTTTTTCCTAATCCGCCGAGGTCTGTAATTTTGCTCTTGCCTGTAGAGTAAAGTATCGTCCCTGCTGCCATCAACAAAGTTCCTTTGAACATAATATTGGTAACCGCATGGGCCGTTGCACCGTTAATACCGGCAACACCTTCGCAGCCTATAGCAACAATCATCATTCCGAGCTGGCTGACAATGTGATAAGAAAGAAGTCTTCTGATATCATTTTCCATAATTGCCATACAGGCTCCGTATAAAGCCATAATAGCTCCTACCCAAAGCAGAACTTCCCAGCCTGCGAATAGCCTTATCATCACGTATATAGCTGCTTTGGTTGTAAAGGATCCGAGATATACAGTTCCGCTGATGGTCGATTCCGGATAAGCATCCGAGAGCCATGAGTTGAGCGGTGGAATCGCTGCGTTAACTGCAACTCCGATTAAAATCAGCCAGAAGGATGCTTCGCCATAGCTGTGCATTATATTCTCAATGTTGTTCCCATAATGGAAGATATATATAAGCAATCCGGCAAGTAAAGCATTCCCGCCAAAAGCATGCATAAGCAAATATCTGAATGCGGCACGTCTTGATTTAAAAGTACGTCTTGCATAAACAAGATAAGTTGAGGCAATAGCGGCTATTTCCCAGAAAACAATCAGCGATATAAAACCGCCTGACATCACAACCGACATCATACTTCCCGCATATATAAGCGACATTACGCTTTCGAGTCTTTCCTGAACTCCATAGCTATATATAGCCGCTAAAATGGATATCACACAGAAAGCTAATAGAAAAGCGTGCGTCAGCCCATCAACATACATATATTTAATCGTAATGAAGTTCCCTACCAAATGCTCCAGGCTGGTTCCGTGGGGTATATTTAACAACCCGAATGTTGCCAATACAGGCGCAATCAAAGTGACAGGCTTTCTGAATGAATCCGGCAGAAACAGCACAAGTACACCAAACCCCATCATAATAAAGCCCGGGTGCATCATATTCATTAAACTTTTACTTATAAGACCTATCTCTGTCATTCGTTCTTCTCTTTACCTTCGTCCGGTGAGTTTTTTCCGAGCTCCTTATCAATATCGGATTCCATTTCATCGTATACTATATCCATCATTTGCTTGATCTGATCGAAGTCTGCACTTGTAAGAGGGGGCTCTTCTTCGTCATCATCTGAAATGCCAAGAGCATTATAGTAATCCAGAGGTTTTCTGAGAAAAACCGGCAATATAAACTTGCTGATCACTATAAGGATTATTGCACTTACAAATGCTATTCCGAAATATTTAAGAGTTTCAATTAATATATTCTGTTCCATAGTTTCAAAATTATATTCCAGCTAGTGATATATGTGCCTAAAATACTGCCTTTCCTGCCATCAATGCAAACTCCAGCAGATTCAAGCCGGCATTCGGCTCAACTCCAAAGACAATTGATAATGTTACAGCGATTAATAAAGGAACAAGCATAGCCGGTGCCGCTTCTCCCCTTTGTGCAAATTCCGGATTAATATGCCCATTCCTAAACGCTATGATAACTACCGGCATAAGATATGCGATTGCCAGAAGAGCACTTACTATCAAAGTTGCAACAAACATCGGTTGTCCGGCCTCAATTGCACCCATTATAATATTAGTTTTGCTGATAAAGCCCGCGAAAAACGGAAAACCTGCCAAAGCAAAAGATGCCAGAGCAAAAGCTCCCATAGTGACCGGCATCCTCTTTCCGATTCCAACCATCTCACTAATATTCTTCTTCCCCGTTGTAACATATATCGCACCGGCAACCATAAATAAAGTTATCTTCATGAAAGCATGTGCAACTATATGATACAGAGCTCCTGACGTACTTATCGGCGTCAGTATGGATATTCCGAGGATTATATAAGATAGCTGTCCAATAGTTGAAAATGCAAGTCTTGCCTTCAAATTATCCTGTCTGATTGCAATCAAAGATGACAAAACTATCGTAAATACTGCCATCCAGGCGAGAATAACAGCTCCCTGACAATCTCTTGCCAGTTTAGGTCCGAAAACATAAAGAATCACCCTCAATGTACAAAATGCTCCCGCTTTAACTACAGCTACAGCGTGAAGTAATGCACTAACCGGTGTAGGAGCAACCATCGCAGCCGGCAACCAGCTGTGAAGAGGCATGACTCCCGCTTTAACTATTCCGGCACCGATCATCATAAAGAAAACAAGCAAAGCCCACGGCCCTGGCAGCATCGCTTCCGTCAAATAACCTCCCGGTACAAAATCAAGACTTCCTGATACTACATATATAATTACCATACCCGCGAAGAAAATCTGTCCGCTTATTAGGGTATATGCAAGATATTTTCTTCCTGATTTTCTCGCTTCCTCATCTCTATAGTGTGTTACCAGAGGATATGTCGCTATTGTCAAAATCTCAAAGAACATAAAGAAAGAAACCAGATTTGCAGCAAAACAAAGTCCCATTGTTGCTGCCAGACAAACAGCAAACGCAGCATAATAGCCTGTCTGATTTTTCTCGTGATGTCCCCTCATATATCCTATAGAATAAATAGATGTAGGAAGCCAAAGAGTAGATGCTACGCAGGCAAATATCATACCCGCAGGATCCGTTCCCAGCGTAAACGAAACACCTCTTACAATGCTGAACAGCTCAAGCTTGATTTCGTTACCTGCCAGCACAGATGGAATCATAGAATATACGACAACCATGAGCAGAGCTGCTGCTGTCAATGTAATAGCTTCTCTTATATTCTGATGTATACGCTCTCCAAGAATATATATCAGCCCTGCTGCTATAAGCGGCACAAATATTGCATATAAAGGTCTAAACTCCATGGCAAGCATGTTCATCACATTCCCACCCCCTTGAGCAGCGGCAACACCATATTGATAATCTTAACGTTAAGAAATCCGAGTAGGAATATAACTACTATGCATACACTCATAGGAACCAGCATACTCCATGGAAGCTCACCTTTTTTAACAGGCCTCACATCTTCCAGTCCTTTATCTTTTGACATAAATATTTTTTCTATAATTTTGAAGAAGTATATTGCATTAAGTAACGAGCTGATAATCAGCAGTATAACGAAAATATATTTCCCTGTCTGTATCGCTCCCATCGCAATATACCATTTGCTAAAGAATCCTACTGTCGGCGGTATTCCTATCATAGAAAGAGCCCCTGCGACAATCAAAGCGGAAGTTACAGGCATCTTTTTATATATCCTTCCGAAATTATCTATATTCACAGTTCCGAATTTATATTTTATCGCACCGGCACAGTAAAACAGTCCTCCCTTAATAAATGCATCTCCTATGAAGTGCAGCAAAGATCCGGCAAGTGCAACAGGTGATCCTATTACTATTCCAAGCATAAAATAACTTGTCTGAGTTATACTCGAATATGCCAGAAGTTTCTTCATATTCGTCTGCCCTATTGCCCTAATCGACCCGTACATCATCCCTATTCCGACAAAAATGCCCAAAACAATCAAAATTTGCTGCATATATTTAAAGTTTGTTCCGAAAACACAATAAACGAATCTGAATAACATGTATACAGGTATTTTAACCATTACTCCGGCAATGAGCGCAGCGGAACCTCTCTCCTCGTGAGTATGTGCGGAGGGCTGCCAGCCGTGAAACGGGAAAAGTGCACTCTTTATTCCGAGCCCGGCTATCATTAAACACAAGGCTACAAGGACAGCTTCATCCTTTCCTCCCTGCTGTATTATTATCGACATATCCTGCATATTGAGTGTGCCTGTAGCCGAATATAGTATTCCGACACCGAGTAAATAAAAAGTTCCTGCAATTGTTCCTACAAGCATATATCTGAATGCCGCAACCATGCCTCTGTTTCCACCCAAAGCGATAAGGCAATACGCTGCCAATGCTGTTATTTCCAGGAAAACATACATATTGAATGCGTCAGCCGAAGATGCATTACCAAGCATTCCCGCAACGAAAAGCGCTACTACAGCATATGCTCCCCCCACTTTTAATTTCTCCGACCTTATTTCTCCGCTTATACAGTAGAAAGCTGTGATAAGTCCCATCAAAGCCACCATTGCAACAACGAGACCGTTTACAGTATCTATTCTGAATTCGATGGAATAAGGTATAGCGTATCCGCCGAACCTGTATTCCATAGGTCCATTTATCACAACATTTCGCAGCTGCATAATTGACATATAAAAAGACAGCGCCATGGAAAGAAATATAACATTTCTCCCCAAGTGGAGATGAATCTTCGTAAGAGCTAAGCTCAATGCTGCGCCACAAAGCGGTAATATAACTACAAGTGCCGGATAATGTTGTATCACAGTTTGTTTTGCCTCCTGATTATGTCATCTTCCTCTACAGACCCGAATTTTTCTCTGATCCTTGTAAGCAGAGCGAGACCTACCCCTGTAGTTCCGAGACTGACTACTATAGCTGTCAGCATCAGAGCATGGGTAAGCGGGTTGATATAAGAATCCGCATTAGTCAATCCTTCTATAAGAACAGGTATTGTTGCACCCTTTTTCTGACCTAAACTCAGAAAAAAAACAATAGCGGCAACCTGCATTATATTCATGCAAATTAATTTCTTCATGTAATTCTTGCAGGCTATTATTCCGTAAACGCCAAATGATAACAGCAAGAATGTCAGATAATATATTCCTTTGTCCGCCAGAAATTGTTCAATCCCTGTCATCATCGAATCTTACCCTTTCAATAATCGCCTTTAAAATAGTTATTATAGTCGCCATAACACCTATGGTGACACCCACTTCAATCAGCATAATCCCTATTGTATGCAGATATTCATTCGAAACCGGAAACGGCAACCTTCCATATTCCAGAAACATACCGCCATTAAAGACGGTCAGAAGTCCGGTGAACGCATAGATAAATACTCCTATTCCTGCCAAAGCAGCCGCATTTGCCTTTGAAAGACTAAATAACGGTCTTGTATCCGGAGCAATCATCATGCTTACTATGTAAGAAAGAGCCATCAAAGCACCTGCCTGAAAACCTCCTCCCGGTCCGACTTCTCCATGGAGAAGTACATATATTGCATAAAGCAGTATCATAATCGCAATGAGCGTAACCATTACATCCTTATTTACAGTTTTATATGCAGAAACTCCGGGCTCCGGCTTACCTTTCAGAATTTTCTTTGGAACCAAAAATCTGTTTCTTATATGTGACTTGCTGCCCAGTATCATGACGGCACAGACTCCGGCCGAAAACATTACCGTAGTCTCAAGCAAAGTGTCAAAACCTCTGTAATCTGCAAGAACAGCTGTAACCAGATTCGGGGAATGTGTGTCTCGAAGTGCATTCTCAATATAATAATCTGAAACATGAGTATGTGCAGGGGCAGTTGAATCTCCTATAACAGGCAGAAAATCAAAGGACATGAAAACATATCCCAGACCGACTATAATTACGATTATTCCAATAACTTTTCGCATCATTTACACCTCCTGTCAATTTTCCTGAGGGTTATGATAAAATAAATTGTTGAAATAACTCCTATAACAGCTTCTGTAAATGCCACATCCGGAGAGCTCATAACTATATATAAGAACATAGCGATAAAGCTGAACGCACAGTAAGTGATTATCACAATCAAAAGATCGCGATTGAAAATCACCGCCAGCGTAATCGCAATCAATGCCAATAATAAAATTGCTTCAATAATCAATGGTGACATATTTTACTTTATCTCCCTGTCTTCTCCTTCTAATCTTTAATCTATATGTTCGTATTATTCCTTTTCACCTTCACTATCCTGAGATTCGATTTCAGAATATTCATCTAACGGCTTTAGGTTGTTGTAGTTCTTGTAATTTCTCTCCCTCGTCGCTCCAAGCATTATCAGGTTTGTCCCAAGTGGGTTAGTAAATGTCAGAATTATAAAAATTATAAAAATTTTAACGGATATTAATTTAAATCCCGCTGCAACAATCAGTCCGAGTATAAATACAAAAGCTCCGAGAGTTTCACCTACACCGGAGGCATGTACTCTGTTAAAAAATGCCGGCAACTTAATAACTCCTACAGCAGATATTACCAGGAATATAAATCCGACACTTACCAGGATGCCGGCGATAATATTTTGTAAAATCATTTTCTCCGACCTCCTATATATTTTGCGAGTATTACAGTGCTGACAAATCCGAGGATTGAATAGCTTAATGCTATATCTATATACATGTCATATCTGCCATCTATAAATCCCATCGTCATTATTAACATTATGACATTTGTATTCATAACAAAAACCGCATTCATTCTATCGTAAATCATCTTCCCTGAAAGAAGGAAGATAACCATAGCCACTACTATACAGACTAATCCTATGAGTATAAGGATGAAAAAATGTGTCATAAGTTCTTCCTCCTTCCTCTATATATCTTTCTGCGTAGAGGTATTTCAGTCCTTTTCTTTTCTTCAGAAATAACCGTTTCTATATGTCTGAAGTCAATATCCTCATTAAAAAGATCGGCTACCTTTTTCTGCATTTCTCCGGTCATCAGGCCTTCCGCCGCACTGTCAGTTATCGCATGGACAGAATAGATACCGTTATCAAAAATATCCAAAGTGACAGTCCCCGGAGTTAAAGTTATGGAGTTTGCCAGGAGAGCTTTTGCCGTCGGATTATCGTAATCAGCCTTAAACCATAGAATCTTGGGATTCATCGCCTTCTCCCCTATTAAAATCACTTTGCATACGCTAAGAGAACTTTTGATAATTTCTCCAACGAGCCAAATAAAGTAAAATAAAAAACGGAAAGGATTTACATTAAATATGTAATAAGTCCTATCCGTCTTAATACCTTTAAATTTACAAGATTTCAAGCTGATATAAGAAATTATAAGAGCTGCAATAAGTCCATATACGATAAACGGCAACCTGAAAATTCCTGACAGTATAAACCAGAAAACCAATAGAATCAGGAATAATTCCAGCCAAACCAGTATTGGATTTGTCTCTTTTTTTCTGTCCTTTGCTGAACCCTGCATTAACCTCTCCACTTTAAAAGAAGCAGTTGTTTACTCGAAAATTATACATTAAAGCGGGCTTATTGTCCATAAAATAAGTCTGTTATTAGCACAACTATTATTTACAAACAAGTGTTCGAGTGATATAATGTGACAGAATAAAATAAAACACATTTTTGGAGACTCACTGATTTATGAATAAGGATTTTCCCAAGATAGGACCGACGGTAACGATGTTCGTACCGTACGATTGCAATAATGCGTGTCCTTTTTGCGTAAACAAGCAGGAATATAGGGATACATCGAATTTTAATCTGGAAAGATGTTTTCAGGCTCTCGATTTAATGCATAGGATATTTCCACATAATGATATTGTGCTGACCGGTGGAGAGCCTCTCGCCGATCTTGAGGCTTTACAGGATATTCTTGACCATATTGAGGACGGTCATCACATATACATTAACACCACCCTTCCTATATCTGAAAATCAAGATATAGAGGATGTTGCCGACGTTCTTAATCGTTATGCTGATAGAATCAGTTGCGTGAATGTTTCCAGACATCTAAGGCACTACGTTAAAGAGTGTCCGGATAGAATTTTCAACCTTCTCAAATTAAGGACAAGAATAAACTGCGTTATATTTGAGGATGCCAAAAATCCTGAAACAGCTGAAAAACTCATCTATTTCCTTGACAGGTTCAAAGGTCATGAAATTCAGCTAAGAGCTAATTATTCTTATCTGAATCTTGAGAACGTATTTAACATAGATAATGATAATCTTTTCAAGCTGATATCAGAGCTCTGTGAATATAAATATGCTCTTGAGCAGGAGAAGTTCAGAACCGGATATGTATTTGAAAGAGACGGGAGCAAAATTACCTATCATAAAACTCTACCGTTTGCCAAGATAGACGGTGTTGTAGGTGATATTATAATAAGACAAACCGGTATTATATACGATGATTGGAACGAATACGGACAGGAACTCAATATTAACGACCTTGTTCAAATTCGATATAAGTAATATAAGTAATAGTTATAAGTCAGGAGTTTATTATGAAAAAAAGCGAACAGAGACAACAGGATATTCTTTCTTTTATGAAGAAAACAATATCCGAAAAGGGATATTCTCCTACAGTCAGAGAGATTTGTCATGCTCTCGAAATCAAGTCTACCTCAACAGTACATAGCGACATCAAAGTTCTTGAGCAGCAGGGTTATGTTAAGAAGGATCCGGCAAAACCTCGTACGGTTTTACCTGTAGACTGTGAGATTTCAAGGTCGACATTCCTTGATGAAGAAATTGTTTCACTGCCTGTTATAGGCAGAGTTGCCGCAGGTGAACCGATTCTTGCTGAAAATAATATAGTAGATACAATGCCTATACCTGCTCGATTCATCGGTTCCGGCAGTAATTTTATTTTGACAGTTCATGGTGACAGCATGATAAATGTCGGAATAAACGATGGTGACTATATAATAGTTCAAGAGTCTCAAGTTGCAAATAACGGTGAGATTGTAGTTGCTATGGTCAACGACGATTACGAATCATCTGCAACCGTAAAAAGATTTTTTAAAGAAAAAGATTATATAAGACTACAACCCGAAAATGACTACATGGAACCTATTATTACTAAAGATGTAACAATAATCGGAAAAGTCAAAGGTGTATTCAGATATTTTAATTAATTATCAAAATTTTATAAAAAAACGGGAGGTTAATATGAAATTAGGTTTTCTTGGTGCAGGCGCTATGGGTGGAGCAATTCTTAAAGGAGCATTAAAAGCCGGAATTCTCACACCCGGTGATATTTACGTAAGTGACGTATCCGAGTCGATAACAAAAGCTTTTTCCGAACTGGGTTGTAATGTTGCAAACAACAATAAGGAATTAGCTGAATCCAGCGATATCGTGCTTCTGGGAGTAAAACCTCAATATGCAAAATCAGCTCTTGCGGGTCTGGGTGATTATCTTAAAGGAAAAGCTGCTATTTCTATAATGGCAGGTCTGACAACTGATACGATAAGGGAGATGATAGGCGGAGATTTCAGACTTTTAAGAACAATGCCTAATACTCCGGCTCTCGTAGGTGAAGGTGCTTTCGCACTGGATTCAGATACTGACTTAACCGATGATGAAAAGAGATTTGCAGAAGAACTTTTCTCCTCTATGGGAATAGTTGAATGGATGTCGGAGGATCTTATAGATACTGCCTGCGGACTTTCAGGTGCGGGACCTGCGTATATATATCTAATAATTGAAGCCCTGGCCGATGGTGGAGTTCTAAAGGGTCTTCCAAGAGTCACTTCTCAGAGACTGGCTGCACAGACAGTTCTGGGAGCAGCAAAAATGGTTCTTGAAACCGGTGAACATCCGGGGTTCCTCAAGGATCAGGTTTGTTCACCCGGTGGAAATACTATTGTAGGAATTGAAACACTTGAGGAGCGTGGTGTAAGAGGTGCATTCATCGACACTGTGAAAAACTCTGTTGAAAGGGTAAAAGAGCTTGGTAAATCCAAATAGTTTTCCCATCATATGCCCAATTTGCATATGATGTTATATAGGCGGGGCTTTATGCCCCGCCATTTTCTTTACCTTGAAAACAACTGTATTATAAAAATATTTCTCAGATATGTTTAGAACAATGCCCCCGCCCCATAGGTTATAGTCGTAACAATAATTCCGGCTAGAAGAACTCCGAGTCCTATTGAAGGTATAGCTCGTGAAAGTCTCATATTAAGCATTGCCGCTACTAAGGCTCCTGTCCAGGCTCCTGTTCCCGGCAAAGGAATTGCCACTAATATCATCAGTCCCCAGAATTCCGATCTAAGTACGACTTCTTTGTTCTTATCCGCTTTTTTCTCAAGACGCTCAACTATCTTACGTAGCCACTCATTTTTAGATTGAAGCCATTCAAATACTTTACGCGTAAACACGACAAGAAAAGGTACAGGTAGAAGATTTCCCAAAACCGACAAAATAAAAGATGCTTGTATACTTAATCCTGATACAACTCCGAACGGAATAGCTCCCCTTAACTCAACAACGGGAAGCATAGCCATAACGAAAGTCATGAATGCTTCTTTTAACATAATCACACCGTATTTTTCATATGTTTTTATAATATTTCTGTTTTTATGCCTCTATCAGGAATGCTTTATATCCCTTATATGCTTCATACAAGTCGGACTTGCTTATAGCTTCCCACGGTGCGTGCATTGACAGAACAGCAAGTCCGCTGTCAATGACCTGCATTCCATATAACGACAATATATATGCTATAGTACCGCCTCCGCCAACATCGACTTTTCCGAGTTCAGCTGCCTGATATATGACTCCGTGCTTATCCATTATCCTCCTCAGTTCGGCAAGATATTCTGCATTTGCATCATTTGACCCCATTTTGCCTCTGGATCCGGTAAATTTAGAGAAGACGAGACCGTGTCCGAACTTTGAGGCGTTCGCTTTGTCAAAAGCATCGGAATAAAGAGGATCGAAAGCTGCATTTACATCAGATGAAAGCATCCTGCTGTTTCTCAAAGCCCGAGCAAGATTGATTTCAGAGTAACATCCCATCCTATCGAGAACTTCTCTTATAGTATACTCGAAGAATTTAGACTCCATACCCGTCGCACCTACGCTGCCTATTTCTTCTTTATCTACAAACAGACCGCAGGAAGTCTTTTCAGGATTTTCTATCTCAAGCATAGCTACTGCGGAAGGATATGCACAACATCTGTCATCGTGTCCATATCCGAGAATCATACTTCTGTCAAAGCCCGCTTCTCTTGCTTTTCCCGCCGGAACAACTTCAAGCTCAGCTGAAATAAAGTCAGCTTCCTCGATATCATATTGTTCTTTAAGAAGTTTGAGTACAGCAGCTTTGACAGCATCTTTTTCTTCACCGGCAAGAGGTCTGGATCCGGCAATAATGTCAAGGTCTTCTCCCTCAACGACAGTTTTCGCTTCCTTCTTCATCTGCTCATCTGCAAGGTGAACAAGGAGATCGCTCACAAAGAAAACAGGATCATCTTCCTTTTCGCCTATAGCAAGATTAATCTTAGTCCCATCCTTTTTAACAACCACTCCGTGAATTGCCATAGGTATAGTCACCCACTGATATTTCTTAATTCCACCATAATAATGAGTGTTCAGATATGCAAGCTCATCAGACTCATATAAAGGATTTTGCTTCACATCAAGCCTTGGCGAGTCCAGATGTGCACCTAGAATATTCATACCGGCATTTACAATATCTTTTCCAACATTCAGGAGTATAACGGCTTTATCCATATTAACCGCATACACCTTACTTCCTTCCTTAATAGTTTCATTATTATCAATAATATCCTGAAGGTTTTTATATCCCTTTGTTTTAGCCATATCTATAATAAGAGAAGTGCATTCTCTCTCGGTTTTTCCATTATTAAGGAATTCCATATAGTCTTTGCTAAGGGCTTCAATAGCTTTCAAGTCCTTGTCCGTATAAGTATTCCATGCATTTTCTTTTATCATCGCTTCCTCCATAAGTTTAAATATGAATTCTTAATCTGAATAGTGATTATAACATGTTGAATAAGAATATAGTATAATATTTGTGTAAAGTCATGGTTTCACTTATCAACTTTTAAGAATACAACCATTGGAAATTCAGAAAGGACGTGTAATTTATGATATATCCATCTTTTCCTAAATCCGGCGAAACAATCGGCATATGTGCACCAAGTGGAGGAGTAGGTCATAAAATCGAATCTTTCGATCTTTCTCTTTCTCAAATTAAAAAATGCGAATTCAAGATAAAAGAAACTCCAAGTGTGAGAAATAATGCCTCACCTTCCGCACAGGCAATGATTCGAGGATCTGAATTTAACAGTATTTGGTCTGATGAAAACATTTCCGCTATAATGTCTGCAACGGGAGGAGATTTTAATTTCGAAATGCTGCCTTATATCGATATTGAAAGCATAAAGTCTAACCCGAAATGGTTTGCCGGATATTCCGATCCTACCAATATTCAAATGCTTATTACAACCAAACTCGATATTGCGACAATTTATGGATTTAATGCCGGCGGTTTTGATTCTCAAAACATACATGAGTTTCAAAACAACGCACTTGAAATATTCAAGGGCAATCTCGTATCTCAACATTCTTATGAGTATTATGATTCGAGCAAAGATTTTTCAGATGAAGTCAACATGGATACCCCTGTTAAGTGGGAATTATTTTCACCTGATAATAACACCTCTTTAGATGTTACGGGACGACTCATAGGTGGCTGCACGGAAATCATCGATTTGATCCTGGGAACACCCTATGAAGACTTCCACGGCTTCATTGATAGATATCAGGATGACGGATTTATATGGTTCTTTGATACCTATAATGCTGATGCTGTCTCCTTTTATCTTAAAATATTAAAAATGAAAACAGTCGGACTTTTCAAAAATGCCAAAGTACTTATATTTGGAAGAGTAATGTTTACGGGAGGTTCAACAGACGAAGAATACATCGAACTGCTTCAAAGAGCTTTTCCTGATGTTCCTTTTATATGGGGAGCAGATATAGGACATACAAAGCCTTCGATGACACTAATTAACGGAGCAATCGGACATTTAAAAATGAAAAACGACAAGGCAATCCTGGATATGGAGCTTAGATAAAATTACTTCAAAAAAAACATAAATAATCGTTGCAATCATTGAGTTATAAATAGAAATTAGCTATAATATATCGGTAATAATTATTTTAAGTATGCATCTATAGGATTGATGTCTTTTTGTGACATTTTTTATTTTTGGAGCATAACTAAGGAGGTTAATCAAAATGAATATGGCAATTTTTGTGCCTATCGCTGCTGCTTTTGGTCTCATAGTTGCATTTGCCCTTGCATCTTGGATTTCAAAACTTGAAAGCGGCAATGAAAGAATGAAAGAAATTTCAGGTTATATCACAGAAGGAGCTATGGCATTCCTGAAGAAGGAATACAAAGTTATGGTTTATGTAGTTATTCCGGTTTTCCTTCTCATCGGCTTAGCTATAAGCTGGAAGACAGCCGGACTCTACGTTTTTGGAGCGGTTCTATCAGTACTTGCAGGCTTCTTCGGAATGAAGGTTGCCACACAGGGTAACGTAAGAACAGCAAATGCTGCAATGGAAAGCGGTATGCCAAAGGCTCTTAAAGTTGCTTTCAGATCCGGTGCTGTCATGGGACTTTGCGTTTCAGGACTTGG
Source organism: Mogibacterium sp. (assembly GCA_012840975.1). Taxonomy (GTDB): domain Bacteria; phylum Bacillota; class Clostridia; order Peptostreptococcales; family Anaerovoracaceae; genus Crickella. The sequence continues at coordinate 35,636 of DUVP01000004.1, read as the reverse complement.
TCTCCTTGGACTGGGCATCATCTTTGTCGCTCTTGACCTTGCAACAGTAATGGAATGTGCAACAGGATTCGGCCTTGGAGCATCCTCAATGGCTCTCTTTGGAAGAGTTGGCGGTGGTATTTATACTAAAGCTGCTGACGTAGGTGCTGACCTTGTTGGTAAAGTTGAAGCAGGCATTCCTGAAGACGACCCTCGTAATCCGGCTGTTATTGCTGATAACGTTGGTGATAATGTAGGCGACGTTGCCGGAATGGGTTCAGATCTTTTTGAATCATATGTAGGATCTATAATTTCTGCTATCACACTTTCTGCTGTAGCTGCTGCAACATCAGGTGGAGCTTTTTCTCAAGAAACGGCCGCATTGTTTCCATTGATACTTTCAGCAATCGGTTTGCTCGCATCTGTTATCGGCATTCTCTTTGTAAGAGGAAAAGATGGCAGTGACCCTTCTGTTGCTCTTAATATGGGTACTTATGTAGCAGGTATCATAGTTATTATCTCCGCATTTGTACTATCAAAAGTAATGCTGGGCGGAACCAGCTATGCATGGGCTATAGTAGCAGGACTTATAGTTGGTATAGCTATTGGAAAAATTACAGAAGTATACACATCAGATGAGTATAAAGCAGTTCAGGGAATTGCAAAAGAATCTCTTACAGGTCCGGCAACAACCATAATTTCCGGACTTGGTGTAGGAATGCTCTCTACTTTTTGGCCTATCATATTCGTTTGTGTAGGCATCTATATTTCCTTCCAGGTTGCCGGTATCTATGGTATTGCACTTGCTGCTGTAGGAATGCTTTCAACAACAGCTATGACAGTTGCTGTTGATGCTTATGGTCCTGTTTCCGACAACGCAGGCGGTATTGCTGAAATGTCAGAACTTCCTGAAGATGTCAGGGAAATTACAGATAAGCTCGATGCAGTTGGAAACACAACGGCTGCTATTGGTAAAGGGTTTGCAATTGCATCTGCTGCACTTACAGCACTTGCACTTTTCGTATCTTATGCTGAAGTTGCAGGACTTACTAAAGAAGGTGTGGATTTACTTAATCCAATGGTAATTATCGGACTCTTCGTTGGCGCTATGCTTCCATTTCTTTTCTCGGCACTTACTATGAATTCAGTAGGTAAGGCTGCCAATCAGATGATTGAAGAAGTAAGAAGACAATTCAGAGAGCATAAAGGTATTATGGAAGGAACTGAAAAGCCCGATTATGCGAGATGTGTTGAAATTTCAACAGGTGCTGCTCTTAAGGAAATGATAGTTCCGGGACTCATTGCAATAGTCGCACCTCTTCTCATAGGTCTGGTTCTTGGTGTTGAAGCTCTCGGCGGAATGCTTGCAGGTGCACTTTCATCAGGTGTTCTCCTTGCAATCATGATGGCGAACGCAGGCGGCGCATGGGATAATGCAAAGAAGTTTATTGAATCCGGAAACTTTGGAGGCAAGGGTTCTGAAGCTCATAAAGCTGCTGTTGTCGGCGATACCGTTGGTGACCCTTTCAAAGATACTTCCGGTCCGTCCATCAACATCCTGATCAAGCTTATGACAATCGTTGCTCTTGTATTTGCTCCTCTGTTCGTACAGGTCGGCGGACTGTTGTAAATTTACACAGCATTAATTACTACTTTGCAGTATATGAAAATGAGAGACTTGTAAGTCTCTCATTTTTTCGTTCCACCTTCAAATATTTTTTCAAACTTTTCTATTCTTCTGTCATCATTCGGATAATCTCTTTATTTGTATCATACATACCAATACTTGCAAGCTCACCGACATTTTTTAATGTTGCTTCTATTCCTTTTGCAACAATTCCATCACCTGCAAAAAACTGCTGATCTCTTTTATACATTTCATAACCAAGTAATCCTGAGTATACAGATAAAGCAATCTTAGCTGCACATGAAGCCTTAGCACCGTCACAGATAATTCCTGAAGATACAGCAAGGGTATTTACCACTATATGTTTAATCATTTCATAGTCTTCCCCATGTAAAAAAGCAATACCTGCTGCCGCTGCCGCTCCTGCAGAGACTGCACCGCAATATGCTGAAAGTCTTCCGATACCTGTTTTTTCATAAATTGCAATCAGGTTTGCAAGTACCAATGCCCGGAACAAGGTTTCTTCTTCCGATTTAAGATGCTTTGCATACACTAGAATAGGAAGTGCAATTGTTATACCCTGATTTCCGCTTCCGGAATTTACAACTACAGGTAATTCGCACCCGTTCATTCGGGCATCTGATCCGGCTGCCGCCATTGCACATGCAAAATTATGTACATCTTCACCATAGGCATCAGTCAACACTTTTCCGATATTTGCGCCATACTTATTCTTCATACCTTCCATACCGATTGCCCAGTTAAAATCTATTTGTCTCTGAATAACTTCTCTTACATCCTCTATATTTACTTCATTTGTAAAATTCCATATTTCTTCCATTGATAGAAAAATACCTTCTTCATTTTCAATAGAATAATTATCTTCTCTTTGATCTAAGAGCACCTCATCATTTTTACTGAGATAAACAATATTTGTATGAAAATCTATAATACGGACAACGGACTTATCTTCTCCTGCATATTGTTCAATCAAAATATCAAACACATTTCCTTCGTTCAGCGGAATTACCGGAATTTTTACAGTCTCGACAAATTTTTGAATTTCCGGAATCTGTTCTTCTGTTACTTCTGAAATAACCTGAAGTTCCAATTCCGACTTGCCGGCAACAATTCCGGCTGCTACAGCAACAGGAATTCCCTTCATCTGATTTGTATTCGGTACAATTACGGATTTTGTATTCTTTATAATACTCCCACTAGCTTTTACAACTACTTTGTCCGGAAGTTTTCCGAGTATTTCTCTACCCTTTGCACCTGCGTAAGCAAGAGCAATGGGTTCTGTACATCCCATTGCGGGAACTAACTCATTTTCAAGAATAGAAACATATTTCTGATAAACTGCTTTATCCATATTTCCTCCTTTCAGATATTTTATATGCATTATTTGTACTTTTATAATATTTATTTATCTACTTTCATGTCAATAATATTTTGCCGGAATCAGATAATGATACGCATGATATTATGTAAAAATTGCAAATCTGTATACTTTCCGGAGATATTCAAAACTCTATGGAATCCGCCTATCGATTTCTCGATAGGCGGATTGTTTTATTTTTCAATTATATGTTACTTGTTTGATTCTTCAATTACTGCCTGTGCAGCTGAAAGTCTTGCAATCGGTACTCTAAACGGTGAACATGAAACATAGTGTAGTCCCACTTTGTGACAGAAATGTATTGATGTCGGATCCCCTCCGTGCTCACCGCAAATTCCCAGTTTTATATTAGGTCTCGTCTTCTTCCCGCCTTCAACAGCGATACTCATAAGTTTTCCGACTCCATTTGGATCTATTGACTGGAACGGATCAACCGGAAGTATGCCTTTATCAACATATTCCTTGATAATTTCTCCCGTATCATCTCTTGAGAATCCAAATCCCATCTGTGTCAGGTCATTGGTTCCGAATGAGAAGAATTCTGCTTCTTCTGCAATCTCATCAGCTGTTATAGCTGCTCTTGGGATTTCAATCATTGTACCTACCAGATATTTCATATTATCCCCTGATTCAGCAATAAGTCTGTCAGCTACTTCTACGATACTCTTCTTTACGTATTCAAGTTCTTTGACTTCACCAATCAAAGGAACCATGATCTCAGGAACGATATCGAAACCCTTTTCCTTACGGACCTGCAGAGCAGCGGCAATAATTGCCTCTGTCTGCATCTCTGCAATCTCCGGATAAGTTACTGCAAGTCTGCATCCGCGGTGTCCCAGCATCGGGTTAAACTCATGAAGTTCGGCTGTTTTACTTACAATTTTCTCATGTGGAATATTGAATTGATCGGATAACTGCTTAATATCAGCTTCCGTTCTTGGCAGGAACTCATGCAGCGGCGGATCGAGAAGCCTGATAGTTACAGGAAGCTCACCCATTACCCTGAATATACCTACAAAGTCGTCTTTCTGATATGGAAGAAGTCCTGCTAAAGCCTCTCTCCTCTCATCCTCTGTATCAGCAAGAATCATTCTTCTGATTTTTGGAATCCTGTCTTCTTCAAAGAACATATGCTCAGTTCTGCAAAGTCCGATTCCTTCTGCACCAAAATCTATTGCCTGCTGCGCTTCTTTCGGAGTATCCGCATTGGTTCTTACTTTAAGTGTCCTTACCTCATCAGCCCACTCCATAATTGTTCCGAAATCACCTGACAGTTCAGGAGGAATGGTTTTAATTGGATCTACATAAACAGTTCCTTCTGTTCCGTTGAGTGATATGTTGCATCCTTCTTCATAAACTTTACCGGCTATCGTCATAGTCTTTGCGGCATAATCAATCAAAACAGCTTTACAACCTGCTACGCAGCATGTTCCCATTCCCCTTGCTACTACGGCAGCGTGTGATGTCATACCGCCGCGAGCTGTAAGAATGCCCTCAGCTGCAGCCATGCCCGCAAGGTCTTCAGGACTTGTCTCTTCTCTTACAAGAATAACTTTCTTTCCTTCTGCACCGGCTTTAGCTGCATCTTCTGCAGTAAAGTAAATCTCACCGGTAGCAGCTCCCGGTGATGCCGGAAGACCTTTTGCAACAGGTGTTACCTTTGCAAGTTCTGCAGGATCGAAAGTAGGGTGTAGAAGCTGATTGATTTGATCAGGCTCTATTCTCATCAGAGCTGTTTCTTTATCGATCAACCCTTCGTTAACCAGGTCGACAGCGATCTTAACTGCAGCTGCTGCTGTTCTCTTGCCACTACGTGTCTGGAGCATATACAGTTTCCGGTCTTCAATGGTAAACTCCATATCCTGCATATCTTTGTAATGGTTTTCCAGGGTTTTTGCTATCTTTGCAAACTGTGCATAAACTTCCGGAAACGCCTCTTCCATTTCTGAAAGCGGATGAGGTGTTCTTATGCCGGCTACAACGTCCTCTCCCTGTGCATTTTCAAGATACTCTCCAAACAATTCGTTTTCACCGTTAGCAGGATTACGCGTAAATGCAACTCCTGTCCCGGAGTCATCTCCACTGTTACCAAACACCATGGACTGGACATTTACTGCTGTTCCGAGGTTGTCCGGTATATTGTTGAGTTTTCTGTAAAGTACAGCTCTATCGTTATTCCATGATTTAAATACAGCTTCAATTGATTCAAGGAGTTGATTTTTTGGATCTTGCGGGAAATCTCTTCCCAACTCATTTTTAACAACTTCTTTATATCCGGCAATTATCTCTTTCAGATCTTCTGTAGTCAGATCAACATCAAGCTCAACCCCTGCTTTTTTCTTCTGGCCTTCAAATATCTCATCAAATTTTGATTTATTGATTTCCATTACAACATCACCGAACATCTGAATAAATCTTCTGTAACTGTCGTAAGCAAACCTCTCATTTTCTGTTTTCTTAGCCAGGCCTTCTACGGCTATATCGTTAAGTCCGAGGTTCAGAATTGTATCCATCATTCCCGGCATAGATACAGGTGATCCGGACCTTACCGAAACAAGAAGAGGGTTTTCATTATCCCCGAACTTCTTTCCCATTATTTCTTCAAGCTCTACCAGATGCTCCCATACCTCATCGATGACTGCCTGGTCAAGTATCTCGCCATCATCATTGTATTTCTTGCAGGCATCTGTCGTAATGGTGAATCCAAATGGAACAGGAAGACCTATATTAGTCATCTCAGCAAGGTTTGCTCCCTTACCGCCCAGTAGATTCTTCATTTCTTTTGAGCCTTCGTTAAATGAATAAACATACTTTGCCATAACGTGTTTCTCCTTTACTATTAGAAATATAGTTTTTCTTCAATATAAGCTCTGACTTCAGATATAGGTACTCTTACTTGTTTCATAGTATCTCTATCTCGAATAGTAACAGAGTTATCAGCTTCAGTATCGAAATCAACACATATACTGAACGGAGTGCCGATTTCATCTTCTCTTCTGTATCTCTTTCCAATCGATCCTGATGCGTCGTACTCAACCATAAAGTACTTGCTCAGCTCCTCATACACTTCGAGAGCTTTAGGTTCGAGTTTTTTTGAAAGAGGAAGTACAGCCGCTTTGTATGGCGCAAGGGCCGGATGAAGCCTCAATACGTTACGAGTATCCTCTTTTCCGTTTGCGTCAACAAGTTTTTCCTCATCATATGCATCGACAAGAAATGCCAGCACCAGACGTTCCACTCCAACTGACGGCTCGACGCAATAAGGCACATATCTTTGGTTTGTCTCAGGATCAAGATAGCTCATATCTTCACCTGAGTGGTTCTGATGTGCCATAAGGTCATAATCAGTTCTGGATGCAATACCCCACAGTTCTCCCCAACCGAACGGGAAGAGGTACTCTATATCCGTCGTGGCATTGCTGTAATGAGAAAGTTCCTCCTGTGTATGGTCTCTCATTCTTGTATATTCTTCCCTGAGTCCAAGAGCTTTCAGGAAATCATTGCAATATTTCTTCCAGAAAGCAAACCATTCAAGTTCAGTACCCGGTTTGCAGAAGAATTCCAGTTCCATCTGCTCAAATTCTCTGACTCTGAATATGAAGTTGCCGGGAGTAATTTCATTGCGGAATGATTTTCCTACCTGAGCTATACCGAAAGGAATTTTTCTTCTCGATGTTCTCAGAACATTTTTGAAGTTAACAAATATTCCCTGTGCCGTCTCCGGTCTCATAAAAATCTCATTTTGAGAATCTTCGGTAACACCCTGAAAAGTCTTAAACATAAGGTTGAATTTTCTGATTCCTGTAAAATCGGATTTGCCGCAGGATGGACATTTGACCTTGTTATCAACAATGAATTTCTCCATCCTGTCGTTAGACCATCCGTCTACGATTTCTTCAATTCCCTGCTCTTCAAGATATTCTTCGATTATCTTGTCTGCTCTGTATCTGGTATTACACCCTTTACAGTCAATCAGAGGGTCACTGAATCCACATACATGCCCGGATGCAACCCAGGTTTGCGGATTCATAAGTATAGCCGCATCAAGTCCGACATTATACTTTGATTCCTGTACAAATTTGCGTTTCCATGCATCCTTTACGTTGTTTTTCAATTCTACACCAAGAGGTCCGAAATCCCATGTGTTTGCAAGTCCTCCGTATATATCCGATCCCGGATATATAAATCCTCTGTTCTTACACAATGCGATTATCTTCTCCATGGTAACAATTCTGTCATCCTGTGGAACTTCCTTCTTGTCAATTGCCATTTAGTTAAAATCTCCTTATTTTTTTATTCTTCTTTGTCATCTATCTCGACATCTATACCTATATCTTCTGCCTTTTTTTCAATTTTTTCTTCCAAATCTTCTATCTTATCTTCCATTGACTCTCCGATATCCTCTACTTTATCAGCAGCCTGCTTTGCAGCATTTTTAAATGCTTCAAAAGCTTCTTTTGCCGCTTTTTCCACAGATTCTTTGATTGCGTCGATTTTCCCGTCTTCGTTAACCTTTTCGACTGTCTTGTTGAATGCAGCTACTCCCTCATCTACTAAATCTTTAATCTTATCTGTAGCCTTATTTGCATAATCGCCAAGCTTATCAAGAGTCTCACCGTCTTTATCAATTTTATCAACAATATCCTGAACCTTATCCTGGACCTTATTAATTCCTTTCATTGTTGTTCCTTTCGCTTTATCATAAGCACTGATAACTTTTCCGTTAATATCGACTACCTGATTCTTGTCGTCAACAAACTGAATGTCGCACTGTGTTCCAAGAGCAGCAACAATACCAAGAATAACGCCCCAAGGAACAAGTATCGCTCCTACTACACCTGCAGTCAAAGGGAAATTTACATATGTTTCACCATTCTTTGCAATAATTATTCTGCTTACGTTGCCCTTTTCAATAATTTCCTTCATCTTCTTGAAGGTTGGGTTATCTTTGAATTTTGATTCTTCTGAACTTTTTGCATCTTTATTCATGTTAATATTCTCCTCAATATCAATAATCGCATCAACAACACTTCCATTTGCTTTCTCTAAAGCTTCCTTGGACTCCGCATATGTTGCTCCGGTCCTTTCTTTTACCAGTTCAATTTTTTCTAAATTGATTTCCATATATTTACCTCTACCCTTTCTCGTCTTTGAATACATCAATGTCGAGATAATGTTTGATGTACTCTGCCAAAATATTTTTAATTTGTTCTGAAACTTCCGGTCTGAGTTTGAGTTTTTCGAAAGTCTCCATAGGTTTCAAAATAAAGTATTGTAACACCTCTATTATATCGAATGACGGACTGTAAATCAACGCTGAACCCGTTGATGTCTCAGCTTTATGGCAGTTCTCACATATCACTCCGCCCGACGTAACGGAAAACATTTTTATTTTTTTCCCCTTACCTTTTCCAAACTCTGAAAGAGGCTTTCCACAGTCAATACAACATTTCAGTTCAGGCATAATTCCCTGCATTCTCAGAGTCTTAACTATAAAGGCGTATAGAAGGGTTTCATAATTTCCGGACACCCTTGTTATGCTTTCCAGAAACTCTATTGTCAGGTCAAACAGCATAGGTCTTGGCTGTCCTTCCTCCGTTATCTTGTCGATATATTCAAGAATCTGTGACGCCACAATAAACCTGTCAAAGTCTTCTCCTATAGCATAATAACTTTTTTTTACTGTGGCTGAATCTATATTATAATAATCTCGTCCCTTGAAAATCTGATATTCAGCGTAGGTAAACGGTCTCAAAGCCAAAGCGGATTTGCCTTTGCTTTTTTCATTGATCGAAGTACCTGCGTTAATCTTGCCATAAGTCTTGCTAAAGGTTACGATTATCCGTCTGTTATTTGCTATTTTACGCTGTTTCAGCACTATTCCCTCAGTATTGACTATCATTATTCATCCTTATAGCCCCAGCTTTTTAAAGTTCTTTCCGAGTCTCTCCAGTTTTCTTTTACTTTGACCCAAAGGCTGAGGAATACTTTTTGTCCAAGAAGTTCCTCAATATCAAGCCTGGCTGCTTTTCCGACACCTTTAAGTTTGCGTCCTCCCTTTCCTATAATAATCGCCTTATGAGATTTTTTTTCACAGTAAATCACTGCTCCTATGTCTGTAATATTATCTTTTTCTTCAAATAATTCGATTTCCACATATACCCCATGAGGAACCTCTTCATTCAAAGTCATAAGGAGTTTTTCCCTTATTATCTCACTAACTATAAATCTGAGCGGGTCATCTGTCGCAATATCCTCAGGATAATACATAGGACCCTCCTGCATGTATCCCGAAAGCCTGTCAAGGAGCATATAGACGTTATCTCCCTTGAGAGCGGATACTCCGTAAATATCATCAAACATTCCTGTTTCTTCGTACTTGTTATAAAGGACCAGATATTCTTCCGGACCCATCCTGTCCATCTTGTTTATAGCGACAAGTTTCGGTACTTCCGTTTCCTTCAGCATATCAATCAGGGCCTGATCTCCTTTGTCAAAAGGCTTGCTCCCGTCATTAATAAGCAAAATTACATCAACACCTTTATAAGTGTTGATGGCGATCTCATTTATAGCATTCCCCAGTTTGTTACGTGCTATATGTATACCCGGAGTGTCCAGAAATACAATCTGCAATCCTTCTCCATCGTCATAATCGAGATCTGTATATATTCCCTTGATACGATTACGAGTCGTCTGAGGCTTACTTGATGTTATGGCAATCTTCTCTCCAAGTATTGAATTGAGAAACGTTGATTTACCAACATTCGGACGTCCTATTATTCCTACAAAACCTGACTTCATCTGCTTACTCCAATCGAATCCATTACTTCTTCTTCTCGCATTCTCATTAGAACACGTTCTTCTTCTTCCTCATGGTCATAACCCAGAAGGTGAAAAATGCTATGTGTAAAGAGATATAGGATCTCGCGTATAATCCCTGTCTCATATTCTTCTGCTTGTTCCTCTGCAACATCCCAGCAGATAACAACATCTCCCAGGGGTATTTCCGGCAATTCAAAATCAGAATCGCTCTCTAAGTACGCATATTCCCTCATAAGATTTAATAATTTCTCTTTGCTATCAAACTGAGGAAAGCTGAGGACATCCGTATTTTTATCTATGCCTCTATATTCTCTGTTCAGATCCTGTATCTCATCTTTGTCGACAATGGTAACACTTAAGGCTAACTGCAGATTAGCAGTATTAATTTCATATCTATCTTGATTAAATTCACCGGAAACTGCAATATCTGCCGCCTTATTAATAAATGATTCTATTTCCGATGTGATTCTGCCAAGTTCATCGCTATAATATATATTCATACCTATCTTCTTTTATTTTTTTCAAAAGCTTCATATGCCCTTATGATTTTTCGGACTAATTCGTTTCTTACAACATCAAGTTCTGTGAAGTAGCTGAATTCAATGCCTTCAACCCCTTTTAAAACTTTTTCCGCTTCCCGTAAGCCTGACGTCAGTCCTGACGGGAGGTCGATTTGTGTTATGTCTCCGGTAACAACAACTTTTGAGCTGAATCCCATACGCGTGAGGAACATCTTCATCTGTTCTCTTGTGGTATTCTGTGCTTCATCAAGAATTATAAATGCATTATCAAGAGTTCTTCCTCTCATATATGCAAGAGGTACAACTTCAATTATTCCCTTTTCTTTAAGGCGCATTGAAGCCTCAGCACCCAGTACATCAAACAGAGCATCATACAGCGGCCTGAGATAAGGATCTACTTTTTCCTGCATATCTCCGGGTAAGAAACCCAGCCTCTCTCCGGCTTCAACAGCCGGTCTGGTAAGAATTATCTTTTCAATCTCCTTATTCTTATAAGCATCTATAGCCATAGCACAGGCAATATAAGTTTTACCTGTCCCTGCCGGCCCTATACCGAAAACCATATCCGAACGTCTTATTTTATCGACATATTCCTTCTGACCTTTTGTCTTCGGCTTAAGAGGTTTTCCCCTGTGAGTGAAACAAATTATGTCATCCCTTGAGGCCTTCTCATCATAACTTATGCCACTGAGTGTCATGTCAATTATGTAATTTAACCTTTGTCTATCCAGAGTTGAATCCAATCTTATTGCATCAATAAGTCTCTCGATTACCTTAACAGCGATATCCGGATATCTGCCTTTTATGAGAAGTGCGTCACCCCTAAGCACCATTGTAGTTTCGGTTCTCTCCTCGACCTCTTTGATGTTGGCATCATAATTACCGAAAAGTTCCTGTATATTGATATCTTCAGGTATCTTAATGTTTAATTCCATTTATTCCTTGTCTTCTTTTTCATCAAAATCTCCGTTGAGATAAGCTTTAACTATTTTGTTTACAGTTGATCCGTCAGCAGCGTCTTTAATTTCCGCCATAACATTTTTCATCAAAACGCCCATGTTCTTCATACCTTCGCTTATGCCGAGCTTTTCCGCTGTTTCTTTTACTTTCTCAACTATAGCCTCGTTAGTCATTTCTTCAGGCAAATATGTCTTGAGAATCTCAATTTCTTTCGTATAAGACTCAACAATGTCATCTCTCCCGCCCTTTGCAAAATCGGCAAGAGCATCAGTTCGCATTTTGACCTGCTTCTTAATTATTCTGACAATATCGGCATCGTCATTCAGTTCTTCCCTGGTATCGATTTCCTGCTGTTTAATGGCTGCTCTAACCATATTGACAGTATCCTTGCGAACTTTATCCGCGTTCTTCATAGCTTCCTTATAGTCATTTTTAAGCTGTTCCTTAAGTCCCATGTGATCTCCTTTCTTTTAAAGAAAAAGCGAACACCTTGAATCGGGTTCGCATCTCATTTCTTATAAGTATTAGTATTTACGAGCCTTCTTACGAGCTGCCTCTGACTTTCTTTTGAGTTTTACGCTTGGTTTCTCATAATACTCTCTCTTACGCAGTTCAGCCATAACGCCGTCGCGAGCGCAAGATCTCTTAAATCTCTTAAGAGCACTTTCTAAGCTCTCGTTCTCTTTAACGATAACTTTTGCCATATTCTTGTCTCACCTCCTGACGTTATAAATTTGGTCTGTAATATAAGCCGCAACGCTATGATTATACATTTACAGAAAAAGGTTGTCAACAATATCTCCCGCCATCATCCTTCTTCTCAAACATTCAGTATCAGCTGATCTGTCAGCTGCAATACCGTGTATCATTACACCATAAAGAAGACTGTTGTTAGGACTATTACCCTGTGCCATAAGTGATGCGATAACTCCGGCAAGGACATCTCCCGATCCGGCTGTAGCCAGTCCCGAGTTTCCTGTAGTATTTAAAAAAAATTCATTTCCTTCATCTGTAACAAGAGATACTACTGATATATCCGATTTGACAACCAGACTTGCTTTGTATTCGCCGGTAAAATGCTTTATATATTTCACAGTCTCATCTAGAATCTCTGACTTTTTTGTCCCGCAAAGCCTTGCCATTTCACCAACATGAGGAGTTATAACGCATTGGCACCGTCGCCTTTTAAATCTGCGTAAATTCTTTGAAATTATATTCAAAGCCCCGGCATCCAGAACTGCAGGTATATTTTCTTCAAGAACTTTATCCACCAGAAGGCTTCCCGTCTCATCTTCACTTAATCCCGGCCCGATCAGAATGGAATCAGTACCTTTGATAAAACGTACAAACTCTTCTTCTAAATCATTATTGTCATAAGGTACTACAACTGCTTCAGGAACAGTTTCATTAAAAGTCTGTACTTTTTCTCTTGAACAAAACACTTTAACCAGCCCGCAACCGCTCCTGTATGCGGACTTTGCGGCCAGAATTCCTGCCCCTAGCATGCCCTTGCTGTCAGCTATTATTCCTACAGTACCGAAAGTACCTTTATGTCCGGACTCACTTCTTTTAATCAGTGTTTCCGAAACGTTTTTTTCATAGAAATCCGAATCGCATACCATCATCTTATCCGGTATATTTTTGAAGCCGGTATTTGTAAGACCAATATCGACCAGCTTGATTTCTCCTGAGTATTTTCTGCCTTCTCCTAAAAACATTCCCGTCTTATAACTTCCAAAAGTAACTGTTAAATCCGCTTTTACAGCTGTTCCCATAACTCTTCCTTTTGAAGCTTCCAAGCCGGATGGAACATCGACTGATATCCTATATGTTGATTTGCTGTTTATATAATTAATGAAGTCGATATCTCTATTGCTAAGGGGTCTGTTCAGTCCGATTCCGTAGATGGCATCAATAATGATATCAAATTTCTTATAAAGACCATCCCCGATATTATCAATTTCATATATATCAGTTCCGGGTACGGTTTTAGCCAGTATAAAAGCCTGTTCAAGAAACTCTTTGCTAATCTTTCCTCTTTCTCCGACAAAAACTATCCCGGTATTTGAATAGTTGTTGTTTAGAAGCCATCTTGCACATACAAGTCCGTCTGCTCCGTTTTTACCTGATCCGCAAAGTATAAGTATTTCTGTATTTGGATTGGGAAATCTTTGAATGATTTCTTCCGCAATGCTTCTACCGGCTATCTCCATCAGGACATTTCCCGATATACCTTTTGACATTGTGTATTCTTCCATATATCGCATTGCGTTTGCAGTAATCGCGTACATCAGAATCCCTCCACAACAAATTATATCTGACCGTTACATTGTTATTCTTGTATTGAATTATACCATACAGATATTGTAAAAATGTAGTATTATAAACATATAAGATTAGTTATTCAACATATTTCGTAAATTTTATCTAAGGAGATTCAATGCAGCTTACAGACGCGGAGATTCGCGAAATTCTTATAAAAGAAAAAAAACGTATACGCAGACGCAAGAAAAAAAGGCGACGCATAACCCTATTAATTTTTCTTCTTATTATTCTTGCAACGACTATCGTTTTCATAATGCATAAAGACGAACTCGGATTATTTAACAACAGAGGTACAATATTTATTGATCCCGGACATGGAGGCGAGGATCCCGGCTCTCACACAGATACGAGGATGGAGAAGGATGACAATCTGTCTCTTGCTCTGGAAGTCAGAGACTACCTGAAGAGAGAAAACTTCAAAGTTGTAATGTCGAGATCTGATGACACTTATGTTGAACGAGATAAACGCGGATTGATGGCAAACGAGGCTTCAGCTGATTTGATGATTTCACTGCATCGCAACAAGGTGGATGGAGAAGGTGAAGGTGTAGAAATCTTCATTCCAAGTCCGGCCGATAAAAAATCATTACTCCTGGCTAATAACATAATGAAAGGCCTTGTCAAAGAAGGTTTTTCTGAAAGAGCTGTCAGAGCAGGAACCTTAGTCAGTGAAGACGAAAACTATCCTGAGAACAGCTATTCTCACATGCCTTCCTGTTTAGTGGAAGTCGGATTTATAAGCAGTGCGGAGGATAATGAAATTTTTGATAATAATAAGAAAAAAAATGCCAAGGCTATTGCCCTGGCAATAATCGATACTTTCGAAGAACTCTACGAAGCGGATGAATAATACTTCCATGTGAAGCGGTGTATACCTGCCTCATAACATATTCCAATTGATATTATCCTTTTCAAAAACAGGACCGTTCTTACAAATACTGAAAACATCTTCTTCACTATTTACAGAACATATCATATTGAACTGTCCGTCTTCTGTTTTTTTCGCAAGTTTCTGAAGCATTTCTACTGAGCCTCCGGCACATACATATTCTGCTTCCCTTATTCCATCTTCAACCCGTCCTTCTCTGCCGTTGCTGCCATCTTCTGTCAGGACCTCAATATCATTGCATAAATTCTTAAATGAATCCACCATGAAGATGCTCTCTTTATTAGGATAACCAAGGACGAGCTTGCAGTTTTTTCCTCGCATAAGAAGTTCTCTTGTAAGGCTGAGCATCTGAGAAATTCCTTTAGTATCAGCAACGATAGTTGCTCCTTCAGGAATTGCATCAACATCGAATCCGTTCCCTAGTCCTGTACATACGGCAACTTCTGTACCCATTTCAGCCTTTGATAACTCTTTTGCGAATCCCTCTTCTTCAGTATTAATTGCAATGGAAAATCTCTTTCCATCATATTCGGATACAGGAAAGGCTTTTCTTTCGCCGTTAAATTCAATGATAACTATCTGTCCCGGACAACTGAAATAGCATTCTGCTGTATCTATTGTTATCTTATATATTCCCGAAGCGAGATTTCTATTTTCCGAGATCTCACCTTTACTAAAAGTACAGGTCTTGATTCTTTCGTTTGTTTCCATATCTCTTTCACATCATCTCAAGTTTATACGCTATCATATGCAGTTATTTGATGTTCATTTTTTCTTCGATTGCTGCAATAATATCTGCTTTTTTTATATTACGACCCATATCGAGACCCTGATCTTTCGCTATGGCAAGTAATTCATCCTTCGTCATAGTCATACTAAGTTCCGGTTTGGAATCTATATTTATATCCTGAACCTGCTCTGATTTAGATTCAGAATGAAGCTCTGTGGCGGACTTTGTGACAACACTTTCTATAACCGGAGGTTCCTCAAGCGGAACTGAGGTGTCACTGATTGATCCTGTAGTCTCTTTTACACTGTCTTTCTGAATTTTAGCAGATTCTTTTACATCGATAACATAGGTCTCCAGAATCAGATCATGCCAGCCTCTACTCTTATGATCTATAATTATCCATATATATCCAAGAAAGAAGACAGAAGAAGATGCCCTCTTTACAAACCATTCTCTGAAAAGCATTTTCCAGAAACCTATAGGCTTTCCGTCTTGAGCGGATATGACCTGCATTCCCAGTAAAGCCTTGCCAATTGTCATAGACTTTGAGAAGAAAAAAAGCTGAACAACTGTATATCCTATCAACATCATAAAAAGGATGATGAAACCTGCAATTTGTCCTCTTGCCGGTCCATATGAATATCCATATCCGTAGTTATATCTATTATAATAATCGGTTGTATAAGCAAGCATTGCAATCAACATCACCGTCATAACCATAGACACAATAAAAGGAACAAGTGAATCAATGCAATAAGCACCGAACCTCTTTCCTCTGGATGCTAATTTCATAGTTTTTGTTTTCATTATTAAAACTCCTCAAGTTTTTTCTATGTAAAATTATACTACATGTGCTCAGGTTTTAGTGTGATTATTATGAATATTTGTATTCTATTTTCCGCATTCATCATGATATCTGTGTTCATGACATACGGAGCCTGTCGATTCCAGAGAACCTTCAAGATATGCTTCAACAGCCGCCTCTGCATCACCGGATGCTCCAATTATAACCTCAACATTCCTTTCATTGAAAATCTGAACAGCTCCGCCACCCATACCACCGCTGATAATAACATTTACCCCGCGGTCTGCAAGAAAATTAGGCAAAAATCCCGGTCTGTGTCCCGGATTAGGAACGTTTTCGGTATTAACAATTTTATTGTTCTCAGTATCAAAAATTTTGAACTCCTCACAATGTCCAAAATGTTCCGTAACCTTTCCGTTTTCGCTCGCTACTGCAATTCTCATCATTTTATTTCCTCCGTTTTTATATCCTTGTCTTTTTTATATTCTTATTTTTGATTAAATCTTTATTTCACTACCTGTCGATAAATATCCAATACTGTCACCCATAGCAGTTCTCAATCTTTCATATGATTCAAGACCTGTGCAATGACACGTATAAAACTTTGCTTTTGTGCCAATCAGATATTCGGCGACTCTGTCTAAAATTTCTGAATCTTCACTGCCGCCAAAATGACTGGACAGGTGAAACCCGCCTATTACATAATCCGGCATCCGCTCTTCAATCGACTTGAAATGCTCAAAAATGTTTATAATACCATTATGAGCGCAACCTGTTATCAATAGTGTTTTTCCTTCTTCCTCTACGATAAGGTTCTGTTCATGCAGGAAGATATCATCCTCCATTTGCCCGTTATACTCCCTTAGTAAGCCTTTATTTGATTGAGGTCGCGGCTCTTTAGCAGTCACATTCGAAAAGACCTTAATCCCCTCGCTAATCAACAAGCAATCCGCATTGAATGTGATTTGTTCGTTTTGCTTTAATTTTTCATTCAAGCCTATATACTCTAATTCATCATTCGGGCTATTGGAATAGTATTGTTCAAAAGCGAGTTGATGGACAAATACCCTAGCTTTTTTATTTTCTTTCAGAAATTTTTCCAATCCTCCGCCATGATCAAAGTGACCATGAGAAATTACGAGAAAGTCTACATCGGCAATATTCACATTAAGCTTTTTTGCATTTTCGAAAAAAAGTTCGCTTGCACCGACATCAAATAATATTTTGTGTTTTTTCGTTTCGATATACAGGCTAAGCCCGTGCTCGCAACCAAAATTTTCTGATATCGATGTGTTCTCAACTAAAGTTTTAATAAGCATAACTTAATCCTCCGTCTTTTCAAAGAGTAAGTCCATAGTCCTGCGATAAATTTCCTTTACTGCTTTTCCGGATATGCAGTCTATATCTACTATTGTCTGTCCATTATTTACGG
Source organism: Mogibacterium sp. (assembly GCA_012840975.1). Lineage (GTDB taxonomy): Bacteria > Bacillota > Clostridia > Peptostreptococcales > Anaerovoracaceae > Crickella. The sequence goes on along the minus strand of DUVP01000004.1, from coordinate 18,147 downwards.
CTTTTACCGCATCTGAATCGAAGGGTATGCTGCCTATAAAAGGAAGACGCCTTTTTTTACAGATGTTCTCAATCCTTTTTGTATTTTCAATATTTATATCATACTTATTTATACATATCGCTATTTTGGTTCCAAAGTTTTCAGCAGTATTTATAATACGCTCCATATCGCTGATACCTGACAAAGAAGGTTCTGCTACTATCAAAACCATATCCACTCCGCTAAGTGATGCGATAACGGGACAACCTATTCCGGGAGATCCGTCGATAACAGCCAGTTCAGCGTCAATTGCCGCCGACTTCATTTGCTTTTTTACTTCAGTTACAAGTAATCCGGATGTTCCGCTGCCCATTTTAAGCCGGGCTGTTGAAAAAGTCTTTTCTCCATCGGAATAAAGCATCAGTTCTCCAGCCACTGCAGGAACCATTGTTATGGCATTCACAGGACAAACGTACTCACAAACGCTGCAACCCTCACATGCAAATGGATCCACTGCATAGCTTTCTTTTAATGAAATCGCATCAAATCGACAATTTTCTCTGCATCGATCACATTTGATACATATTTCCGTATCTATTTTTGCTTCCGGCAACCCATAGTAATCTGTTTTTTCGGGTTCAATATTCCACCCTGTAATGAGGTGTAAATTAGGTGCATCTACGTCACAATCCGCATATGCTTTGACATCGGCAAGTTTTATAAACGCACTTGCAATTGTGGTTTTACCGGTGCCGCCTTTACCGCTGAGAATCAATAGCTGTTTCATGCTGCACCTCCCTTGTTATGATATCAAAAAGATAGGAAAATATGTCTCTGTATTTTTCATCTTTGTTAACCGCAATTTCCGCATTTGAATTTAGAGTTCCGAGTTCTCTGTCAAAAGGAATCCGGCTTAATATTTTTATGTTATTTTCAATACAAAACTTCTCCACCGGATTGTCTTTTTCCAGATATTTGTTAATAACAACTCCAAAATTCTTACCGAATAACTTTACCAGTTCGTAGACCATATTCAGATTGTGCAGCCCGAACAATGTCGGCTCAGCCACTAATATACAGTAGTCCGCATCCTTAATGCTCTCCATAACTGAACAAGCACTTCCGGGCGGACAATCAATAATAGTCGGTTTGTTTTTCCGTAATTCCTGTCCAGAAAGCAGTCTTTTAATAATCGGGACACTCGTAGGTTCACCGATATTTAATATTCCTGTGTATACTGTCACATCGCCTGAAGTTCCTTTTTGAATAGTCCCAACAGGCTTTTCCTTCTCTGTTATTGCCTTTTCAGGACAAACCAGCATACAGCCGCCACAGGAATGGCAAACCTCATCAAAAACTATCAACTTGTTTTTAATGTAAGCAAGAGCGTTAAATTTGCAAAACTCAACGCATTTACGGCACCCGTTGCATAAGTCCTCATTCACCTTCGGAATCTTTACTGTTACTTCCTCTTCTTTTACATTCTGAGGCTTAAAAAAAAGATGTCCGTTCGGTTCCTCTACATCACAATCAATATAATCGGACTCTTTTAATACTGCAGCTAAATTCACCGATATCAGTGTTTTTCCTGTGCCGCCTTTGCCGCTTAGCACAGCTATTTTCATATTATCTGCCTCCATCTCTATGAAATCCGGCATGAATTTCATCAAGTAAAGGGAGTTTACCGGCAGCAAAAGCATCGATATTATCTTGGGCAGGAGCTGATGTTGTCTTATATATCTTTATTTCAGCAGACTCTAGAACTTCTGCAGCATTTTCTCCCAAACGAGGAGTCAGCAGAGCTTCTGCCTTGTTGTCCACTATTATTTGTGCCGCTTTGATTCCTGCTCCTCCTCGACTGTCCGCTGCACTGTTGTCAACAAAGATACTTTCCCCGGTTTTTATATCATAGATAAGAAAATACGGAGTGCGCCCAAACGACGCGCATACATTTGAATTTAAAGTTTTTTCATCTACCGGAATTGCTATTTTCATAAAATCCTCCTTTATTTCTATGCCTATGGCATCCTCGACCGCAACCGTTTCCTTTTCCTTCACAGAGACGATATTCACCGCCTTCAATGAATAACATCTTTCCATTTACAAGTGATTCTGCCAGCTTTTTTCTGGCTTGGATGTAAATGCCCTGAACAGTACTGCGAGCTATGTCCATTTGCCCGGCACATTCTTCCTGAGTAAAACCTTCCAAATCTATGAGTCTTATTGTTTCATACTCATCAACAGTCATTTTTACATGATCTTTTACATCTGCAGGCGAATCAAGGGGGCCAAAGCGATTCCTTGCAGGTAAACAGCAAACTTTTCTCCACTTCATAGGTCTCGCCATAATTATCACCTCCTTCCTAAACGTAGACTCCTTTAGTTTCTGTTGATACCTATTACAGGTTCTCTAATTCTTTTTCGATAAGATTAAGTCGATCTTCCAGTCTGTTCTTTTCTTCTTTTAACAGCTCCTTTTGTGTTTTTGAGGAGGTCTGTTTAATCGAAAACGCCCTGCAAAATCCTCGACCGAAACCGCGCTTCCGGCCAAGACCAAGACCCAATCCTCTTCTGTTATCTGACCCTTTCCAAACAGGGCCGGTTCCATCTCTTCCTGGCATAGTTTTCACCTCCTTTTTTTAGTTTATGGCATATGCCACTTACTTAAGTTATACATCATTTATGGCATATGTCAATAACTTTTATACAAATTTTACATAAATTTCATAAATCCCGATTTTTCACAACAAAAAAAAGACCACATTCCGATATATCCGTGATATGTGATCTTTATTTTTTCTACTGATAAATTCAGTTAGAAATCAGTTCCTTAGCGAATGATCGATCTATTCTGCAATCTGCACGTTAGCAGCTCTCTTTTTGTCTGCATTTTTTGGATCATCTTCAATTTCGAATGTTACCTTCTGACCTTCTTTGAGTGTCTTGAAGCCATCAAGTTGAATTGCGGAGAAATGAACGAATACATTATCCCCATCCTCTGTGTCGATAAAGCCATAGCCTTTTTCATTGCTGAACCACTTTACAGTTCCGTTTACCATTATAGTACGCCTCCTAAAAATCAATGCGTTGTTAGAATTAACACAGGGCAATTCTAACAAGAAAAGGAGTCGGCTGTCAATCTGATGTTGAAGAAGTGCAAAAAGGTGCATTGTTTTTATTTTAAAACTTATTTATTATTCCTCGTGCGGCTTGAAGTTTTTCAGTTTTTCAGGCATTTCTCTCCCGCTTTTATTGTAGTAATCTATCAAGGCTGCTTTTATAGCTTCCTCAGCCAGAACAGAGCAATGAACCTTCCTGGCAGGAAGTCCATCCAAAGCTTCAACTACTGCCTTATTTGTAAGCTCAAGAGCTTCGTCCAAAGTGCTGCCTTTTATAAGTTCGGTAGCCATCGAACTTGAGGCTATAGCGCTTCCGCAACCGAAAGTTTTGAATTTTATGTCAGTTATGACATCGCCTTCTACTTTGATATACATCTTCATAATATCTCCGCATATCGGATTGCCGATCTCTCCTATTCCGTCAGCATTTTCAATAACTCCGACATTTCTCGGATTTTCAAAGTGATCCATAACCTTTTCTGTGTATAATGCCATTTTATCTCCCCTCTTATGTAAAGTTTTCTTTACATTATTTATATTTTTTTATACATAATATAAAATTTTGTCTGTGTATCCTTCTGCCTGTTTAATCTATGTAAAGTATGCTTTACATCATTCCGGCAAATAGTGTTGTCTTTTACCCGTCTTTAAATCCTCCCAAAGTGGTGACATCTCTCTATAACGGTCGACAACTTGATTAACTTTTTCAATTATATAGTCTATTTCTTCCTCTGTATTATTTATGTCTAAACTGAATCTCAAAGATCCGTGGGCAAGTTCAATCGGAAGGCCCATTCCGGTCAGGACATGAGAAGGATCCAACGACTCGCTCGTACAAGCCGATCCTGAAGAACAGCATATCCCTTCTCTATCCAATCCCAACAATAGGCTTTCTCCCTCAACACCTTCGAATGAATAATTAACATTACCCGGCAATCTCTTAACCGGATCTCCGTTTAGTTTTGAATAAGGAATCTCTTTGAGTCCATTTATTAGCCTGTCCCTCAACGCTTTAACTTTATTCATGTTTTCTTCCATGTTGTCACAGGCTTCTTTGAGCGCAGCTGCCAAAGAAAGAATCCCGGGTACATTGATAGTTCCTGCCCTCTTTCCTCTTTCCTGAGCTCCGCCTTCTATAATATTTATGAGCCTGATTCCGTTTCTTGCATACAGAACACCAACGCCTTTAGGCCCGTGAAACTTATGTGCTGAGAGTGACAACATATCGATATTCATTGCCTGCACATCTATAGGCAGATGAGCTGTCGCCTGCACAGCATCCGTATGAAACAGAACACCTTTTTCCTTGCAGAGAGCCCCAATCTCAGGTATAGGCTGAATCGCTCCCATCTCATTGTTTGCAAACATTACAGAAACGAGAGCTGTATCCTCTCTAAGAGCATTTCTGACATCTTCAACATCTACAATCCCGTTGCTTTTCGGATTCAGATAAGTAACTTCAAATCCTTCTTTTTCCAATGTCGCCATAGTGTGCAATATGGCATGATGCTCGATACTAAGAGTTATCAGATGTTTCTTACCCTTATCCTTAAGCCCCTTCGCAGCACTTATCAGTGCCTGATTATCCGCTTCAGAACCTCCTGAAGTGAAATAAATCTCGTTTGCATTCTTTGCATTTATATATTTTGCAACCGTTTGCCTGGCCTCTTCAAGTTTTTCCTTTGCGAGCTGTCCATCGGAATGAAGGCTGTTAGGGTTGCCATTATATTTATCAAGAGCGTCAATCAAAACGGTCCTCGCTGTTTCGCTCAAATATGTTGTTGCAGCGTTGTCAGCATATACTTTCATCATTTTCCTCCTACCTTACTTTATAAAGCGGAACACTTGTTGCAATAATCGCCAAGCATTTTCTTTCTGTTACCGTCAATAATATCTTTAAGAGTTATACTTCCAAGATAACTCTCTATCACCATATCCAGCCCCGTCCAAAGAGGCAATGTACTGCATGTCGCTGCCTTGTCGCAAGTAACCCCTTCTTGCATTATGCAGTTCACCGAAGCTAAAGTCCCTTCCGTAAGCCTGAGAATCTCACTTATATTGTAATCCTTAGGTTCTCTGGTCAGTTTGTATCCGCCGTTCTTGCCTCGTAAACTTTTAAGCATACCGCCTTTAATCAATATGGAAATTATGCTTTCGAGATACTTATTTGAGAGATTCTCTCTCCTGGCAATATCAGCAAGTGAGACATATTTACCATTACTGTTTTTTGCTATATCAACCATTACAGTCATGGCATACCTGCCTTTAGTTGACACCATCATACCTTTGTTTCTCCCTTCTCTTTTTCGAGGTGTAAGATATACCAATTCTTTTCATGTATTATTACTTAACATAGGAAAATCCTACCATTCAGGTAGGATTTTGTCAATATTGTTCTATGCTTATTTTATTAATATTATTCTGTGAATCGTTTCTCAAAATTCCCGTATATTTTTGTTCCCTCATTAACCATTACAAATGCCTGTGTATCAATGTTTTTGACTATTTCTATAAGATTCGGCAGCTCGTATTTAGAACACATAGTCATAAGAACATACGTGTCCTCATCTGTATAACCGCCGGCACCTTTCCAATATGTCAAACCTCTTCTGAGCTCGTTGATTACTTTATCGGTTATACCTTCTTTCTTTGTAAAAATCATAACCTGAACATTAATATTCTGAGTATGCTGATAATCCAAAGCTATAGCATTCGCAACAGCAAATATCATGGAATATACAACGATCTGGATATCGAACAGAAAGAAACATATGCCGTATATAACCGAATTTATAGCAATAGTTATACGACCTACACTGAAATTCGGGTGTGTTTTCGACATTGCAACTCCGATAATATCCTGCCCTCCGCCGGATGTACCTCCCTTAAGTACGATCCCGGCTGCTGTCCCGCTGACAATTCCTCCGACAAGACACCCGGTCAGGAGGTCATCAAACAGAGGTTTTGCCGGTACAGGTATGAAAACCATTGCTATTGACGTAAGAGCTATAGATAACATTGTTGTCACAGTGAATTCCTTGCCTAAAGCCTTATATGCCAGGATAAATAAAGGTATATTTATGGTGTAATATATGATGCCAAGATAGTCTACACCCGGAATAACAGGCACTTTAAGAATATCTGTGAAAAACATTCTGAGAAGCATTGCAATCCCTGTAAACCCGCTGCTGTAAAGATTAAGCGGAGTTATTATGACGTTTATCGCAAAAGCAAATAAAATATTGCCAAAAACAGCCATTGCTATACGCTTTATCAGATGTTTATTCTTATCAGAAATCGTTATCCTTTTTTTCATATATTTCTTCTCTGAATTTAAGCTGACTTATGGATTCGTTATTTTGATTTTACCTGTTTCCAATACTTACTGTATAAGTCTGTAGTCTTATCATCGAGCATTCTTAAACTCTCACATCTTTCCAGAGTCTTTTCTGTCGGGAAAACAGCTTCATCTTCAAGATATGACTTATCAATATGCTTCTTTGCTTCCTTGTTAGGTGTTGTATAGGTAAGGTAATCAAAGTTTTGTGCTCCGATGTCGGCCCTGCACAGGAAATCTATCCATTTCTCCGCATTTTCTTTGTTTGCCGCTCCTTTTGAAACAGCCCAGGAGTCAATAAAGAATTCCGTTCCTTCCTTTGGAACTACAAATTTTACTTTCTCATTAAGTTCTTTAGTATAGGAATATTCGCCGTTCCAAACAACGCCTATAGCAGCAGACCCGTCTGCAAGCATATCTCTTGCAGAGTCATTTGCATATTTATATACAAGTCCTTTTTGTTTAATAAGCTCATCAGCAGCCGCCTTAATCTCAGCTTCATTATCGGAATTAAGAGAATATCCGAGTTTCTTAAGAGCAATCATAAATGTATCTCTTACGCTGTCCGGCATAACTATCTGATTGGCAAATTTCTCGTCCCATAAAATATTCCAGGAATCAATCTTAATATCTCCCACCAAATCAGTATTATAAAGTATACCCGCTGTGCCTACCGTATGTGGTACCGAATACTTGTTCCCCGGATCAAACACTTCCGACTTTGCCATATATACATCATCTATATTTTTAATGTTTGGAATATTATCATAATTGAGCTCTTCAAGCAGATCCTTCTGTATCATTTTTTCAATCATGTAATCTGAAGTGCAGATGCAATCGTAATTAGTGGCACCTTTCTCCATTACCGTGTACATTTCTTCGGCCGTATCATACGTGTCTATTATTACTTTTATACCTGTCTCCTGTTGAAACTGTTTCGCCAGATCAGGATCAAAGTAGTCACCATAGCTATAAACATATACCTCGCCGTTTGTACTTTTGCCACATCCCACAGCAATCAGGGAAATCGACAGGACTAAAGCGAGAAGCAATGAAATTTTTTTCATATTTCGTCCCCCCTATATATATTTATATTCTGTCGTTTCTAAGGCGACATTAACGAATATTATAGCATAACATTGTTTCCGATTCGCTAAATTCCATATATGTTTCCTTATAAACTATATGTTGATCTTTTCCGTATTGTTACATGCTTACGACTTCATATCCTGCCTCACTCAAATCCAGTGCGTTGAGTAGCATATGATTGAAACACATCTTTTCTCCAGTCATGCCGTAAAACAATATCTTTTTCATTTTTTCCTCCGTCTATCTGTTTTTCTTACTGATATTAATTTTTGATATATTACCATTTACAAATGACAATGCATATATACTGTCATCACTTAACGCAAAACCGAATGTAGACTGATATTCTTCAGGTGTTTCATTTAAATAATCATAGTCTATAAACGTATACTTGTTTTCCATATCTTCATAATTATGATTCTGAATCACCAGATATAAACGTCCTTTATCTATAGTGATTTCGTCATGGTATGCATAAGTGCCTGCAGCCATAGTGTAAATTTCATTAATTTCACAAGAATCGGTAGTAAAGATTCCCAGATGCTCTTCCTCAGAGTTTTCATAAACATAATATACAGCATAAGTATCGTTTGATTTGTCGTACGAGGCAGCATATAAATGGTCTACAGCATCAGGAATGTGAACATTTTCTTCTTTTCCTGTTTCCAAATCCTTACGGAACAACAGCCCTCCTTTCGTAGTAGTTCTATATGCGAGCAGTACTCCCTCTTTAACTTCCAGGGTATTCGGTCCCGCTTCCGGGAAATCTGCTTCATGTACAGTTGAATGCTTACCGGTCTCAAAATCATAACTCTTTATATATGTCTTCCCATTGTCATAATCTATCAAGTCGTAATAGAGCTTTTCATCATAGATACCCATCTGCATGTTCTGATAGCCGTCTTTTCCGCTGTCGACCCTGTTTATACTTATAACCTTGTTTTTCTCCCTGTCATATACCTTGTAGTCGTAATAATGATCATATTCTTCAATCCAGGCGGCATAATCGTCTTCTGCATACAGGTGCGGAATATTCGTGTACTTGCTATCGTATACGAAATTTAACTCATCTACTTTATCACTAACCGAAAGTCTATAGTCGCCTTCACCATTTTTGCATGTCATGATGTAATAAGTGTCGTCCGTTACAACCATAAGGTTTGGCAACTCATTTTCGTTATTAAACTGAGCACTCTCTTCAAGTCCTCCGCTTTTTCCGCAACTCACAGCAAACAGTGTAATTACGCTTATAAAAAGAATTAGTAGTTTCTTATTCATAGTCTTTCCCTCCTGATTATCTTGTATATTATAACCCTATGCCCTTTGAATCGGTATCTTTTTGAGAAAGTATATAATATAATCAACCCATATAAATAATATTTATATGAATAAATGTTTATTATTTAGGACTATATTGATATTAAAGGTCGGTATGGAGCGTTTAAGACAGAATAAATTAATATTCGGGATTGTTTGTGCATTAGTTTGTGAAACTCTTTTCGGCTTAAGCTATATGTTCACTAAGACAGCTATTCGAAATGCGGGAGTATTTGCTTTATTGGGATGGCGTTTCTTTTTAGCAATAATTCTCAGCAGTATCCTTGTAAAACTGGGGGTTATGAAAATAAATCTGAAAGGCAAATCTCTGCGTCCCCTTTTGATTGTAGCAATTTGCAGTCCGTGCTTATATTTCTTTGGTGAGACATTAGGACTTAAATACACAACAGCATCTGAAAGCGGTGTTTTTCTCGGCTGTATTCCTGTCGTCTCACTAATTGCATCCACGGTAATTCTTAAAAAGAAACCTTCCGTACGTCAGGTTATCGGAATATTAATCACAATGTTCGGGGTTATAATTACAGTTCTTGCCGTAGGCTTATCTTCAAGTATGTCGTTTATCGGATATTCATTTTTAACTTTATCAGTCATATCATACGCACTGTACAGTGTATCCGTCGAGAAAGCAGCAGGATATTCCATCTCGGAGATTACCTATGTCATGCTGCTCCTCGGGGCAACAGTCTTTATAATCCTTGCAATAGGCGAAGCACTGTTGAACGGCAATATGAATGAATTATTAATGCTGCCGTTTACAAACAGAGAGTTCGCAGTTTCCATTGTCTACCAGGGAATCGGTTGCTCGGTAATCGCTTTCTTCCTGTATAATATTGCCGTTACCAATATCGGTGTAAATCGTGCAGCTTCTTTTATCGGTTTTTCAACAGTTGTATCTATTATCTCAGGAACTCTTGCACTTAAAGAGTCATTTACCCTGCCTCAAATCATTGGAGCCATCATAATAATTACGGGAGTATATATTGCGAATGCGGAAAAAGAGGTTTCCGGAGAATCCAAGTTGACAAAATCGAAAAGTTAACCGTCTAACGATTTTTTATTTTAACTTCAGCTCCGATTCTATTTCAAAATCCCTTATGTCATCTTTACTGTGAGTGATTAGAATCAGACTTTTTTCTTTTGTAGTTTCCAATATTTTTTTGATTACTGTTTTTCTGGTTTCATCATCAAGCCCTTGTATTGGTTCGTCTAATAAATACAAGTCGGCATCGTAGATCAAAGCCCTCGCAATAGCAACACGCCTTTTCATACCGCCGCTCAGGTTCATGACAATTTCGTCCGGATTTTCAATTTTTAAATCTCGAAGAATTTCTCTTAATTCCGGATCTGTTTTTTCAGTGACTATTTTAAGGTTTTTCAAAGCGGAAATTTCTTCTATAAGTCTGTTCTCCTGAAAAACGGTTGATATTCTCTCAAAAGTATTTATAACCTCTCCGCAATCAGGCTGAGTTATTCCCAATATCAAATTTATTATGGTAGTCTTCCCTATTCCGGACTCGCCCAAAACAGCAAGCCTTTCTCCTTCGGCCAGCCTGAAACTTAAATTCTCTATTACAGGGTTTTCAAAGTCCTTACATACATTCTTAAATTCAAGCATTTTTTCTACCCAAAATAATCTTTATTCCTTTTTCTAAAATCATGCTTAATAGCAGAATCGTAATAATCCAGGCAAATAAATCCGGCATATTAAGATAGATCCTGGCATTGTGGAGATGTTCTCCGATGGAGTTCTTCTGTAAACCTATAACCTCGGCAGCTATTCCGGCTTTGAAAGTCAGACCGGAAATAGAAGTTATGCCTGCTCTCAAATATGGTGTGACTTTTATTCTGTAAATATATTTAAGCCTTTTGAGTAATGTAATTTTAAAGCTGTCCGCCATTTCTCTTAACTTCTTATCAGTTGAAAATAAGCCCTCACAGACATTTTCGTATATGACAGGCATTCCCATGAAAAAGGCAATATATATCGACATATAAGAAGAATTTATCCATACAAGCAGAAGGATAACAAAACCTGCAACCGGTATTGATTTAAGAAAAATAATAACAGGGTAAATAAGTTCTTTGAAAAGATTTGAAAGAAAGCTGAATACAGATAAAATCACTCCGATTATGACTGAGAGAATCAGTCCGATAAAAATCTTATAAAGCGATGTAAATATTGCCATCCAGTAATCTTCTGTTCCCATCAGCTCTGCCAGTTTTTTTAAAGCATTAAGAGGAGATACCAGTAATATCTCTTCTCCGATTGCCATACTTGAAATCTGCCAGACCAGCAACCAAAATGCTGTTATCAGGATTTTCCTTAGAATTTTATTTTCCCATATAAAAGAAATCTTCACCGGGAACACTTCCTCCTACAGATTGAGGATTTGCTTCGAAAAGGATCTGCAAATACTCAGTCATACTTTCTTTAAGTTCTGCCTTATCCATATAAAACAAATTCATATTAGGTATGGATTTGGCAGCTGCTTCCGCCTTCATTATATTATATTTATCCAGAAGTTCGGAAGTGTTTTCTGTATCGGATAGAGCTGTTTCTATACTGCTCTTATATTCTTTCAAAAATTCTTCCGTATCTATCGTCTCTAAGAAGTCTCTTCTGGCTACAAGTACGCTTGTTATTTGAGGTGTCTCGTTGAGTTTACCCCATTCATCATCCAATTTAATAGCTATACGAGCATTCTCATTCTGCGACAGAACAGTAGTCACCATAGGCTCAGGTAAAAGAGCAACTGTTCCCTTCCCTGAAAGCAGATTCTGTGCGACTTCCGTAGCTTCAGATTTAAATTCAAAGTTCCAGTCAGTATCGCAAATAAGGTTGTTTTTCGTCATGATGTAATTGAAGACAGTTTCCGGAGTTGCTCCCTTGCCCGCAGACATAACGGTCTTTCCTCTCAAGTCTTCAAGCGAGTTGATTTCATTGCCGATTTCTACAATATAAAGAACTCCGAGATTGTTTGTAGCCAGTACCAGGATTTTCCCTTCGGTCTTTTTGTACAGGACAGATGCCAGATTTGCCGGTACAACAGCCATATCCAGGTTTTCACTGACCAGAGCAGACACGATTTCATCCGGTGTACCCACTATGGTTTCCTCAATATCAAACTTAGAATTCTCGGTATTACTGTTTTCAATTAAATTCACGGAACCTACACCTGTAGGACCTGTCATTACCGCATATTTTATTACTGCTTTTTCCGATTCCTGATTGCCCGCACAAGCCGACAAGCCGACTATTAAAGTAAAAACAAGTGTAAGTAATAAAAATCTTTTTTTCATCATATCCCCTTTGATTTTAAATAATTTTATAAAGAGCTATAACCGCCGGGATCATCTGATTCCGGCGGTTAATCTTTTAAGTTGATATTTGTTAATTTTCAGATCTAAGATTCCATAGTTCCTGATCTGTATGGAGCAGATGATGTGATCTTTCTGAAAGCGGTTCGCCAAAGTATTCTTTGTAGCACTGAATAACTTCCGGATTTTCATGCGAAAATCTTAAATCGTCATGCTTGTCCAAACCGTAGAGATATTCTGACCTTTCACCTGCCAATTCCTGACCGTCATGGATAGGCTGACCGCCACCGCCGGAACATCCGCCCGGACATGCCATAATTTCAACGAAGTGATAATCGACTTCGCCTCTCTTGACAGCTTCCATCAGCTTTCTGGCATTGCCGAGTCCGCTGGCGATTGCCGCTCTGACCTCAGTTCCTCCAACTGTCACAGTAGCTTCTTTCCATCCGTCCAGACCTCTTACACCTTTAAACAAATCCGGATCAGGGTTTTCTCCTTCAACAAGATAGTAAACGCTTCTGAGAGCCGCTTCCATAACTCCGCCTGTTGCACCGAATATAACTCCTGCACCGCTGCCAACACCCAGAGGTGAATCAAAGTCTTCCTCAGGAATGTCTTCAACTATGATGTGTTCAGCTTTTATCATCCTCGCAAGCTCTCTTGTGGTGAGAACAACATCAACATCCTGACCGAATCCGGCATCGCTCAGTTCCGATACACTGCATTCATATTTCTTAGCTGTACACGGCATTATCGATACGTTGAATATATTTGCAGGATCGATTCCCAGTTTTTCTGCAAGATATGTCTTTGTAACCGCACCGAACATCTGCTGTGGGGATTTTGCCGATGACAACTGTCCGACAAATTCAGGATATTCATATTTTATAAATCTGACCCAGCCCGGACAGCAGGATGTGAACATAGGGAATTTTTCATTTTCAGCATTCTTAAGTTTAGCTAAAAACTCGCTTCCCTCTTCCATAATCGTAAGGTCTGCAGTAAACGTTGTATCGAAAACATAGTCAAATCCGATACTCTTTAATGTGGCAGCCATTCTTTTTACGGTGGCTTTTTCACTTGAGAGTCCGAGTGATTCCCCCCATGCAGTACGTACAGCAGGTGCAACCTGTACAATTACCACTTTCTTCTCGTCTGCAAGTGCGTCCAGAACGAGCTTAACATCATCTCTTTCACTAAGGGCTCCTACTGGACAGTGTGTAATGCACTGACCGCAAAGAGCGCAGTTTATTTCATCTATATTTCTGTTACCCGAAACATCAACCGTAGTTCTGCCGCCTGTATTCGAAACATCCCATACATTCATGGTTTGAATCTTGTCACAGATCTGAATGCATCTCATACACTTTATACACTTGTTAGCATCGCGAATCAGCGGATACTTCTTATTCCATCTTTCCAAAGTCAGCTCTTTCTCATAGGCAGTTTCCATAATTCCCAGATCGTTAGCTAACGTCTGCAGAGAACAGTTACCGGATCTGTTGCAAAGTGTACAGTTTGAATCGTGTTGCGAAAGAAGAAGTTTGACATTGAGTCGTCTTGCTTTACGTGCACGAGGACTGTCGGTATGAACGATCATACCCTCTTCTACAACATTGTTACATGCAGTCACAAGTCTTTCCAGACCTTCGACCTCAACAACACAAACACGGCAGGCACCGATATCGTTTATATCCTTCAAATAGCACAGGTGCGGAATGCGGATATGACCTTCTTTTGCCGCATCCATAATGGTTGTTCCCTCCAGCACAGAAATTTTCTTTCCATTTATTGTTAAACTTACCATTTTTCACTCCTTCCACCTTTGAAGATGCCGTATCCGAAGTGGTCGCACCTCAGACACCTCGATGATTCCTGCATAGCTTCTTCTTTGCTCATGCCGATTTCCGCAATATCATAATTGCAAATCCTTTCGAGCGCAGGTTTTTCTTTCATATTCACACGACCGCAAGGAGTCCTGTCTGCAAGTTTAGCATCAGGAATGACGACATCGGTATCTATGAGATGATTATATCCGAGATACGAGTCGATATTGGCAGCCGCAACTTTTCCGGCAGCGATTGCACGTATAACTGTCGCCGGTCCCGATACACAGTCTCCACCTGCGAAGAACCCGCTCAATCCCTCAAGTTCCGCTGTGTTCATGGAAGCAATAACTCCTCTTTGTACGGATACACCGTATTTCTCAAATTCTTTAGATTCTATTCCCTGACCAACAGCGATAATCAGAACATCCGTAGGAATTTCCACAACATCCTTGTCGGCTTTCCTCGGAGTAGGACGTCCTCCTCGGATTTCACTGATAATCTGAGGCTGAATCATGACTGACTTTATACTTCCATCTTCATCTTTTACAATTTCCGCAGGAGCAAAGAGATCATAAATTTCGCAACCTTCGGCAACTGCCGCCTCAATTTCTTCTTCCAGAGCCGTCATGTCGTCCTGTCTTCTTCTGTAAAGAACCGAAACCTTATCGGCATTTGCTCTTATAGCTGTTCGTGCAACGTCCATCGCAACGTTTCCTCCACCTATTACGGAAACATTTTTGCCCGTAAAGTCAGGATATTCATCGTCACCGATTTTGCGGAGAATCTCGACAGCTGAATAGACACCTTTTGCATCAATACCTTCAATATCCAGCTTCTTATCAGTCTGTGCACCGATAGCGATGTATACAGCATCGAACTGCTTCTTCAAATCCACCAAGTCTATATCTTTTCCGATCTCAACCTCGGTATGTGCCTTAACTCCTGTCGACAAAATCACGTCGATTTCACTCTGCAACATTTCTCTTGGCAATCTGTAATTCGGAATACCGTATCTGAGCATTCCGCCAAGCTGTTTTCTCGATTCAAAAACTTCCACTTCATGCCCCATCAGAGAAAGGTAATAAGCAGCCGACAATCCGCTCGGACCTCCACCTACTATCGCAACTTTCTTACCGGTCAAAGGTCCTCTTTCAGGAGGATGAACATCTCCCGCATTCTCCGCAGCAAATCTCTTCAAGCCGCGAATATTGATTGGGTAGTCAACCATGGTTCGTCTGCATCGTCTTTCACAAGGATGCTCGCAAATCAAACCACATACAAGAGGGAATGGGTTATCCTTACGGATAAGCTTAATCGCATCGGCATATCTTTCCTCATTGATTAAGGCAACATAGCCGGGAACATCAACTCCAGCCGGACAAAGCGATCTGCAAGGCACAGGCTGATTCAATTCAAATGTGCATCTTCCGGTATTAATATGTGAGATAAAATCTTCCCTGAATCCTTCGAGACCCTTCAAGACCATACTTGCGGACTCCCATCCGATTGCACAGTCGGCAGTATCATATACCGCTTTTGCTGTTTCTTCGATCAAATCCAGTGTGCTTTCATCGGCATTGCCGTCCAGTACTAGATCCAACATCTTCTCGAGCTTGCCCAACCCTATTCTGCAAGGTACGCATTTACCGCATGATTGTGCATGGCTCATTTTAAGGAAAGAAGCAAGCAAATCGATTGGGCACAGTCCGGGAGGACTTGCCACAATCCTTCTCTCAATATCTTTGTAGATATTTTCAACCGTTTGTTCAGCTTGACTTTCCATCATAATGGTCAATCTACTCAACTTTAATCACCCCCGTTTTTCACGAAATAAGTGTGCTCATTCAGAATTAAATGAACATATAACAAAAACACACTGATATTTCTTAAAAGATTTATAGTGTATTATTTGTTTGTCAAATTGATTATACAATTACTGCCATATTCAATCAATTCGTTTCTTGTTCTATTTCAATCCATTAAATATTTCTCATATTTGCAATGTTGGGCTATAATAATGAGTATAGAAGATATTTTTTTTAGTAATACTGCTCGCCTTCAATAAAGAAAGGTTCATACAGGTGATAATCATGAAATTTTTAGAAGAAAAAACAATGGAATTAATCAGCAGACTGCCTCCATTTCCGCAACAATATAAAGCTAAACTTGCAAGTGTTTTCTGGATAATCGCAATCGTTTCAATTGTTGCCAATATTCTCGGAATATTAACAATTCTGGGAGTAGGCGGCTTTGCCGGTTCTATCCTTCTCAGTTTTGGCCAAATGAGTTTTGATTTATGGATTATAATTATAGCCGGTGTTGTCGGAATGGGCATAACAGTTGTAATGGAAGTAATCGCAGTAGGTCCCCTTAAGAGAATGGAATACAGAGGCTGGTATATTTCATTTATGGTCATATGGCTTCAGTTTGCTTTCTCGCTTTTGACAGGTTTTTTCTCAAATTATACAGCAGGAGATTTTATAAGAACAATTATAAGCACACTTTTTTCGTTATATCTTCTTGTGCAGGCACGAGAATACTTCAGATAGAATCATACAATTAAAAATGGCCGCATTCGTAAAATGAATGCGGTCGTATTTTATTCTTATACGAACTGCAGGAATTAATCCGATTTAGTATCCCCGTCTATAATTTCCTGTAGAGATTTGCTTCCTAGCTCCTCAAACAGCCTACATTGAATACGATAAAGTTCATAATGGATATTACACGGGCTGTCGCATGTGTTATGGGGACAAATTTCATCCTCTTTAAGGCAACGATTAATTGCAGGATCAGGCTCCATAATTTTATACACATCTAATATAGATATCTCATCCAAACCTCTGGTAAGCTGATACCCTCCCGCATTGCCTCGAATACTTCTTATAAGTCCACCCTTTTCAAGTTTTCTCGCAACCTTATACGCAATCGCCGTGGTAATATATTCCTTCTCGACAATTGAAGCAACATTTGTAATGTCTTTCGTATTAAGATTACGAACGATTCTCAACGCATAATCACATTCTCTAGTTATTAAAATAGCTAAACCTCCTTAGAGTATTAAAATAACGATTACATGATTGTACTATAAAACTTTCATTTTTGGTATACTTTTTGTAAAGTTAAAAAAATATCAAGTAGGAATGTGTGTTGGAATGTTCCATTTAACTGGATGTTCTCTCACATAATAAAGATATTTTCAAGAAAGCGTCTCACCAAAAGATGTCGAGATTTCATTTTTTACGAATATCTTCTTCACTAATATTTGCACACATCATCACATCCAAAATCAGCTTCACATTGTATTCCGAAATCATTGTCGGGGATAAACTGCGACTGAGTGTAAATTCCACAACTTCATCATCCTTGCTTGCACAGAGAATCACGCCTACACTCGGATTTTCATTTTCTTTTTTCATTTCACGGTCGAGGACTTCTAAATAGAGATTCATCTTGCCTACATACTCAGGCTTGAATTCACCTATTTTCAATTCAAATGCTGCAAGTCACGAAAGCCCTCTGTGGTAGAAAAGTAAATCAATATAATAATCGTGCTTTCCAACCTGAACACGATATTCTTCTCCTATGAAAGTGAAGTCTTTGCCGATTTCAAGAATGAAATCTTTCAAATTTCTTGTAATAGATCTCTGCGAATCACGCTCTGAAACAATTTCGGGAACATCAAGAAAATCAAGCACATAATTATCAAGGAACACATTTCCCGTTGCCTTTCTTGATTCTTCTATAGCAGGCGTTATTGGTTTTCGGGATAACATATATCTTTCGTAATACCCGCTGTCAATCTGCCTCGCTAATTCTCTTGCACTATATTTCTCTTTTACGCACATATTCATGTAAAATATGCGTTCTTCCATCGTTTTACACGCAGACATGATCTTTAAATGATTAGACCAGTTCAATTGTGTCAACAGTGTTGACACTTTTTCATTGTCCTTATAAAGCTCATAAAACTGCTTCATTCTATAAAGTCCGCGGCGATTGAAGCCTTTTAGGTCAGGGTAGTTTTCCGCAAAAAAGTCGGCAAGTTTCTGCACAAAGGCATCGCCGTACTCAGCATTTTCAGACTGTATGCTAATATATTCTCCAATATCACGGTACATTAAAATCAATTCTTCGT
>DUVP01000037.1 GCA_012840975.1 Mogibacterium sp. | reverse complement strand
CAGTTACTATTATGAAGTTTTTATCCGGAAGATGCAAGTCCTTTTTTTAAAACCTGCATCTTCCAGCTCTTGGAGCTGATGGAGGGAATCGAACCCCCAACCTATTGATTACAAATCAATTGCTCTACCGTTGAGCCACATCAGCATATTGGCGACCGAGAACGGGCTCGAACCGTCGACCTCCAGCGTGACAGGCTGGCATTCTAACCAACTGAACTACTCGGCCTTACTTTGTTGGTGGGCGCTATAGGGCTCGAACCTATGACCCCCTGCTTGTAAGGCAGATGCTCTCCCAGCTGAGCTAAGCGCCCGTCAAATTTGACGCTTGTTTATAGTACCATACGATTTGAAGAGTGTCAAATGATTTTAAGTGATTTTAACACGTATTTTGTCTTTTTCTTTTTTTTCTAAAATTGCTTTTCCTGAAGTTAAGTCCGACATAATAGAAATTACATTTTTCGTCTCTTCTTCTAAACATTGTAAAGTCAGTGTTACATTCTCAGTATATTGTATATCTATAATCTCGAAAACTCCTCCGCTTTCAAGATTTTTAATTTTTGAAAGATATGAATATTCAACGGTGTATATCATTACACTTGAATCAAGAACTTCACAAATCCCAGCCGCTTCCAGCCCAAGTTTAGCAGCAGCTGTATATGCTCTGGCCAGTCCGCCCGTGCCAAGTTTAATACCGCCAAAGTACCTTGTAACAACAACAGCAATATTGGTAAGCCCTTCATCGGCTATCATTTTGAGCATAGGCAATCCGGATGTTCCGCTCGGCTCACCGTCATCGCTTGCCCACTGAATCTCCTGCTTATCGCCACATATGATTGCAGGAACATTATGCGTTGCATCTCTATACTCATTCTTAATTGTGTTGACAAAATCTCTGGCTTCCTCATATGATTCTACGGGCTGTACATGTGCAATAAATTTAGATTTTTCAACTACGTATTCAGCCTTGCCCGATTCATATGCCGTTCTGAATAAAATCATATTACAAAATATATTTATCTACATCTATTTCTTTAATTTTCTTTTTCAGCTTTTTCTGTACATCTTCTCTGTCGATCAGGATATCGCTAAGTTCCGGATCAGGAAGATTATATGAAATATCTTCAAGAAGGATTTCAATAATTGTATGAAGTCTCCTTGCTCCGATATTTTCAGTCTGTTCATTCATAAGAAATGCCAAACTTGCAATCTCATCTATCGCATCGTCTGTAAAATCTATTTTTATACCTTCTGTTTCCAGTAAAGCTTTTTGCTGCTTGATGACAGCATTTTGCGGAACAGTTAAAATTTTCTTAAAATCTTCTTTATCAAGGCTTTTAAGCTCTACATTTATCGGAAACCTTCCCTGAAGTTCCGGAATCAGATCAGATGGTTTCGATACATGAAAAGCACCCGCACCGATAAACAGCATATAGTCTGTCTTTACCGGTCCATACTTAGTGTTGACTACACTGCCTTCAACTATAGGAAGTATATCTCTTTGCACGCCTTCCCGTGAAACATCAGCACCTATCCCCATTGTGTTGCCCGAAGCAATCTTATCTATCTCATCAATAAACACTATACCATTCTGTTCTGCATTTTCCAGTGCTTCATCAGTAACCTGATCCATATCGATAAGTTTCTGAGCTTCTTGTTCCGTGAGTATTTTTCTTGCATCCCTGACTTTGCACTTTTTTCTTTTGACTTTCTTTGGCATCATATTTTCAAATATATTACCTATTGCTATCATGCCTTCGTTTTGCATATCAAGCTGATTTGTTTTAGGAACATCATCAACTTCTATCTCTATAACAGTTTCCTCAAGGAGACCTTCTCTCAACTGTTTTCTGACCTGTTCTCTTGCCATCTGAATATCCGAGAACTTTTCACTTGATTCATACTCTTTCTTCTTATTCTCTTCATACTCTTCTTTTTGTGTTTTGTATCCGGGATCTCCAAAAATATTTCCCAGCTGTATACCGCTTCTTCTCTCCTGATGTGGTTCTCCGGGAATTATTGCTTTGATGATTAAGTCTTCCGCGATCTTTCTTGCAGTATCAGCATTCTCGTCTATTCTTTTCTGTTTGCTCAATCGAACAGATGCTTCGACAAGATCTCTGATCATTGAATCTACATCCCTGCCCACATAACCTACTTCTGTGAATTTTGTCGCTTCAACTTTAACAAATGGAGCATCCATAAGCCTGGCAAGTCTTCTTGCTATTTCAGTCTTTCCCACTCCTGTAGGTCCCATCATTAAAATATTCTTAGGAGATATTTCCTCCCTCATAGCTTCTGTAAGCTTAATTCTTCTGTATCGATTTCTTAAAGCTATCGCTACATATTTTTTTGCTTCGTCTTGCCCTATTATGTATTTATCAAGCTCCGCTACGATCTGCTTCGGAGTCATATTTTTTATATTTTCTGCCATAACTCCCCCTTTTATAGTTTCTCAACTGATATATTTCCATTAGTGTATACGCATATATCTGAAGCTATTTCCAGAGATCTTCTTACTATTGTCTCTGCATCGAGCTCCGTATTCTCGTACAAAGCAACAGCTGCGGAATAAGCATAATTTCCGCCTGAACCAATTGCTACTACCTCTTTATCAGGAGCTATTACCTCTCCGGTACCTGAAAGTACAAGAAGGTTTTCTTTATCAGCAACAATCATAAGGGCCTCTAGATTTCTCATTGCCTTATCACCCCTCCAGAATTGTGCAAGATCTACAGCTGCTCTTTTGAGGTTCCCCGCATGTTCTTCCAGCTTTTTTTCGAATTTATCGGTAAGCGCAAAAGCATCCGACACCGATCCGGCAAAGCCTGTCAGAACCTCGTCATTATATATTTTGCTGACTTTTTTTGCACCGTTTTTCATAATAGTTGTTTCACCCATCGTTACCTGTCCGTCACCACCTATACAAATATCACCGTTAGGCCTCTTTACAGCACAAATAGTGGTCGCATGAAATTTTATCATCTTTACTTCTCCTTATAACTACACTCAGGATTTGAACATTTCTTAACTTTCGTCTTGCCTTTTGTCTGTACTAACATCGTACCACATTCCGGACAGGATTCTCCTGTAGGTTTATCCCAGTACGATACATCACATTCAGGGTATCCACTACATCCGTAGAAGATCCTTCCTGTTTTTCTGCTTTTCTTTTCTATTATATCCTTTCCGCATTTCGGACATTTTACACCAATAGTTTTTAATATAGGCTTAGTATTCTTACATTCAGGATAACCTGTACATGCTAAGAATTTACCAAACCTGCCTTCTTTAATTGCCATTTGTCTTCCGCAAAGCTCGCATACCTCATCTGAAAGAATAACTTCTTTTTCTATCCTTTCAACTTCCTTATCTGCAATTTTAAGCTCCTCACTGAATCCTTCATAGAAATCAGCTATTATCTGTCTCCATTCTTTCTTTCCCATTTCAATAAGATCGAGATTGTCTTCCATTTCTCCTGTAAAATCCACATCTACGATATCAGGGAAATATACCTGTAGAATACCTATAACATCAAAACCCAGCTTTGTAGGAACAAGAGCTTTTTTTTCTCTCTTAACGTAGCGTCTTGTTATCAGTACTGAAATAATGGAAGCATATGTACTTGGTCGACCTATGTTCTTATCTTCCATTTCCTTAACCAGACCAGCCTCAGTATATCTTGAAGGAGGCTGAGTAAATTTCTGTTCGGTTATCAGTTTAAGAAGCTTCAGGTCTTCTCCTTCCTTAAGTTCCGGTATTTTAATTTCAGACTCTTTATCTCCTGTAACATAGACTTTTTTCCATCCATCAAATATCAATCTGGATCCATTAGCCTTAAACTCATAATTCCCGTTTTCTATAAGAACTGACAATGTATCATACTTAGCAGGTGACATCTGAGATGCAACAAATCTTTTCCATATCAAATCATAAAGCTTATACTGATCCGTGGTTAATGATTCTTTAACACTTTCCGGATCAAGGTTGACATCCGACGGTCTTATCGCCTCGTGAGCATCCTGCATAGCTTTATTCTTATTTGAGAAAACATTGTTATGACTGTATTTTTCTCCGTATTTTTCACTGATATATGTTTTTGCTGCAAGTTTTGCCTGTTCTGAAACTCTTACAGAGTCTGTTCTTATATATGTTACCAGACCTCTTGCACCAACCCCTTTGATATTGACACCTTCATATAGCTGTTGTGCTATTTGCATAGTCTTACCGGTTTGGAACCCAAGCTTGATTGATGCATCCTGTTGTAAGCTTGATGTTGTGAATGGTGCATAAGGTTTTGTCTGTCTGCTTCCTTTCTTTACAGACTTCACGATATATCTTCCATCGACTAAATCGGTTTTGATTCTGTTTGCCTGATCTTCGGATTCGACTTTAGTTTTTTTCCCGTTTATTTTGGAAAGTTCCGCTATAAAATCGTCTCCGAAATCAGCCGCGATATACCAATACTCCTCCGGAACAAAGTTAAGAATCTCGTTTTCTCTGTCACATATTAACTTTAATGCTGCAGACTGAACTCTTCCGCCTGAAAGGCCTCTCGAAACTTTCTTCCATAGCAGAGGACTAATCTGATATCCTACGAGCCTGTCAAGAACTCTTCTGGCTTGCTGGGCATCTACAAGATTATCATTTATAGGTCTTGGATTATTAACAGATTCTCGTACAGTTTCCTTATTTATTTCATTAAAAATTACGCGGCACTCTGTATTTGAATCGATACCAAGAAGATAGGCAAGATGCCATGAAATAGCTTCTCCCTCTCTATCCGGGTCAGTAGCAAGTAAAACATTTTTTGCTTCATTCGCTTCTTTTTTTAACTCTCTTATTTTAGGTGCTTTGCCTCGTATATTTATATATTCCGGCTCAAAATTATTTTCAATATCAACACCCAGACGGCTCTTCGGAAGATCCCGCAAGTGCCCCATTGATGAATTTACCTTGTACTTTGTGCCGAGATATTTGCTTATTATCTTTGCTTTAGAAGGAGACTCAACAATAATAAGTGTCTTGTCTGCTGTTTTTCCGGTCGTTTTCTTTTTTGTTGTTTTCTTAGTTGTCTTCTTTTGAGAACTATCCTTTTTTGTTTTCGTCATCAAAAACCTGCCTTTAATTATATAATTAGCTTACGTTGAAATACTTTACTATAATAGGCAGTCATTTTGCAAGGTGTATTTGTCCTGCAACTGACACTACGACACCCTTAATCTCCAGTATTGTCAGTATTGCTCCTACAGATGCAGGAGATTTTCCTGTCTTTTCAGCCAAGATATCTATAGATGCACTGCCCAGATTTTTGAGTTCTTCAATTATTGTTTTTTCATCTTCGGCAAAGGTTCTTTCTTCAGAAACGATATCAGGGGGCACTATTCCAATTTCTCGTATCAAATCATCTATTACAATTAAAGGTGTCGCCCCATCTCTGATAAGTAAATTACTTCCCATGCTGAACTGGCTGTTGATATTCCCCGGTACAACAAATATTTCTTTACCCTGATCTGCTGCATTCTGTGCTGTAATCAAGGCGCCACTGTTAAAATTCGCTTCAACTATAACAAGTATTTCTCCAAGAGCGCTTATTATTCTGTTTCGCGCAGGAAATGTATATGGTCTGGCTTCTTCACCCGGCTCATATTCGCTTACAACCAGTCCTCCCATTTCTAAGCCCTGCATCATCAGCTTCCTGTTTCGCCTTGGTGTCATCTTCTCTATACCGCTCCCTAAAACTCCTATAATTTTGCCGCCTGCCTCGAGAACTCCTTCATGAGCAAAACCGTCTATACCGTTTGCCAGACCCGAAACCACAGGAATCCCGCTTTCTCCAAGTCTTCTTCCTATCATCATAGCAACATTTTTTCCATACAAAGTGAATTTTCTTGATCCAACCACTGATATGGATTTTTTCTCAAGAAGGGAAAGATCTCCTGTACAGTAAATCTGTTTAGGTGGGTTTGGAATACGTCTCAGCTTCTCAGGAAATGCTTTCGATTTTCTATCTATTTTTTCTGTTCTGATTGATTTTTTTCCTTTTATATTCTCTGCTTTATACATACTTTATTCACTATTTAATTTTTCTAATAGGCATTGCTAATAGTTCTATAGCTTAGTGCTTCTGCAATATGTTCTTCTCGAATTCTTTCACTTTCATCCATATCCGCTATGGTTCGAGCAAGTTTTAAGGTTTTATTATAAGCACGCGGGGAAAGATTAAGAGATTTATATGCTTCCTTGATAAATTTTTCTTCAGAAAATCCAAGTTTGCAAAATACAGGAATATCTTTATCCTTTATATTTGCGTTCCCATATTCTCTCCCGTGTGCTTTTGCAAAATCAATTCCTTTCAAAGCTTCATTCTTCATTAGATTAGAATCAGAATTTCTGCTTCGACTGCTTAGCTGATTGTATTTAACAGTTTCCATTAAAATTTTTAAATCAATTCGGTCAAGAATAGGACCGCTTAATTTTTTTCTGTACATATCAAGTTCAAATTGTGAACAAGTACATAGTCTTTCCTGATCTCCATAATATCCGCATTTACACGGATTTGAAGCCATTACCAGTTGGAAATTACAAGGAAATTTATATGCCTGTCCCATTCTGAAATGGATTATACTTTTCTCCTCCATTGGAATTCGCATCATATCAAGAACCTCTCTATTGAATTCACAAACTTCATCAAGAAAAAGCACACCATTATGTGCAAGAGATATTTCACCCGGAACAGGATAAAGTCCACCCCCCAGCAAGCCTGCTTTTCCGATTGAATTATGCGGATTTCTAAACGGTCTATCTATGCAAACACAACCTTCCTTGTTATTCTTTCCTGAAACAGAATTTATTATTGCTGTTTCTATAATCTCATCCCCGGACATTTCAGGCATAATTGTAGGTATCCTTTTTGCTAGCATGGTTTTACCACAACCCGGACTTCCAACCATCAGCATTCCATGTCTTCCGCACACAGCAATTGTTATTGCCCTCTTTGCTCTTTCCTGTCCCTTTATATCACTAAAATCAAACCCTTCGAATTTTGATGTCCTTTTTATCCGGGTTTTAAATCTGTCTCTTAGATTATTAATATCACAATCCGAGTTTATTACGTTAATGCACTCCCTCAATGTACTTACGGGGATAATTTCAGCACCTTCGGCTAAAGCTGCTTCAGGATAATTGCCGGCAGGAACTATTATTCGTTTAATATTATTTTTTATTAAAGAAAAAACCATTGGAAGCACAGAATCAATTCCAATGACTTTTCCATCTAAAGATAATTCTCCTATTATCCCATATTCTGCAAGTTTCGCTTTATTAACATACATGCAGGAGGTCAGCATACATACTGCGATTGGAAGATCAAGTCCGCTCCCGTTTTTGCGAATATCAGCAGGAGTAAGATTTACCGTTATTCTTCCATGAGGATAATCAAATCCGGAATTAACAGTCGCACTTTTGATTCTTTCTCTTGATTCCATTACTGTAGCGGAAGCAAGTCCAACTATATTCATTTGAGGAAGTCCTCTTGTGATATCTGTTTCTACAAAAATTATTTTCCCTTCAATACCAAGACATACCGCTGATTTTACTTTGCTGAACATTTTTTACCTACATGCAATCAACCACAAGATTTGCAACTATTTCATATACATCAAAGGAAATGTTTTTCCAATACATCCTTCTCTGATTAAGATATTGCTCTGCAACTCTTCTCATGCTTCTTTTTTTCTCTTCTGTTATCGAGTCTGAAGGAAATCCGTAATTAAAATTCGTTCTTGTCTTAACCTCAATGAAATGTAATCTTCCGTCTTTCCTGGCAATTATGTCTGCTTCACCCATTTTTGTCCAAAAGTTTCTTTCCATAATTTCAAACCCGGCATTTTCAAGCATTTTAGCGGCAAATTCCTCACCGCTGTCTCCTACATTTTTCCTATATCTCATTCTGACACCTCCTTTTTATAAAGGATATCAGCGAAGTATATTTTGGTCGAACAGGATATGCACGAGTTTATACATTTTTCTTATTATTTTTTCTTTTTGAGAACAAATTTTTCTATTGCCAAAGCTACTCCGTCTTCATCATTTGTTTCTGTAACATAATCCGCATAATCTTTGGTGCCTCCCCATGCATTTCCCATAGCAACACCTATACCGGCATATTCAAGCATCGGAATATCGTTCGGAGCATCTCCGCAAGCCATAAGTTCTTCCCTTGATATATTCAAAAGATCCATAATCCGTATGAGGGCATTCTTTTTACTGGTATCAGGACCTCCTACCTCTAGGTTATTCCTGAATGAGGCTGTTATTGTTGCTTCTGTAATAGCTTCAACCTTCGGCCTTGCAGCTTCAAGTTCGTCTAAAGAATGAAAGCAGATATTGATATTATCAATTTTTGAAATGTTTTTTTTCATAAAAGATTTTATATCGCGGACTGGTTTCCTGCTCCAGAGAACATACTTTACATTTCTATAGGAACAACCATTATCCCTTATATAATTGTAATATTCTTCATCTATGTATGCCTGTCCTTTAAAGAAAATCTCAAGATCAACGTCCAGCTCTTCACTTAATTTTGCCACTTGTCTGACTGCCGATTCTGACAAATATTCACTATGTATCGCCTTTCCATTCTCTAAATCCATAATATGTGCTCCGTTTGAAGTGATTGCATATTTAATGCCGTGTATACTTTTTATAGAATCCGGCAAAGAACTAAAAGCTCTTCCAGTAGATATAACTACTTCAATTCCTTGCCTTATTGCTTCTTCAATTACTTCTTTATTGCGTTCCGAAAGTTCGGCAGAACTGTTAAAAGTAGTACCGTCAAGATCAAGTGCTATCATTTTTATCTTGTTATTATTTATAATTTTTCTCCTTCTTTGTTGCATTTTATTATCTCTTGATTTATAATCGCAAAGTTGTAGAATTATCTTTGTTAACTACAAGCATTATATACTTAATTAGGAGTCGTAACAATGAAGATAGCAATACTAGGTGCAGGTAAACTTGGAATTAATGTTATGGAAACTCTTTTGGACGGAGACTATGACATATCTGTTGTGGATATTAATGAAGATAAAATCAACAGACTGAGTCAAAACTACGATATTATGGCTTATGTTGGCGATATTCGAACCACAGAAACTCTCAGAAACATCAGTATTGATTCCTATGACTTTGTTCTTTGCTGCACTTCTTCAGACGATGTCAATATCATTGCAGCTTCTTTTTCAAAGGCTTTAGGTTGTAAAAAATCCATTGCCCGAGTTATAGATCCTGAACATATGAATCAACTGGATTTAATATGTCACAATTTCAATATTGATGCTGTAATCAGTCCGGATATCCTGATAACTGCTGAAATTTACCACTATCTCGTTGAAAAGTATGCCGTTACAAGCGGTATCTTTTCTACAAAACGCATAGCAATGGTTGAGGTTGAAGCGTCTAAAGATCCGCGTTTAATCAATATGCCTATCAAGAATTTTAGAAACATATTCTCAAACATTCTTGTTGCCGGTATCTCACGACTTGGAAAAATTATAATCCCACACGGTAACGATACTATTTTGAAAGACGACACCGTTTTCTTAGTTGGCGATAAAATCGACTTGTTCAAATACGCAAAGAAATTCAGAAAGCGCAGAAAACCTGCTGATATCAAGAAGGTCATGATTGTTGGTGGAGGCAGAACAGGTTTTTATCTTGCAAAAAGGCTTTCTGAATATGGCGCATTCGTAAAAATAATAGAAAAAGATGAAAAAAGATGCCATTATCTTAGCAACCATCTTAAAAATGTCATGGTTCTTAATAGTAACGGAACCGATATACCGATGCTTGAAGAGGAAAATCTTGAAGAAATGGATGCTTTTGTTTCTGTAACGGGTTTTGATGAGACAAATCTTCTTCTTGCGATTGCGGCAAAAAACCACGGTGTAGAAGATGTAATTTCTAAAATCAGTCATGAAAGTTACAATGAGCTTATTACAAAGCTTGGAATTAATATGGTTCTTAACCCGTTGCATATAAGCACCAGTGCAATACTCCGTATGATTAATGGCTCTGACCGGGTATTAACAAATGTAATGCTTCAGGGACAGGCTGAGCTTCTTGAACTATATGTTGATGAAAGTTTAAACGTTATAAACACTCCCCTCAAGGATCTGAATTTACCGGATTATTGTCTTTTTGCAGCTATCATACGCGGCAATGAAACAATTATTCCGGGTGGTAATGATATTCTTAAACCCGGTGATCATCTGATAGTTCTTTATCTTATCTCAGAGAGAGGTTTTATTGAAAAATTATTCAGAAAAAACGATATGCTTGACAAACTCATATAAATTATATCTATATACATATTTACAAAAATCATACTCTTAGAATAAGTAAAAGGAACGCCTACAATGCGTTCCTTTTATCTTCAATTGCTTATCTTACAGATTATGCAACTACTCCTCTACCGGTGTCTCTTCTTTTTCTTCTTCAATCGGTTCTGTAGATTCTTCTACTGCTTCTTCCTGTGCAGGTTCTGTAGATTCTTCTACTGCTCCTTCCTGCAACGGTTCTGCAGATTCTTCTACTGCTCCTTCCTGCAACGGTTCTGCAGATTCTTCTACTGTTTCTTCCTGTACCGGTTCTGTTACTTCATCTGTTTCCACCGTCTCTTCAACATCTACAGGTTTTTCAATTTCACTTTGAATTTCTTCTTCCTTTGGTAAAGTTGCCTTAATGCTTAGACTTATCCTCTTTCTCTCCGGATCAATCTCCATTATCTTTACATTGACAATTTCACTTACAGCAAGCTCATCCGAAACGCTTTCAACTCTCTTGTTTGCGATTTCTGAAATATGTACCAGACCATCAAGACCGGCCTCAAGCTCAACAAATGCTCCATATTCCTTAATTTGCACAACCTTACCTTGAAAAACATCTCCAACCTGATATTTATCACCTACAAGAGTCCATGGTTCAGGCTGTGTTTGCTTTAGTCCAAGAGAAATCTTACCTTTTTCTTCATTCAAGGAGAGTATCATAACATTTATTATATCCCCTATGCTGAGAACTTCATCCGGATGCCTGAGTTTTCCCCAGGAAATTTCAGAAATGTGCAGAAGTCCGTCAACTCCTCCAATATCAACGAATGCTCCGTAGTCGGTAAATCTCATAACTTTACCTTCTACTATGTCACCGACATTAAGATTTTTCCAAATTTCAGCAACAGCTTTACGTTTTTCCTCAACCAGTACAGCTTTTCTTGAGAATACTGCTCTATTACGTTTAGTGTCGACTCTGATAACTCTTACATCCATGGTTTGACCAATAAATTCATTGGCATTCTCAATATATCTATCGGATATCTGAGACATAGGAATAAATCCCGTAATTTCTTTGTAAGCAGCTATAACACCACCGTTTACCGATCTTGTGAGTTTTACAGAGATGTTCTCTTTATTCTCCATTGCTTCTTCAAGTTCAGCATAATTCTCAACAGCCACCAATCTTTTCTTGGAAAGAATGATTCCGCCTTCGCCTTCATCGGATTTGATAACTTTAGCTTGAATTTCATCTCCTACTTTGAATAAATCAGAAAGTGTCTGACCTTCTTCAAGTACAACTTCATCAAGTCTAAGTATACCATCCTTCTTGCATCCCATATTTACAATAACTTCATCATCTCTAACCTGATCGACCTTACCATCTACAATATCACCAGGCTTTGGTAAGCGTAGAGACTTTTCAATGTCATCCAAAAAATCCATCATTGGATTCTGTTCAACATTATTCGTGACATTTTCGCTCATACTAGCAATAACCTCCTTAATAATCCACTCGGGCGTCGATGCACCCGCTATTAGTCCTATTGTATTATATTTTTCAATACCGTTCAATAAAGAATTGTTTGAATTTTGGATAAAAATGCTGTTTTTGCAATTATTCTTTGCTATTTCATATAGTTTTGCAGAATTTGAGCTACTTGGGTCACCAACAACCACCATGATATCTACTTTTCTTGCAAGTTCAGCACATGCATTCTGCCTGTCTCGGGTTGCACTGCAAATAGTATTTCGTATTTCATATTCCATCCCTGCAGAATCAAATACTTCTAAAACCTCATCAAGAAGTTCAGATTTTATCGTAGTTTGACATACTATAAGGGGTTTTTCATCTTTTGTTTTTTTAATATATTCTTTCGCTTCTTTAATATTTTCTATAATATCAATTTCATAACCGCACCATCCGCTGGTAGCCTTTACTTCCTGATGCTTTTTATTTCCTATCATTATGATAGGCTGGCCTTTTTTCCATGATTCATTTACAAGTTTATGTATCTTATCAACAAAAATACATGTTGTATCTACAAGCTTTATTCCTCTACTGGATGCTTCATTGTAAAACGATTCCGGCTCACCATGGGATCTTACAATTACAGTATCTCCGGAGCTTGCCTCATCAAGAGAATTGATCATTTCAACTCCCATAGATTCCAATTTTTTTACAACATCACCATTATGTATAAGGTGACCACAGGTATATAACTTACCTTCCCTGTTTGTTGATTCTGCTTCCTCAAATGCGAGAGAAATTGCACGATCAACACCAAAACAAAAACCAGAATGTTTTGCTCTTATGATTTCCAATATATTGCTCCTGTTTTTATTTTTCAAGCTGATAGGACCGACGGAAATTCCGCCGGTCCCGATTATAACTATTTACTAAATGGTGTTCTTCCACTAAAGACTGCTTCATCACCCAGCATTTCTTCTATTCTCAAAAGTTGATTATATTTTGCAACTCTTTCTGTTCTTGCCGGTGCGCCCGTCTTTATCTGTCCTGCTGCTGTTCCGACTGAAAAGTCAGCAATTGTAGTATCTTCAGTTTCACCAGATCTGTGAGATATTACTGCATTAAATCCATTTTCTTTTGCAAGAGCTATGGCATCAAGAGTTTCGCTTATACTGCCGATCTGATTCAGCTTAATAAGAATTGCATTAGCTGAAGCGAGTTCTATACCCTTTTGCAGTCTTTCCGGATTTGTTACAAAAAGGTCATCGCCAACAATCTGTATTTTGTCGCCAAGTCTCTTAACCATATACTGCCAGCCTTCCCAGTCTTCTTCGTCCATACCGTCCTCAATAGATACAATCGGATACTTTTCACAGAAAAGTTCCCAATTTGCAACAAGTTCTTCTGCCGTAAATGTTCTTCCTGATTTTGGCATCTTGTATTCTCCGATTTTATCAGTTTTCCATCCACTGGCTGCTGCATCAATTGCGATAACAAAATCATCTCCAGGCTTATATCCACACCCCTCTATTGCCTTCATAACATAATCGAGAACTTCAAATTCATCCTTCAGATCGGGTGCAAATCCACCCTCATCTCCGACCGAAACGGAATATCCGTCTTTCATTAATTCTTTTGCAAGCTGATGATAAACCTCAGCACACCATCTGTAACACTCTCTGAAATCAGGTGCACCAACAGGCATAATCATAAACTCCTGAACATCGACTGTGTTTGAAGCATGTTCTCCTCCATTCAATATGTTCATCATAGGAACAGGAAGATTCACTTCCTTAACTCCGGCTAATTGCTGGATAAATCGGAAAAGAGGCATCTTCATCGACTGTGCAGCTGCTCTTGCACATGCAAGAGAAACAGCGAGAATTGCATTTGCTCCCAGATTACTTTTGTCCTTAGTTCCATCAAGATCTATCATTGCTTTCTCGATAGCCCGAATGTCCTTTGCATCCATTCCAATTACAAGATTCGCAATCTTATCATTTACATTGCTAACTGCTTTGAGAACACCTTTTCCTCCGTAGCGAGCTTTATCTCCATCGCGAAGCTCAAGAGCCTCATATATTCCTGTGGAAGCTCCACTTGGTGTATCTCCCAGAGCAACTGTACCGTCTTCAAGTTCTATTTCTACCTCAACCGTTGGATTTCCTCTGGAATCCAAAATTTCTCTTCCGTGAACTTTTACAATCTTAGTTGACATAACACGAATCTCCTTTTCTATAAATGCTTAACAGAATCAAAACTGTTTTCTTCGTGTATTATACAACATTGTAAAAACTCTCTCAAGATTTCTTGTTTACTAGCTTGCCTCTGATGCAATTCTATTTTCAATTCTTGAAATATTCTTATCCAGAAATATTTTTACTCTGTTCATATCTCCTTTTTCTGCTATGGTTTTAAAAGTGTTTATCAGATTACTTTCTTCTTTATCATTTTTATCTTTTATTTTTTCTGCAAAAATAATAATTTTATGTTCAAATTTCATCTTTTTAAAATCAGGATAAAAAAGTATTTTTATAAACTTTTCATCAACAATATTATTCACCGAATATATAAGTTCAGGTTCTATCAAATAATTTTCCGCCTTAATCAACCACTCCTTATTTCTTTCATTCAGCACTATAATTGATCTAAGTAAGAGCATTTTCATGTATGTATCCAAAGCATCGATATTTATTTTTTTATAACGCTCTGTTGTGTAATTAAATACATATCTTTCATCCTCTCTGATCATTGACATTTTGAGAAAATGAGGGCAATAATTATTTGTAAGAATTTCCTCAATATACATGGGTAATCTATACCCGCTCATCTCTTGTTTTATTCTATTCATTCTATCCTCCACATATTTGACATGCAGTGTATCCTCTCTTAACAGCTGTCTTTTTATCAATCTCTATATAATTCTTTTGTAGTGAGGAGCAGTTTGCAAGGTGAAAAGCTTCACCTTCTGCCGGGAAATAATATACCCTGGAACCTATGCTTGCTTTTCCGCTCTTACAAAGAGGACAATTTTTATATTTTCTCTTTAATTTTCCTGACAGAACAGTAGAGGTTGATGCCGCTTTAAGAAATCGACAATCCCTGTTATGATATTTTTCTCCCCTCTTTGGAAAAACATATACAGATGTGGACTCATTACTCATCATTTCTTCTTCATTCATTTTATCTGTTTCTCTTATTTTTCCTACATATGCCCTTGTGACAAAGGCAATATCGTAATCTGCATTTGACGCTATGCCGAGAGGGTTCTTTGTCTCAAGTGAGACATTGATTTTTATCCCAATCAATTCATCCTGCCCTATCATAGAAGCCCTGTATCGGTATGATTTAATATATGTTCTTTTAATCTGTGTGTGATTTTCTTTCATTCTTTTTATTATTCTTAACGGAATTGCAGGTGATGTATTTGCATATATAGCCTCAGCCGCTCCTCTTCTCAGTTCCGTTCCTACAATAAAATTGCAATCCTCAATACATGCATACATCAATATTATCGAACACATAGTTATTACCGCTATAAAGAAAATTGGCAGACTTATGGCCGCTTCAAGTATCCAACTTCCTTTTCTATTTGTAATAATCCTCAAAATCATAACTCCTTCCATTGGCCTCTATAGAGAACCTGACTCCAATGAAATATTCCATCATATTAAAATCTCTATAGTGTCGGTATTTCATATTAATCTGAACAATATCCATTATCCTAAGAAGACGCACATTATCATTAAGAGACATTATCATCATCATAAGGTATTCATCGTAAGTAAGACCTTCTTTTACAATTCTCTTTCCTTTTTCAAAACTGGCTATTTTTTTTATTTCATTTCCTTTTTCATCTAACTGTTTCTTTGACTCATCATCAAGCTTGCTACGAAGTTGATCGGTGTCGAGAATATCTTTCAAATCCGTTTTCCAGTTATCTACTGTCTTAATTAATGGAACTCTTCTGTTGTCGTACAAATCATCAATATCTTTCTCTGTCTCATAAAGTGCCCATGCTTCCGCTATAATTACTTCTGTAATTGCTGAACCGGGTCCCGGAGTAATAATATTTGCAACTGATTTAATAAGATTTAACTTTTCAGGATCTTTGTAAATGGATGCTAAATTTAGTGCGTTTCTGATGAGCAAAATCCTTCTCCTACAGGCTTTACGATTAACTTCATCATCAATTTTTCCAATCAATACATATTCCATTTCATTTTGAAAATAACATGGCTTTTCCGATACATATGTCACTTTGCTTCCGAAATATTTCTTTATAAAAGCAATTTCAGCTGAGTATCCTATGAATGCCTCATATATATTCGATGAATTTATGCCCGATTTTGCTTTATCGATAATTCCTTGTACATCAACCGTATTTCTAATGCCTTCAGAAGGGAGCGTTGATATAACAACTCTGTCTTTAATATCTCTTTTTCCAAAATTTCCATTATTCTTATCAGGTCGCTTTGTTCTTTTGTTACCTTTGAGTATATTTTCTACAGCATATGATGCAAGAGATGAACTAAGTGCTTTCCTGAAATTTTTAGGATCCCCGAGTTCATAACCATACAGTTCGGATGAAGATCCTTTTATTGAAGCATTTAACTTATTCGCTGCGGAATATTCCAAGTATAAATCTATCTTACTCTGCACCTCTGATTCATTTCCAAAATAAGCCATAATAGCATAATCTTCCATAAGATGTCTATCATATTCAGATAATATTGCCTTTGTCCAAACTCTGCCGAAAACCTCACATTCACTTCTGACAGTCAGCATTCTTGCAACACCTATAGCTCCCGTTATACATAATGCAAAAGCAGCAAATATTATGCTCAGCATTACAATAGATGATCCCTTCTTATTCTCTGTTAATTGCTTCTTTTCCTCTTGTGAGAAAATCTTCATTTATAAAATATCCTCTTATATACAACGTTTTAGTTAAATTGCTACTCAGAAGTCCGCCTTTGATCATATGAATTTCCTTGTAAGTTTCATAAGTTTTAAAAGCTTTTCCATCATAAAGGTCCATCCTATCTAAAGCTTCAATATGTTCCTCTACACTGGTTGTAAGTATCTCAATATAAAATGTAAAAATTCTTATAAGAAGTACAGCTGCGAGGATTACTATAGGCATAGCAATCCCCGCTTCTATCATTTGTGAACCTTTCTTAGAAATTAGCCGCATTTAGATTACCAAATATGCTGTTTACAAAATCAAGTATAGAGCCTTTGAAAATAAGACCCACTGCTACAGCAATAGCTACAAGGATCGCTACCTGAACCATTTCCATTCCTTTTTTATTTCGAATTAAACTTATCTTTCTTGCTTTCATTTTCCCAAATTTGACTGAATTAAAGTTAAATTTTTTTTCTATGATCAACCTCAATTCCTGTCATTTCCTCCTTTCATAATTAGTTATTTTCCTTATATATTCAGCAGTGCCGGTGCCATTGTTATAATTATTAGCAAAATCAATAACAATCCCATAGGATAAGTCATTCTTGTATCTATGAGCTTTCCTCTCTCTCTTGCTATTATTTTCCTGCTATCCCATAAATACCTACTCTCTCGGCTAAGATTTTCTACAACATCGCTACCCCTTTTCTCATTTTCGTTTAAAATAACCGCTATCCGTATCAGTTCCTTAACATTGTATTGTGAAGCAAATTCAGTCATAAGATCTGCCATGCTATTTCTTTTATCCGGATTTAAGTGAACCATTTTTATAATTTCACTTTCAAAAAAACTTCTTTCTTTTTCGTTATAAGTCTCATAGCTCTTGCTGATTTGTTCGATTGTATCGCTTAATATCATTCCGGCATTCATCATCAATAACAACTGATTGCAAAACCTTGGGAGATCCTTTAATATAGCACTTTGTATTGCTGCTTTTTTATTTCTTTCTTTATTTGTAAAATCTTTTATGATTAGAGCAACCTGTAAAATGTAAATTAACGGTATAATCGTAAAAGCTGAAATATTTCTTTTTTCTCTCTTTTCCCATATAAGCAATGCTCCTTCCGGTGTTTTTTCAGGTAGTGCGACCTCCTTTTTATCAGAAAACTCAATTTCATTGACTATACTTTTTATCCTCATTTCAGTTTCAGATCTATTATTTTTTTTATTGTCACTTTTATAATTTCTCTCCACAGGATGCATCCTTAAAGTCAAATCTCTTTCTTCTCTTTCACCTTCTATCTTCAATCTAAGCCTGTACTCTTCTGTTCGTTTCAGAGACTTTCTCTGTATTCCGATTATTTTTCCGGATTCATCTACAATAAACTTTCCCGTATTACCTGTGTCTTTAAGGGCAATAAGCAGCATAAGTGCTACTGTGAATAAAGTAAGAAGCCATAAAGAGGTAATAACCTTGCGATCTGATTTCACTCTTTCTATGATTTTTATAATATCTTCCATTTAAATATCTACCTGAATTACCTTTCTGATAATCCCATATATCCCAATGCTTGATACAAAAACAACTGTCATAATTATTCTGCCTGCAAAAGTTTCATATAAAGGTGCAATGTAATCAGGCGCAGATAAATTAAGAAACAATATCACAAGGTACGGCATTATAAATATCACCCCACCTTCCTCGCTTTTTCTTTTAACTATTTGCATAATTTCTCTATCTATGGTCATTTTGTCGATTATCACGCTCGCAGCTTTATTTAATGCTGTTATTAGACTTGCTCCTGTCCTTTTGCAGATAGAATATACAGTTACAAAATCATATACATCCTCTAATCCACTTAATATTGCCATATCAAGCAATACATCTGTATCGATTTCGCCTCCTTTATGCATTCGTTCATATGCCTTCTTCAGCTCACAGGAAAGTATCGATTCCTTACCATATATATTCTGCAATCCTGGAATTGTCTCTTTAATTGCTTCCTTCATTGATCTTCCTGCTCCAATTGCTGTTGAAATCATAAATAAAAAATCTTTAAACTGGGTAAGGTATTCAAAACGTCTCTTTTCAATTAATAACTCTTTCAAATATTGCTTTATTATTTTTGTAAAAAGCATAATTATCGGTGAAAACAATAAATTCCTATAGAAAATATAAGAAACAGATAAAGCTGCTAAGATCATGCCTAGCATGAAGATACTATTTTCTTTTTTACTAAATTCATATTGTTTTAAATCAAGCATTTGATTTACTTCCTACGATTACCGATTTTTAACTCGCATCTTTCAAGTCTGTCTTTATCAAAAATGGAATTGCCGGTTGAAACAAGTTTTCCCTTTTCTTCTTTGATGAAGAGATAGTTCAAAATATATTCCTCCCCATTAAATCCTATCAGTTCAGCAACCTCAACGACTTCTCTCTTACCGGTACTGTCACGCCTGAGATGTACAAAGATATCTATCGCATTTGCTATCTGATTCCGAACTGAATATATTGATATTTGTGAATCCATCAGATACATGGTTTCAAGACGATTAAGCATTCCTTTTATTGAATTACCGTGTCCGGTAGACATGCTTCCTTCATGTCCGGTATTCATAGCTTGAATCATATCCACAACTTCTCTGCCCCTTACCTCACCGACTATTATTCTGTCCGGTCTCATTCTCAGGCTTGTCCGGATTAATTGCTCCATTGTTACCTCGCCTTTTCCTATCGAATTTGCTGCACGACACTCCATATGGACCTTATTATTTAAATGGTTGATTTTTAGTTCAGATGAGTCCTCAATTATTATTACTCTTTCATTTTTTTCTATTGCAGATGCCAGTGCATTTAAAAAAGTTGTCTTGCCTGAAGATGTACCTCCGCTGATAAAGATGTTATAACCTGAAGTGACAAGAGAAGAGAGTAAATCACAACATTCAGATGTAATGCTTCCATATCTAATCAGATCTTCAAGTTCAATATCATTTTCTGAAAACTTTCTTATTGTAAGAATAGGACCATTTAAAGCAACATTCTTAAGTACTCCGTTAACCCTATATCCCTGAGGGAGTCTGGCATCTACTATCGGTTTTGCTTCATTAACTTCTCTATGAAC
Source organism: Mogibacterium sp. (assembly GCA_012840975.1). Lineage (GTDB taxonomy): Bacteria > Bacillota > Clostridia > Peptostreptococcales > Anaerovoracaceae > Crickella. The sequence continues at coordinate 1,800 of DUVP01000037.1, read as the reverse complement.
ATCGGATGAGAACATTCTTATAAGATCCTCAACCTCCTTCTCAGATGTGAAAGCATCATCGATTTCATGAATTTCTCTGGCTTTTTCTATAAATATTCTTCTAGGTCCGTTTACCATAATTTCATTAACGTTAACATCTTGAAGCAGTTCATTCAGGATTCCGTATTTACTGTTAACTCGACGATAAATGCTTTCGATAATAAATTTAATCTCCGGAATTTCAATAACTTCAGCATTATATTTGCTAAAGAATATATCTTCAACCATTAAATGAATCTTAGCTTTGTCTATGTCCGCTTCCTTTTCTGTAAGTCTTTTTCTTACTAATGAAGTAATTTCATCTATAAACTTACTATGTTTAATAACTATCTCTCTTACTGACATCTGGAACCTCGGAATTTATACCATACACCTTCATAATATATGCATCTATCTTTAGCTCAGTTTCTTTATCTTTAGAAATATTAACTGTCAAATATTCACATCCTTCCACGGCTTCCGTCCCTATTATTGTAGACGGATCAAAACTTCTTTGCTGACTTCTGACTATAATCGCATTATCTGAACTTTTTAACATCATCATATTTATTTTGCTGTACGAGGAACCTATATCTATAATGATGGTCTCAAATAAACTGCTTAAAGTGCTTATCAGTTCTATCATTTCCTTGCTTTCTAAATATGCAATAGGATTAATTCCTGTTGGCATCAGAAGATAGTTAATACCATAGTTATCCTTTCTTATAAAACTATCAATGTTGTAGTTACGCTTAGTGTTTATGTAATACATAAGTCTTATAAATTTACTTGCGTCTTTTAATGAAGAAATCCCATAGTCATTAATATATCCAAGAGGTAATATCAATACTGAACCTCCATGTCTAAAAACAATCTGTCTTGCTAGAGATAAACAGTGAGAACTGCTTAAATTATCCGATTCACCACAAACTGAAAATAGCCTTGACATTCCTTTATCAACAGAACCCTCACCTGTCCACTTGTGATAAACCCTTGTTATTTCCGACAAGATTAAATTCAAACCGTCATATTTGAAAACTATATTATACTCCGCTTCATCATTTGAATTATCTGTTTGTACAGAAGAAATAAATACAGTTCTATCCCTGATGTTCTCAAGAGTTGCTTCATCAAAATCCTCAGTAATATAATCAGTAATTAACATTGTTTTACTTTGCTCAAAAGTAGCAAATGATTCTATTCCTACCTCAAGATATATATTACGGTCAGCTTCGGATATCATTTCAAGAAGTACATCCCTATACTCTGTATCTCTCATCAAAAATGCTAATCTCATTTACCCCTCCATATCAGCGTCCTATAGAAAGTGTAAATTATTTCTTTCTGTGTTTCATTACACATTTCATGGGAGCGAAAATGCATTTAATAGTAAAAATTTTGTAAAAAAAACACCTTCATATTAATCAGAAGGTGTGTTCTCTTATGGTGCGCGAAGAGGGAGTCGAACCCCCACGGTCTCCCGCTAGAACCTAAATCTAGTGCGTCTGCCAGTTCCGCCATTCGCGCAAATTATATTTTTCTAAAATAAAAGGGGAATCACTAGATTCCCCATGTGGTGACCCCACCGGGAATCGAACCCGGGTTACCGCCGTGAAAGGGCGATGTCTTAACCTCTTGACCATGGGGCCTTGTAGAAAAAAACCGGCGACGTCCTAATTTCCCGGGAGGTCGCCCTCCAAGTATCCTCAGCGCTAAAGAGCTTAACTACTGTGTTCGGGATGGTAACAGGTGTATCCTCTTCGCTATAGTCACCGGATTTTT
>DUVP01000036.1 GCA_012840975.1 Mogibacterium sp. | reverse complement strand
CATTTAAAAGGTCCAAACCAAGCCCAGTGAAGGCTGCACTCTGCCGTCTCTTAACGCTGTGTAATACTTGACCCTCGCGGTCTTCAAAACCGTTGTAGGGGGTTAGGAGCCTCCCGGGTGGGTTCGATTCCCACATACTCCCGCCATCTTTAGTTGTAACGGAGGTACAAATAACATGAAGAAGAAGGATTTGCTTAGAGGTATACCTAAGGTTGATGAAGTCATCAAACAGGATGCTCTATTTTTTTTACTTGAAGAGAAAGGATGCGTAGCTGTTACGGAAGCATCGAGAGCGGTACTTGATAAGCTCAGACAGGAAATTATGGCTTTGAAAGATGAAGATGCAGACAGTTTCGACATGTCAAAGCTTGACATTTGCAGAATCGCCGAGGATGTCGCCGACAGGGTGAAAGAAGATGAGAAATGCAACCTCTTCCCTATAATTAACGCAACAGGAACGATTCTTCACACCAATCTGGGCAGAGCGCCTTTGTGCAAAGAAGCAGTAGAAAATGTAGTTGAAGTTTCCAGGGGATATTCAAGCCTTGAATATAACGTAGAGAAAGGCAAAAGAGGATCCCGGCATGACCTCGTAGGCGAGCTTATTGCCGAACTGACAGGAGCTGAGGATGCTATGGTCGTTAACAATAATGCTTCAGCTACGCTTATAGTTCTCGCCACTCTTGGAAAAGGGAAGGAAATTGTTGTGTCAAGAGGAGAGCTTGTAGAAATAGGAGGTGCTTTTAGAATTCCTGACATCATGGTTCAGTCGGGAGCATATCTTCAGGAAGTAGGAACAAGCAACAAGACAAAGCCGAGCGACTACGAGAATGCCATTATAACAAAAGAACAGGAAAAGGAACTTGCCTCAAAAGAAAGCTACAGAGGAACAAAGAGATTTGAGACCGGTGCCCTTATGAAGGTACACAAATCAAATTATGACATAGTAGGTTTTACAGAAGAAGCAAGTCTGGAAGACCTTGTCAAGATAGGAAAGAAGCATAACTTACCGGTAATTTTCGACATGGGTAACGGCCTGATGTTAGACCTGGAGGAATATGGAGTCAGAGAACCTAATATTCCTAAATCTCTTGCGGCCGGCATAGATATAATTCTGTTCAGCGGAGATAAGCTGCTCGGTGGACCTCAGGCGGGAATAATAGCCGGGAAAAAGGAATACATTGAGAAGATGAAAAAGCACCCTCTCGCAAGGGTTATCAGGGTTGATAAGATGTGCTTTGCGGCTCTTGAAGCTACATTGATGAAATACAGAGACGAGAAGATCGCATTGAGGGATATACCTGTTTTAAACATGATCTCCTCATCCAAAGAAGAAATGAAATCAAAAGCTGAGCGACTCGCAGAGGAAATCAGGACAGCCAATAGTAATTTAAACATTGAACTTGTTGAAGTTGAAGACCAGATAGGCGGAGGTTCTGCTCCGAGTGTCAGGTTACCAAGCTGGGCTGTTGCTGTAGAGGATTCCAAGATGTCTGCTCAGGGTATTGAGATAATGTTGAGAAGAGCGGATATCCCTATTGTGGCCAGAATTCATGAGGACAGACTTTTGCTATGTGTCAGAACAATAGCGGAGTCTGAATTTAAAGATATTGCAAACGCATTCAGAACCGGAAATTGTTAAAAAGTGATAATTAAACAGGCAATGAGAGAATAGAAATGAAGAACATTATTTTAGGTACAGCCGGTCATGTGGATCACGGCAAGACACAACTTATAAGAGCTTTATCAGGGATCGATACAGATCGTCTGGATGAAGAGAAGAAAAGGGGAATAACAATCGAACTCGGATTCGCACACATTCCGAACGATGCAGGTTATAACATAGGTGTTATCGACGTTCCCGGCCACGAGAAATTTATTAAAAACATGCTTGCCGGTATAGGAGGCATTGATTTTGTTCTGTTTGTAGTTGCTGCCGATGAAGGGGTAATGCCTCAAACAGAAGAACACTTCGAAATCCTTCAGGCTCTCGGCATAGACGACGGCATTATCGCCATTACCAAGACAGATATGGTCGATGAAGAATGGCTTGAAATGCTTATCGATGATGTCGAAAATTTCGTTAAGGATTCATTTCTTGAGGGCAGGCCGATAGTTCCGGTGTCTTCAAAGACCGGAGATAATATTCAGAAACTCAAAGAAGAACTGATAGCAAAATGCAACAGAGAGACCAAAAGAAGAGAAGAAAAAGAGCTTTTCAGACTTCCTGTAGACAGGGTATTTACTATGTCGGGTTTCGGAACAGTAGTAACGGGAACTCTGGTTGACGGAACTGTAAAAGTCGGAGATCAGGTTTTCGTAGAGCCAAAAGGAACTCCTGCTAAGATACGAGGCATTCAGACTTACGGCAAGGAGACCGAAACGGCTGTAGCAGGACAAAGGACGGCTATAAACTTATCAAATATTAAGAAAGAGGATATAGAAAGAGGTGATGTGCTTGCTGCAGGCGATGCTGTTATTGTTACAAATATGATAGATGTCAAGCTGAAAGTATTCAGTTCCAGTGACAGAGTCATTATAAATAACAGCAGGGTTCATTTATATTCGGGCTCAAAAGAAGCTCTTTGTAAAGTTGTATTGCTTGATAGAGACTCTCTCTCCGCAGGGGAAGAGACCTTCGCTCAGCTAAGGCTTGAAGAGCCTATGGCTCTTAGAAGAAAAGATAAATTTATAATAAGATTTTATTCTCCAATAATTACAGTTGGAGGAGGAGAGATTATCGACGTGATGCCGGAGAAGCATAAGAGAAATAGAGAAAATGTTCTTAAAGAACTTGAAACTCTGTCAACAGGAAGTATATCCGATGCCATATTGATAAAAGCGGGCAGGAGAAACTTTATGAAACAGGAGGAAATAGCAAGAGAACTCGGACTTCTTTCTTCAGAAATAGATAAAACAGTTGATGATCAAATTCAAACAGGGAAGCTGGTGAGGCTGAGCGACGGATCCCTTATAAGTGCTGATAAATTCGGAAAGTTTAAGGAAAACATTGAACAGCTTATAACTGATTACATAAAATCTCATTCTTTGTCGGAGGGTATGCCGAAGCAGGAATTGCTCTCAAAACTAAGAGAGCAGCTGCATAGCACAGACGAGAAACTTATCCAGGCAATATTGAAATATTTTATTGAGATAGATTTGATTGAGGATAAGGGCAAAACGATAACTCTATCGGGCTTTACCGTAGAGTATACAAAGGAACAGAAAGCACTTAAATCAAAAATTGCCGATATGTACGTATCTGCGGGGATTGAGATGATCAGGACTGACGATATACTGACTCTCGACAATGACAAAAATGCAATAAATGTAATGCTGGCGGAACTTGCTTCAGAAGGAGTGATACGCAAAGTCAGTCCGTCCTACTATATTGTTACAGAAGGATGGGAGAAAGCTGTCGAAGCGGCAAAGTCATTCGAATCGGAATTTACTTTGGCGGAATACAGGGATAAGCTTGAAACTTCCAGAAAGTACGCAACGGAGTTTCTTGCAGCGATGGACAGAGAAGGCATCACAGTTTTCAATGGCGAGACGCGTATAGTTGTTAAAAGAAAATAAAGGTGAATAAAAATGCTGGATACAAAAGAAATTAAACCGTTTATGAGTCAGGAAGGCCAGTCTGCAGGAAGTCCTGACGAAGATTGTACACATGATTGCAGTTCCTGTGGAGCAGACTGTCCGTCAAGAAGCGGCGGTATAAAGAAAGCGGAAATCAACAGGAACAGCTCTGTAAAAAAAGTAATAGCGGTTATGTCGGGAAAGGGCGGTGTAGGGAAATCCATGGTAACCGCTCTGAGTGCGATTACAGCAAACAGGAAAGGCCTTACAACAGGTATCCTGGATGCTGATATTACGGGTCCGTCCATCCCTAAAATGTTTGGATTAAACAGCAAAACATACGGGTCTGATCTCGGTATGCTTCCGGGTGTAACAGCGGGAAATATTAAAGTAATGTCCATAAACCTTCTGACGGAGAACGAAACCGATCCGGTTGTATGGAGAGGACCTGTGATTGCCGGAGTTGTAGAACAGTTCTGGACAGATGTTTTCTGGGGAGATTTGGATGTCCTGTTCATTGACATGCCTCCGGGAACAGGTGATGTACCGCTGACTGTTTTCCAGTCGTTACCTGTAGACGGAATCATAATTGTAACCTCACCTCAGGACCTCGTTTCTATGATAGTAACAAAAGCAGTTAATATGGCTAAACTGATGAATATTCCGATTCTCGGACTGGTAGAAAATATGAGCTATCTTTTGTGTCCTGATTGCGGCAAGAAGATAGAAGTGTTCGGACCGAGCATGGCAGAGAAGGTTGCAGTGGCGAATGGTATCAAACTCCTTGAAAAGTTACCGTTGGATCCTGTTCTAGCGGAGAAAGCTGATAAGGGTCAGCTCGAAGAAATCGATGGGACGCAAATGGAAACGATATTGACCGTTTTAAATGAACTGGGGATAATCGCAAATTAGAAAAACAGGAGGGCACTTTATTGGGCGAACTGATAAGACTTGAATCTATAGTTAAAAGCTATGATGGCAATATCGTCCTGGATGGTATTAATCTTAGCGTTTCGGAAAATGAATTTGTTACTCTTCTCGGTCCTTCGGGTTGCGGGAAAACAACGACGTTAAGACTGATAGGAGGATTTGAGAAGCCGGATGAAGGCAGGATTTTCTTTGACGGTAAAGAAATCAACAATGTCCCGGCCAATCAGAGGCCTGTAAATACGGTTTTCCAGAACTATGCTCTTTTTCCTCATATGAATGTCGGAGAGAATATTGCATTCGGATTGAGAATCAAGAATAAAACGGATCAATATATCAAAGATAAAATCGAATATGTTCTTAAACTCGTTAATCTTAAGGGTTTTGAGACAAGATCAATTCATCAGTTATCCGGCGGTCAGCAGCAAAGGATCGCTATGGCCAGGGCGATTGTAAACGAGCCCAGGGTTCTTCTGCTTGATGAACCTTTAGGAGCTCTTGACCTCAAACTGCGCCAGGAGATGGAGTATGAACTGGTCAGACTCAAGAAAGAGCTGGGAATTACTTTTATATATGTAACTCATGACCAGGAAGAAGCCCTGACTATGTCGGATAAGGTTGTTGTAATGAATGAGGGCAGGATTCAGCAGGAAGGTACACCGGAGCAGATTTATAATGAGCCGGAAAACGCTTTTGTTGCAGACTTCATCGGAGACAGCAATATCCTCCCGGGCAAAATGATAAGAGATTATCTGGTTATGATCAACGGAATTGAGTTCCCGTGCATAGACGGATCTGAACAGGGATTCAAGCCGAGGCAAAAAGTTGACGTTGTAATAAGACCTGAAGACATTGAAATAAAGCCTTACGGTAAAGGGTTGTTTAACGGCACGATTATTTCAAAGCTGTTCATAGGTATGCATTATGAGATGCTTGTTGAAAGCGAGGACGGCAAAATAGAATGGCTGCTTCAGAATTATGATCAGCATGAAGTCGGTGAAAAAATCGGTATGTATGTGAAACCTGAAAATATTCAAATCATGCATAAGCCGAGATCTGAAGATGAGGAGGCATTAGAACTTGATATATAAAAGAAGATATGCTTCACCTTTCATAATATGGATAATTGCGGGAACCGTAATACCTCTGGCATCTATCGCCTACTATGGATTTACCGACAGAACAGGTTCCTTTACTTTTGCAAATATCCTTGCTATGTTCCAGCCTGATCACTTCCAGGCGTTGGGATTATCTCTTTTGTTGTCGATAATAAGTACTCTTATATGTCTCGTACTCGCGTTTCCGATGGCTATGATACTAAAGGACAGCAAGTTCGGTAAACAGGGCTTCATGATATTTGTAATCATCCTTCCGATGTGGATGAATTTCCTGTTGAGAACAATGGCATGGCAGGTACTTCTGGAAAGACAGGGTGTAATAAACTCAATAATTACATCGATCGGGCTTCCGAGACAGGAACTTATGAATACACCGGGAGCGATTGTTCTCGGTATGGTTTATGACTTTCTGCCGTTTATGATTCTGCCGATATATAACACAGTATCAAAGATAGACAAGCACATAATAGAAGCGGCTTATGACCTGGGAGCGACAAAGAGACAGACATTTACTGATGTAATTATACCTATGACTGTTCCGGGAATAGTGAGCGGAATAACTATGGTTTTCATACCTGCTCTGACAACATTTGTAATATCAAATATGCTCGGCGGAGGTAAGGTCAATCTAATAGGAAATATCATTGAACAGGAGTTTACTGTGAACTCTAATTGGTATCTGGGTTCCGGATTATCCCTGGTAATGATGGTATTTATAATAATCAGCATGCTGCTGCTTCAAAAATTCGATAAGACGGGCGGGGAGAACCTTATATAAATATGAAAAAAACCTTCGGAAATATTTACATATTAATAATAATGCTTTTCCTGTATCTGCCTATTATGGCACTTATAGTACTTTCTTTTAATGAGGCAAAATCAATGGCTGTATTTACAGGATTCAGCCTCAAATGGTATGACGAGCTTTTCAACAGTGATCTGATGATAAGTGCAATGTTCAACACATTTACAATTGCCATAGTATCTGCTCTTATTGCTACTGTAGTGGGAACAATGGCTGTAATCGGTATGAATGCGATGAAAAAGAAATCTCAGAATGCACTTATGGGATTTAATAATATTCCGCTGTTAAATGCTGACATAGTAACGGGAATATCACTTATGCTGTTTATGCTCATTCTTCAGATTCCGAGAGGATACGGAACGATCTTATTCAGCCATACGACATTTTGCATTCCGTATGTAATATTGTCTGTAAAACCGAGAGTCAACAAAAGGACTGAAAGTCTTTATGAAGCGGCACTTGATCTTGGGGCTACCGGAAGATATGCATTTAGAAAGATTGTATTTCCGGAACTTTGGCCGGGAATATTTTCAGGCTTCCTGCTGAGCTTTACGATGTCGGTAGATGACTTCATAATCACTTACTTTACAAGAGGAGCGGGAATAAATACGATTTCAACTCTTATATACAGCCAGGTCAAAGTGGGAATACGACCGAGCCTGTTTGCCCTTTCAACTATAATATTTGTTGCAGCTTTGGTTGTTCTCGTAATAATAAACATAAGACAAAGTAAAACTGACAAGAGAAACAAGATGGTATTTAATTTATAGATATGACAGTTATTTTTACCTCCGGACTGAAAATGCGAGATATATGCATATCAGTTTGGAGGTGTTTTTATGGAAAAAAATATAAAACACATTGACGGTATTCGTTGAATACTTTATAATATACACAATAAGCTAAGGAGTTCTTCATGAATATCAAATATATGCGCGAAAAAACAGGATTGACACAGAAGTCATTTGCTGAATTTTATCATATACCGCTTCAAACACTCAAGCAATGGGAATCAAACCCCGGTAGTACTTCATACAGGAAACCGCCGTTTTATGTATATCATATGCTTGAGAAGCTTGTGCGACAGGATTTTGATGTCAGAATCGGTCCTTTAAACAGAGTTGAAAATCTTATTTTTGCTGCAGAGCATAGTAGAGGCAATGCTCAACAGTGGTTACGTTATCTAAGGAAAGAGTTTGAGGGGAGTGCATTACGGCTCAATAGAAATGAGGTTAAAGAAGTTCTTGACAGTGATAAGCTAAGTGCTGTGCAGAAGATTATTTTCAAAAGAACTGTGCAACAGGATACAGCGACAAATAAATATGTTATTGCTCTTAATGATACTGCAGATACACCAATGGTAGATGAACTTAAAAGGAGAAGACATCTATGAATTTCGATGCAAAGGTGAAAGAAGCTTTTAATGAGTTAAATAAAAAACTTGAAAAAGAAGGTGTAACGTTGACGGTCATATGTGTGGGAGGCTTTGTCTTAAGTCAATATGGATTGAGGACAACAAAAGATATTGATGGATTCTTTAAGAGTACTGCGGAGATTGATAAAGCCATTAAAACTGTCGGAGATAAGTTAGGGCTGAATACGGAAGATGAGCTTTGGCTCAACAATTCCGTACAGAATCTTAATCGTAGTCCGGCAGAAGATATATGTGATGTTCTGTATGATTTCTCAAATCTTAAAGTCCTAATGCCGCCTCTTGAATACATAGCCGGTATGAAATTAAAGAGTGCGCGAGGTCAGGACATCAAAGATGTGGCAGATATCATCAAATTGCTTAAAGCAGACGATCCTTTGAGTTTCATAGAAAACCTGCAGACTCTTGGTTTTTTCGAAATAGATATTTCACTTGTTTTGGAAGCATTTGGCACAGCATACGGCATGAGTTGGCTGGAGAAATACTATATCGATAACGAGAAAGCTATTCTTGAGATGGTATAAACCATAGAAATACACGTTAAAATGTATGATCCTGATATAAAGTATGCATATTTCACCTTGAAGAAATCCGGGAGCGGAGAGTATCTGATTGAAAATATTGAGTTTAGTGTATAAAGGGAGATTCTATGTAGCGATAATATGCTGGAATATGAACAAATTGCCGGGTATTAAACCCCGGTCTTTTTATTCGTCAAACATTCACATAAACCACAAATATAAGGTTGACATCAATTGATTAATAGAGTATATTATGAAGTAGAGTTAGCACTCTTAAGCAACGAGTGCTAACAGAAAATTTAAAACAGGAAAGGACGGGATAATATGAAACTCAGTGAAAGACAATTACAGATACTACAAGCGATAATATATGACTATGTCGAAAATGCTGAGCCGGTTGGATCTCGTTCGATAGCAAAAAAATATGACTTTGGCGTAAGTCCGGCTACTATAAGAAATGAGATGTCGGATCTTGAGGACATGGGGTACCTGACACATCCTCACACATCTGCGGGAAGAGTTCCTTCAGATAAAGCATACAGGTTGTATGTAGATGATCTTATGCAGAAGAGGAGCCTGAGCGCCAAAGAAAAAAGATTTATCAATGAAAGACTTGCAGCAAACCGCGATGAATTCGATCAGACGATAAGGCACGCGGCAAAACTTTTGTCAGAGATAACTCAGTTGACATCATTTGTAATGACTCCGACGACAAATCAGGATACCATAAGCTTTGTTAAACTGCTTCCGGCTGACGAGGAAACCGTAATCCTGATGATTGTGGGTGACAGCGGACGGATAATGAATACATCTTTAAGAATAGATAATTCATATTCGAAGGATGTTCTGGATATATTAAGCAAGAATATAACTGTAAATTATAAAGGCAGAACTCTTGATGAAGTATTACAAAGTGAGATTGTCAAAGAAGCCAGCTCGGATATCGAAACGCTCAACTCATTGATTGGGAAGGTAAGACCTACTTTTATAAAGACACTCGAAGATATGCTGGATGTGAATTTATATATGGAAGGCATGACAAATATCTTCGACATTCCGGAATATTCAAGTATAGATAAAGCCAAAGCCTTCCTGGAGATTTTCTCAAAACGGGAAGAGTTCACCCGTAAAATCCTCGAGCGGGGAGACGGGGTGGTTGTGACAATCGGTGATGAAAACGACTCGATGGAAGATTGTTCACTGATCACAGCAACTTATCATGTAGATGGGAAACTGGTCGGTAAAATAGGAGTAATAGGACCTACAAGGATGAAATACGATGAAATAACATCGATCATAGAATATTTCACTAAAAATCTGAATGAGACTTTCAAGCTCACAGATGGAAAGGATAAATAATAATGTCAAAGAAAACAAAGAAAGTTACAATTGATGAAGAGGAAATGAACACGAAACAGGATGCCGGGAATCTTGAGGAAGAGGTACAGTCGGAACAGGACGAATCGGAAGAAAAGACACAGACCGATGTTCAGAATGAAGTAAGCGATAGCGAGCCTGAAGATTCTGCGGAGAAACAGGAAACAGAAAGATATCTGAGGCTTATGGCAGAGTTTCAAAACTTCAAAAAAAGGGTCGATAAGGAAAAAAAAGATATTCGCACCTATGGCAATGAAAATATAATGTCTGAACTTCTGCCTGTGCTTGATAATTTTGAAAGAGCTCTGGAGACAGAACATGATGATATAAGCGGATATGTTAAGGGAATGGAACTTATTTTTCAGCAGCTCAAAACAGCTCTCGAGCATGCGGGACTTAAAGAAATAGAGGCTTTGGGAGAAGAATTTGATCCGACAAAGCATAATGCCGTAATGACGGAAGAAAGCGATGAACATGAAGCCGGGAAAGTAGGGAAAGTCCTGCAAAAAGGCTATACGCTCAAAGACAAAGT
>DUVP01000035.1 GCA_012840975.1 Mogibacterium sp. | reverse complement strand
GAAGTTTTACAATGTGAAACAGGGATCTTCCCTTACAGAATCTGACTATCCTGTGGTAGAGGTGACAGACGGCTATGAAGAACCTGTTACTTGGTCGATACCTTCAGGCACACCGATTAACGAAGCTGCAGATATCGTATCGACAGCCGTGAAAACTAAAATTGCGGATACAACCGCACCAAATCTTCCGGATAAAATAATAGTAGGGAATAAGAATAAGTTAACTTCTGAAGAAAAAACTGAACTTAAGAACAGAATTTTGGAAGCCAACAAAGATAAATTTCCTGAGGGAACAGAAATTAAAGTTGGAGACAATGGCGATACAATTATCACTTATCCTGATGGAAGCAAGGATACAATTCCGGGAGTTAAACTGGTGACAGAAAAATCTGTGACAGAAAAACCTGAGAAACCAGAAAAACTAGAAAAACCAGAAAAACCTTCACAGACGGATTCACCGGAGTCTGAACAAGGGTCGGTAAAAACGGGGGATACTAATGAAGTTTATCAATGGCTGATTTTGATGATTTTATCAGCAAGCGGTTTGTTATTAGGAGTTTTCAGGAAAAAATCATCAGGGAAGAGAGATTCATAAAAAGGCTTAACGGACAAGTTCGGATTTTATCTGAAAAACAATAGAGAGCTTAAAGAAAAGTCCAAATAAAAAATAGAGGGAATCAGATTTTTACGTCTGATTTCCTTTATTTATTTCAATTTTTAAATGATGTTATAATTAAACTAATTAAAACAGAAGAGGATATTTGATATAAAAGAAATGACAAAGGAGTAAAGCTATGCCGTTTGAAATAGTACGTAACGACATTACGAATATGCAGGTTGATGCGATTGTGAATACAGCAAACACCAAAGCAATTGTCGGCTCAGGTGTAGATGCGGCCATACATAAAAAAGCAGGTCCTGAGCTTTTGGAAGCCCGCAAGGAGATAGGGAGCATTACTGTCGGGCATACTGCTATCACACCGGCATTCAACCTCGACGCCAAATATGTTATTCACGTTGTCGGACCGGTCTGGAAAGGCGGAAAACAGAACGAGGAAGCCTTATTAAGTCAGTGTTATAAAGGTGCTTTGGAACTTGCGAAGGAACACGGATGTGAGTCCATTGCATTTCCATTGATTTCTACAGGAGCCTTCGGATATCCAAAAGCCCCGGCTTTGCAAGTCGCTATTAAAGAGTTCAGCAGCTTTCTGATGGAAAACGATATGCAAATATATCTGGTGGTCTTCAGCCGGGATGCCTTTGAGCTTTCGGAAAAGCTGTTTCGATCGGTGAAAAGTTATATCGATGAGAATTATATCCGGGAAAAGCTGTTCGATGAATACGGAGTCTACGATGAAATCGAAGCGGAGAAAGCGGATATAGAATTTGCTAAAGCCATCCGCTCGGACTTACTCGGTGCAGGTGCCGGAGGCACTTATATCAGAATACCGTCTGCAACACCGGATTTGGAGTCTGTGTTGAATGGAATAGATGCCGGATTCTCCGAAACTCTTCTCCGACTCATAGATTTAAGCGGGAAAAAAGATTCGGAAATCTATAAAAAAGCAAATATCGATCGAAGGCTTTTTTCAAAAATACGTAACAATAAAGATTATCAGCCATCCAAGACTACGGCATTAGCATTTGCTATCGCTCTGGAGCTGGATCTGGAGGAGACCCGAGACTTTATCGCCCGTGCGGGCTTTGCTTTGTCTCACAGCAGTAAATTCGATGTAATAGTAGAATATTTCATTATCAACAATAACTACGATGTGTTCGAGCTGAATGAAGTTCTGTTCGCTTTCGACCAACCTCTGATAGGTGCGTAAAATGTCGCCTGATAAGCGACCAAACCCTCCCTTGTTTTAGTTATAACTAAGGTAAACTAAGACAAAGGAGGGTTTTGATATGACAGAGTTAGTATTTATTTTGGACCGCAGCGGGTCAATGTCCGGCCTGGAGCCTGACACCATCGGAGGATTCAACTCCATGATCGAAAAACAGAAAAAAGAGCCCGGAGAAGCTATTGTATCCACAGTTTTATTCGACAACTACTTCGAGGTTACTCACGACAGGATTTCTCTTGCAAAAGTACCGTTAATGACTGAAAAAGAATATTACGTTAGAGGATGCACGGCACTTCTTGATGCTGTCGGCGGAGCTATAAATCACATCGGCAATATCCATAAGTATGCACGCAAAGAGGATATTCCGGACAAAACAATATTCGTGATTACTACCGACGGTATGGAAAATGCGAGCCACCGTTACACTTACAAAAATGTGAAAAGCATGATCAAAAATCAGCAGAAAAAGTACGGATGGGAATTCATCTTCCTGGGAGCCAATATCGATGCAGTAGAAGAAGCAGGCAGATTCGGTATTGATGCATCCAGAGCGGCAAACTTCCATTGCGATGCAGCGGGAATGGCACTTGAGTATGCGGCAATAAGCGGAGTCCTCTCCGACGTTCGAAGCGGATTAGGTATATCAAAGGACTGGAAAAAGGAAATCGAAAAAGATTATAAAACAAGAGGCAGGAAAAAAAGCACAAGAAGAAACAGATAATTCATTTTTAATATTCTCCTTAAAATCTTACTATTACTTTCAAAAATGTTAAGTCGGGATGTTAATATTTTGACCTAACAAACAGGACACCGGTTTTATACAAAATGTATAGAACAGGTGTCCTGTTCTGGTGTTCCGGAGAGGATTCGAACCTCCGACACCCGCTTTAGGAGAGCGGTGCTCTGTCCCCTGAGCTACCGGAACATACAGGCGAATAATAGCACAGTTTTCTTGATATATCAATAATCATGGAGTACAATTCAAATAAAATATACTGACTGGTTGTACGATCGTCGATGAACTTAATTTGATTATACTATCTATTTTGAAATACAAGGAGGCTAAAATGTATAAGGAAACTTTGAGACAGGTCTGGATGGAAATAGACATGTCTGCATTCGACAGCAATGTAAAGGAAATTAAGAAGCATACTAAAGGAACGCCTATGATTGGTGTTCTTAAAGCGAATATGTATGCTCACGGAGCGACGGAATGTGCAAAAGTTCTTGCATATAACGGAGTTGACAGCTTTGCTGTTGCAACTCTTGAAGAGGCTGTTAATCTTAGAGAGGACGGAATAGAAGGAGCAATTGTAATTCTCGGATTGTCACCGTCAGCTTGTGCAGACACTATAATTGAATACGACTTAACACCTGTAGTTATGGCCTATGATAATGTGAAAGCAATAAGCGATGAGGTTGTTAAGCGTGAGGCAGAAGATGTTAAGTGTATCTTTGCAGTTGATACAGGCATGGGCAGAATCGGACAGAGAGTATTCAACGAAGAAGAGATAGAGTTTGCGGCAGAAGAATTTAAGAAAATAGCCGGTCTGCCGGGCATAGATCTTTACGGTGTTTTGACTCACTTCTCAACAGCCGATGAAGAGCAGAGAGAGTATACGGAAATGCAGATTGCTAACTATAAGGCATTTATTGACAGGCTTGCAAAAGACGGTATCAACCCATTTAAAACTATTGCAAACTCGGCAGGTATAATGGTATATCCGGAAGCTCTCTGCGATGCGACCCGTCCGGGGATTATTCTGGTCGGTCTGGCCCCTTCCGGCTATCTCCAGGACAAAGTATTGGATCTTAAACGGGTTATGTCCGTACATGCGGAAATAGTTAACCTCAAGACCGTTCCCGCAGGAACATCGGTAAGTTACGCCCGTAAATTTACATCCGAGAAAGAAACGAAAATAGCAACAATCGGAATAGGATATGCGGACGGATACAGCAGGCGTAACAGCGGAAAAATAAGTGTTCTCTGTGGAGGAAAGAGATGTCCTGTAATCGGTAACATTTGTATGGATCAGTGCATGGTGGATGTAACTGACGTTGAAGATGTTAAGCTGGGCGATGAGATAGTAATTATAGGAAAGCAGGGAAATGAGGAAATTACTGCTGAGGAAATTGCGGCTCTTACCGGAACTATCAATTACGAGGTAGTGGCAAGTCTTGATACCAGAATACCTAAAGTATATAAGAATTATCCGGAAGGAATGTGTAAGTAGTGGAAGTGCTACAGCAAATCGATGGTGAATTATTGATAGCCATTCAGCAATTAGTGGTTGCTGAATGGCTTACTCCTGTAATGAAGTTCATTACCATGCTTGGAGACGGTGGATACTTATGGATCGCAATCTGTCTGCTCCTTTTGGTTTTCAGGAAGACGAGAAGACTGGGAATAATATGCTCCCTGTCTTTGTTGTTATCGTATATTGCCTGCAACTTGATACTGAAACCGACAATCGACAGAATCAGACCATGGATAATTTTTAATGAAGTATGTGCATTTTTGCCGCATCCGGGAGATGCTTCTTTTCCAAGCGGACATGCTGCGAATTTCATGAGCCCGTCGTGGGCATTTTATATAAGCACTTTACCTGTTAAGACAGGTGAGATGATAAAAAATGAGAATCTGCCAAGTCTCGGATGGAGAGGGGAATCCGTTTCGAGGAGTTTCACACATAGATTTGGACTTTTTGCGGTAATAATGGCAGTTCTTGTAGGGTTTTCAAGGCTTTACCTTGGAATGCATTTTCCGTCGGATGTTATAGGAGGTTTGTTGCTGGGATTGATTTGTGCTACAATAACTCATGCTGTTATTCGAAAAATAGAGGACAACAGAGGGGTCATAGGAGAAAGAAAACGGGTTTAAAGAACATGAAAAAGAAATTTTTAGTAATCACAATCGTGTTTCTGACGATGCTCATAATGACTGCTTGCAAAGGAAGTGTCGGTTATTGGCAGATTCAGGAAATTACCGCAGGTAATATAACGATGACACAGGAAGAAGTCGCAGAGATGGGTTTGGACAAAGCCGGATTTTTGAAACTTCAAAAAAGCGGAAAGTGTGTTGTTAATATCCTTGGTGATGAGATGGAAGGACAATGGACCGAAGCCGAGGACGGTACAATATCAATCGTATATGGCGACAATCAGAAAGGATCAGCTGTTATTGCGGAAGACGGAATAATGACTTTCACGGATTCTCAAGGGACAGAATATAAATTGAAAAAATAGTTATTATAGAAGACGAAGTGTTTAGGAAAATATGACACATATTGGAAATGACTGGGACGAACTGTTAAGTGAGGAGTGGGAAAAATCTTACTACCTTGATCTACGTTCGTTCCTTGTTACTGAATATAAGGAACGCATGATATATCCACCCGCAAAAGATATCTTTAATGCATTGAGGTATACACCCTATGAAGGTATTAAGGTTGTGATTCTAGGACAGGATCCTTACCACGGACCGAATCAGGCTCACGGATTAGCATTCAGCGTACCTAAGGGAACGAAAGCACCTCCGTCGCTAGTTAATATTCTTAAAGAACTTGAAAGCGATTTAGGAGTAGCGAGTCCATATTTTGATGGAAATATTTGTTCGGATGGTGTGCTGGTTCCCTGGGCAAGGGAAGGCGTTCTGCTTCTTAATACGGTATTGACGGTACGTGCCCATGAAGCGGATTCACATAAGGGAAAAGGTTGGGAACAGTTTACAGATACAATAATCGGGAAAATCGCCGAACGAAAAAAACCGAAAGTTTTTATCTTATGGGGAGCTAATGCACGTGCCAAAAAAGATCTCATATTGTCTAAAGGCAATGAAGCGGGTGTGAAGAATCTGATAATAGAGGCGGCACATCCGAGTCCTTTATCGGCACATAGAGGATTTTTCGGGGGAAGATATTTTTCAAGGAGTAATTATTTCCTGGAAGATAATGATATCGAACCGGTCGACTGGACACTATAATCATTTGACAGATACTATAAAAAAAGAAATAACTATGAGAAACTTTATATATTAAATAAATCACATATTGAATTTGATTTACCGATATATGTAGACCTCCTGCCTGTTGTAACAAGGATTCAACAACCAGGAGGTCATTATAATTTAGATAAAGATTTTTTTGTTCTGCAAATTCGTCGTAATGCACATTAAAGCGTAAGATTTACCGACTCCCGGATTTTTAGAATCCTCCTGTCTCCGGCCATCCTTCCGGCTGCCCGTCGTAGCCATCTGCCACCGCATCAAAAAGAGGAAAGAAATTGGCATAGGAGTAGTCAAAAGTATCGTTTTCTTCTGCCACGAGCACATCCCATTGACCGTTTGAATATACGGTCGCATCCGGCCATGCTTCACCGTACTCATGTTCCGCCTGTTTATCAAAACCGAAGGCTTCGAGACGCTCGCCATAGGCATCGATGTCTGCCTGCTTATAAGTGATATCGGTTGTGTAAAAACTTCTGTCAGGGGACCATCCGCCGCCTATAATTTCACCGTTTACCGGTGTTGGTATATCTTTTGGCCAGCCATCAGGTGCGGGCTGACCCGGCTCCGATGTGATTTTTTCATTAGCCGATTGAGACGCGGATGAATCGGCACCCTCCTGATCCTTACCGCAGGATGCAAAAGAAAAAGCAAGAGTCAGAATGAGCAAAATGGTTAGAATTTTCTTTAACATTTTAATAACCTCCTCAATTTTGCATATGAACCTGTTTCGATGACTTAATCCTATCATATCAACTTGATGTTTTGCACACAATAAGCATATCGTCTTCTCTATTAAAATAAGTGGGAAATATCGAATTCCCACTTATCATTTCTTAATATTATTTCTTGCAGTTATCTGTTGATGGTTTAAAGAAACTTTTTTCGTATCATAATAATCCTCGTAATACCTGCTGATGAAATACCGCACATCAGCCAGAAAAACAATGAGAAGCTGTCTCCGGTCTTCGGGATATCATCATCCGAATCATTTGAAGAAACAGATATCTCAGATGAATCGGACGAACCGGATGAATCGGATGAACCATTTGAATCGGATGAATCGTTCGAATCAGACGGATCAGAGCCTCCTGAAGCTTCTTCAAAAAGAGCTGTAATTGTGTGATTGGAAGTAATGTTGCTGAAGGTATAAGAACTTACATTACCTACGCTTGTACCGTCAACTAATACTCCGGCAATTTGGAATCCGGAATCCGGAGTTATAGTAAATGTTAAATCATCGCCTTTCTTTATACCGGTTACGGAGGCAGGACTGATTGTTCCGTTGGTGCCTTGTGTGACAGAAATTGAAAATGTTGATGTGCCTGAGACACCTGCAGCCATGATTCTTATCGGATGAGGAGGGTCGTATTTTTCACCGGAAGCATCAAAAAACATTTCTCTCAATGTTGAGCCAAAAATGACAACTTCTCCGGAAGTCGAATTATAAGTATAATGCGTGTCCGGAGTATATTCAAACTCCCCCATTGATCCGGTTTCAGAATTTTCTCTTTGTACTGTGATAGATTCCGGAAGAGAAAATCCGGTGTCAGGTGTCAAAGTCACTTCAAACGTATCTTCTACATTTGGTGGATTTGTGTAATAATTCGCATCAGGTTTATCTGCTGTTAAATCGTAGATTGTAATATACACAGCTGGCGCTGTTTCCTGTCCGGCATAACCGCCACCGGGATCTGTCACACCGGCAAAGGTTCCAACAGGGAATATAGCTATAAAAAATGCTATGATGAGAAGTAGAAGGCATGATTTTTTAGCCGTTTCATATTGATGATCTCCTTTACATTGTTTTTTCCTGAAAGTTGTCAAAAAAATATTCCACAGTATCACGTTTCGTTAAGTATAGGCGATTAGAATTATATTTTAAAGCCGAAAAAGGCATAGAGATCCAAAATGAGGGGATAGTTTTAGTATAGGTAGCTTTATTTCAAGGTTTATTCTTGGAAAAAAACCTTCTGTATGGTATGAATAACAAAGAAGTATTTGTCGGAGGAGGCAAAGGATGAAAAACGGAGTTATGCATATAGAAGAAAATAAATATCTCTATTTCATTGCACTTATCGGGTTCGGCTTTCTTTGGACGGGAACAGCATATATTGTACAGTCTTACCGCCTGCTTCATTTTTTAGAAGGGGAGACAGTGAATCTGCTGGTCTGCGGGATGTACTATGTCTGTCAGGCTTTCGGTATCGGGATTGTCAGTTTTCTTTTCACAAAGCACTCTATGATTGCCGGTGATCGCATACTTCCTTTTTGGACTACTATAATAATAGTTGCCTGTACTGCGACTGCTGTATTTTCAACTTCTCTATCAATAATAATTATTAGCGGATTGCTAATGAATATATCGATAGGGGTTCTTTCAGGCTGTTATCTGACAAGGCTGGCAACGGATATACCACAACAGCGCCGAGGGATTGTGTTTGGTGCTGCCTATGCTTTCGGCAGTATAGGCACTTGGTTGTTGTCATTGCCTATGGGTACAAAATTCCTTTGGAGCAGTTTCAGCTTTTATGCAGTGGCAATACTTGCCGCCGGATCTCTTATCCTTTTACGGCATCTGTCATGTCCGATTAAAAAAGAGAATAAACCGGAGCAACAAGCTACCGGATTCGATAATAAGATTATATATTTAGCTGCAGCGGTCCTTTTTCTTCTGTCACTGCAGAATACGCTCGGATTTTCTTTTCCGCTCAAGAATACTCCCGGCAATGTATATATAGAATTTACACGTACGTTTTATGCATTGGGTTTGATAATTGCCGGTCTTGTCAGCGACAAAAGTCGGCGCTGGGGGGCAATTTGCTGTCTGGCGGCACTGGCATTTCCTTTTGCGGCATTGACACTTGGCAACAGTGTTTTCGGAGAAAGTATAATGTGGATGGCTGCTTACCTGTTTCTTGGATTCTGGTCGGCATATCGTATCCTCGTATTCTCCGATATCTCAGCAAAAAGAGGACTTCCCGGACTTGCAGTAGTCGGGCTTTTAGCGGGTCGGCTGGGGGAAGCCACAGGTACTCTCGGTGCAAGTTTTCTGACCGGCATCCCGCTTGTATTGGTTTCGGGCATAGTTTTTGCACTTGTAATAGTTCTGTTCTTTTCTCTGTATCAAAAGCTTTATTCCACTATTGTCAATGTAGAAGAGATGGAAAAGCAGCGATTGCTGGAATATGCGAATCGTTTTAACTTGTCACCTCGAGAGCAGGAGATTTTCAATCTTATAGTGCAAGGTATGTCAAATACTGAAATAGCTGGTGCTCTGTTCATTACCGAAAGTACGGTGAAATTTCACGCAGGGAATATATTCAAAAAAACCGGCTTTTCCAGCCGGTCTGCTCTCATTGCCGATTTTAAACTTCGAAACAGTATAATATAATATTTTGCTATCTAGAAAGCACTGACTTGATTGCATTAAGCAATTCATCAAACTCCTCATATGAAGGCAGCTGAGGATAGTCAGCTTTAATTTGCTCTGTAGATTTGAAAAGGAAACCGGACTTGCTCGCAAGAATCATATCCAGGTCGTTATAGCTGTCACCAACTGCAATAGTATCGTAGCCCATGTACTGAAAACCTTTAACTGTTGTCAACTTGGTGTTTTGACATCTCAATTTTGCCTCTTTGATAAATCCTTCCTCATCAATAATCAATTCGTTACAGAATAGTGCCGGCCAATCCAGTTGCTTCATGAGAGGTTTGGCAAACTGAACGAAAGTATCGCTCAGAATCACTGCCTGAGTAATCGATCTTAGTTCATCAAGAAACTCTTTAGCTCCCGGTAGCGGGTGTATTTTTGCAATTGTATTCTGGACATCTGTGAGCTTCAAGCCATGTTCTTTGAGAATAGAAATTCTCCATTTCATGAGTTTATCATAGTCAGGTTCATCACGAGTAGTTCTTTTCAGCTCGGGTATACCACTTTCTTCACTAAAAGCAATCCATATTTCGGGAAAGAGGACACCTTCCATATCCAAACAAACAATTTCCATATTAAATATACCTTCCTTTATATTATTTTTTTAAATTCTATTAAAAATTGTCTTTAAGTATACTATGTGCAGCATGAATCACAAAGTATTTTTTCAGATAATAATACTGCGATAATAAATAATGTTCTTGTATTCAGCTAAATCAGAGCTACCCTTTAATCCATAGGAAATCCGAAATAGGCAATATCGGAGTCTGATGCGAGGCCTGCCAGCATAGACTGACAATATCGGTTGCCGGGTTTACGGTAGCGAACATGGTCTGCACCATAAGCTACGGCTATACTGCGTGCAATCTCTTCATCGATTTCGGATGAAAGATTTTTAAGTAAAGGATTTACCAGTAATTCTGAAATATAAAAACCTTCCGTAGATGTTGCGGACAGTGTGCAAACAGCATCCCCCTGATTAATCAGGAGAAAGCCTGAAGCATCCGAATTGTCTTCGTCGATAAAATTCAGTAAATTCTTGCTTATTTGTATATGGGGAGTGTCTGCAAGAAAGATCTCACGATACTCGCTGTACTCAGAAGGAGAAAGTGGCTGGATAATAGCTTTAAGTCCGTTAAAATTTGATGTATTCAGAAGAATTTCTTCACTGAAGAAATAAGGCTCGTAATCGAGGCCTGAATAGAATTTTATAAGGGATTCTTCCGCCGGCGATAGAATGGATAAATGACCGTCAGCAATGACCAGATCTCTAACATGCTTAGTGAGTGCACCGGCTATGCCCTGGCCTCTGGCTTCGGGTTCTGTGCAGATCGCATAACTGACAAAAACATTTTTCCCGTGGTAATTACCGCACTCGTATAAAGTGAGGGAAGACAAAACAGAGCCTTCCTCATCGAGGGCGATATAACCTTTTGCCTGCAGAATATCGTAAAGCTTGTCAACAAAATCAGGGCTGTCGCCGAAGGTTTGACACCATAGAGAACGAAGCCCTTCATATTCATTTTTAGTTTCAGTTTTTTTAATCTCGTACATACATATTTGTTTACTTTTCGGTTGCAAAATATTTCATAAGAAGTATGTCGGGATGATAGCTTTCTTTGGCTTTTCTAAGTCCCGGAATTCCCATATCTTCCTCACGGTTAAAGTGACTGATTTCCGGTATAGTTTCAACTACCAGTCTTGCAAATTCACGGTTTACCATAGGGTATGCCCCTTCAACTCCCGGCAAAGCCTTTTCAAAATGGATATCGAAGACCTCGTCATCGAGTCTGGTGCCGGCTGTAAAAGCGACAGGTTGTTCGTTTTGATAAAGTAAACCTCCGAGAAAACCAAGGGATTCATAATTGTCGAACATTTCCTTGATTGCAAGAGATTCTTCCTTGAGTTCAGGGTCGGCTTTTTCTTGATAAAACTCATTTACAAAAGCTTTTGCCTCAGCCAAAGATGCAACCTGACCTTCAGGAAGATCAAAAGAGGAGCGACTTGCACAGGATGCGGCTACTACCGGATGAAACTCCCAGCTGCCGTTTCTCAGAAATTTATTGATGTGATTTCTCTTAGAGGAAAGCTTACGCCCCGGAAGGTTGGTAAGCTTGTCCGCAGTGTATATATAATCGGCACTGTCTCTGTCTTCGGTTATTTCAAATGAATTCCCGTATAGAGGAAGAAATTCTTCAAGAGTTTTGTCGGTCAAACCTCGAATCTTTAATTTATGATTGTTTTTGTGAGCTTCATCAAGAAGGAATTCCATAGAGGGTCTCAAATCGCCGGCACCTTTCGGGTACGCATATAGTTTATAATGCGGCATACCGACAATAATCCTTTGACCTTTAGTACAAAACACAGGCTTATAAGCATGCCTCCAAATATATAAATTGGCAAAGCTGTAGTCCGCCCCATGGCAGCCGCTTGCACATAAAATATCGTTCACTTGTTTTCGGTCGCTAAGTTCTATTTCTTTCCAGCAGGTCATATCTCCTCCGTTTATCAGTAGCCTGACTCTAAAGATATACTGTCGGCTACTTTATGAATTTACAGGCAAATTATACCACAAAAGTCCATAAATATGATAAAAATAAACAGGTTATAGGCTTAACCATCAGAAAAATAAAATCCCATTATGGGATTTTATTAATTAACTTTTATTTATAAAACAAATTTTTGAAAAAACAAGCAACCTTTTCAGAAAAAGGAATGCTGACAGCTTCAGGTACGGGTTCTTTATGAGAAGAAAACTCCATAAAATGATTCTGGCTGTTGCAAGAAAGTGCAGAAGTGCTTTCTTTTCTTACATATACACCGTCAGACATAACAAAGCTTGCTTTTACATTATCCTGAAGTTGAATATCGAGTATCCATCTTAACTGATCGCATAAATCGCGGTCAAAGACAGGACACGCTATTTCAACACGACGATTAAGGTTTCTTGTCATAAGATCCGCCGAAGAAATAAAGTATTCAGATTCTTCTCCTTTGCCGAAACAGTAGATTCTTGCATGCTCCAGGTATCTTCCGACTATGCTGCTAACCTGTATGTTGTCTGTATATTCCGGTATACCGGGAAGTATGCAGCATATCCCGCGGATTATCAGTTGGATTTCAACACCTGCCCGGGAAGCTTCCATAAGCTTGTCAATAATAGTGCGCTCCGTAATTGAATTTGCTTTTATGCATATGTATCCCTCACGTCCTTTTTTAATTTGCTTATCAATAAGGTCGCACAGATTAGTCTTCATTTTATTTGGAGCAACAAGAAGCTGCTTGTAATCGCCGTCAAGATTATTCACAAGCATATTTCTGAAAAAAGCGGCTCCGTCTTCCCCAATCTCCTGGGAAGCCGTCATTATACTCAGATCGGTATACATTGCATTAGTGCTTTCATTGTAATTCCCCGTACCGACTTGGGTTATGTAATTCATATTGCCCCTTCCTTTTAATGTAATCAGACATATCTTGCTATGACATTTAAAATCCGCCATTCCGTAAATCACCTGACATCCGGCACTTTCAAGCATGTTCGACCAGGAAATATTATTTTCCTCGTCAAATCTGGCGCGCAGTTCCATAAGCACGATGACCTCTTTGCCGTTTTCGGCTGCACGGGCAAGTATCTGGGCTATTCTTGAGGAAGAGGCAAGTCTGTATATCGTGATTTTGATTGAAAGAACATCAGGTCGCTCTGCAGCTTCGCTGAGAAGGCGCAGGAAGGGCTCCACGCTGTCGAACGGATAGAACAGGAGTCTGTCCTTGTTTCGTATTTGCTCGATCATGCTTTGATCATGACTGATATCTTCAGGCCATCTGGATTCATAAGGTGTATATAGCAGAGGAGCAGCTTTGCTTTCTGGAAGTTCCGATGCCATCTCAAAAACATATTTCATAATCAGGGGACATGAATCTATATAAACCTGCCTTTTTTCAACATTAATAGTGCTGAACAGCAATTCACTGAAATCTTCAGATAGAGGGCAGCTTATCTCAAGGCGCACGATTGCCAGATAATCTCTTTTTTTAAGAAGTTTCTTCATTATGCTCTTAATGTTATCTTCTCTGTCTTCAAGCTTTTCCATGTCAAAACTTATATCGGCATTTCTGGTAATACTTAAGACGCAGGACTCTTTTACCTTGTATGAGCCGAAAAGCACAGGTGCCCATTGAAGTATTATGTTCTCTGTCCTTATATATCGAAACTCGTTACCCGGAAGACGAATATAAGGAGGAAGGGAGTCCGGAACAGGTATGAATCCTATTGCCGAACGCCCCTTCTTGTCCTTAAGCAAAGAAGATATATGAAGAGATTTGTTGATCAAATGCGGAATAGGGTGATAATGCCCGATTATAATCGGGGAAAGAATCGGAAGTATTCTCGTCTGAAAATACTGATTGACAAATTTCTGTTCAGATGCACTTAGTTCGTTGAATGAAAGGTCCTTTATACCATGGTAATCCAGCTCAGACATTATTTTGAAATATATCTGATTTTTTTGTTTGATGAGTCCCGGAATCGTATTATATATTTTTTGGATCTGCTCTTCAGGAGACATCCCGCTTTTATTGTCGATTTCTTTGGGCGAAACTAAAGAAAGGTCGAAAAGACTTCCGACTCTGACCATAAAAAATTCATCCAGGTTGCTGGAAAATATAGCAACGAATTTTATCCTCTCAAGCAGTGGGGTTTCCTCATCTCCCGCTTCTTCAAGAACTCTCTGATTGAAGCGTAGCCAACTTAATTCTCTGTTCTGAGTATATTGGTATTGATTGGCTCGTTTTTCAATATCTTTTGACATAAATATCCCTCTCTTACACCGTATTTACTGACAAGCAATTCTTTAGCCTGGAACTGCTCGAATATGTGAGTCATTATCATTATCCCCGGAACTATCGTATGTATTCTTTCAGGCTCAGTTCTTAATATCATATTTATTGCAACTTTACTGCCGCTACAAAGAAAATCGTTTAAAACATGAAGCTGATTTGATGTTATAGCGGAGCAGTCATCATCAAGATTGAACATTTTTTTCCCCAGTCTAAGGATTGCTCTTGAGGTTCCTCCAACGCCGACTACAGGGGTGCGTGTATCAAACGGGAATTCTCCTCTAATATTTATTTCCCGGGCTATTTCCTTACGGATTCTTTTAAGAGAAGATCCTCCCGGAATAATTTTTTTAACAAATTCCCTATATATGCTCAACGATCCGATAGAAAAAGCACCTACATTGACAGGTGTTCTATCGTTAAAAGAGACAATTTCCGTGCTTGCACCACCTATGTCGACAAATGCACCGTCATCAATATCAACATCATGCATAACACCCATATATCCAAGCAAGGCCTCTTCTTTGTCTCCTATTATCTCAATGTCGTATCCTGTAGCTGAATTTATTGTTGCTATAGCTTCGTCGGTGTTATGTATGTTTCTCAAAGATGCTGTAGCGAAAACTGATGTATCGGGTGAGCCCAGACACTCCAAGGTTTCTTTGAAGTCAAGAAGTCCGGAGTAGGCTCGTTTGATTCCGTCTCTCGTAAGAATATTATTTTCAACATATCCTGCAAGGCCTGCCATTATCTTTTCCTTAAAAAGAAGCTTGAAGGAACCGTCTTCTATTTCATACATAGTTAAGCGCATCGAGTTTGATCCGATATCTATCAGTGCGTGTTTCATATTAAATTTCCTTCCGAATAATAAAAGTCTCCTTATTATTCTATCGTCTTTTTGTAAAGTTTTAGGGCAGTTTAAAGCAAAACTTATGTAAACTTTCAATGAAGATAAATAAAAATATCAAATTGTTCAAATTAGAATAATATAGAACACTAGGCAAACGCTTGGATTTATATACTAGGCAAATGCTTGGATTTTACTTGATTTTACTGTAAGAAGGCGGTACTATTAGCAGGAAATTTATGGATGCTTAAATGTTGCAATATGCAACAGGCAAAGATATACTGGTCTTGCAATTAAAATAGACCGGAGAGGTAATTGAAAGGAGAAAAATTGATTACTAAAGATATGATTATTGCTGAAGTTATAGAGCAGTATCCTGAACTTATTCGTACATTCTTTGCAAATGGGATGATGTGTATAGGCTGTCCGGCATCGCAGGGAGAGTCTATAGAGCAGGCAGCCGCTGTTCATGGATTGGATGCGGAGCAGCTGCTCAAGGCTCTTAACGACGCACTCGAAGCCTAACAATACCAATACTGAAAAGAGGTTAGTCATGGGAAACCCGATAATTACTGTAGATCTGCACGGCTTGTATACAGATGAGGCAATTAAAGTCATTGATCGGACACTTAAGAACGCGGATGAAACGACATATCAAATTAAACTTGTGCATGGATATAATAGAGGAACAAGTATAAAGAATATGATAACAGATGAATACAAATATCATCCTAAGGTGAAACGAATACAGCCCGGAGACAATCTGGGAGTGACTATTCTGATTCTCAGAGAGCTGTAAATAATGGACAATAATTATCGAAAAATCCTTAATGATAAGCACAGACAAGGCATATTAAGAGCGAATAAAATCGGTTAAGGGGGAATTACAGTGAAGATACTAATGGTGGGCTGTGGCAGATTCGGATCTGCAATGCTCGATCTTCTCGCTCAATTCGAACACGAGATTACAGTAATAGACAGTAATGAAGAAATCATTGAAGATATTAATAATACGCAGGACGTAATTGCTGTTTGCGGCAACGGTGCAGATTATAATGTTCTGATGGAGAATGAGGTAAATACAGCTGATGTCTGTATTGCCTGTACCGGTTCAGATGAAATAAATCTTCTTATATGTACGATAGCAAAGAAAGCCGGAGCACATCATACTGTAGCAAGACTGAGGATTCAGGATCATAATTCGGAAACCGTCAGGTTTTTCAAGGAAAATCTCGGATTGGATTTTGTGCTCAATCCGGACTACCTAACGGCAGAAGCAATATATAATATTCTAATGGAAAACGGCACAAAAAGCTGCACAATACTCGGCGGAACAAGATCCGGAGAATACCTTACAGAGCTTCTTTTAGAAAAACATATAAATGTGACACTGATTGAAAAGAGTCAGGAAAGGTGTGATGTGCTGTGTGACCGGCTACCGAATAAAGTCACTATAATATATGATAGTGGAGCGGATCATAGTGCATTAAGAGCAGAGGGACTTGAAGGTATAGATGCTTTTGTGGCCATAACCGACATGGATGAAGAAAATATTCTTACATCATTTTTTGCTGCAGAGCACGATATACAGACTGTCGTAACAAAGGGAAGCAAAACAACATACTCAGATATTGCAAAATCCCTTAATCTTAAGCATCTCGTATCACCACGTGTCGCAACTGCAACTATTCTGACAAATTATATAAGGAGCCTGCAAAGAAAATGAATATTAGGCTGGTATTATTCACACTGGGAAAGGTAACTTTTCTTGAAGGTTTTCTCATGCTGCTCCCTTTTTTGGTTAGTCTGTATTACGGTGAAAATGCGACACCTTTTTTTATTGCTATACTGGCAGCTTTTGCAGTGGGCACTATTCTCATGGTTATGTTCAAAACAGGAACTGACAAACTATATGCCAGAGAAGGATTTGCTATTACTACATTCTGCTGGATCGTGCTTTCTATAATTGGAGCGCTACCGTTTGTTGTAAGCGGAACCGTAACTTCGTTTGCCGATGCCGTATTTGAGACTATGAGCGGGTTCACAACAACAGGAGCATCGATTTTAACCAACGTCGAATCAGTCGGAAAGGGGCTGCTGTTTTGGAGAAGCTTTACGCACTGGATTGGAGGCATGGGAGTTTTAGTGTTTCTCGTGGCAATTGCTGAAAAAAATCCGAATCGTTCTATAAATATATTGAAAGCGGAAATGCCGGGAAGCAAGGTGGACAAGCTGAGACCGAGAGCAAGAACGACGGCGAGAGTCCTTTATTATATATATTTTGTGATGACCATATTGCAGATTTTGCTTCTTGTTATAGGAGACATGCCGCTGTTTGACAGTGTAGTTCACTCATTCGGGACAGCAGGAACCGGAGGGTTTGGTATCAAGGCTGACAGCATTGCAAGTTACAGTGCCTATTCACAATATGTCATTGCAATATTCATGTTGCTTTTCGGAGTAAACTTCAGCTTTTATTTTATGATGCTTCTACGCAGATGGAAATCAGCGATAGGATTAACGGAGATAAGATGGTATCTGTCTATTGTCGGGATTGCGGTTCTGATAACAACAATAGTCATAATGCCGAAATATGGAAATTTAGAAGAATCATTCCGACTGTCTTTATTTCAGGTGTCTTCAATTATAACGACGACAGGCTATGCAACGACAGATTTTAATCTTTGGCATCCTCTGGCGAAAACCGTACTTTTCTTGCTTATGTTTATTGGGGGATGTGAGGGATCAACAGCGGGAGGGTTAAAGGTTTCGCGCGTTATGGTTCTTCTTAAGAATGTTAAGGTTGAACTGAAAAGAGCAATTCATCCGAGGCTTATAACCGGAGTCAGAGTAAATAATAAAGCAATGCCTCCGGAAATTGTGCACGGTATAGAAGCGTATCTGGCATTATATTTAGTTATACTTTGCTCGGCTTTCATTCTGATAAGCTTTGAACCTATGGGCTTCGAAACAAACTTTACGGCTGTTGTAACTTGTATTAACAATGTCGGACCCGGATTCGCGGATGTAGGACCGGCAGGTAATTTTGCGGCATATTCAGGTGCGACCAAAGTTATGTTGACCGCGTTAATGATGATAGGAAGACTTGAAATATATCCGGTACTTTTAACACTTCTTCCTAAAATGAAATAAGCAGATTTACAATAAAGCGATAAGTATAAGAAAATCTTTAAAGTGACTTGTTCAAAGTCGCTTTATTTTTTGACTGAAATACACGAATTTTTTGCTCTTATCTTCATTTCGTATGCAAATTATTATATAATTTACTATGTATGAATATAAAAAAATCAGGCATTGCACAATCTAAGAAGAGAAAGAAGTATGCATTATGGAAAAGAATTTTATTAAAGTAGACAAATGGGGAACTTGTATTTGGGGAATTGATGATGTAGGAGTTCTCTACATTAACGAAGGTGAAATTACAAGTATATCCGAAGCAGAAGAAGTTCCATGGTCGAAGTTTAAGGGTTTAATAACAGAAGATTCGATGGTCAATAGAGTTATCGCTCCACAGGGATCTTCTCTGGCATGCCTGTTTAAGGACTGCACTAAATTGGAGACAGCGAATCTGTCAGGGCTTATAACCGACGGAGTTATTGATATGAGATCCATGTTTGAGAACTGCATAAGACTAACGGATCTTGATATCTCGGAAATGAATACTCTCAGTTGCTCCAACATGGATAAAATGTTTGAAAAGTGCAATAAACTCACAGATATCATAATCGGAGAGGCTTTTAGTGCTACGGGAGACGGGAGCACGGACTGTGGCAGGCTGGCTATTAAAAGCACAGGAAGGTATAGACATGCAAGGGTAATATCATCAGCCGGAGCTAAAATCATCTATTACGAAAATAGCGAAAAAACTGCTGTTGTTGAGAAGAAAACGATGACCGGTTTCAGATATATAATAGAAGATATTATGTTTGATATGCCAAGTGCTGAACATAGATTCTTAGCGTGGAGCACTGAAAATGACGGTACAGGAGATTTGTATCGTCCCGGTCAGGAGCTTCAGGAAGTAGAAGAGGATATGGAGCTATATGCTGTATGGGTTAAGGTTCCGGAAATCGGGGAAGTAAAGCCTTTTGGAGAAATTACATTCGGAGAGACAATCCCCTTCGTTCTTCCGGAGATGCTCTCTGAAAACGATCCTAATGTTTCGGGTTATCTTGAGATCAGTCCTAATGGTGAAGAAGGAACATGGAAACCTATAGATCACAGGACAATACTGCCGGTAAAATACAATGGATATTTATTGAGACTTTGTGCATCTAATTGGGCGGGAGAATCATATTCAAATTCCGTAATGCTTCACATTAAAAAGGCAAACATAGACTTATCCTCAGTACGCTGGATAGAAGCCGAGGATATGGTTTACGATGGAGAAATCAAGAAAGTCCGGCTCGAGGGCTTGCCTGAAGGTGTTGAAGCTGTGTATTCGGGCAATGAGGCAAGAGCTGCAGGTCGTTATATTGCTTCTGCGACGTTGAAATATGATGAAGGCAATTTTTGTGAACCTGCATTGATAAGAGAATACGAGTGGATCATAAGAAAAAGAACATTTGATATGTCTAATGTTCGCTGGGATTATATGGAACCGTTTGTTTATGACGGAACACCAAAAAGCGTGGAATTGACAGGACTTCCGGATGGAGTTGAGCCAAAATATATGAAAAACTCATCGGTTGATGCCGGAATTTATACTGCTACCGCGGCTTTTGAATACGACACGATTAACTATGAGAAGCCGGCAGATATACCGCCTTGCAGCTGGGAAATTCAAAAAGCAATCATAAAGACAGCAGAGTTGTCATGGACAGACTTTTCAGAATTTATATATGACGGTCAAAGCAAAAAAGTTTCAATTAGCAACCTTCCGATAGACGCAACTATAGAATACAGCGGTGAAGAAGAAACTCTCGCAGGAAAATATCTTGCAAGGGGAATTTTATACGGAAACTACATTGCTGATGGACCGATTGAGCATGAATGGGAAATAAAAAAAGCGAAATATGATCTGTCCGATGTCGAATGGACGTATGATGGACCGATTGAGTTTGATGGAGAAGCACATAATGTAAGCTTAAAAAATCTCCCTGATAAATTAAAAGCAAAATACAATAACAATGTGGGAGCGAAAGCGGGAGATTATTGTGCAACAGCAGCATTTTCTAATCTTGACACACATAATTATGAAACACCTGAAGATAAAACTCTTCACTGGACGATAACCAGGAAAATTGTAGACATGTCGGAGGTTCGCTGGGATTATGTGGAACCGTTTACTTACGATGGAACTACAAAGACGATTCAGCTTACAGGTTTACCTAAAGGTATTTATGCCACATATAGTGAGAATACAGCACTTAATGCAGGCATATATATAGCACGTGCACATATGAAATATGATGCTAAAAATCTTGAAGTGCAACAGCCTTCCGATTGTCAGTGGAAGATTAACAAAGCAAAAATAGATATATCAGGAGTTCGATGGAATTACAGTAATGCATTCACTTATGACGGCAAAGAACATAGAGTGATACTCGCAGGCTTGCCGGAGGGTCTTAATGTAGAATATAAAAACAACTCAAATGTGGATGCAGGCAAGTACGTAGCGGTTGCAAGCCTGATACCGAGCGACACAACAAATTATGAAATACCTGAAATTAACGGCTGTACATGGGCCATTAATAAAGCAAGGCTTGATAAGGGAGATCTTGAATGGTCAGATTCTTCCGATTTTGTATATGACGGGACAGAAAAAACCGTAGAAATCATCAGTGGTCTGGATGAAAATATTACAGTTAAATATTCCGGAAATAAACAGAAAAATGCGGGAAGACATTTTGTAACAGCAACATTTATTCCTACGGACGAGAATAATTACAGTCCGCCGACTCCTGTAAGACACGCCTGGAATATTGCTAAAGCCAATCATAATATTGTGGAAGTTGCCTGGGATTACACGTCGGAGTTTACGTATGACGGAAGCAGGAAAACAGTTAAGCTTCTTAATGTTCCGGAGGGAGTGGCGGTAAATTACAAAAATGCATCAGCTGTGGATGCAGGAGACTATATTGCAATTGCATCGTTTGAGTCGGTCGATGCGGGTAATTATAACAACAATATACCTGACATGACTTTAAGCTGGAGCATAATAAAAGCTGAATACGATTTTTCAGATGTAAGATGGCAGGAAGAAAAAGATTTTGCATATGACGGTGAAGCCAAACAAGTAGAGCTTATCAATCTCCCGGACGGACTGGAGCCTGTATATAAAACAAACACAGCTGAAGATGCAGGAGAGTATTTAGCTACAGCATCCTTCATTTATGACGAAATCAACTATGAAGCACCTGTCGTTCCTGAATGCAGGTGGAAGATAGATAAAACTCCTATCAATATTGAAAAAGCAAGATGGGAATATGAGGAGCCTTTCGTATATGACGGAAAGGAAAAGGTCGTCAGAATTATTGATGCTCCGGAGGAATCTCAGATTGAATACAGCAATGCCAAGGCCATACAGGCAGGGACATATATAGCATCGGCCGATATTATAGCGAATGATAAGGATAATTATCTTAACAATAAGATAGATGACCTTATCTGGCAGATAGAAAAAGGTCATTATGATATGAGCCATGCATATTGGGACTACAAAGATCCTTTTACATATAACGGAACAGACCATAAGGTTGTTTTAAAGGGAATTCCGGAAGGAGTATTTCCTGTGTATAGAAATAATGAAGCTAAAGATGCGGGAACCTATGAGGCAAGCGTTACTTTTAAAATTGCCGATGAACAAAACTATTATGTACCTGAATTTGAGAATTGCACATGGACGATTAATAAAGCGGATCCGGATATATCGGGAGTTCGCTGGAACTATAACGGGCCGTTTACATATTCATCAAGAATGTATGAATTGACGCTGAGCGGACTGCCTAAGGGGCTTAGAGTTGTCTATACAGGAAATGCCGCTGCCGATGCAGGCTCATACGAAGCAAAAGCAGAACTTGTTCCGTTTGATAAGGATAACTTCAATACACCTTCTGTAGCCGGTTGCAGCTGGCAGATTGTTAAGGCTGATTACGATATGTCGGCTGTCAGATGGGATTATCAGGACGCAAAAATATATAACGGAAGACAACAGAGCGTGTTGCTGGAGAATTTACCGAATGGCATAAGGGTTGAGTATATAGACAATGAAAATACAGATGTTGGCAGATACACGGCAATGGCTGATCTTACAGCTTCAGATTCAAGGAATTACAACAATCCTGCAATAGGCGATTGCGATTGGGAGATAGTCAAAGCAGACTACGACATGTCGAGGACTGCCTGGGATTATACTAAGGGTGACTTCGTCTATGATGGCAAAGAGAAGACTGTTATTCTGTCAGATATTCCGGAGGAAGTGGATGTTGTCTATTCGGGTAATAAAGCAACAGACGCGGGAGAATACACAGCCACAGCAATATTCAGAACGGCGAATGAGAACTTCAGTGTTCCTGAGGCTCTAACAATCAAATGGAGTATTGATAAAGCGGATTGTGACATGAGCCGGGCTAAATGGGATTACAGAAGTGAGTTTTCATATGATGGATTAAATAAAGGCATAGAAATCACAGGCCTGCCTGAAGGAGTCAAAGCAGATTATGAAGATAATGTATCCTCTGATGCGGGAACATATAATGCAAGAGCTCGTTTTACCGTTAATTCTCCGAATTTCAAAGTCCCTGAAGATATGGAATGCACATGGAGAATCAATAAAGCAGATGTTGATATCAGCCATGTAAGGTGGGACTATTCTCAAAACTTCATATACGACGGAGAATTGAAGAAGATTGAGCTGGCAGGTATTCCTAATAATGTCAGGGTGGAATATACGGGAAACAGTGAAGTGAATGCCGGTAGATATATCGCACATGCCGATTTAATTCCTAAAGATCCAAACAATTTCAATGAGCCTTCAATAAATGAATGCGTATGGGAAATTGCCAAAGCGGATTATGATTTCTCCAATGTTCTTTGGGCCGGTGATATTGAATATACCTATGACGGGAATGAGAAGGGAATAGCTTTAACAGGATTACCTGAAGGTATAACACCGGTCTACACTGACAACAAAGCAGTTGATGCCGGCGATTATATTGCGAGTGCGGATTTTGAATATGACAAGATAAACTATAATGCACCGCATATTGAGAATCAGAAATGGAGTATTGGCAAGACAGTGTATGATTTGTCGAGCACAGAATGGGATTATATTTCTGCATTTACATATGACAAAGAAGTTAAACGGATAGCTTTGACCGGCTTGCCTCAGGGACTTACACCAATATACAAGGGTAATTACGCTACAGATGCGGGAGAATATGAGGCTGAAGTAAGCTTTGATTATGACGAGCGAAATTATGTGGAACCGGGATTTACAGGTTGCAAGTGGATAATTGAGCCGGCAGAAGCACCAATCGATGCAGAGGCTATAAAATGGAATTACACGGAACCTTTCGTTTATGACGGAGTACCAAAGACTGTGACAATAGCTGAAAAGGTGCAAACACAGAGTTTCTTTGACAAACTCTTTGGCAAGACAGAGCAGACGGTTCAGCTTGAAGGCGTTCCTGAAGGATTTGATGTCATGTATGAAGAGAATTGTAAGACTGAAGTCGGAGTTTATTATGCAAGAGCTATTCTCAGGAACAGGAATAATGAGAACTATAAGGATTTCGTTACTCCTCAAATCAGATGGGAAATTAAAAAAGCATCTTTTGATATGTCGGCTGTTGAGTGGAGCAAAAACAGGACTTTCATTTATGACGGAGAGGAAAAAAGTATCGAGTTGATAAATGTTCCTCAGGGAGTTGAAATTAACTACATAAATAATACAGCAACAAAAGCAGGTTCTTATGAGGCGCTTGCTACGTTCGATGTGGAAGATACGGTAAATTACGAAATTCCTAAACCGGTCAAGAGCGTCTGGTGGCAGATTCATAAAGCGAAATACGATATGTCTCAAGCGAGATGGGAATACGACGTCAGGTTCGTATATGATGGGGAGGAGAAAAGCGTACAGGTAAAAGGTCTTCCGGAGGGAGTCCAGGTAGATTCATACAGAGGACACAAGGGCATAGAAGCAGGAAACTATATTGCCGAAGTCACTTTGAAGTACATTAATAAAGAAAATTTTGAAGTGCCTTCTATCCCGAACCTGAAATGGACTATAGCTAAGAAAAAAATCGATACAACAAATGTAAGATGGGATTATGATGAATCTACAGTGTTTGTCTACGATGAAAAACCAAAGGAAGTAAAACTAAACGATCTGCCTGAAGAAATAGAAGTTGAGTATTTAGACAATGTGAAAATAAATGCGGGAATCTATACGGCAAGGGCTGTTTTTACTTACGATACCGATAATTACGAGGTAGATCCTGTATCCGATATAAGATGGAAGATAGAAAAAGCAGATTATGATACGGATAATGTCTACTGGAATTATGAGAAACCGTTTATATATGACGCATATGAAAAAAGCATAACATTGAGGAATGTCCCGAAATCTATCGATGTGAGATATAGAGACAACAAGGCTTCGGCAATAGGAACTTATACAGCTAAAGCCTATCTTACATATGACCGTGAAAATTACAATGCACCTGAAGTCGAAACAACTATAGATTGGGAGATTGTAGAAAGAGAAGAGAGTTTATAGAGGAGAAATAATCAATGACGGGTCTTTTAATAGCAGTCTTTTGTTTGCTGATGGGATCGATGTTCACTTCGGCATCCGAAACATCTTTTTCATCAATTAATAAGATCAAACTGAAAAATCTCGCTGATAATGATAACAAGCGGGCAGCTTTAGTTCTGAAGATGAACGAAAGATATGACAGGCTGATTACGACTATACTAATAGGTAACAATATTTCAAATATTGCTATGGCTGCCGTAACAACTGTAGTCGGCATACGATTATGGGGTGAGGCGATAGGTCCGACTATTGCTGCTGTGACTTCGACTCTTTTGGTGCTTATAGTCGGTGAAATATCTCCAAAGATAATATCAAGAGAGTATCCGGAAGAAATAGCGATGGCGATTGCTCCGATTCTGAGAGCTTTCATATTTATTATGACGCCGCTTACAACAGCATTCAGTGGTCTTAAGGTGCTTTTGCAGAAAATATTCAGCAGAGAGAAGACCCCTGATTTTTCTGAAGATGAGCTTCTGACGATTGTTGAGGAAGCGGAAGCGGGAGGAGCAATAGGAGAAGAACAGAGTGCTCTTATCGCAAATGCTATCGAATTCAACGAAGTCGAAGCTATAGATGTACTGACTCCGAGGGTTGATATAATCGCTATCGAAAAAGGAACGCCTCTTGAAGAGATCAAGAAAACTTTTCGTAAATCCGGACTTTCAAGATTACCGGTCTACGTGGATGACTTGGACGATATTATAGGAGTCCTTAATCAAAAAGACTTTTATAATAACGATATTGAAGAACCCGAGGATGTTGACAAATATATAAAGCCGGTCACATATGTGTCTGAAACACTTAAAGCGGCCATCCTGCTTAAGAAAATGCAGGCAAAGAAAACACATATTGCGATTGTCGTTGACGAATATGGCGGAACTACCGGCCTCGTGACGCTTGAGGACTTAATAGAAGAAATAGTCGGCGACATATATGATGAACACGATGCGGTTCAGTCGAGGGATGTAATACCTGCCGGACAGAATTCATATATGGTAGCGGGAGGAGCGAATCTGGAGGACTTTTTTGAGCTGTTTGACGAGACAATAGAGGCGGATGCTACTACAGTTAACGGCTGGGTCATGATAGAGCTGGACGGGCTTCCTTCGGTAGGGGACAGTTTCGTATATGATGCAAAACGTAAGGTTTTCCATGTAAGAGTAACTCAATCTGACGGAAGAAGAGCCCTGATGACAAGAGTTCATGTTGATGATAAACCTGATGATGAAGAATAATAGCGAAAGGAATTTATAAAGGATGAGTTTAATTGAAAAAATCTTCGGTGATCTTAATGCAAAAGAAATCAGAAAGATAGAGAAAATCGTAGATATAATTGAGTCATATGACGAGGAAATGCAGTCCTTGAGTGATGATGACTTAAGAAGCAAAACACAGGAATTCAAAGACAGAATTTCCGAAGGGGAATCTCTGGACGATATTCTTCCTGAAGCTTTTGCCGTATGCCGTGAAGGAGCCTGGAGAAGTCTCGGCATGAAACATTTCAGAGTTCAGCTTATAGGCGGTGTCGTTCTTCACCAAGGCAGAATAGCTGAAATGAAGACGGGAGAAGGAAAGACTCTCGTAGCAACTCTGGCAGCCTATCTTAACGCACTTGAAGGTAAAGGTGTACACGTTGTAACGGTCAACGACTACCTGGCAAAGAGAGACGCGGAGTGGATGGGTAAGCTTTATACATTCCTTGGTCTTACAGTCGGATGTGTTATACATGCCGTAGAGGGTGAGGAAAGACATGCTCAGTATATGGCTGACATTACCTACGGGACAAACAACGAGTTCGGTTTTGACTATCTTCGTGACAACATGGTCACATATAAAGAAGAACTTACACAGAGAGAATTAAACTATGCCATAGTAGACGAGGTCGACTCTATCCTGATTGACGAGGCGAGGACACCGCTCATCATTTCAGGCAGAGGGGTGGATTCGAGCTCAATGTACAGGAATGCCAATACTTTCGTTAAGACTCTCAACAAAGAAACCGACTTTAAAATAGAAGAGAAAGATAATCAGATTTCTCTGACAGATGCAGGTGTAGTGGAGTGTGAGAAATATTTTAATATAGAAAACTTCTCAGATCCGGACAATATGGAGTTAAATCACTATGTTCAGCAGGCTCTCCGTGCAAACTATCTTATGAAGAGGGACGTAGACTATATTGTAAAAGAAGGAGAGGTTCTGATTGTTGACGAATTTACAGGACGTCTGATGTATGGAAGAAGATTCTCAAACGGTCTTCATCAGGCTATAGAGGCAAAAGAAGGAGTCAGGGTTAGATCCGAGTCCAGGACGCTCGCAACGATAACCCTTCAGAACTATTTCAGAATGTACAACAAGCTTGCCGGTATGACCGGTACTGCAAAAACCGAAGAATCGGAGTTTAGAGATATTTATAATATAGATGTTGTCGTAATACCGACAAATATGCCGGTGATAAGAGAAGATAATGATGATTCCGTATATGCACACCAGTCAGGTAAATACAAGGCAATAATCAATAAAATAATTGAGGCTAACAAAAAGGGACAACCGGTTCTGGTAGGTACAATATCGATTGAAATTTCCGAACTTATCAGCGCTATGTTAAAGAAACGCGGAATCAGGCACAATGTGCTCAATGCGAAGCACCACGAAAGAGAAGCGGAAATTGTTGCTGATGCAGGTCGTGTCGGAGCAGTTACGATTGCTACCAACATGGCCGGTCGAGGAACAGACATTATCCTTGGAGGAAATCCTGAATTTGAAGCAAAGAGACAGATGCGCAAAGAAGGATACTCTCTTGAGCAGATTGCTTTTGCGACCGGATTTGAAAAATCGAAAGATGAAGAACTCCTTGCCGCAAGAGAAAGATTTCATCTGCTCCACGATCAAGTCAAAGAAGCAAGGGCCGAAGAGCAGAAACAAGTAATAGAATCGGGCGGACTGTTTATTATTGGAACGGAGAGGCACGAGTCCAGACGTATAGATAATCAGCTGAGAGGCCGTTCAGGTCGTCAGGGAGACCCGGGAGCTACGCAATTCTTCATTTCACTGGAAGATGATCTTATGAGGTTGTTCGGTGGCGAAAGAATGCAGAATATTCTTGGACGAATGGGAGTGGATGACGATGAGCCACTTGAGGCGGGAATGCTTTCAAGATCAATAGAAAATGCCCAGAAAAAAGTTGAAGGAAAGAATTTCTCTATCCGTAAATATGTTCTCCAGTACGACAATGTCATGAATAAACAGAGAGAGATTATTTATAATCAAAGACGTATGGTGCTGGATGGAGAGGATGTTTATGAATATATAAGAAACATGACGCATGAACTGATCGATGGAATCATAGATCCGGTTGTTTTTGAGTCGAAATATCCTGAAGAATGGGAACTGTCAAGAGTTGCAGACGGTCTCGAACAGATAACTCCGGCTTTCAGAGGGAGACTGGAATTCACCGAAGAATATATAATGTCTCTTGATCAGGACAAACTTAAGGAAGATGTCAAGGCTGTATTCGATGAACTGTATGCGGAGAAGGAAGCTGAGATCGGCACTGAGCAGATGAGAGAAGTCGAAAGGATGATTCTGTTAAGAGTTGTAGATAACAGATGGATGGATCATATCGATGCTATGGATCAGCTCAAAGACGGAATCGGATTAAGAGGTCTCGGACAGCAGGATCCGGCTATGGCTTACGCCAAAGAAGGATTTGATATGTTCGATGAGATGATAGCCGACATAAGAGAAGAAACAGTTAAACATTGCTACAACGTTACAGTAAGGACAAGAACTACAAGACGTAATGTCGTAAGCGGAAAACTGTCAGCGGCAAAAGAAGAATATAAAGATGACGGAAGAGGACAGGCAGAGAATCTTCCGCAATCAGCACCTCAGGCAGACAAAACAGGCAAACAGGAAACCGTTCGTCGGGAGACACCTAAGGTTGGAAGGAATGCACCTTGTCCGTGTGGTTCGGGAAAGAAATACAAAAACTGCTGCGGAAGGAAATAGCAGAAAGCAAACGAGTTGTTAATGTCATTATTACTAAACAGAAAGATTAAAAAGTAAAGGAGAAACCGATATGGCAATTAAGGCTATTGTTATGATTGCGGCTGTTCTGACCGTATTTGTTGCAGCTTCATATAATACGCTTACCCGAAAGAAAAATCTTATTGAGCAGGCTGAACTGGAACTGCATAAATATGAAGAAGAGGGCACGGCAAAAGATATCGATAATGCAAAAAAATATCTCACTGCGGTAATCAAAGAGTACAACAACAAGGTTGAAAGTTTTCCAACTAGTATAGTTGCCGAAATTTTCAGCTTTCCTAAGATGCACAGTGATAATTTCGATGAGGGATTATAAGAACAGCGGAGGAAGGAGCATATATGAATAGCATAACTACAGCAAGAAAGATAACAAGGCAAATGCTTGCTATCTTTACATGTATTTTTCTGATTATAAGTTATATTTTCGTAATGCCGTCGGCAGTTTACTCTTATGATTCATACACTACCGATAACTACGATGTCGAAATCACAGTCAACGAAGATAATACTTTTGAATTTCATGAAAAAATAGATATTAATTTCCTTACGGCACGACACGGAATTTACAGATATATTCCTGAGAAGATGTGCAAAATAGTAGATGTAAAAGTTCCGGACTATGAGAAGAAGGTGTATAGAGACAGCGGAAACAGAGTAATAAAAATAGGGAGTCCGGATCGCACAGTAATTGGAAAGAATACTTATGATATTTTCTATAAAATGGTCGTATACGATGATAAGGACACAACGGAAGATATCCTGTCTCTCGACGTTATACCGACAGGCTGGGAGAATGCGATAGAATCGGCAACTGTACGCATCAATCTGCCGAAACCGGCCCCCCTGGAAAATATTGCTATATATTCCGGATACTACGGATCCAGAGGAAACGATAATAATGTGCAAATAGAAACATCAGACGACGGAAAGACTATACTTTTGAATGCTGAAAAACTTCCGTACAAGAACGGAATAACTATTTATCTTGAGCTACCGGAGGGATACTGGGTCGGAGAAACAACTCCGGGAAAACTCATGCCTTGGCATATTCTAATGTTCTTAATAGGCCCGGTTATAGCTTTCCTTCTGTGGCTATATCACGGACGGGATGATGTCATGGTCAAAACTTTGGAATTCTATCCTCCTGAGGATATGACACCGGGAGAGATGGGTTATTTCATCGATGGAGTGGCCGACCGTAAAGACCTTATTTCGTCAATAGTTTATCTTGCGGATAAAGGCTGCCTCTCTATAAGACAAGAAGGAAAAAGAGATTTTTACCTTAAAAAAATCAAAGCCCCTCAGGATGAGCCAAAGTATATCAATACAATATTTAACGGCCTTTTCGGAAAAAAGAATGAGGTAAGAATCAAAGACCTCGGAGAATCTTTCGGAAAGAAATATCAGACGGCGGAAACCCAGCTGGCTGATATGTTTACAGGGAAGAACAGCCGTTATACAAATCAGTCAATAGCAGCAAGAGCAGGAGCGATTATCGCATCGACATTCCCTGTCCTTGCTCTCGGTGTGTGGGAAATGACAAGTGGAATAGAATTTTCATTAACGGGAATCGGAATAAGTGCTCTGGCAATATTGGGATCTGCAGTTTTGTTCTGTATTTCCTTTGATCAAATAAAAGGAAAGAAGTTGTTAAAAGGAGGATTAAAACTCTTTTTCGCACTGCTTTTGATGAACATAGGACTAAGCGGATCTCTTAGTACTTCTGAGACATTGGACTATGTCGGTTATCCTAAGGCACAGCAGATAATGGCTTTTGTGATGATAGGCACGATTGTGAGCATTGTTTTCGCTGTATTGGCACTTGCAAGGACAAGCAAAAATACTGCATTAATGGGAAGAGTGTTAGGATTCAGAGACTTTATCAAAACAGCGGAACTTGATAAACTAAATGAACTTGTCGAAGAGGATCCTGAATATTTTTATCATATACTTCCGTATGCTTATGTCTTCGGACTTACAAATAAATGGATTAAGAATTTTGAAAACATACCTATTAATAAGCCGGTCTGGGTTGAGAGTGAATACACAATATATGACTCTTACATGATGGGAAGAGTGCTGACAGACTTTTCGACAAATGTCAGTAAAAACATAGTAATTCCTGATTCAGGCGACACATTCTCCGGCGGTGGAGGCGGCTTCTCCGGCGGAGGAGGCGGTTTCTCCGGCGGCGGATTTGGCGGCGGCGGCGGAGGAGCATGGTAGAAGTTATAAAAAAAGGAGGTTCAATGCTCAAACTTGATGAAATAAAAAGTCAACTTCCTTCAGCTTTAGAGAAACTGAACGAAGTGGGAGGCTATCTTTGACCCGGAGGGGCTTAGATGTAAAATAATAAATTTTGAAAACCAAATCCTAGAAGAAGGATTTTGGGATGACAGAATGCAGGCACAGAAGGTACTTAAAGAAAAAAAATCTTTGGAAAACAAACTTGATACATATGAGAGGCTGGCGGCAGAAGCTGAGGAACTTCCGACCCTCATAGAAATTGCCGAAGAACTTAATGACGAGGGAGAGGCAAAGGTAATAGCAGAGAGTTTTTACAAACTCAATGATGATCTTGAAGATCTTAAAACCAATATGCTTCTCAGCGGCAAATACGATGACAAAGATGCAATTCTCAGCATTCACTCAGGTACGGGCGGAGTAGATGCCAACGACTGGGCGGAAATGCTTGAAAGGATGTATTTAAGGTATTGCGAAAAAAAAGGTTTCAGCACGACGATAATAGACAGACAATCCGATGTGGATTATGGAATTAAAAGTTCAACAATAATGATCAGGGGCGAGAATGCCTATGGACTTCTCAAGACAGAGACAGGAGTTCATAGACTGGTAAGAATATCTCCTTTCAATTCCATGGGAAAAAGACAGACATCATTTGCTGCAGTCGAAGTAATACCTGATATAGGAGATGATTTAAGTGTAGAAGTTAATGCTGAAGACATTAAAGTAGATACCTTCAGAGCCGGCGGAGCCGGAGGACAGCATGTTAATACAACTGATTCAGCAGTCAGAATAACACATATTCCTACAGGCATAGTTGTCACCTGTCAAAATGAAAGATCACAGATAATGAATAAAGAAGTCGCTATGAAGATACTGGCATCAAAGCTGACAAGCCTGGCAGAAGAAGCTCATAAAGAAAGCATGGATGAATTAAAGGGCGATCAATCCATGGCAACCTGGGGTTCTCAGATAAGAAACTATGTATTCCAGCCGTATACTATGGTTAAGGATACGAGGACAGGAGAAGAGGTCGGTAATGTTGATTCTGTAATGGATGGAGAAATAGATGTTTTTATAAGGGCGAA
Source organism: Mogibacterium sp. (assembly GCA_012840975.1). Lineage (GTDB taxonomy): Bacteria > Bacillota > Clostridia > Peptostreptococcales > Anaerovoracaceae > Crickella. The sequence continues at coordinate 74,819 of DUVP01000035.1, read as the reverse complement.
ATTGTCACAGGATGCGGCAGAAAAGGTTAAATAGATGCTGAAGCTTTATACAGCGAGAGAGAATATAGACAAGGAACGTTTCATCTACGAAAATATCGAAGGTGAAACTCTTGTTTTGGTACCTGATCAATATACGCTTGTCGCAGAGGAACAGGCACTAAGGCATCTTAATACCTCTTGTCTGTATGATATCGAGATAATGTCAATGAACAGATTGGGTTTAAGAGTGCTTACGGAACAAGGCAAAGAAGCCGTTCCTTTGCTCGATAAATACGGTCGCTTTATGCTGCTTACCAGGATTATAAAGATGCATCTGAATGAATTGAGCATATACAGAAATGTCGCGGGTAAAACTGCTTTCACGGCTATGCTTAACGATTTTATCTCGGATTTCAAGCAGCAGGACTGCAACATCGGTGAAATAAGGGACATGCTTTCAAATACCGAAACCGACAGGCTCCTTAAAGCCAAGCTTACAGAGCTTGAAATTATAATCAGAGATTACGAGAATAAGATTAAAGAAAAAGGCTATATAGATTCCGAGGATTATATTTCAAGGTACATAGAAGCGATAAAGGATTCTGATTGCATAAACGATAAAACCGTCTGGATATATGGTTATGACAGTATAACACCGAAGTTTGCAGAGGCAATGTTTGAATTCGCTGATAAGGCAAAGTCGGTTAATTTTATTGTTAATCAGAGTTATTTCCGTCTTGATGAACAGTTGATAAGCAAAATTAAACAAGAAGCTCTGAACAGAGGTATTGATATTTCTGTGGATTCAATAGGTCAGGAATATTCTCTGAAAAAATCCGAAACCATAAGATTGATGGAAGCGAATTTATGGAACGATAATATAGTACCCAATCGAGATTTTGTTCCGGAAGATTTAACCGTAGTACGAGCAGCTAATCCCTATTACGAAGCGGAAACTGCGGCTGCATATATCCTCCACCTTGTAAGAGATTTGGGATACAGGTTCAATGAAATTCAGGTGATAGCCAATGATGAAAATGTATTACAACCTATAATTAGAAGAACTTTCGAGGAATATGGACTTCCTGTATTTATCGATTCAGTAAGAAATATAACCGATTCCGCAGTCGTAAGCTTTATAGTGAATCAGATGTGGTTTCTGATTTACGGGAAAACTTCAGGATACCTGTTTGCAGCACTTAAGTCAGGTCTGGCAGGAATAGAAATGTCAGATGCAGAAGATATAGAAAATTATGCACGCTTATACCACATAAAGGGGAGTATGTGGTATAGAGATTTTAAGTATGGTGAAGAAAGCTATGGTATCGAAACTTTTAACAATCTTAATGAAATAAGAAAAAGAATCTTAGAACCGTTAATAGAACTTGAAAATATAAGCAAATGCAACAAAGTTGAGGATTTTGTAAAAGGGTACAAGGACTATCTGGATAATACTTTGAATCTTGCTGACAGAGTATCCGATTTCGCACAAAGACAGGAAGAGATGGGGCTGGCAGATGAAGCTCAGCGAAGTATTCAAAGCTATGATAAGGCTGTAGAGATCCTGGATCAGATTGTGGAAATCATGGGAGACGAGGAAATGGATCTTGCCGAGTTCACAGAAATTTATGTTGCCGGTCTTAAAAATATCGAGGTCGGAGTTATCCCGCCTACTAAGGACGGACTCTCTCTGGGGACTATGATAAGAACAAGACCTAGACCTGTAAGAGCAGTAGTAGTGCTTGGAGCCAACGAAGGAATTTTACCTTTGCGTCCTTCTACCGAGGGACTGTTTTCTGTCGACGAGATGCAGTATTTCAAGGAAAAGGATTTTCCGATCGGTGACCTTGATGATATTAAAATGGAAGAAGAAAATGTGGCAATGTACAGAATGCTTTCAAAGCCATCTGAAAAGATTTACATAAGCTGGTCAATGACCGATGTCGAAGGAAAAGAGGAAATTGCTTCACCGGTTATAGATGCATTGACAGAGCTTTTTCCGAGGATAGAAGAAGATGGACTTATCCGTAAGGATGTTGTGAGTACAGGATGGGCAAAAAGCACATTTAATCATGAATATGGGCAGATGACCGATGATGTACCTGTATCGGATACAATAAATGTACCCGGAGAAACGATGCGTCACTTTATTAATCACATAAAAGACAGAAATACATCAGCTGAGCCGGATGATCAAACAGACGCTTTGTTCGCATGGTATGAGAGGAAAGACAATGAAACTTTATCGGCAATGCTTGTGGCGGCTCAGGATGAAAACGACCCGAGACCGCTTGGAAGAAAAACAGCATCTGATATTTTTGCAAGAAGTGACGGAACCCTCAGACTCAGTCCATCATCCATAGACCGTTATTTTGAGTGTCCTTTCAGATTCTTTATAGACAGGGGATTAAGACCTCGTGAAGAGAGAGTTTTTTCAAGCGATCCCCGTGCAATAGGAGATGTATATCACGAATGTCTTATGCGTATAGCACAGAAAATACTGGAAGACAGGGATTTTGGCATTAATCTTGCAGAGTGCAGCAAGAGCGAATTGGAAGAAATCGTAACGGCAGAGCTGGATGCCATAGCATCGGATTACGGAGGCGGACTCTTTATTTCCACAGCAGGTGAAGAGTTCAGGATGGATAGAATTAAAGAAATCTGTCCGGGAGCAGTTCGTGCAATGGCTGAACAGTTGTCGTCGGGCAGTCTCATTGATGCGAGTTTTGAAACGGACTTCAGCACAGGCGGAAGGTTTAAACCGATTGAATTACAGGTCGGTGATACCAAAGTATATGTTGAAGGAAAAATAGACAGAGCGGATATTCTGGGACTGGAAGGAGAAAATCGTGTCAGAGTAATTGATTATAAGACAGGAAACGACACTCTTAATCTCGACAAGATGCGGGTCGGATATAAAATGCAGCTCATGATATATATGATTTCAGCATTGTCCGGAAAGCTTGAACCGGCGGGATTTTTCTATTTCAGTATCAAAGATTACATTGACACTGCCAATGACAAATCAACAGGGCAGATTGACAAGATAATGGAATCAGATCCGTCGGATGCATTCAAACTCAGAGGAATTTATATTGATGAGCCGGGGGTTCTCGAGTCTATGCCGGAGAAAGTGCTCGCAAAGACAAGGGACGGAAAGGTAAACCGTGATAAGTTTGAGGCAATAAAGCAAGATGTAATCGATAGAATACAGGAAATAGCATCATCAATAATAGACGGAAAGATTTCAATTCGTCCGCTCAAAACGGATGGAAACAGACTCGTGTGCGAGTATTGCAGCTACAAGCCCATTTGCAAGAGAGACAGAGAGTATGTAAGAAATACAAGCAGGGAAATACCTAAATATAAAAAGGGAGAAAATTAAAAATTGTCAGTTGAAGTTATATCTGCAGGGAGCAGCAGCTCAGGAAATTCATATATTGTAAAAGCAGGGGGTAAGAAAATACTTATAGATGTCGGAATCTCGGCAAAGAGGATTATTTCAGCCCTTTGTGAAAATTTGATTGCACCGGAAAATATAGATGCAGTCCTGATAACACATGAACACATAGACCATGTGAAAAGCCTGAGGACGATTGCACGTATGTGTCCGAATGCTGTTTTTTTTGCAAGTGAGGGTACTATATCCGCATGCGATAAATTCAGTCATGTGCCGGATGAACGATGCAGGACAATCAGTTCGGGTGACAAGGTGAGCTTTGACGGTGTCAATATAAAAACTTTTGACTTAAGTCATGATGCTAATGAACCTGTCGGATACAGCATTGTTTCAGACAAAGAGCAGCTTACATTAATCACAGATACCGGTATTGTTACAGAAGAAATGTTTGAAGAGATAAGAACCGCTGATAAGCTGGTAATTGAATCCAATCACGAAGTGGATATGCTGATGTGCGGAAACTATCCATATCTCATAAAAAGACGGATTAAGGGAGATTACGGACATCTTTCTAACGAGTCCTGCGGAAAAGCTATATGCAGGATGCTGATTGAAAGAAATGGAATTAGTGTTAAAAAAACAACAGATGGAGAAGCTGATAATATTGCTTCCAATACTAAAATTCCGTCGATAATGCTGGCTCATCTCAGCGAAAACAATAATGCTCCGTTTTATGCAAGACAAACAGTTGAGTGTATACTTAAAGACGAAGGATTTATAAAAGGAAGAGACTATTCCCTGACTGTGGCGACAAAAGAGGGTATATGTAGTCTGAACGACAGATGAATATAAACATTATATGCATTGGAAAACTTAAAGAGAAATACTGGGAGGCAGCTGTCGGGGAATATTTGAAGAGGCTTGGTCCATATTGTAATGTAAGAATATTCGAGTTAAAAGAAAGCAGACTGCCCTCAAATCCGTCTCTTGCCGACGAACAAAAGGTAAAAGAGGAAGAGGGAGAAGCTATACTGAGAAAAATCAACGATAACGACTATGTCATCTCTCTTGAAATAAATGGAGAAGAATTGAGCTCGACTGAGCTTGCGGAAAGGATAAAGAAAACAGCATTTGAAAAGTCCACGGTAGATTTCGTGATAGGCGGTAGCTTGGGTTTAAGCGAAAAAGTAAGCAAGAGAGCTGATATGAGATTCAGCTTCGGTAAAATAACTTTACCGCATCAGCTTGCGAGAGTGGTTCTTATAGAGCAGATATACAGAGTGTTTAAAATCAATAATAACGAGAAGTATCATAAATGATAAAAGAAAAATAACGAAATAATACAAAAAAGCGATATTGGGTTAAAAAAATCAAGAGGTTGTCATGGAAAAGAAAAATCAGAAAGCAGATAGAAAAAAACAAAAAAAGACAATGGGTGATTTTGAAAAGAAACGCAAACAATTTGATAAATCTGCGAGATTAATAGCGATTGTTCTTATAGGTGTTATGCTTATTTTCACATTTATAACGGCAGGACTGTTTATTTTGGAATAAATTATGTACAATTTATTGTTTTTTTATTGCATGTTCTTTTTTAGAAACAAGCTCAACTTGTTGATATAACAACAGTTAGAGTATTTATCTTCAATAAAAAAATGTTTTTATTGAAGAACAAAAGCGCTTGGCATATAATTAACATATGAGAATTGTGAGCGTGAGGGAGCGTCAGCGAGGGGCTCCTTTATGTGTATTATAAAAATTTCACGCAAATCACAAAGAAAGGAAGTGTTTATGTCGAAGGCAGATATTGAAAAGGTCAAAAAAGCGGAATCTGAAGCCGACAGGATAAAGAAAAAGGCTCATGATGAAGCAGCGGAAAGAATTGCTGAAGGCAAGAAAGAAGCAAACGATATTTTCGATGCGGCTAAGAAAAAGGCAGATGATCTGTATAGCTCATCAATCGAAAAAGCTGAAGCCGAGGTAGCAGATATCTATCAGAAAATGATAGATAAGGAAACTGAGGTCTGCGAAAAAATTAAAGCTGACGGAAGAGTCAATTTAGGTAAAGTAGCAGATTTTATTGTGGGAAAGGTAGTGGATATTAATGGCAATAGTTAAGATGAAAAAACTATCTGTCATAGGTTTGCAGGAAGAAAGAGAGGCTATTCTTCGAGATCTTATGAGTCTCGGTGCAGTTGAGATATCGTGTGCGAATGATAAACTGCAAGATGAAGAGTGGCAGCAACTCGTAGTTCGCGATGGTGATGAAATAAGAGCAACGGAGAAGGACAAAGAGTTGTCCAGAGTTCAGCAGGCTATAGGTCTCATAAACAAGTATAGTGAATTTAAACCGTCGGCTTTTCAGGTCAGAAGAGACATAAAAGAAGAAGAATTTGATGTCCTTAGATCAGAGACAGACGGGTATAAGGCACAGACCGAAGAGATCCTGGAGCTTTATGAAAAACTGAATCATGAACAGCAACTTGAAAATGCTGCGAATTCTCAGATTTTTGCTCTGAACCCTTGGATAAACTATGAACTTCCTCTAGAGGAAAAAACAACCGATAGATTGAATATCGAGCTGGGTGTATTTCCTCCTAATACCGATGTGAAAGCATTGGAGAGAGAACTTGAGGAAGAGTCATATCCTTGTTTCCTGGAAGAAATTTCAAAAGACAAGGAACAGCTGTACGCGAGCTTTTACTACTTCAAGGAAGACGAGGATGATGTTCTCGACAAATTGAAGAAGGCAGGATTGTCAAAGCCTACTTTCACGGATGCTCCCGGCACTGTTACCGAGGTTATTGAAAGATGTAAGGAAGACATCGAGGTACATGTTGCCAAGAAAGAGCAAATCATTGGACAGATAGCAGAAAAAGCAACGTACAAGGAAGCTCTCGAAAATTATCATGATATTTTAATTTTGGACAGAGATGAGTCGCAAATCAGAAGCAATCTTGTCAATACTGCAAAAGCGTTTGAATTTGACGGATATGTTCCTGCAGTGGCGATGCCTGATGTTGAGAAATCTCTTTCCGAATATTTCTGCAGCTATGAATTCAGTGAGCCTGAAGAAGATGATGATGTTCCTACTAAGCTGAAGCTTAGCAAGTTCCTGTCACCTATGGAGTTTATAATGAAGTTATACTCATTACCTAACTATAGAGAGGTGGATCCGACAGCAATAGCATCCATATTTTATATTATATTCTTCGGAATAATGTTCGGCGATGTCGGATACGGCTTAATGCTTATAGCCGGATCGCTTTTTGCGATTAAGAAATTTAATATAGTTGAAGGTGCTGCAGGACAACTGATGAAGATTATATTCTACAGTGGCTTCTCGAGTATTATATGGGGATTTATGTTCGGGAGTATTTTCGGAGACCTTATACAGGTCACCGGAAGCACATTCTTTGATAAGAGTATAATCATCAAGCCTCTTTGGCTTGATCCCGGAAAAGAGCCGATGGCATTTCTGGCTTTCTCCTGTGGAATAGGAGTAGTACATTTATTCATAGGTATGGGAATTCAGGCATATCAGCAGATAAAACAAGGAAAATTTCTTGATGCATGTAACGATGTATTTATCTGGTATGCGATTGTCATCGGAGCTATAATGTGGCTTTTCGGCGGAAGCGTTTCACCGAGTCTGCCGGTAATCGGTAAATGGATGGTTATAGTCGGACTTATCCTTGCTATAATCCTTCCTATATTTATCGCAAAAGGTGCAGGAAAAGCTCTTGGATTGTGGAATATATACAGCGGTTTAAGCGGACAATTATCAGACATTCTTTCATATTCAAGATTGTTAGGTTTGGGACTTGCTTCCACATCAATAGCAGGGGTATTCAATTTCCTGGCATCCATGGGAGGCAAGACTGTTGTCGGAGTAATAATGTTCATTGTAATTGTGTTGTTGGGACATTTACTGAATTTCGCTATAAATGCATTAGGAGCTTTCGTACACTCATGCAGATTGCAATATGTTGAGTTCTTCGGAAAATTTTATGAAGGCGAGGGCAGAGAATTTAATCCGTTTGATCGAAAAACAAAATATATCAATATAATTTAAGGAGGAAAATAACATGAGTATGGGATTAGCACTGGCAATATTGGGAGCTGCAATAGCAACTTGTGCAGGAATTGGAAGTGCGATTGGTGTAGGTATTGCCGGAGAGGCAGCCGACGGAGTAATGGCAGGAGGAAACACCTCGTTCGGATCAACGCTGGTTCTTCAAGCACTGCCGGGAACACAGGGAATTTATGGAATGGTAATTGCTGTTATGATTCTGACAAAGGTTGGTGTACTGGGAGGTTCAGGATTTAATCTTACACTGGAACAGGGAGTAGCATTTCTTGTAGCCGGAATACCTGTCGGAATAGTAGGTATTTTGTCTGCAATAGCGCAGGGTAAAGTTTCTGCAACAGGTATTATGCTTGTATCCAAGGGTGGTTCACTTGGTAACGCTATCATTTATGCGGTAATGGTAGAAACTTACGCTATATTGGCATTTATCGTTTCGTTCCTGATGTACAACGGAATATCTGTTGGCTAAAAAACACAGTTTATTACATCAGAAAGGAAACGGTGCGATATGAGTATTGAAGCCATAACCAAAAGAATAAGCAATGAAGCAAAGGCTTATGCTGCCGAACAATTGAAGCAGGCAGAAGTTGAGGTGGAAGAAATCCTACAGAAAGCTCGCATCAAGGCCGAACAAGTTCTTAAAGATGCGGAAAATCTTACGGAGAAAGATACCAAAACTCTCGTAGAGAGAAGAAAATCCGTTGCCGATCTGGAAGGAAGGAAGATGCAGCTTAATGCAAAGCAGGAAGTAATCAAAGAAAGCTTTGAAGAAGCAATCGAAAGGTTTAAGAATCTTGAAGAGGAGAAATACATGAAATTTCTCACATCTCGCCTGTCTCAATTTGTTGACGGAGGCGGAGAAGTTCAGCTTTCTGCGGGCGACTTGGATAAGTACGGGAAGAAACTTGAAGAAGAATTTGCCGGAAAATTCACGGTAAGCAAAGAGCCGGTTAATATCGAAGGAGGATTTCTGCTGAAGCAAGACAAGATATCTATAAACGCTTCCATAGAAAAACTGTTGGAAGACCAAAAGAGCAAGCTTGTCGGAGAAGTAGCAAAAAGGCTTTTCGCTGAATGATAAATCTAAGAGATATTAACAGAAAGGAGAATTCATATGGGAACTGATTATATCTTTTCATCGGCTTTCATAAGAAGCCAGGAAAGAAAAATGCTTAGAGATGAACAGTTCCGCTCGATGATAGCCTCCAATAATATAGATGAAATCTGCAATACAATACAGAATGCCGGCTATGGAAGTGAAAGTGAACCGTTCACTCCGACAAACTATCAGGAGGTAGTCGGTCAATCCAAGAAAGAGTGGGCAAACGAAATCAGCGTTTTGAGCGAACAATATGAGGGTCTTAAGGTACTGGCATACATTAATGATTATCATAATATCAAGGTGCTTGTAAAAGCTGAAGCTTTGGGAATTGATCGTTCCGACATTCTCTTGGAAACGGGAACACTTTCGACAGATGTGATGACCGAAGCCGTACTTAACCGCAAAAGCGATAATGTCACGCCATTTATGTATCAAGCAATAATGGAATCGGTAGAGGGTCTTGCCCGAACGGGAGATCCTCAGTATGTGGATACCACATGTGATAAGTATTGCTTCAAAGATATCAACGAATCAGTAGATATAGCAGATAATGAATTTATTAAAGGATTCATAAGGCTTTATACGGATATCATCAATGTTATGACCTTTTTAAGGGTCAAAGCAGTTGGAGGATCTTGGAGCTATTTCAAAGATGTATTTGTTGATGGCGGAAATGTTGATGAACTCGAATTCAGCAGAGTGTCTGAAGCCGATGCAGCCACGTTTGCAAAAGCGTTTACCGGCAGTGACATGGGAGATGCTTTAACAGTGGGGCGTGAGCATTATGAAAAGACCGGAGATTTCTACCTTATGGAGAAACTCTGCGATGAGGCACTCATGGAATATATCGAGAAAGCAAAGACAATATCATACGGTCCGGAGGTTTTGTTCGCATATATGATTGCCAAAGACATAGAAGCGAAGAATATCAGGATACTGATGGGAGGTAAGCTTGCAGGCGTCGAACCTGAGAAGCTTGCAGAAAGGATCAGGCGGACTTATGAGTAAAATAGGAATTATCGGAGACGCGGACAGCGTTCTTGGCTTCAAAGCTTTTGGGCTTGAAGCTCACGTATGTGACGATGCCGAAAAGGCAGCCAGAATCTTACGGGATATTGTCAGAGAAGATTACGGAATTATCTTTATTACGGAGAGATATTATAAAGAACTTGAAGAAGATATCACCAAATATGCTGAACTTACACTACCGGCAATTATTGCAATACCGGGTAGTGACGGAAGTTATGGCATCGGATTATCGAATGTCAAGTATGCAGTAGAGAAAGCAGTAGGAGCAGATATCCTATTTGGTGATAAGTAAGGGAGGTATTTGAGCATGGAGCAAGGTAGAATCGTTAAGATATCCGGGCCTCTTGTAATAGCGTCGGGCATGGAAACAGCAAACATGTTCGACATTGTAAGTGTCGGTGAAATCGGCCTTATGGGCGAGATTATCGAGATGCGTGAGGGGAATGCTTCTATACAGGTTTATGAAGAAACAACCGGGTTGAAGCCGGGCGAACCTGTAATAAGTAGAAACAGGCCTCTTTCAGTAGAGCTCGGGCCGGGATTAATAGAAAATATATATGATGGTATTCAAAGACCGCTTACAGATTTGCTTGAAATAGCGGGAACCAATATCAGCAGAGGAGTATCAGCAGTTGCCCTTAATCGTGAGAAAAAATGGGATTTTAAACCTGTTGTGAAAGAAGGCGATACTGTAGAAGCCGGAGATATTCTCGGGACAGTACAGGAAACCTTAGCTGTAGATCACAAGATAATGGTACCAAACGGAATAAGCGGTAAAGTCAAAAAAATAAAGAGCGGAAGTTTTACAGTCAAAGATGTGGTTGCTGTAGTGACCGATGCCGACGGCAAGGATCACGACTGCACAATGATGCAGGAGTGGCCGGTCAGAATTGAGAGACCATACAAAAGCAAACTGCCTCCGAATGATCCGCTGATTACAGGACAGAGAGTAATTGACACTTTGTTCCCGATTGCAAAAGGCGGAACAGCAGCAGTTCCGGGACCTTTCGGATCAGGCAAAACTGTTATTCAGCACCAGCTGGCAAAGTGGGCGGACGCTGACATAGTTGTTTATATCGGTTGCGGAGAGCGTGGAAACGAGATGACTGAGGTACTGATGGAGTTCCCTGAACTCATAGACCCTAAGACAGGGGAATCTCTGATGAAGAGAACAGTTCTTATCGCCAACACTTCCGACATGCCGGTAGCTGCGAGAGAAGCTTCTGTATATACAGGAATCACAATTGCAGAATATTTCAGAGATATGGGATACTCGGTAGCACTTATGGCAGACTCAACATCAAGATGGGCGGAAGCTCTTAGAGAGATGTCGGGTCGTCTTGAAGAAATGCCGGGTGAGGAAGGTTACCCTGCTTACCTCGCATCCAGACTGGCTCAGTTCTATGAAAGAGCCGGTAAGGTTGTGTGCCTAGGTCAGGATGAAAGAGTAGGAGCCCTTTCCGCTATAGGAGCTGTATCACCTCCGGGTGGAGACATTTCTGAACCTGTATCACAGGCGACATTGCGTATAGTTAAAGTATATTGGGGTCTTGATGCCGCTCTGGCACACGCAAGACACTTCCCTGCTATTAACTGGCTGAACAGCTATTCACTTTATCAGGAAAGACTTGATAAGTGGTTTGGAGAAAACATTGATAAGGACTTCCCTAAAAACAGACTGACTGCAATGACACGTCTGCAGGAGGAAGCCGAGTTGAACGAAATAGTTCAGCTGGTCGGTGTTGACGGACTGTCCAAGGAAGACAGACTCAAGCTGGAGATATGCAAGATGATCCGAGAGGACTTCCTGCACCAGAACTCATACCATGAGATTGACACATATGCTTCTGTTAATAAGCAGAACAGATTGCTGTCAATAGTCCTGTACTTCCACGAACTCGGTAAGAAAGCACTGGCAGCAAATGTAGACTTTAATGCTATAGCCGGTATGGAACTGAGAGAGGACATAGGTCGTTTCAAATATACAGAAGAAGAAAAAGTTGATGCAGCTTATAACGAGCTAAAAGGTAAACTGGATAATGCTTTTGAAAAGCTGATTAAGGAAGCAGGTGAGGCTGATGATTAAAGAATATAAAACGATATCAGAAGTAGCCGGCCCGTTGATGCTGGTCAAAGGTGTTGAGGGTGTAGGCTATGACGAGCTTGGTGAGATTCAACTCGCTAACGGAGAATTAAGAAACTGTAAGGTTCTTGAAATTAACGGAACGGATGTCCTGGTACAGCTCTTTGAGGGAGTTGCCGGAATGAACCTGGAGAAATCCTCAGTCAGATTCCTCGGACACTCGAACGAGCTTGGCGTATCTATGGATATGCTTGGAAGAATGTTCGACGGAATGGGTCGTCCTATAGACGGAGGAGCAGACATTATTCCGGATAAAACTCTTGATATCAACGGAGTGGCAATGAACCCTGCGGCAAGAGAATACCCGTCAGAGTTTATTCAGACAGGAGTATCCGGTATAGACGGACTGAACACACTGGTAAGAGGACAGAAGCTGCCGATTTTCTCAGGATCCGGACTTCCGCACGCTAACCTTGCCGCACAGATTGCACGTCAGGCAAAGGTTAGAGGAACCGATTCGAAGTTTGCTGTAGTATTCGCTGCCGTCGGTATTACATTTGAAGAAGCGGACTTCTTCATGACGGACTTCCGTGAATCCGGAGCTATTGACAGGACGGTTATGTTCCTTAACTTAGCTAACGACCCTGCTGTTGAGCGTATTTCTACGCCTCGTATGGCACTTACCGCAGCCGAATATCTCGCATTTGAAAAGGATATGCACGTACTGGTAATCATCACAGACATTACCAACTATGCTGAATCCCTGAGAGAGGTATCCGCGGCACGTAAAGAAGTTCCGGGACGTCGTGGTTATCCGGGATACCTTTATACAGACCTTGCCACTATGTATGAAAGAGCGGGCAGGAAGGAAGGTTCCGACGGATCGATCACCATGATTCCGATCGTATCCATGCCGGAGGATGATATTACACACCCTATTCCGGACCTTACAGGATATATCACAGAGGGACAGATTATTCTTTCAAGAGATTTGTATCGTAGAGGAATAACACCTCCTATCGATGTACTCCCTTCATTATCGAGACTTAAAGACAAAGGAATCGGTGAAGGCAAAACACGTAAGGATCACGCAGATACGATGAACCAATTGTTCGCTATCTATTCAAGAGGCAAGGATGCCAAAGAGCTTATGGCAATCCTCGGTGAAGCGGCATTATACGAACTTGATAAGAAATATGCGGCATTTGCAGATGAGTTTGAAGATCAGTATGTAAATCAGGGATATCATAATGACAGATCTATAGAGGAAACTCTAGATATAGGTTGGTCGCTTCTCAAAAAAATGCCACGAAGCGAACTCAAACGTATTCATGAGGAATATCTCGAAGAGTGGTACGACGCTTAGTAGGCATGCGGAGAGATTTCGCAATGCCGGATTGAAAGGAATTAGAGTATGGCAAGACTTAATGTAAAACCGACTCGTATGGTCCTTACTAAGCTCAAGGTTCAGCTTAGGGTAGCCATCAAGGGACACAAGCTCATGAAAGACAAGAGAGATGAGCTTATGAGAATATTCCTTGAACAAGCAAGGGCTATCAAAGTGCTCCGAGAGGAGATAGAACCGCAGCTTGAGGAAGTGTATCAGAGCTTTGCATTAGCAAGAGGTGAGATGAACCCGGAGGTGCTTGAAGAGTCACTTATGTATCCTAAGAACAGAGTGACACTGACTGCGAAGACAAAAAATGTAATGTCTGTAGATGTTCCGGCGTTTACCTTTCACCATGACTCGACGGAAACGGGGAATGTGTATCCGTACGGATTTGCTACGACATCAGGAGCTCTTGACCAGTCGATCGCAAAATTGACTGCACTTTTCCCACAGCTGATGAAGCTCGCAGAGATGGAGAAGGAAGCAATGCTGCTGGCCGACGAGATCGAGAAAACCAGAAGGCGTGTAAATGCTCTCGAATATGTAAAGATTCCTGCATATGAGGAAACTATCAAGTATATCAGGATGAAACTTGCAGAAGAAGAGCGAGGTAACCAGACCAGACTGATGAAGGTCAAAGACATGATGGTTGCCGAGCAGATTGAACTGGAAAGAGCACGCACTGCAAAGATGCTCGAGGAAGCAAAAGCGGGGGCATTCTAAAATTAAACAATGCTCGGAAAACAATACGAGAGGTTCTAATTGAATTAAAAGAAACTGCCGTGTCATAAGATGCGGCAGTTTTAGTATGAGAAAAAGAGGTTATTTTATACATATAAATAAAAAAAAGTATACAATAAAGGGGTAGATTTGAAAAGGGAATATATAGTACAATACATGGGGTTTTAGCAAGTTCAGATAAAAAATTGCTAAAAGGAGTGTTTAAAGGAGGCTTATTTAAATGTTGAAGAAGGTATATAGATTCGCAAAAAAACAAAGCAGAATTTACTCAAAATTAATGACATTAATTTTGAGTATTGCAATTGTTTTTACGGGAATTCCGCAAAGCCGGGTTTTTGCCAATAATGGTAATAATGGGCCGGTGGATAATATTGAACTGGAAGAAGGTAATGCCAGAGTAATTAAAACAGCAGAGCCTGTTCCCGGAAGTATTAATAAATGGAAAATAAAGGTCAGGGTCGAATATAAGGATTTAAATGTTCCTACTGATGTCCTTATAAGTGTGGACCGTTCGGGCAGTATGGCCGGGGACCGTATGAGTGACGCAAAAGCTACGGTTAATGCTCTTCTAGATAAGATTCTGTATGCCGGCTCTTCACACAAAATAGCTTTACATTCGTATTCATATGGATATTTAGCAGGAAATTATTCAAATTCCTGGAAAAAACATACCGGTTTTGAAACGAATAAGCAAATACTTTCTGACGAAGTGAATGCCATGAGTGCCGGAGGGGGAACTTTTACACAGATGGCTCTCCATAAGGCTAATCTTGAGATGGCAACGGCAAAGGCGGAAGATACGGAGAATATCAGAAATCGGGCAATTATCCTGATTACCGACGGACGGCCGACAGCAGGATATAAGGTCGATATGGACAAGCTGTCTCAGGAATTAGGTGGGTTGAGCAACGCATTTGACTGGAAAACCGGTATTATATCGGATAGCGATTATGATCATTCCAGAGACTCGGTACAAAATGCATCTGACGGCTCTACTACTGTCCCAACAAAGGTGACTCAGAACGGTAAATCCTACTATAAGGGAGCAAACCTTCAAAAACTAGGTACAACATATGCTCCTAGGAACGCACTGGTATCAAACGGCAATATTCCTGCTTCGACTTTTATATATACTGACGATGATCCTAATACAGCAGCAGGTAGAAGTAATATAATCAACCGCATAGGCTGGGGATATGATAGTAAATATGCTGTTCACGGAATAGACCAACAAGGCAGACATATGTATTGGGATATCGCAGAAAACACGGCAATTGAAGCAAATGAGATTAAAAAAAGTGGAAATTTCAGCCGTCTGTATATTGTAGGTCTTGAAACGGATGATGATACCAATGCATACCTCGATAGAATGGCTACAGAGGGTGATTTTTATCCGACAACATTAGCAAACCTCTCAAATACAATCGATTCTATATATGCAGACATGGAATTGCATACCACAAGTGATGCCATCCTGAAAGATATTATGACCGAGGGCTTTAAAGAGCCTGAAGATATTAATGTAACAGGAGGTACTGCAACATATAAAGCTCCGAATCTTGAATTGGGAGAGACGAATGGGCATATTGAGTGGGATATCGGAACTCCGTCACAGATTGTAGATAAGAATGAATACCCTCATACTCGTTATGAAGAGTTGACTTATACCTTGACAGTGGAAGAAGGATGGGAGAAGTCCGTTAGTGAAACTTTTAAAACAAACGGAAAGACGGAAGTCGTTATAGATATTTTTAACGCAAACAATGAAAAGATTGGAGAAACCAGTGCGGAAGCGGTATCTCCGGAAGTTGATCCTACAAAATACACTGTGGAAAAAGATCTAAAGGGCTTTGACGGTGGAGAAGCACAGTTAGCCGATGAAAGCTTTACGATAACTGTAACCGGACCTGAAGGCTCTAGTTATAAAAAAGACATAGTACTCAAAAGTGGCGGGAAAAGCGTTGTAGGAGATTTGACAACTGCCGGAAAATACACCATAAGTGAAAGTATAGGTTCCGGAGATTATGACAAGACATTTAAGATTTTTGTTGGGGATTCCGAAACAGGAGTAGAGACCGACAGCTTTACGGTACAGCCTGATGGAAGCGTTAAGATTTCCGGTGGAAAACTTCAAGATGACTATACATTAAATGATATTAGAATAGTGGTTACCAACAAGGAAAAGATTGCTAAAATTGGTGATTATGTTTGGAATGATATAAATAATGACGGAATCCAGGATTCTGAGGAAAGTCCGCAAAAAGGCGTAACAGTAAGGCTTTTAGATAAAAACGGCAACCCTGTAAAAGACCAGGAGGGAAAAGATATAACTGCAATTACCGGAGAAGACGGAAAGTATTATTTTGAGGTAGCTCCGGGTAGTTATAAAGTATCTATTGATGTACCTTCAGGTTACAGCTTAAGTAATGGTCAGCAGGAAATAAGTGACCAAATAAAGCTTGCATCAGGGCAGCAGAACCTAGATGCAGACTTCGGTCTTATTATGAAGACATATAAAGTAACGCATGAGTTTGTCTCAGGTACGGAAGGGAAGGAACTTCCTGATAAAGTCAAGGCTCTTCTGCCTGAGAATCAAACCGACATAGCTAACGGCACGGACGTAACACCTACAGCACCTTCACAGCCAACGGTAGATGTTGACGGCGGCACATGGACATTTGATTCCTATGATAAGGACAGTGTCACAATAAATAATTCGGATGAGAAATTTGTAGGAACCTGGAAATTTGCAAAACCGCAGCCAAAGACTGGAAACGTCTATGTAAAATATGTAGCAGAAGACGGAACTGTTTTAAAAGATGCTGTTGCAGTAAAGGAAAATGCTCCGGAAGGTGAAGATTATACAACTGAGCAAAAAGAGTTTGACGGCTATGTTTTCTTGAAAATGGGAGAAGGTTCAGCAGCGGCAAATGGTAATGTCGTAGAAGGCGATTTGTACGTAACTTATGTATATAGGCTGGAAGAAAAGCCGGAGCTGAAAACAGGAAACGTCTATGTAAAATATGTAGCAGAAGACGGGATTGTCTTAGAAGACACTGCTGTAGTAAAGGAAAATGCTTCGGAAGGTGAAGCATATACAACTGAGCAAAAAGAGTTTGACGGTTATACATTTATCAGAATGGGAGAAGATTCAGCAGCAGCAAACGGCACTGTTGTAGAAGGAGATTTGTATGTAACATATGTATATAAGCCAACAAAGCTGCCACAAGCACCTGAAAAACCAACAGATCCTGAAGATCCGGAAAAGCCTGATAATCAGGAAGAGATCGAAGTATCTGAAGAAACTTCAACAAAAGGTCCGAAAACAGGAGATGAGTCTATGTTATCATTATATGCGATAATAACCCTGCTATCAGGATCACTTCTAACAGTCTTAGGATTAAGAAGAAGGAAAAATCATTTTTAAAAAGGTTAATTAATATGTTAGGAAAGCTGAAAAGCTTTAAGAAAAAGTAAAACTTCAAAGCTAAAGCCAAAAGAGGGCTTATCAAATAAATTTGGGTTTATCCAAAAACAATTGGGGTTTAAGTTTGGGGGCTCCGGAAAATTCCAAATAAATTTGGGGGGCTGAAGAGACCTAAAAAAGACTATTAAAAATTGAGGAAATCAGACATGAAAAATCTGGTTTCCTCAATTTATTTAGATTATTTAGAGGTTTTTTTCTTATACTTACCTCTCTTTATCCCGGTTCTAACCTGATACTTTACGGGCGAAAGCGGAGTAGCCAGCATTTGAGCTTCCTATTAAAGTGTACTTCTCGCTGGATATGCTGCTGTAAATCTCGATTCCTGATACTATTGGCAAGCTTTCTAAGATAGTTTCTGAGTTTATTGTTAATGTGTTTGATTACATGAAAAGATTGACTACAGATATTGCATTGGAGAAATATTTTTCCACATAAGCTATGTAGGGCTTATACATATCCGATACAAGATACCTCACCCTGTTCTTTTCAGCAGTCGGTAAATTTGTAAAGTACGGTTCGGTAATCTCGTTTCTTCTGTTCGCAATCATGTCAATAGGCTCACCGGTTACAAAATCCTGAATAACAAGTGCGTAATTACAAACTTTAGAGACCTCAACATGCACCTCGTCAATGCAAATTGCTTCAGTCATGGGTCTTCTGTGCATGTCGACATATTTGGAAAAAGTTGTTAATGCATATGTGTCTGAAACATTGAACTTATGTGCTATGTGTGCTGCTGCAAGACTGGAATCTCTAAAAGCATCAACTATTAGAATATCTGCAAGCTTTGTGTTGTGTTTATATTTTTCAACGAAAGAAAATTCATCTGTAACAATATGTCTGCATACCGGGTTTGTACACTGCCATCGTCGCTGGTTGACAACTAATATTAGCTGCAATCCATCTTGCATAACAGGATGATTAACGGTTCTTGGATAGATTCCCTTAGAATGCATTCGATAAGAGCATATTGGACAGAAGTGTGCTTCAATTCTTTTTTATAGAGTTAATATTCTCTTTCTTTTTTCAATCCTTTGAGATATGACCTCAAGGTTCGAATCTTCAAAGTTTAAGTACTTTATGGTATTATCTTCCATAGAAAAACTCCCTTCTTTTTATTGTTTTAAGCCAAATCAATGATATTAGAAGAGAGAAATAGAGGGCAACATTTTAACTATGCTGTCCTCTATTATTTTTGGATATTCACTTTAATCCCCCAAAGTTAGCCCCAAAAAAGGTAGCTGAAAAGGGCATCCCCCAAACTTTATTTCGTTTTTTTACTGCCCCCAATTGTTTTTGGATAGCCATTTCTCTATTTAAATCTAATATTGACTTAACTTACTACAATCTGTATACTCTGAAAAGTTGTGTCTACCACAAAACAAATATGGAGGTTTTATAACAAATGGAACAAAGTAAAGGTCAATTTAATTCTAATTTCGGTTTCCTTATGGCTTCTTTAGGTTCTGCCATTGGTCTGGGAAACTTGTGGTCCTTCCCTTATAAGGTTGGAGTTGGCGGCGGTTTTGCTTTCTTCATCCTTTATGTAATTCTTTGTGTTGCAGTTGGCTATCCTCTGATGATTTCAGAAATTGCAATCGGACGTAAGTCTCAGAAAGCTGCAATTCAAGCTTATGAGGAAATTCATCCTGCATTTAAATTTAACGGAGTACTACAGACTGTAGTCCCTTTCTTCCTGCTTGCATTTTACTGTACATTCGGTGGATATATTACAAAATATCTGGTTTATTCAGTAAAAGCTTTTACGGGAAGCAAGGTTGATCCTATGGGATTCTTTGAGGTAACACTGCTCAGCAATGGTGCTCAGGGAATGATTTGGATGATTATTTTCCTTGTACTTACAGTAATTATAGTTCTTGGTGGAGTATCCGGCGGTATTGAGAAATTCTGCAAAGTTGCAATGCCGGCTCTGTTTATTATGCTATTAGTTATCGCAATCAGATCAAGTACACTGCCTGGTGCAGGAGACGGTCTTACATTCCTTTTCAAGCCTCATTTTGAAGGGATGTCAACGGCACGCGGTTTCTTTGATACTCTTACACTTGCAGGTGGTCAGATGTTCTTCTCATTATCACTTGCTTCAGGTTGTTTGATTGCATACGGTTCATATCTTGACCGCTCACAGAATCTTGAAAAGAACGGTCTTATTATCGTAATCGGGGACTCAACTGCAGCACTTCTTGCATCTCTTGCAATAATGCCTGCTTGCTTTGCATTCGGAATCGAGCCCGGTGCAGGTCCTGGACTTCTCTTTATCTCAATGCAGACTGTTTTCAATGAGATGGCAGGCGGAGCATTCTTCGGATTCATGTTCTGGCTTCTTGTTTTCTTCGCAGCACTTACTTCATCCATCGGAATGATGGAAGGCGGTATTTCTGCTATTCTTGACAGCAGAATCAAGTCAGGCAAGTCTGCCAACAGATTTACAGTTACAGTGTTAATGGGTGCCTGGGCACTGTTCGGTAACTCCTTAACTACTCTTGACTGCCTTGGTGCTTCCGATACTGTCTCCTGGTTCCATATTCTCGGACAGTCGGATGTACTTAGCGTATGGGATGCTGTTGCGGAAGGTATTCTTATGCCGTTTACCGGGCTTATTATGGCTATCCTTATCGGTTGGATTGCTCCCGGGTATATCGATGATGAAATCAGAAAAGGATCTGACTTCAAAACAAAGAAATTCTTCGACTTTTGCATAAAGTATCTTGGTCCGGTATTCATGGCTATGATAGTTTACGGACAGATTACTTCTTTCTGGGGATAAATTTACTGAAAAATCTTAAAAAATTTTGTTAAGAAATGGGCTTATCAAATAAGTTTGGATAGCCATACTTAGGTAGATTAGATATTATTAACCCTCAAATTGCGGTATAATCAAGTCGTTATGAAAAATAAAAGAAAATTTAAAAGAATATTTACTATAGTATTGATTGTGACATTTGCCGTGCTGATAGGTTTTCTTGTAACTTATATCGGTAAGGGCAAATCCGCAGAAAAGAAAGAAACTGGAAATTCGGGGACAAATCCTAATACTATTATAATGACAGCGACCGACTACCAGCAGGAAGAAGGTTTTCCACCGCCTAAAGAAACCCTTAAAGAGATAATGCAGGCTGTAGAAAAAGACGGGAAAGAACCGGATTGCTTTATTATGTGCGGGGACTACAGCAATGACAGAGAGCTTCACGATTACCAGGTCAACCCGGACGATGCAATTAAAGAGATCAGAAACATCTCAAAATCGGTGTTCCCGGATTTGACCGGCGACAGATTGGTGTTCGTACAGGGAAATCACGATTCGTTGACAGACTCCATTACAGAATCAGGTTTGCATGAATTTGATGAATATTTAATATATGTATTAAACACACAGGAAGACTTCCCGTGGAAACAGGGAAGAGAAACAGGCACGCTTCAGAAGGTAGAAGAATCCTCCAAGGATATGAAAGACTGTTTCGATATGCTGATAGAAAGAAGTGAAAAAAGACCTGTTATTATAGCCGGTCATGTGCCTTTGCACTATACGGGAAGGACATCATCGCTTCATACTACGGGGGACAATATATACTCATCGCTGATATTCGATGTGGCGAACGAAGCGGGAAAAGACCTCGATATAATATATCTCTTCGGACATAATCATTCCAAAGGATGGGATGCCTACATGGGCGGTAGCTGTGCTTATAAGTCGCCGGGTGACATAGTACTGATTCCGGAATTTAACGACATGGATTTGACCACTGACAAATTTACTGAAAGAAAGCTTAACTTCACATATGCAAATGCAGGATATGTCGGTTATTATATGAATTGTTCTATTACAGAGATAGGCAACGGTACGAAGGATGACTATGATGTGACGGATGACACTTTGACCGTTATGCTGATAGAAATCTACGATGATAAAATTCTTTTGAATCGTTACAGTACTGACGGGAAACATCAGCTTTCCGATGAGGGAAGGGTTAATCCTTACAAAAATGACAGAGGATTAATTCCGGAGAAATATTACAGCAAGCGGATTGAAGGAACACAAACTATAAAAAGAAAACAATAAATCAACTAAAGTAAAAAACAGCCTATACAATGGGGTGAGCCCAAAAAGGTTGTTTTTTTGTGCAAAATTTTCAAAAGTGGAACGCTCGAGGAACGGTGAAGCCGGTTTGAGGGAACGGAAGGTCGGTATAGTTATACCAGCAAATGGGTTAGAACTGTTTGAAAAATAATTTTTGGGAGGCATTTTATTATGTATTTTGATGTTATAGCAAAAATCGTTTCAGAACGTACAGGTTGTGATGTTGCTGATGTAAAGCCTGAAAGCAAGTTCGCTGATCTTGGTATAGACTCTCTTGATACAGTAGAGCTTATCATGAATCTTGAAGATGAAATCGATATGGAAATCGAACTTGATCAGAAGATAGAAACTGTAGATGAGCTGGACAAATTTATCCAGAGTAAGCAGGGTTAGAGCCATGCTTAAGTCATCTATTTGCGAGATGCTGGGTATTGAATATCCGGTCTTTCAGGGTGGTATGGCTTGGATTGCAGACGGTAAGCTGGCCGCAGCCGTGTCAAATGGCGGCGGCCTCGGTTTTATCGGAGCAGGAAATGCTCCGGCCGGCTATGTAAAAGAGCAGATCGAAATTGCCAGAAATATCACCGATAAACCTATTGGCGTAAATATTATGCTGCTGAGTCCTTTTGCGGATGAAGTGGCTGAATTGGTTATAGAAGAAAAAATTGAAGTTGTAAGTACCGGTGCGGGTAATCCGTCCAAATACATGAAGGCCTGGCTGGAAGCCGGAATAAAGGTAATTCCGGTAGTTGCTTCCGTAGGAATGGCAAAGCTTATGACACGAATCGGTGCATCCGCTCTGATTGCGGAAGGCGGAGAAGCCGGCGGACATGTAGGCGAGCTTACAACTATGGTCATTGTTCCTCAAGTTTGTGATGCTACCGATTTACCGGTAATTGCAGCAGGAGGTATTGCAGACGGCAGAGGAGTCGCAGCGGCTTTTATGCTCGGTGCTCAGGGTATTCAGATGGGAACCCGTTTCCTCAGTGCGGATGAATGCAATATTCACCCTGTATATAAAGAAAAGATAATTAAAGCCGGCGATCTTTGCACGATGGTAACAGGTAAACGTCTGGGACATCCTGTGCGTAGTCTCAGGACACAGTTCTCAAGAGACTATTCCAAGGCGGAATACGGCGGCATGCCGGATGACGAACTGGAAGAACTGGGAACCGGAGCTTTGCGTCTGGCTGTTCAGGAAGGCGATAACGTTAAGGGTTGTTTTCTTTCCGGACAAAGTGCCGGCATGGTTAAGCAAGAACAGCCGGCTGCTGAGATTGTAAAGGAAGTTATTGAAGAGGCAGAAGAGATTCTATTGAGGGCGCCAGAGTGGGTAAAATAGCTTTTGTTTTTTCAGGTCAGGGCGACCAGTATCCTGGGATGGGGAAAGACCTGTACGAGAAATATGAGGTCGCAAGAAAAGTTTTTGAATTATGTGATGGAATTCGGCCGGGGACTTCTGTCCAGTGCTTTGAAGGCACGGAAGATGAGCTGAAGGAAACGAAGAATACACAACCGTGTCTTTTTGCAATGGAACTGGCTGCGACCGATGTCTTGCAGGAAAAAGGTGTTGTTCCTGATATGGTTGCCGGATTTTCCCTTGGTGAAGTTGTTGCTGCAACAGTCAGCGGTACATTTGATAAGGAAACCGGTTTCAGCCTGGTTTGCAGGCGCGGAGAGCTGATGCAGCGCGAGGCGGAGAAATTCGACACTTCTATGGCTGCAGTTCTCAGACTTACTCCGGCTCAGGTAGAGGAAGTATGCAGCAAATATACTGATGTGTATGCTGTAAATTTCAACTGCCCGGGACAGATTACGGTTTCCGGTCTGTCATCACAGATGTCGGCTTTCCTGAAAGATGTAAAAGAAGCGGGCGGCAGAGCTATTCCTTTGAAGGTAAAGGGAGCTTTTCACTCACCGTTTATGAAAGAAGCATCAGAGGCTTTTGAAGAAGAGCTGAAGAAAGCGGAAGTAAAGGAAAGAGCAATCACACTCTTTTCCAATATGACGGCTGAACCGTACGGAGAAAATGTTACTGAGCTGCTTTCCGGACAAATCTGCAGTCCTGTACAGTGGGAAAAAATCATCCGCAATATGATTGCAGGCGGTGTGGATACTTTTATAGAGATTGGCCCCGGCAGGACTCTGACAAATATGATTAAGAAGATCAGCACAGATGTTAAGGCTGTGACATTCGATGAATATTTAGCGGAGGTTGAGGAATGTTAAAAGGGAAAAATGCAATTATTACAGGAGGCTCTCGAGGAATCGGAGAAGCCATTGTATATAAACTCGCGTCTGAGGGTGTAAATGTAGCTGTGATCTATGCAGGCAATGCTGAAGCCGCCGAAAAGGTTTGTATTAAGTGTAAAGAGGAATACAAAGTTGAAGCTAAAGCGTATCAGTGCAATGTTGCGGATTTTTCCGCTGCAAAGGAAACAGTTTCAAAAATAAAAGATGATTTCGGAACAGTACACATTCTTATAAACAATGCCGGTATAACCCGGGATGGCTTGCTGGCTATGATGAAAGAAGAGGATTATGACGCGGTAATGGACACAAACCTCAAGGGAGCATTCAATATGATTCGTCAGTGCACAGGTTTGTTTATCCGCAATCGTGAAGGCTGCATTATCAATATGAGTTCTATTTCAGGCATGATGGGCAACGCAGGACAGAGCAACTACTCAGCATCTAAGGCAGGCCTTATAGGTCTGACTAAAGCTGTTGCCAAAGAACTTGCACCGAGAGGTGTTCGCTGCAACGCAATTGCTCCGGGCTTTATCAAAACCGATATGACTGAAAGTCAGGCGAATAATGATCTTCTCAAAATGATTCCGCTCGGGACAATGGGAGAAACTGACGATGTAGCAGAAGCAGTGGTGTATCTGGTTAATGCAAAGTATATAACCGGTGAGGTTCTCCGCGTTGACGGCGGCCTCGCTATGTAATCAGCTATATAAGGAGAAAATTATGAGTGAAAATAGAAGAGTTGTTGTTACAGGTATCGGCGCAATCACCCCGCTGGGGAACAATGTGGCCGAAACCTGGGAAGGCATGAAAAACGGCAAAAACGGCATTGGACCTATTACACTTTTTGATACTGAGAAATTCAAGGCAAAGTTAGGAGCGGAAGTTAAAGGTTTTGATCCGCAGGAATACCTGGAAATTAATGAAGTGCTCAGAACCGACCGTTACGCGCAGTTTGCCGTTGCTGCCGCACAGCAGGCGGTAGAGGAAAGCGGAGTACAAGGCAGTGTAGAACCTGAACGTTTCGGAGTAATATTCGGTACGGGAATAGGCGGTATAAGTACGTTTGAAGTGGAACATACAAAACTTATGGAAAGAGGACCTCGTCGAGTTTCTCCTCTGTTTGTACCGATGATGATCGGAAATATGGCAGCAGGCATGATTGCTATTAAACACGATTGTCGCAATTCCGCCATACCGGCCGTAACAGCATGTGCTTCAGGCTCAAATGCTATAGGAGAAGCTCTGCGCCTTGTTCGTCACGGATATGCTGATGCAGTAATAACCGGCGGTTCTGAGGCTGCTATCGTGCCGTCTGCAATTGCCGGCTTTGTAAACATGCAGGCTCTGTCCGTTTCGGAAAATCCTGATGAAGCATCTTTGCCTTTCGATAAGAGAAGAGGGGGCTTTGTCATAGGAGAAGGTGCTGTTGCTTTTATTCTTGAGGAATATGAGCATGCAAAAGCCCGCGGAGCAAAAATCTACGGAGAAGTATGCGGCTACGGTTCTACATGTGACGCTTATCATGTTACGGCTCCTCATCCTGAGGCTCGCGGTGCGGCACAGGCGATGCTTGAGGCTATGCGTGAAGCCGGATATACAGAGAGCGATGTTGTATATGTCAATGCTCACGGAACCGGTACTCCTATGAACGATGTTATAGAGACGGAAGCTATTAAAAAAGCACTGGGAGTAGAAAAAGCTAAAGAATCCTATGTAAGTTCTACAAAATCCATGACCGGGCATATGCTTGGTGGTGCGGGAGCGATAGAGGCTTTGGCTTGCATTTTTGCTCTGAACGAGGGCGTAATCCCGCCAACAATCAATTTGAATGAGCAGGACGAGGAATGCGATTTGAATTGTGTGCCTAATACTGCAGTTGAGGCAGACATAACATTAGCACTCTCGAATTCGCTGGGATTCGGCGGCCACAACGCCTGCATTGCTTTTAGAAAGGTGTAATCAAATGAAAGAGACAGATATTCGCAAATATGCTGAACTGATGAATGAACTTGGCCTTACCGGACTTGAGATTACAGATGATAAGACGAAAGTCAGACTTGAACGCTCTGTTTCGGTGGCAGGTCCGGAAGTGGTCTACTCTGTTCCTGATACAGCGGTAGATACGCCGGCTGTACAGGAAGAAAAAGATTATATAAGCGTAAATTCTCCGATTGTCGGTGTGTTTTATGCATCTCCTGCCGAAAACGCAGATCCTTATGTATCTGTCGGCGACAGCGTGAAGAAGGGTCAGGTTCTCTGCATAATAGAGGCAATGAAGCTCATGAACGAAATTACAGCTGAAGAAGACGGTGTTATCTCTGAAGTCTGCGTTACAAACGGTCAGATAGTGGAGTACGGTACGGAGCTGTTCAGAATCAAGAGGTAGGATCATGAATAGAGAAGAAATAAAGAAAGTGCTGCCTCACAGAGACGATATGCTCCTGCTTGACGAGCTGGAGAGTAAAGATGGTATAGCTGTAGGGAGATATCATGTTCGTGGCGATGAGTTTTTCCTGAGAGGTCATTTTCCGGGAAAACCGATCGTGCCGGGCGTGATTCTGTGCGAGATTCTTGCTCAGTCCGCAGCTGTACTGATGAAGGATGAAATGACTGAAGGAAAACTGGCAGTTTATACCGGTCTGAATAACGTGAAATTCCGCTCTCCGGTAAAGCCGGGGGACACAGTGGAAACTCAGTGTTATATCAAGCGTGCAAAGCATCCTTTCTATTTTGCAGAGGGTAAAGTAACAGTTGACGGAAGACTTTGCGTAAGTGCTGAATTTTCCTTTGCTATTACAGGAGATTAGAATATGTTTTCAAAAATACTGATTGCTAACCGTGGCGAAATTGCGGTTCGAATTATAAGAGCTTGCAAGGAGATGGGCGTTGCTACAGTGGCTGTCTACTCTGAGGTGGACAGGAATGCTCTGCATGTGGCATTGGCAGACCAGAGCTATTGTATTGGCGGCCCTGAAGCTTCGGAAAGCTATCTGAATGAAAATCAAATAATAAACACTGCAATTCTGGCGGGAGCTCAGGCTATTCATCCGGGTTACGGATTCCTTTCCGAAAACGCACATTTTGCAAGGTTGTGTAGAAAAAACGGATTGGTGTTTATAGGAGCCGAGCCGGAGAGCATGGAGCAGTTAAGCGATAAGGCAGTCTTGAAGGAGCTTATGAGCGAGGCGGGATTGACAGTGATTCCGGGTACAAAAGCATTGCCTTCTCTGGATGAGGCCAGAAAGGCAGCCGAAGAAATCGGATATCCGGTCATGCTTAAAGCATGTGCAGGCGGCGGCGGAAGAGGTATAAGGCTGATCCACTCGATAGATGAACTGGACGATGCCTACCATCAGGCGACGACCGAAGCGCTCAGTGCTTTTGGTGACGGAAGCGTATATCTTGAAAAATATATCTTCCCGGCCAGGCACGTGGAATTGCAGATCCTTGCGGATGAGTATGGAAATGCAGTCTGCCTCGGAGATCGTGACTGCTCTTTGCAAAGGAGAAATCAGAAGCTTATAGAAGAGACTCCTTCTCCTGCTGTGAATGATGAGCAGAGAAAAAAGATTATGGAACTTGCGGTAGAAGCCGTGAAGAAAATCGGATATATAGGAGCAGGCACTCTTGAGTTTTTGGTCGACCCTGAAGGAAACTTCTGGTTTATGGAAATGAATATCCGTTTACAGGTTGAACATTGCGTTACGGAAATGCTTACAGGTATTGATTTAGTGAAGTGGCAGATTCGTATTGCTGCAGGAGTTCCTCTTAACTTTACGCAGGGAGATATCAGGATGGAGGGATCGGCAATTGAGTGTCGTATCAATGCCGGAAACTGCGGAACTTTGAATATGATCCATGTCCCGGGAGGACCGTCCGTCCGTTTCGATACTTGCCTGATAAAAGGTACGGTTGTTTCGCCATATTACGATTCTTTGCTTGGCAAACTGATTGTGCACGCCAAATCCAGAGAAGAAACTTTAAGGAAAATGCGTGCGGCTCTATGTGAGCTGGTTATAGACGGGGTATCTACAAATATCGAGGAACAGCTTCGCATAGTTGAAGATGAACGTTTTACATCCGGAGATTATGATTTAACTTTTATGGGAAATAGGTGATTAGTATGGCACTGATAAAGTTTTTAAAACCGAAAAACAAACTGGAAGAAGGCGGACGTACTGCGGCCCCTGTACAGCGCGATGCCGGCGAACCGGAAAAAACCTGCCCTAACTGTCGCAAGGATATTCCTTTGAGTCGCCTATGGTCAAACGACCTTGTGTGTAATTGCGGATATCATTTCCGAATGAAGGCACGTCAGAGGATCAGGATGATTGCGGACGAAGGCAGTTTTCGCGAAATGTATTCAAATATGAAATCGGACAATCCGCTGAATTTTCCGGGATATAAGGAGAAGATAGAAACTGTCCGAACTGCAAGCGGTGAAGTGGAAGCAGTTGTTTGCGGAACAGCGACGATAGGTGGTCAGAAGTGTTGTCTTTTCGTTATGGAACCGTATTTTATGATGGGAAGTATGGGAACTGCTGTGGGAGAGAAGATAACTTTGCTTTTCGAATATGCAGTTCAGCATCGTCTGCCTATGGTCGGATTTACCGTATCGGGCGGAGCCCGTATGCAGGAAGGACTCCTGTCTTTGATGCAGATGGCAAAAACAAGTGCGGCAGTCAAACGCCATAGCGATGCCGGACTTTTATATATCGCTGTGTTGACGGATCCGACAACAGGAGGAGTAACCGCCAGCTTTGCGATGGAAGCCGATATTACTTTGGCTGAACCGGGAGCGATGGTAGGCTTTGCCGGCAGAAGAGTAATTGAACAAACTACGAAAAAATCTCTTCCAAAAGGATTCCAACGGTCGGAGTTTGTCTTAGAGCATGGATTTATCGACAGTATTGTACAGCGGGATAAGCAAAAGACATATCTGACAGAGATTCTGAAAATGCACGACTGGAGGGCGGATTTATGAAAGATACAGCATACGAACGTGTAAAACTTGCCCGTAACAATAAAAGACCATCAGGGCTTGATTATATAAAAAATATTTTTACCGGATTCTACGAATTTCACGGAGATCGTCGATATGCAGATGATCCGGCGATTGTCGGAGGCATTGCCAGACTAGGTGAGATGCCCGTTACAGTTATAGCAATTGAAAAAGGACATACTGCAAGAGAACGAGCATTTCGAAATTTCGGAGCACCGCAGCCGGAAGGCTATCGTAAAGCTTTACGTTTGATGAAACAGGCGGAGAAATTTGGGAGACCTGTTATATGTTTTATCGATACGTCAGGAGCTTATTGCGGAGTCGGAGCTGAGGAGCGCGGTCAGGGTCAGGCAATTGCCGAAAATCTGATGGAAATGTCAACGCTTTGCGTTCCTATAATTTCTATTCTTGTAGGTGAAGGCGGAAGCGGAGGAGCTTTGGCCTTGGCAGTTGCGGACCGTGTCTGGATGCTGCAAAATGCCGTATATTCAGTTATATCACCTGAGGGGTGTGCAAGCATTCTATGGAAAGATGCAGGACAGGCTAGGACAGCTGCAGAAAGCCTAAAGCTGACTGCAGAAGATGCAAAAAGCTTAGGCGTAATTGAGAAAATTCTTTCAGAAAAAGATATCGGGAAAAAAAGATTCTATAATCGCATTCAGGATCTTTTGAAAGAAGAATTAGAAGTACTTATAAAAGATATTGATCTGACGCAGAACCGTTATGAAAGATTCCGTAAGATTGGTGTCAGCGCGGTCAATAAGGAGTAAGGATGAGTATATATAAAAGATATTGTCAAGAAATCTTTGATAATCATGGAATTCTGGAAAAAATAAAATTCGAATACCCTGACAATTTTAATTTCGGTTATGATGTTGTCGATAAAACAGCAGAAGAATCACCTGATAAGCGTGCAATCGTATGGTGCAATGTCGAAGGTGAAGAAGAAATATTTACTTTCAGTGATGTAAAAAAATACAGCAATCAGATAGCTAATGTTTTTAAAAGTGAAGGTATTGGTCGCGGTGACCGGGTCATGTTGGTCCTGAAGCGTCATTATGAATACTGGTTTGCAGCAGTTGCATTGCATAAGCTCGGAGCTGTGATGATTCCGGCAACTCATATGCTGACTGTCGGTGATTTCGTTTATCGTATCAAAGACTCGGGAATAAAGGCTGTTGTATGTACCACACAGAGTGAAGTTCCCGAGAAAATTCTTGCAGCGATAGAAGAAACAAAGGTAAATCCTAAACTTTGGAGCGTTCAGGGTAAAGCGGATGGCTTTGAAAATCTGAATACCGCTATGGAAAATGCATCTGCAGAATTTGAGCGTATTCCTACCCTGGCAACCGATCCGATGATGCTGTACTTCACCTCGGGAACCACAGGTTATCCAAAGGGAGTAATCCACGAACATACCTATCCTTTTGCTCATATAGTGACTGCAAAATACTGGCAACAGGCAGAAGATGACGGATTGCATTTTACTGTTGCGGAAACAGGCTGGGCAAAGGCTTCATGGGGAAAGATTTACGGACAGTGGCTAGTCGGCAGTGCGGTCATGGTATATGACTTTGATAACTTTGATCCTAAACAGTTAGTGTCTGTTATTAATCGCTATGGCGTGACTTCTTTCTGTGCGCCGCCTACAATTTATCGCTATCTTGTGCGCAAGGGAATCCCGGCGATGCCTACTCTCAAACATGCTACAACAGCAGGAGAGATGTTGGCCCCCGAGGTATTTCGTAAGTTTACAAAAAGCACGGGGCTTCCGCTTTATGAAGGATACGGACAGACGGAAACCACCCTTCTGATGGCAAATTTCAAGGGTAGTGAGCCCGTTGAAGGGTCTATGGGACGTCCGTCTCCGCTTTACAATATTGAACTTCGCGGAAAATACGGAGAACCTGTTGCTGTCGGTGAGATTGGGGAAGTCGTTGTAATTCCGGAAAGAGAAGGTAAACAGCTGGGAGTATTCACAAGCTACCTTGATAATGAAGAGCAATACAATTATGTCTGGCGGGACGGAGTTTATCATACGGGTGATGCGGCATATATGGATAAAAACGGACGATACTGGTTCCACGGTCGCTTTGACGATATTATAAAGACTTTCGGCTTTAGAGTGGGACCTTATGAAGTCGAGAATGTACTGATGGAGCATCCCGCAGTGGCTGAGTGCAGTGTTATCGGAGTGCCGGATCCTCTCAGAGGTCAGGCGATAAAAGCGGTCATTGTTCTCGGTACAGAATATAGTCCTTCGTCTGAACTTGAACTGGAAATCAAGAACTTCTGTAATCATAAGCTGGCAGAATATAAGTGGATAAGACTGATCGAGTTTGTATCCGAGATGCCTAAGACCATAAGCGGTAAAATTCAGAAGACAGAGCTTAGAAAGCAAAGTTAAGAAAAACGATTTATACTTTAAAACTTAATATAGCTACGACAAAGAGCAGGAAATATTACACCCGAAATCTGTAGTAGTCGTAAAAAAGAACGAACCCAAAAGGCATATTGCACTTTGGGTTCGTTCAAAATGGTAAAAATTAATTATTAAAAAGTATCGAGAAAAATCTGAAATCGTCACAAATAAGTGTTACACTTAAGGATAAGTTTATTATTGACCCCTGACAGCAGAAAGCTATATTTTGCAAAAGGAGTTTTTATGAGTGACGTTCTATACAATATAGAGGAAGTTCTTAATTACCAGATTACCGGATTTCATAAGTATAATCTGAGCAGACCGGTACACTTGACGTATGTCAGTCATAATCTTTGCGACATGCTTGGTGTGGCCAAAAATGAATTGCTGGACGAGAAAAAAGACAGATATGCTTTACTGGTACATCCTTCCGACCGTAAAAACTACTCTAAGTTTTTACGCAGTCTTGCAGCAAAAGAACAGACGCTCGTCACAGAGTATCGTCTTATGAGGACAGACGGAGTTGAAATTTATGTCAGAGATACTATGACATCTAAAAAAACGAAAGACGGTCCGATGATCGGTACCTCTGTACTTACAGACATTACCGATCTTAAAAGCGAAAAGAATGATTTAGAACTTTTAAACGAGACTATTCCTTGCGGAATTTTAAAATACACTTGCGAAAAACAACCTAAGATCACTTATATCAACCGGAAGATGATTGAGTTTTTACGTTTTCCTGAGGTCAAAGAAGGAGAGCTTGACTATCTGGAAATGTATAAGAGCAATATTTTCTTAATGGTTCCGATGGAAGAAAGACGTAGATTCTCGAAATACTTGAACAATGTTTATTCCGCAGAAGCTCCTATTGCCGGAGAGATGACACTTATCCGCTGTGATGGGACAAGACTCCGCGTTTTCGGCTGGGTAACTAAATTTACTAATGAGCAGGGTGCAGAAGAATTTCAAAGTGTCTGCATGGATATAACAGAGAGCCATAAGCTCAGGAAAGCTTCGGAGACAGGGCGTTATATAAGAGCACTGACTGATGTGTACGACAATATATTTGAACTTGACACTGAAGCCAATTCTTTTAAGTGCTTGCATTGTGAAGAGGATTCATATTTCAGTAGCTTTAAAGATGTAACGATGCAAACGGAAGACGCTATGGCTAAATGGCTGGCTAATTCCGTTGTTCCGGACGATAATGATCTTGTAAAGAGTTTCTTTCAGGACTTTTATGAGAAGAAGTTTGCTGAACAGGAAGGAGAACCGCCGCAAGTTATATTTAGAGCACAGTCTTCAACCGGAGAAGTCAAGCAGTATGTCGGCATTTTTATAAAAATCGATCGATCTGTCAGCTTATATTGCTGCAGACGTATTAATGATATAGAAGAGACTGATATTCTGAGAGATGAAAATACCCAGTTGAAAGCTGACATGAAAAAACTGGTTATGAATCTATCTGACGGTATCGCAGCTTTTGAGGTTACACCTGAAGGACTCGTAAAACCTCTGTATGCCAGCGAAAACGTCTCCGAATTCTTCGGTTACACTGAGGAAGAATGGCTTCCGTTGACAGAGAAATTTACACCGCTTGAGACTTTTGTTGCTTACAGTGAGGCATCTTATGAAGAATTTGCTGAGCTCCTTAGAACCGGAGAAGCTGAATTCACTTATTTTGACTACAAAACTGAAACAGAACGACGAATAAAAGCCATCTGTTCACAGAAAGAAGCCAGCAGTACGTCACCGAGATTTGTCATGCTGTATTCAGTAGAAGGCAATAGGCCGGTCGAGAAAAAATTCCTTCCTGAAAAACGCAGAGTTTCTATCAGAACTTTCGGGTATTTTGATGTGTTTGTAGGAGACAGGCCGATTGCTTTCCGCAACAAGAAGTCTAAGGAACTGTTAGCACTTCTTGTAGATCGTAAAGGCGGATACATAACTTCGGAAGAAGCAATCGGTTTTTTATGGGAAGATGAGCCGGCAAGCTCGGTAATACTTGCAAGATATCGCAAGGTTGCACTTAGACTGAAGAACACTTTGGAAGAATACGGCATTCCGGATATTATCGAAGCGGTTGACGGAAAAAGACGTATTGTAATGGAAAATGTCGATTGCGATCTGTACAAATATCTTTCAGGCAAAGAAGAATATTCACAGCTCTTCAGAGGGAGCTACCTTACCAATTACAGCTGGGGAGAATTAACTTTAGGAGAGCTTATAGGCAATCAGGATTTGTAATGTAACGAGCAATCAAACGTCATAATATAACAATTAATGAATAAATCCGATTGGATTAGTAATAAAGAACAGGGGTTGAAATGAGCAAATATATACGCAAGGTTAATTATTATGAAACTGATATAATGGGAATAACTCACCATTCAAACTATATTCGATTTATGGAAGAAGCCAGGATGAATTTCATGGAAGAAATCGGTTATCCGATGAAGAGACTGGAATCCGAAGGTATTACTTCACCTGTTGTGTCTGTAAACTGCGAATATAAGCAGCCGACAACATACAGCGATGAAATAGAAATCGATGTGAGAGTAAAGAAATACACGGGAGTGAGATTGACGGTCGCATATGAAATGAGGAATAAAGAGGACGGAGCTTTAGTTCTGGAGGCGACTTCAGTACATTGTTTCCTTGATGAAAACGGGAAACCGGTGGCATTAAAGAAAACTTCACCTGAGCTTGATGCTAAGTTAAGAGCAAAAAAATAATCGTGCGGTCGGCAATATACGGAGGTGTAAAATCATGGTATATACATGTCGATACGATTCACCGCTGGGGCAGATTATGCTTTTGAGTAACGGAACAGAACTTACGGGGCTGTGGTTTGAAAAATCAAATCAAGAACAAAGTTTAGACAGAATAGAAAAACACCGGGAAAAGCTTCCGGAAGAGTATGAAGACTACCATGAAGAGGCTTTGCTGATATTCGGGCAAACCTGCAACTGGCTCGATGTTTATTTCAGCGGAAAAGCCCCCGACTTTACACCGCCTTTATATATAGAGGGAACAGAGTTCCGAGAAGCTGTATGGGAGATACTGCTTGAAATTCCGTTCGGCAAGACGATGACTTACGGTGAGATTGCGAGCAGGATAGCAAGACAGAGGGGTATTTCGAAGATGTCCGCTCAAGCCGTCGGAGGTGCAGTAGGCAGCAATCCGATTTCACTGATCATCCCCTGTCACCGTGTAATCGGGACAAACGGCCGCTTGGTAGGATACGGAGGCGGCCTTGAAAGAAAAGCGGAGTTGCTTAAACTTGAAAAGGCGAGAAAGTTATAGTTACATATGTTAAATAAAAGCAACAAACGGAGGATTTTAAAATGCTTATATTAACTCTTAATCTCGGTTCTACTTCTTCAAAGGTAGCCGTATATGAAAATGATCAGGAAAAGTTCACGAAAACCGTTCGCCATGATGCGGATTTTCTCGCGAAGGCAAAAATGCCTGCAGAGCAGTTCGAGTTTCGAAAAGCTAATATTTACGAAGCTATTGAAGCTGCAGGATACAGTCTTTCGGATTTTGACGCTGTATGCTCGAGGGCGGGCCTGCTCAAGCCTATAAAGTCCGGCACATATGTCATAGATGACAATGTTCTTCGTGATGCTCAAGATCCTGAACTTGGTGGTAGACAGCCTCACGGTCTCGGCATGGTCATCGCAAGTGCCATCCGAGATGAGTATGGAGTTCCTGCATATTTCTGCGACCCTGTATCTACAGATGAGCTCACAGATGTTGCGAGGGTCACAGGTTTTAAATCTATGGAAAGAACCAGCAGATTCCATGCCCTTAATCAGAAAGCTGTCGCCCGTAAGTGTGCGGCTGCTATAGGAAGACCATACGAAGAACTTAACCTGATAGGTGTCCATCTCGGCGGGGGAACTTCAGTCGCCGCACATAAGAATGGACGTTGCATAGAGATACATGACTGCAGCGAAGAAGGGGCTTTCTCCATGGACAGAGCAGGTCATCTGCCGACCAATCAACTGGTAGATTATTGCTTCTCAGGCATGAGTAAGGATGATATCAAATTTGTTCTTAAGAGAGAGGCCGGGGTGTTTTCATATCTCGAAACCAGTGATATGAAAGAGGTTCAGAACATGGCGGAAGCGGGAAATGAAGAGGCAGCTCTTTTAATCGATGCATTCGTTTATCAGCATGCCAAGTGTGTAGGAGAGATGGCTGCGGCTATGTGCTTCAAAGTTGACGGTATTTTTATTACAGGCGGAATTGCATACAGCGAAGAAATAGTAGAAAAAATCAAATATTATATCGGTAATCTCGCTCCGGTTTATCTATTCCCTGGAGAAGAGGAAATGAAGTCTCTTGCGGAAGGAGCTCTTAGAGTTCTTACCGGTGAGATAGAGGCGTTGACATATTGAAAAAATAAATTATTGAAAAAGAGGTAGAAAGAATGTTTTATGAAGTAAGTAAGGAAGTGTTTGAGAAATTGCCGAATTTTGTCGTAGGCGTAGTTGCGGTTGAAGGATTTGATAATTCTAAAGAAGTACCTGCAATTGCAGACATGCTTGAGGAAAATGCAGAGGCTGTAAGAAAGTACTTTGAGGAGACGGGAAACAAGGCTAAGAATGATCCGTTTGTCGTTCCGTACAGAGAAGCTTTGCGTGCACTTGGTATCAATCCTAACAGGTATGCATGTGCTGCAGAGGCTCTGATGGATCGTATTGCCAAAGGAAAAGGAATGCCTTCGATCAATCCTGCAGTGGATTTGGGCAATGCTATTTCACTTAAGTATAAACTGCCGATAGGGGCTCATGATATTGGTACATTTGTCAGAGCTGACGGTACAGGTAGAGGTGAAGAGGATACAGGACTTGAGGTCAGACCTGCGACGCCTAAAGATACTTTCGTGCCTTTTGGTGCGGACGAAAACGAATTTGACAATCCTGAAGAGGGTGAAGTTGTTTATGTTTCAGGCAATGAAGTCAGAACCCGTCGCTGGACCTGGAGGCAGAGCGAGGTAGGCAAAATAACCGAAAATACCACAGCTGTATTGTATCCGATAGACGGATTCAGCGATCTCAACCTTAATGAGGTTAAAGCAGCCATGGAAGATTTCATTGATATGGTAGGGAAATACTTCGAAGCAGATGGAAAAGCAAGCATTGTTTCCGCCGGCATTGTCGACAAAGATAATCCGAGGTTTGAATTCTGATAACATATTATAGACTGTAAGATAAAACATATAACGACGAAACCGCGAGTATTCGCGGTTTCCGTTATTCAAAAGCTCTATTAAACCCGGTGAGATTATCAAAGAAACTTATTATCTTTATACTTGATACTTTGATATCCTTGTCAGGGAATAATAAAAAAAGGAGGACATACTATGTCAATTGATCTCGAATATGCACTTGCTAATAAGGATAAACCCGCTGTTCTTTGCTGCAGAGCAGAAGAAGGAACAGTCATTGATGAGCACAGGTTGGAAGACCCGGCAATTTTCCCGGATCTTATAGATACCGGACTGCTGAATGTTGATGGGGCTCTAAAAATCGGACAATGTCTAGGTGCAACACTGACAAAGACCTGCGATTCACTTACGCCGCTGACAGCTGAAATACTTACAGGTATTAAAGAAGAGGAAAGCGAAGAAGTAACAGCTGAAGATGAAGCTCCGGTAGTTGAAGAAATGACACTTCCTGCAGGAACACAGGTCACTACCGTGGGAGGAATGGTTTCTCTTTATATTGAAGAAGGGAAAGAAATTCGCATTGAATTTCCTGTTTAAATAAAAAACTTAATTTTACTAAGTTTAAAATATAGGTAAACAAACTTTTGAGGTTTGCATATGAAGAGGGCGGAACACCGTCCTTTTTGCATATAACACATAACTTGCAGAGTAAATTTTATTAAAGGAAAAGTTTTTACAAGATGTGGTAAATGTTATAATTGGGGTATATTATTAAATCAATAATAGCGATTCAGAAAAAAGGAGAAAGAAATGCCTAAAATGCTTGAAGTAATCAATCCTTTCAACAATGAACCGGTAGGACGGACGCCGCTTCCTGATAAGGAAGAGATGCTCGTCATGGTCGAGAAAGCTAAAGTTGCACAAAAAATCTGGGCCAAGACTCCATTATGGAAGAGAGCTAAAGTCTGCTATCAGTTCGTCGAGTTGATTAAAGAGAATGTTGATGATATTGCAACTACTCTTACCAAAGAAATGGGTAAGCCTATCGGGCAGTCTATCGATGAGATAAAAGGTGCCGCAAGTATATTCAGAGGATTTGTTGAAAAAGCAAATCATCTTTATGGCGAAGTTTTGAGCACGGAGAATCAGCCCGGTTTTGACAATGACCTTATCTTCACAAAGAGGGAGCCTCTCGGAGTTATTGCCTGCGTAATTCCTTTTAACTATCCGATTGAAATTTATGTGCAAAAAGCCGCTCCCGCAATCATCATGGGAAATGCCTGCATTGTCAAGGCGCCGACATCCAATCCTCTTGCAATGATCAAGCTGAATGACCTATGGAGTCGGCTCGATATTCCCGAAGGACTCGTACAGGCATTCGCTGCCGATAGAGATATTTATACGGAATATCTCCTTAAGAGTCCGGATATTGCAGCTATTTCAATGACAGGTTCCTCCAAAGCGGGTGTTCTGATGGCTCAATGTGCTGCACCTACGCTCAAGACAATTTGCCTTGAATTGGGCGGCAATGACGGAAATATTGTCAGAGCAGATGCCGATATAGATTATGTAACAGATGAAATGATAGAAGGTCGTATCTACAATGCAGGTCAGACATGTTGTGCATGTAAGAGATGGATTGTTCATGAGTCGATCAAAGATGAAGTCACAAATAACCTGATTGAGAAACTCAAAAAGCTCAAAATCGGAGACCCTCTTGATCCGGAAGTGGATATGTCTACAGTTATTTCTGAGAAAAAAGCTAAGGAAGTTATCGAGCAGATCGAGCATACGATTGAACAGGGTGCGACTCTTGCTTATGGCGGAACTCGAGAAGGTGCTATTGTAATGCCTACAGTTCTTACTGATGTGGATAAGAATTATGATATAGCATCTGACCTTGAGGTTTTTGGACCTGTCTTTCCGATAATTTCATTCAAGACGGATGAGGAGGCCATCGAGATAGCCAACAACACTTCATTCGGACTCTCTTCCGGTATCATAACTAAAGATCTCAAGCAGGCTATCCACATGGCACAGTACATCCAGGCAGGTGCTGTCGTACTCAACGGACAGTCCAGCTACTATAACATGAACCAGCCTTTCGGCGGATACAAGATGAGCGGCATCGGCAGAGAAGGTACCAGCTGCACACTTGAAGAACTTTCGCAGGTCAAGAGTTATATTCTCAAGAATGCTTTTGATCAAAAAGTACCCGAATAACATAGCCGGAATGATTAACATTATGCTGATATATGTTGCAGTCGGCTATAGAACGATAAAAGAGAGCAAAAAACACCGCAATTCTTGAAATTGCGGTGTTTTCAGGTGGTGGACGATCGGGGGCTCGAACCCCGGACACCCTGATTAAGAGTCAGGTGCTCTGCCGGCTGAGCTAATCGTCCATGTTTATATTGTTTGCAGCACCAATGTATGTTATCATTAGAAAATACTTAAGTCAATATAAAAACAGCAAAAACTATGCTTTTTGACTTAAAAAATTGTGAAGATGTACTAATAAATTGAGTCAAATTATTGAAATATCAAGCTCAATGTAGTAGTATTCTAATGAATACGTGAAAAATCTAATTTAAGTTAAATAAAGTCTGAAAAGACGAATAAATGGAGGTATAAGGGTGTTCTGTAGTAATTGCGGTACTAAGCTTCCGGAAGGAGCGAATTTTTGCAGCGCATGCGGAGCCAAAGTGATAGTTGCGGATCCCGGCAAGCAAGATATTAAACCGGTAACGGATAATACGCTCACAGGTATTCCACAAAGAGAAGCTGATAAGAAATCGATCTCGACACCTAAGAAAAGCAAGGTTACCTTTGACTGGAGCAATGTCATAGATGAACCACAGAAGAAAGAGATTCCGGAGATCAAATCCCCTTGGGTACAGACAGGGGGTATAGATGAAAAAGAATTATATGCGGAGATGACACCTTCAACGGATCGTAGTCGCACTATGAGCTTTATTGACATTCTCAGGATGGAGAAAGAAGCCCGTGAAGCAGAGGAAGCAAGCTTCAAAAGGCCTGTAGAAACACCGGTGGAAGCAGTAAAGAAGGTTGAAGAAAAGCATATTGAAGAACCGGCAAAAGAAGAAAAAACATATTCTTTCTACGTTCCCGAGCTTTATGATGAGGATGAAGAGGTTAAAACACCTTTCGATACTATTCCATCTGAAGAACCTGTTTATGAAGATTACAAAACAGAAGAAATCGAAACGGATGATATTGAAGAGGATTATCCTGAAGAACCGTCTGATGATTTTGATTTCACTATTCTTGAGCAGTATCAGGCAGATGAAGAAGAACTTAGTGAATCTGTTGAATCTGAACCGGTCAAGATTGGACCTGTTGAAGTGTCAGAAAAGACAAAAGCTGAGAGCGTTATAAGCGATTTGGAAGAACAGCTTGCATCGATACTTTCAGACGGAAAGGGATTGGTAGGCAAAGAGCCTGAGATTAAAGAATCGCAGGCAGATCCTGAAAAAATCGAGCAGGAAAGATATGAAAGCCTTGAGGACGCATATCTGGATATGGATGCTGATTTAACGGAAAAATTGCCGCATAAAGATAAACTTCCTGAAAAAGACACTATTGATGAAGAAGATCTTTTCCGGGAAATGGAGGAAGAAACTCCAAAGAAGACAGGTATGACAATTGCAGCACCGGCTGACAAAGAGTCCGAGATAGAAGCACTCAAAAAAAGGCTGGCAGAACTTATGGGCACAGCTGAAGAGCCGGAGGAAATTGCAAAAGAAGACAAGCTTGAAGTTGAAGATTTAATCCCAAGTAGAAAAACGGCACCTGTTGAAGATGACGGACTGGAAGAGTTTTTTGTTCAGACAGTAGACTATGACAAGGAGCCTGCTCCCGTTTTGGAAAGAGAAGAAACAACAATACCGGTTATGGCGGGAGAGCAGGAAGACGAAGAAGCGACAGACATAGAATCGGATGCATTTTCAATCGAGGAACTTGAGAAAGAAATTTTTGGTGAGGATCCCGATGCAGAGGGAGAATCCGAAGCAACAAAAAAAATAGATAAATTCTACACCTTGTATCGCAAGAATGAAGAATTCCAGAGACTTCTTGATGAGGAGTATAATAAACTCAAAGCAGACGAAGAATTCATTGTTCCTGCAGTTACCGAAGAACCGGAAATAGATCTGGCTCAGGAAGTCAGACAGGCAATAGAAGAACAAATAGCCTTACCTGTGACTTCTGAAGATGAACAACTGGAAAAGATAAAAGAAAAAATTGCAACATCTGTCGAAGCACCTGTAGCACAGGCAGTTGGCACACCTGTAACACAGGCTCCGGAAGCAGTGTCAGCGGCTATTTTACCTGAGGAAATAAGTGAAGTGGATGAAGAAGAGGAAGAAGGAAGTGGAGCTCTCACAATAATAGCAGTGATACTGGCAGTTATTCTTGTGATTTTACTGGCGATACTCCTTATACTGCAGTTGGCTCCGGACAGTGCAGCGGCTCTCAAGATAGACTCACTGATTGAAAATATTACAAGTCATTTCAGTGCTGTCGATGTGATAAAAAATGAATTTCTGTTATAGAAGAAAAATATTCATATAGAAAATTGCAGTGACAGCATGAGCTGTCACTGCAATTTTTGCTACAGAATGCTTAATTGTTTATTTAAGCATATAAGGAGGGCATAAAATTGGCGTTTTACGGTAAGAAAAAGAATAAAGAAGAAAACTTCCGGGGAAAGAAAAAGTCACGCAAAGGTCTGGCTTTTATTACGATGATTGTAGCGGTCATTTTAGCTGCACTGGTTACAATGGTCGGCTTTATAACCGACTGGATGTGGTTTAAAGATCTGGGATACACAAGTGTTTTCTGGAAGAAAATGATTACTCAACTTCAGCTTGGAGTACCGGTTTTTGCAGGTGTGACACTAATTATGAGATTTTATCTCAGTACACTTAAAAAAGGGTATTTCATAAAAATAGAGTCATATGAGATTCCGGACGAAAGGAAACTCAATGCTGTATCCTGGTTACTTTCGATACTTTTCGGTCTTGGAGTTGCGATAGTTGTTTCAGCCGGAACCTGGATGACATTTCTTAAAGCATTGCATTCAACGAAGTTTGATCTTAAAGATCCGCTTTTCAATCTAGATATAGGTTTTTATGTGTTCCGCCTCGACTGGCTGGATAAGATTAACGAGATCACATTGAGTTCCATTCTCGGTATGGTAATTGTTACGCTCATATATTACACATATCTTCTTACAGTCAGAACTCCGGAAATTTTTGATCGCGGAGAACCGATTGAGGAAGAAAGAGAACCTGAAGAAGAGCCTGAAGTTATATACAAAACACCTTGGGATGATTCCGTTATAGGAAGAATGTTCAAGGGAACCAGAAAAGCGGTAGACACAGCTTTTGATAAAAACCACAGGAAGAAAAAGGGAAGAGGCATCGATATTAATAACCGCAATCTTGAGTATCTTATGGAGATTGCCAGCGGAAAATTGACAGTGCTCGGTGTCATTTTCTATCTGATGCTAGGAATAGACTTTTTTCTGAAGCAATTTCAGTTGCTACATGCCCATAACAGTGTTGTTTACGGCGCAGGATTTGTTGATGTTACAGTTACGCTTTGGATGTACAGAGTCATTATGGCATTGTCGATAGTCGGAGCGATTACTTTGACAATTCATATAAAGAAAGGCGCACTTAGCAAATTACTGAAGGTTCCTGTGATAATTGTCCTGGTATATGTACTCGGTATTGGGGCGGGAAAAGCGGTACAGAGTTTAGTTGTCAGCCCTGATGAAATTAACAAGGAATCGAAATATCTGGAGAATAATATTGAATATACAAGACATGCTTACGGATTAGATAACATCAGAGTGGCTACATATAAAGCGGATGATTCTTTGAATGCAAATGTTATTGCAAATAATCAGGAAACGATCGGAAATATTCGTATTAACGATTATGAGCCTGTCAAGGATTACTACAATCAGACGCAGAGTATTCGTCAATACTACACCTTCAATGACGTTGATATCGACAGATATACTTTCGGAGATTCTATAACTCAGACATATCTGTCAGCGAGGGAGATTGACGAGGAAAAAATCAGTAAAACATGGATCAACAAGCATCTTAAATATACACACGGATACGGTGTTGCCGTTTCACAGGTAGACAAGGTAACATCGTCAGGACAGCCTGATGTTGTTGTAGGGAACATCCCACCGGAAACATCTTTGGCAGAGCTTAAAGTTGACAGACCGGAAATATATTTCGGAGAACTGACCAATGATTATGTCATTGTAAACACTAAGGAACTGGAATTTGACTATCCTGACGGAAACGAGAATAAATATACGGAATATGAGGGAAATAGCGGTATAAAACTTAATTTCATTAATAGGATTCTGTATGCAATCAGAGAGGGAAATATCAATATTCTGGTTTCGTCAAACATTACGTCGAATTCAAAAATCATGTATATAAGGAACGTTGTAGACAGAGTCAAGAAGATCATGCCTTACCTGACGTACGAGAGCGATCCGTATATGACGATTGTGAACGGTAAACTGTACTGGGTTATTGATGCTTATACTACAAGCAGTAATTATCCGTATTCAGAGCCTTTTTCTGAAGAAAATATGTCAACAAATTATATAAGGAACTCTGTTAAGGTTATTATAGATGCTTACGAAGGTTCCGTAGACTTCTATGTTGTTGACGATAAGGATCCTATAGCGCAAACATATCAGAAGATTTATCCGAAGTTGTTTAAATCATATGACAAGATGGCACCTGAAATGAAAGCCCATATGAGATATCCTAACACTCTGTTCAGGATACAGGCGGAAGTTTACAGTAAATACCACATGGACGGAGTCAAAGTCTTCTATCAGAAGGAGGACTTGTGGGATATAGCTCATCAGATATACGGAACCAAAGACAAGATAATGGATCCGAGTTACTATGTTT
Source organism: Mogibacterium sp. (assembly GCA_012840975.1). GTDB lineage: Bacteria > Bacillota > Clostridia > Peptostreptococcales > Anaerovoracaceae > Crickella. The sequence continues at coordinate 31,586 of DUVP01000035.1, read as the reverse complement.
TCAACCTGCCGGATACTCCGGGCGGAGCGGAATTTATAAATATGATCCCGTTTACACCTAAGTCAAAACAGAACCTGACAGCTGTTATGATGGCAGGTAACGATGGTGACAACTACGGTAAACTCGTCGTATACACAATGCCTAAGAACAAAACAGTATACGGGCCGATGCAGATTGAAGCTCAGATAGATCAGAATACTGAGATATCAAAAGAATTCTCTCTGTGGGCATCATCAGGAGCAAAGTACAGCAGAGGAGATTTGTTCGTAATACCTATCGGAACTTCCCTCATGTATGTGGAACCTGTATATCTGGAAGCTTCAAATCAGGCTATTCCGGAGGTCAAGAGGGTTATAGTTGCTTATCAGGACAGAATTGCATACGAACCGACATTATCGGAAGCTCTTGTAAGTCTCTTCGGAGGAGAAGCTGATGATAAGCCGGGTGAAAATCTCGGTTCAATCAATGATGACGGCAGAACCGGTGATGATATAAAATCACTGGTAAGGAAAGCTCAGAATGCATACGATAAGGCTATTGCGGCACAGAAAGAAGGCGACTGGGCAACTTATGGCAAGTACCTTGCTCAGCTTGAAGAATACCTGAATGAGCTTAGTACAAAATAATTTCATGAAAAAGAGGCCCGGACAATGATCGATTTTGATCTTAATAAAATGCTTTACACTCTGACTCCCGATGAGCATGATGCTCAAACGGTAATAAATAAGCTGGAGGAGCACCCTGAGATTAGGTTTGTCTCTTTTACCGGTGTTGATATGGGCAACCATAATACCGATGAAAAAATACCCGTTTCCGCATTTGCAGCCAATATGGACAGGTTGCTGGGGGAAGGAGTTCAAACTGACGGATCTTCCGTTGCTCTTCCGACAATTGCCGATTTGTCAAATGCAAGAGTAGATATAATGCCTGATAAAGAAGTAAATTGGTATGTTGAATATAACTTTGACAATATCGATTATAAAACAGGTCTTCCGACAGGAACTTTAAGAATACCTTCATATCTTAGACATAACGGAGATACGATGGTTGGTTCAAGGATATATCTCAAAAGAACAGAAGAGATATTTTTGACCGGATTAATGAAAACTTTGGAAGAGCACCCTTATGTTTTTGAACACATAGGAGGCGTTGAAAGTCCGGAAGATATTTCCGAGTTCGTACTCACAAATGCTACAGAACTTGAGTTCTGGGTCAAGACACCCGATGACAGAGCGGATAGAGACCAACTGAGTATAGCTCAGGAGCTTAAGGAACAATACTGGAAAAGGGTTACTGGACCCGTTGCTACTGCTTTTGAACAGACTCTTGAAATTCTTGATCACTATGAATTCGGTCTTGAAATGGGGCATAAAGAAGTGGGTGGTGTCAAGGCAAAGATGGGCAACACAGGTTCCTTCGATCACATAATGGAACAGCTGGAGATCGACTGGAAATACTCAAGCCCTGTTCAGGCAGCGGATAATGAAAGCCAGATCAAGAATATAATAAGAGATGTGTTCAGGATGAATAATCTGGATGTAACCTTCCATGCAAAGCCAATATACGGGGTTGCAGGATCAGGAGAGCACACACATTTCGGTGTGGCTGCCAGACTTAAAGACGGATCCTTGGTAAACCTTTTTGAACCTGTCGATAGAGAAAATGAATTTATGAGTCCAATCGGATTCGGTGCTTTGATGGGTATATTAAAGAACTATGAGAAGATCAATCCGATTGTTTCTCCTACGCACGATGCTTTTCAAAGACTCAAACCCGGCTATGAAGCACCTATATGTATCGTGACCTCTCTCGGGATGGATTACAAAACCCCGTCGAGAAACAGGACAGTGCTGGTCGGACTTGTGAGGGATCTCAAAAACCCTGCATCTACAAGGTTTGAGCTTAGATCACCTAATCCGCATACGAACACATATCTGCTTATAGGTGCGGTAATGATGGCTATGCTGGATGGAATCAAAGCTGTTCTTAGCGCGGGAAAGACATCGAGAGAACTGGAGATTTCAATAAGCAAGAAATACGGTGAAGAGGATTTTTATTTAGATAAGGACAAAGAATATAGATCCGAAAAAAATATATATACTGATTATACCCGAGAAGAAAGGGAAAAACTGTTCGGAAAACCTCCGGCTAACGTATGGGAAAACTTCAAAGCCTGGGGTGAAAACTGTGAGAATACAGATCTTATATCTGCCGGAGATGAAGCTTTGCGCATGAATTTGCGATCTTTCCGGGAACATATGATTATGAAGTGGTCTATGGAATATCATGACAGATATATAAAAAACACCATGCAGTTCTTAAGAGACTGTGTTAAGCTTCATACTGATGACAGTAACGAGTATGACAGAAATAATTGGGAAAAGATAAAAGATCTAAAGAGCTTGATAGGACACGAGAGCAAAGACAGGGAGTCGTTATTAATGCAGGCCAGAAAAGCTATCGACCGTAAAGATTATGAGAGGCTAAGTGAATTAGAGATTAAAATAGAAGACTTATTAGAAGAATTAAGCAAAGTTTACAGTAAGTACAGGCGAAACATTTTTTAAATAATCAATACAACAGATATATATATGAGAGGTGAGAAAAATGCTGGATATCAAGAAAATCAGAGAGAATTACGAAGAAGTAAAGGCCGGTGTGGAGAGACGGGGAAAGGGAGATTTCGGCATCTCCGAACTTACAGATCTTGACAAACAAAGAAGAGAAATTCTTGCAGAAGTAGAGGCTCTCAAAAATAAGCAGAACGTCACCTCCAGAGAGGTTCCAAAGCTAAAAAAGGAAGGAAAAGATACAACGGCTGTATTTGCAGAGATGAAAGAATTGTCTGCAAAGATCAAAGAACTCGATTCTGCAGTCGATGAAGTTGAAAAAAAGATCAGAGAAAGGCTCATGGAAATACCTAATATCCCATATAAGGATGTCCAGTTTGGAGAGGATGATACTGACAACGAAGAAATTCGCAGAGTCGGAAATCCTACAGAATTCGATTTTGAACCTAAGGCACACTGGGATGTCGGTGAAGATCTTGATATTCTCGATTTCGAAAGAGCAACCAAGCTTGCAGGAACGAGGTTTACTGTATATAAAGGAGCAGGAGCAAGACTTGAGAGGGCCGTTGTAAACTTCATGCTCGATCTTCATACAGAAGAACACGGATATACGGAAATTCTTCCTCCGTTTATGGCGAACAGAGAAACGATGACAGGTACTGGTCAACTCCCTAAGTTCGAAGATGACATGTTTGCGGTTCCGGCTAAGGACTTTTTCCTGATACCGACAGCAGAAGTTCCTGTGACCAATCTCTTTGCTCATGAAATACTTCCTATGGAAGAATTGCCGATATATTATACCGCATATACACCTTGCTTCCGAAAGGAGGCCGGTTCCGCGGGAAGAGACACGAGGGGACTGATTCGTCAGCATCAATTTAATAAGGTCGAAATGGTTAAGTTCAGCGTACCGGAGACTTCATATGATGAGCTTGAGAGTTTGACTAATAATGCCGAAGAAGTTTTGCAAAAGCTGGGACTGCCTTACAGAGTAGTAAGGCTTTCAACCGGAGACCTCGGATTCAGTGCAGCCATGACATATGACGTTGAGGTATGGATGCCGAGCTATTCCAGATATGTTGAAATATCCAGCTGCTCAAACTTTGAAGATTTTCAGGCCAGAAGAGCAAATATAAGGTTCAAAAGAGACAAAGATACAAAGCCGGAATTTGTCCATACATTAAACGGTTCGGGTCTTGCAGTCGGAAGAACCGTTGCAGCGATACTTGAAAACTATCAGCAGGAGGACGGCAGCGTGATTGTGCCGGAGGCACTTCGCTGCTACATGAACGGACTCGAGGTAATAAAATAATATGTGGTGAAAGACTGACAGAAACCCTGCCAGTCTTTTTACTCTTAGGAGATAAGACCGGAATGAAAAAGACTATAATCGATTTCCTTGTGGAAAACAAAAATAAGGGGAATATATCGTTTCATATGCCGGGGCATAAAGGGAGAAGCGATATATACGAAAAGACAGGCTATGGAGAGTTCTTACGCGATATGATTTCGGAAGATATTACGGAGATTCCCGGAGCAGATGCTTTGTTTTGCCCGAAATCAACGATTCGGGCTGTAATGGAAAACTATGCATCTCTTTATGGTGTGAGACATACCGAGCTGCTTGTAAACGGAGCAAGTGCCGGTGTCATGGCAGCTGTTTTGGCCGGTGTTAGAGAAGGAGGCAAACTTATTCTTGGCAGGAACTCCCATCATGCTGCATTCAGTGCATTAAGGTTGGGAGGTATAAATCCTGTATATCTAAGACCTTTAATGAATGAAAAATACGGATTACAGACTTCAATATCTCCTGAAGAGCTCATCGTAGCCTGTGAGGAGAATCCGGACGCTTCAGCGGTTCTTATAACCAGTCCGAATTATTACGGAATGCTATCGGATATTAGAAGATTGTCGGATATAGCCCATGAGTTTGATAAAATTCTCATTGTTGATCAGGCTCACGGAGCTCATTTAAGGCTTATGGACTATGAAGCTGAATACAGACAAAATAAACTTAGAAAAACAGCTGCAGAAGGACTGGGAGCCGATATCGTTATCAACAGCACTCATAAAACCCTTCTCAGTTTTACAGGAACCGGAATTCTCAATATATGCAGCGACAGAGTAGATATAGACAGTGTTTCCGAAAAACTCAGAATGCTGCAAACAACAAGCCCGTCATATTTGCTGATGGGAAGTCTTGATATGAATGAAAGGATAATGAGAAATCACGGAATGGAAATCATGAGATCTTGGAAAAGTGATCTTTCTTATTTCTATAAATATGCTTCAAAGATAGAAGGAGCTACTCTTGTTGATAGCGAAAATTTCGATCCTTCCAAGATAAATATAAGTATGGTGAAGTTGGGTATAACAGGCGAACAACTTGAAAAGGAAATCAGATACAGAGGAATAATACCGGAAATGGTTCACGGTGAGTATGTTATGCTGATGACAGGTGCAGGAAGCAAAAGAAGCGACTATGAGGAGCTGTTAGATGCACTTGAATCAATAGCTGACGGCTATGGAATAGGTTTTAATAAAGATAGGCAGCCTCACTCAAAAATTGATTTTATGCTCGGAGTTACATCGATTCCGAGAGAGAAAGAGGTTGTTCCTTTGTATGCATCTGAAGGAAGGGTTTTATACGAACCGATTATAACCTATCCTCCGGGGTCACCTCTTGCCTGTCCGGGAGAGATAATGAGTATAGATGTTATAACATACATTTCAAATGCAATTCAAAGAGGCGAAAAAGTGTCCGGAGTGGACGAAGAAGGGCAAATCTTTGTCGGAAAGAGATAAAAAAATAACACGATTGCATTGCAAATAAGACATTTATTAATATGTTTCTTTGGTGTATAAATGTGTTTTTTTGGTGAAAATGTTATATAATAGCAGGGCTGTATATAAGTATTTATATTAATGCAAGGATATTTATTGAAAGGAGTTTCTAATAGGATGAGCCAAAGGAAACATTTGCCAAGCATCCATGTACCGCATCACAAAAATACCGCCGGTTCAGAAACCGTTGTGATGCCAGTACCGGATGTGGTTAAAATCTGTATGTCGCAGAACATTGGCGCTCCTTGTAAACCTCTTGTAGAAAAAGGGGATTACGTAAAGGTAGGACAAAGAATAGGAGATGTCGAAGCCTTTATAAGCGCACCTATCTTCTCAAGCGTTTCAGGCACAGTTAAGGATATTGTGCAGAGCCGTGGATCGATGGGTGGTTTTGAGACACTTGTTATAATTGAGACAGATAAGAAACAGGAAGTAAGTGAAGAAGTTGAAGCACCTGTAATTGAGAGTCTTGAAGACCTTATTAAAGCTACAAGAAACAGCGGTATGGTTGGTCTCGGAGGAGCCTCTTTTCCGACTCATGTCAAATTTAATCCTAAAAATCTGGATGAATGCAAGTATCTTGTTGTCAATGCTGCGGAATGCGAGCCTTTCATCACAACCGACAACAGACAGATGGTCGAGAACGGACAGGATATTCTGGATGGAATGAAGGTGGTCATGCATCACATGAATCTCGGAAAGGGATATATCGGTATCGAAAGCAACAAGCCTGATGCAATTGAGAATCTCAAGAGATTGATAGAGCAGAATGAAATGAATGATGTTGAGATCATAGTTTTGCCATCAAGTTATCCTAAGGGAGCTGAGCGTGTGCTCATCTATGAGATTACCGGTCAGGTTATGGATGCCGGTGTTCTACCTGCTCAGTTAGGAGTTATTATTGTGAACGTATCGACAATAGGTATGCTTGGGGAGTACTTTAAAACGGGAATGCCTATCATAAGAAGAAGAGTAACAGTCGATGGAGATGCGGTATCCGAGCCAAAAAATGTATTTGTACCGATTGGTACTCAGGTTGCAGATGTTATTGAATTCTGCGGCGGATACAAGAAAGAACCTCGCAAGATCGTCATGGGCGGACCTATGATGGGAAGAGCGACGATGAGCGATGAATCACCTACGATGAAGAATACATCGGCAATTCTTTGCTTCAGCCAGGAAATGGCAGAGGTCAAAGCTGAAACAGGATGCATCAATTGTCAGAGATGCCATAGTGCGTGCCCGTTCGGTCTGATGCCAAGCGTTTTTGAAGAAGCTTACAGAAATAAAAATGTTGACAGACTCAACAGGTTTAAGGTAATGCAATGTATGGAATGTGGAAGCTGTTCATATATCTGTCCTGCAAGACGTCCGTTGAGTTTAACTAATAAATTAGCAAAAAACATGGTAAAGGAGGCATCGAAGTAATATGAATAAGAAGTTTCATAACAATTTGATAGTATCCTCCGCACCACATATAGTTACGGATTCAGATACTACAAGGTTGATGGGTGCAGTAATACTTGCTCTCATGCCGTCACTTATCGCAAGCGTATATATATTCGGAGGAAGAGTCATTCTTCTGAGTGCAGTATGTGTAGTAGCAAGTGTTCTGTTTGAATATCTATATAATGTTGTTACACACAAGAAACAGACAATCGGAGACCTTTCGGCAGCGCTGACAGGATTGCTGATTGCATTTAATGTTCCGTCAAACTTTCCTTTGTGGCAGGCAGCTCTCGGTTGTCTTTTTGCAATCGTAGTTGTTAAGCAGCTTTATGGAGGTATCGGGAGGAACTTTACAAACCCTGCTATTACGGCAAGAATTTTCCTGTTTATCTCATTTTCGGCAAATATGTCGACATGGCCTTTAACAAGACTGTCAAGTGTTACCGATGCGGTAACAGGTCCTACACCTCTCGGCCTCATATCCGAAGGAAGCAAGGATGCTCTCCCGAGCCTTGGACAGCTTTTCCTCGGATTCCACGGCGGATCTGCAGGTGAGGTTTGTGCTCTTGCCCTTATACTTGGCGGACTTTACCTTATTATAAGAAAAGTTATCAGCCCTATTATACCGCTGGCTTTCATCGGTACTGTGTTCGTATTCGGATGGATCGCAACAGGAAGTGTTTATATGGGAGTGTTCCATGTTCTGGCAGGCGGAGTACTGCTTGGTGCATTTTTCATGGCTACAGATTATGTAACATCGCCTAAGTTACCGGTCGGAAAACTGATTTTCGGAATCGGATGCGGCTTGATAACCATGGCAATCAGGATGTACGGTTCTTATCCTGAAGGTGTGTCATTCTCAATACTCCTTATGAATATTTGTACACCTCTGATTAATAATTTTTCATACAAGTTCTATCTGAAGGAGGGAGGTGCCAAGGATGGAAAATAAGAATAATACATTCAAGGAATATATTTCCCCTATTCTGGTTCTTGTTATCATCTGCTTTGTTGTAACTTTTGCACTCGCCTTCACATACGGTATAACGGCTCCGATTATCGAGGCAAATGCTGCGAAAGCGGCAGGCGAGGCAAGAACAGAGCTTCTTGAAACAGCAGAAGGCAAATTCGAAGAATATACAGGTGACCTTTTTGTTCAGGAAGAGGGCAAGGTATATGTTGAGGACTGTTATGTCGCAACAAACGGTACAGGCATGGTCATTACTGTTACGAGCGGATCCTACGGCGGACCTCTTAAGGCAATGATAGGAATTGATAAGGACGGAGCTATTACTGCTGTTAAAGTAACAGAGCAAACGGATACTCCGGGTGTAGGCTCTAAAGCTCATACCCCGAACTATCTTTCACAGTACAACGGTCTTGCTGAGCTTCAGGCTTATGAGATTAAAAAAGATACTTCTGTAAGTGCTGTTACGGGTGCAACCGTTTCTTCGTCTGCTGTACATAAAGGTATTTACTGTGCCGTAGAGCAGTTTAAGGCGATGGGAGGTGTTAAGTAATGGAAAATAAAAGCAAACTTTCTATCCTGACCAACGGAATCATTAAGGAGAACCCTGTACTTGTACTCCTTATAGGTACATGCCCTGCACTTGCGGTTTCTACATCTTTGCTTAATGCACTTGGCATGGGAGTAGCAGCTACAGCTGTACTTATTTGTTCTAATATTGTAATTTCAATGTTGCGTAAGGTGATTCCTGATAAAGTCAGAATTCCTTGCTACATAGTAGTAATTGCAGGATTTGTAACGGTCGTTCAATTCGTTTTGCAGGCATATGCACCTGAATTGAACAAGGCTCTGGGAGTATTTATCCCGCTGATTGTTGTAAACTGCATCATCCTTGGAAGAGCCGAGGCATTTGCAAATAAAAACACAATCGTAGATTCTGCCCTAGATGGAATCGGAATGGGTCTCGGTTTCACTCTTGCTTTGGCATTAATGGGAGCTATAAGAGAGTTTCTCGGAACCGGGGGATTGTTGGGATATACAATTATTCCGGGATTCTCGATAGGATTCTTTAATCTGCCACCTGGAGGATTCTTTGTTTATGGAATTCTAATTGCTGTTCTTATGAAAGCAACTCACGGTAAAGCTCTCAAAGCAAAAAGTTTCAGTTGCGGAGTTTGTCCTATGTACAACTCATGCAATTTAGCTGAAGCTAACGAGGAAATTGCTGCTGAGAAAGCAGCTGTGTCACAGAAAGGAGCGGAGGCATAATGGTAAACTTAATTGTAATCTTTATGTCGATAGTATTCGTCAATAACTTTGTACTATCGCAGTTCCTGGGAATCTGTTCGTTCCTCGGGGTTTCAAACAAGATGAGTTCTGCTGTGGGTATGGGCAGCGCGGTCGTTTTCGTAATGGTTATTGCAGAAGCTGTTACATGGCCGATACAGCAGTTACTCAATAAATTCGATATGGGATATCTACAGACAGTAGTTTTCATTCTCGTAATCGCAGCTCTTGTACAGTTTGTTGAGATGTTTATGAAGAAATACCTTCCTGCCCTTCAAAAGGCTCTCGGCATTTTTCTTCCATTGATAACTACAAACTGTGCTATTCTCGGAGCAACAATTAACGCTATCACATTCGGTTATTCATTCGCTGAGTCAATGATTTATTCCTTCGGAGCAGGTGTCGGCTACATGATAGCTATGATTCTCTTCGCAGGAGTAAGAGAAGAGAAGCTCTATAACGAAGAAGGCGTTCCTGCAGCTTTCAAGGGAGTTCCTCTGATCCTTGTGAGTGCAGCTATTATGTCACTTTCGTTCATGGGCTTTGCCGGAATGTTCCAGTAAGGAGGTGCGGAAATGACTAATGTTATGACACCGGTAATACTGGTTACGGTTATTGGTCTCGTCTGTGCCGGGCTGCTGGTAATAGCATCCAAAGTATTCCACGTTGCGGTAGATGAGAGAGTTTCTCAGATAAGAGAATGTCTGCCGGGAGCAAATTGTGGCGGATGCGGATTTGCAGGATGCGATGACTATGCGGCTAAGTTGGTAGAAGATGAAACACTTTCCTGTTCGCTTTGTGCTCCGGGCGGAGCATCTACAGTAGAAGCTATAGCAGAGATTCTCGGAAGATCTGCCGGATCAAGTGACCCGCAGGTAGCACAGGTTCTCTGTAACGGAGTATGTGACAAATCAAGAAAGAATCATGAGTGGCAGGGACTGCAGTCCTGCAAGGGAGCAAAAGGCTGGTTCACATCACCGAACGCTTGCATGTATGGATGTATCGGCCTTGGAGACTGTGTAGAAGAATGTGAATTCGATGCTATCGGAATTATTGATGGAGTTGCAGTTGTCAACAGAGACAATTGTGTTGCATGCGGTATGTGTATAAAGGCGTGTCCGCAAAGCATAATCAAGCTTGTTCCTATGAAGAGTCAGGTTCATGTTCTGTGCTCATCCACAGACAAGGGAGCGGTTGCTCGTAAGAACTGCGATAACGCCTGTATCGGATGTATGAAATGCGTTAAAGTTTGCAATTTCGATGCAATCAAAGTTGAAGACAATCTTGCAAGAATCGATTATGAAAAATGCAAATCATGCGGGCTCTGTGTATATGAATGTCCGACAGGAGCTATTAACACTTTCCGAAAGCTTAAGCCGAAGAAGAAAGCGGAATAGCATACGGAAATATCATTCAAAACCATAAACAGTTAAAAGGGCGGATTTAAATCCGCCCTTTGAGTTGTTTTTTTAAAATCAATTGTTTTTTTAAATCTTCACCCTCTGTCACTCCGAAAAATATTATTTTCATCATAAGATTGATCATTTCCTCTCCGGTGAAAAGAGTCCGTCCCCTGTCGTACCAGTAATGAACGGTTTCATAAAACAGACTACAGACAATGTCTGCTTTATAATCAATAACCTTCTCGGGTTCTTTCAAATCGAGAGGAGCATATTTTATGATCAATTCTCGGAGTTTTGTCTTTAGCTTGATTTGAAAGGATAAGCTTCCGTTTGGGCCCAAGAGAAAACTGACTTTCTCTCCCGAAACTTTATCCTCCTTCATAAAAAGCTCTATTATTTCTTTGCTGTTCTTAGAGAATGTAGCTTCTCTAAGTTTGGCAAAACTTTCTTCCGACGGAAGTAATTCATCTTCGATCTGATTATGCAAATCCTCGATATCCAGGAAATAAGCATAAAAAGTACCGCGGTTATATCCTGCTCTGTTAGTAATCATTTTTACGGTAATTTTACTGACAAGACCGGATGTATAAATATCCCAGTAAGCATCCATAATATTCCTTTTTGTTTCCGTTACAACTCCTTTTTCTTTTTCTGTCATAGTTGGTCTCCTTGTATTTGCATGCAATCCGACAAAAGCTGTCGTTTTGTTTATTGAAAAATATCCTGTTAGATTTTATAATAATTATATCACAAGACAACACGTTGTTGGGTAAAAAATTAAAAAAGAATAGTTATTATCAAGAACGTTTGGTATAAAGAAATTTATCACAAGGAGGTTATATGAAAGATACAAAGAACAGAAACAGAATTCCAAGAACATTACTGTACTATTACTCAATTGCAGTTTTAGCTATTATTATTTTTAACTGGCTGCTTATGCCTATGTTTATGTCAAGAGAAACAAAAACTACGACGTATTCTGATTTTTTAAGTGCAGTGGAATCAGGTAATGTACAGCAGGTTTATTTTACGGATACAGAGATAAACTACACTCTGGAGAAAAAAGGAGAGATACAGTATTGCAAAACCGGAATAGTTGAGAACCCTCAGCTTCCTCAACTGTTAAAGGAAAAAGGAGTGAGTTACGGTGCAGAGATTCCGGAGAAACCGAATTTATTGATGTCAATCTTCCTTAATTACGGTATTCCGATTCTGATATTCAGCCTGATAGGAAGGCAAATCAGAAAAAACATGTCAACCAGAATGGGCGCTGCCGGACTTAATATCCATGGTCAGGGTGTTGCCAAGGTATATACACCTGATAAGGAGAAAAAGACATTTGAAGATGTCGCGGGTCAGGAAGAGGCCAAAGAATCTCTGCAGGAAATTATCGATTATCTTAATAAGCCTGAGAAATATAAAGAAATCGGTGCAGAATGTCCTAAAGGGGTACTGTTAGTAGGGCCGCCGGGAACCGGTAAGACTCTTATGGCAAAAGCAGTAGCGGGAGAAGCCGATGTACCTTTCTTCTCGATTTCAGGCTCTGAATTTGTAGAAATGTTTGTAGGCAGGGGAGCGGCAAAAGTTCGGGAACTTTTCGAACAGGCTAACAAACAGGCTCCTTGTATAGTCTTTATAGACGAGATAGATACAATAGGGAAGAAGAGAGACTCTCAGTTCAGTACCAATGATGAACGTGAGCAGACCCTGAATCAGCTTTTGACGGAGATGGACGGATTTGAAGGGAATAAGGGTGTTATCATCCTTGCAGCTACGAACAGACCGGAAGTCTTAGACCCTGCATTGCTTCGTCCGGGCCGTTTTGACAGACAAGTAAGGGTTGAGCTGCCGGATCTTATAGGCAGAGAAGCTATTCTCAATGTACATCTGAAGAAGGTTAGAGTTGAAAAAAATGTAGATGTCAATCTGATTGCACGTATGACAGCCGGAGCCTCAGGAGCTCAGCTTGCAAATATAGTTAATGAAGCGGCTTTGAGGGCTGTACGTATGGGCAGTAATCAAGTAAGTACATCGGATCTTATGGAATCAGTTGAGGTTATTATCGCAGGAGCTGAAAGAAAAAATGCTATCCTGTCAGAAGAAGAAAAGCGTATAGTGGCTTATCACGAAATCGGGCACGCTCTTGTGGCGGCAAAGCAGACAGGTTCCGCACCGGTACAAAAGATAACTATAGTTCCGAGGACATCGGGTGCACTTGGATATACCATGCAGGTAGAAGAAGAAGAGAAAACTCTGATAAGCAAAGAAGATGCCTATCAGAAACTGGAAGTCCTGTGCGGCGGCAGAGCAGCGGAAGAGGTTGTATTTAATATAGCGACTACAGGGGCTTCCAATGATATAGAAAGAGCTACGGATATTGCGAGAAATATGGTTACTCGTTACGGTATGTCGGAAACTTTCGGCATGATGGCATTGCAGACAGGAGGCAATAATTACCTGGGCAATCAGGGACAAATGACGTGCTCATCAGAGACGGCAAGACTGGTAGATGAAGAAGTTAGAGACATCATAGCGGAAGCATATAAAAATGCAAAAGAAGTTCTCGAAGAAAACAGAGAAAAGATGGATGAGATCGCCGACTATCTGATAGATAGAGAAACCATAACCGGAAAAGAATTTATGGATATACTTGAAAAAAAATCAGCTTAAAATTAATTAAAGGAAGGAAGGCTATAAAATTAAATTGAGTTAAGCCTTCCTTTTTATTACAAGGAGTATAAATTAAGATGTTATATTTAATGTTTTATTTCCATATATATGCGTTTTTAGGCTGGTGTCTAGAAGTTATATTTCATCAGCTCAAGGAAGGTAAATTTATTAATAGAGGTATGTTATCAGGACCTTATTGTCCGATTTACGGTTTCGGAATGACCTTTTTGATTATCAGTACAAGGTCTATGGATAATAATTTCTTCAAGCTGTTTTTAATTGCATTTGTTCTTTGTAGTGTTTTAGAGCTTGTAATAGGGTTTATGATGAATAAGGTTTTTCATGAAAGATGGTGGGATTATAGTAAAGAGCCTTTTAATATTGGAGGATATATTTGCCTTCGCTTCTCTCTGATTTGGGGAATAGCCGGAGCGGTAACTGTAAAAGAAATACACCCTATTTTTGAAAAGTTTGCACATTGGATGCCTGATAAATTGCTGATTGTCAGTATAATTTTACTTTCCGTATCAATGTTCGTAGATACAGTTAATACGGTAAATCAAATTCTAAAACTGAATCGGGATATTGATGAACTGATTAGTATTCAGAATAATATGAGAATTATTTCAAATAAAATAGGTGAGCAAATTTCGAGAAATACAGCTAAAATAACGGATAAAATGAATTCTGCTTTAGCCAATCCGGAATTTCAGGAACATATTGATCGTGTTCACAAAAAACTTAGCCGTAGTCAAAGACGTTTGTTAAAATCATATCCTAACATAAAAGGAACAAAATCTGAATTACAGGAAAAAATATTAAGGCAATGGGTAGAAAAAACCGGCAAAGGAAAAAAATAACAGCATTTTATTGACATATAAAAAAGTTATTTAAGAATGCGAAGCATCAGTGTTGCTGCTATTCCGATAGCTATTCCCGCAACTATGCCGCTGAACAGCAGAACAGGAAAATAAAAGAAAATACGAATATCCCCTATGAGGGCAGCTGCAATAAGCAGCTGCCCTAAATTATGGAATACGGCTCCGGCCATGCTTACTCCGATAATTGAAAAAGCTTTGGTTTTCTTAAGAATTATCATGCAGATCAGACTAAGAAGAGCTCCTGCAAGAGAATAGAGCATACCGAACAATCCGTTAAATAATAAGCCGGCCAGCAAGATTCTTATTACGCTCACAGCGAGAGCGTCTCTGGCACTAAATTTATATAAAGCAATAATTGTAACAGCATTTGCTATACCAAGTTTAATACCCGGAACTCCCGGATTGTATGGTATAATTGCTTCGATATAGGAGAAAATAAGGGCGAGGGATGCCATAATTGCTATTCTTGCAACCCATTGCGCATTTGAATGATTACGAGGTGATGCTGTCATACCCGCCTCCTTCTCCTTCGATACGAACTACAAGCCGGTTCGGAAGGCAAATAATACTTTCGCCTTTTCTGCTTATAGCACCGTGGCGAACGCACACCTGATTTTTGCAAGAGGATTCTTTGACCACTACCTCGTTGTTGTCTATGATGACAACATTTATATTTTGCCTTTTGTTGCCGGATTTGACGGTTATTTCCCGGTCTTCATATAGAGAATACTTACCGTAGAGATTGCCGTCAGATTCGATTATAACCGTATTACCGGTCGAGCGGGACTGCATAACGAAAACGGTGGATATAACACCGACTACAATAAGTAATATTAATAGAACAATATCTGCTTTTTTGATATATTGCTTCATGCGGAAAGGAACCCCTTAAAAATGAAAAAAACCAAATATACACTGATATTGGCTTTGATTACTACCATTCTGATTATAACACAGACAGGTTGCAAGCGAGAAGGCTGGTCGGTAACAGAAACAAACTATATGCTTGATACAATGTGTACAATCACCATATACGAAATGAAAGAAGGTGGAGAAGAGGAAGCGAAAGATGCAATTGATAAGGCATACGATCTCTGTTCGAAACTGGAAGAAAAATTGAGCCGTACAAAAGAAGGATCCGATATAAGCAAGCTGAATAAAGCAGGAGGCTGGGTCAAGGTAAGTGATGATACATTAGAAGTAGTCAAAAGCGGTATTCGGTACTCAAAAATCTCCGGAGGGGTATTTGATATTACGATTGGCGGATTGACAGAGTTATGGGATTTTCACAGTGAAAATCCGATTTTGCCTGATGACAAGGATTTAAGGAATGCTGTCGGACATGTGAGCTATAAAAATATTACGATTAATGGAAATAAGTTGCGATTAAAGGATCCTAAAACGAAGATAGACCTTGGCGGTATTGCAAAGGGCTATATTGCCGACCGTATGGTAGATCTACTTGAAAAAGAAGGAGTGACCTCGGGAATAGTTAATCTGGGCGGCAATGTTGTATGTATAGGAGGCAAACCGGGAGATGAAGATTTTAATATAGGTGTAGAAGCACCTTTCAGCGACGGAAAAGAACTTATCGGAAGTCTCAAGGTTAAGGATAAAACACTGGTAACTTCAGGAGTATATGAAAGATCGTTTGACCTTAACGGCAAGAATTATCACCACATACTTAGTACAGCTACAGGATATCCTGTAGAAACCGACCTCGATGCTGTTACACTTGTGGCGGATAAGGGACATTCAATGGATATCGATGCTCTGAGTACAATCTGTCTAATCAAGGGGGCGGAAAAGGGCATGAAATTCATAGAAAAAATGAAAGGAATTGAGGCCATATTCATCTTGTCGGATGGAACCGTTAAGAACACATCAGGCATTGAATTAAATTAATAAGATATATAATCGCAGAGTTGCAGTATATGGTTTAAGGAACGGAAAAAAAGCACTTAATGAGGAAAGGAAAAGTATGTATAAAGTATTAGTAACAAATGATGACGGAATTAATGCAGAGGGTATAAGGAGTCTTATAGAGGCTCTCAGTAAATTTACGGAAGTGTACGTGGTTGCACCTGCTGTTCAGCAAAGCACTAAAAGCCATAGCATTACATTTTTGCGAGAGTTTGCTGTGCGAAAAGTGGAGATTGAAGGGACAAAGCGAGCTTATGCTGTTGAAGGGACGCCGGCAGATTGTGTCAAATGGGGAATAAAAAAGTTCGAGAATGAAGGAATAAAAATTGACTACGTTCTAAGCGGAATTAATCACGGAGGTAATTGCGGAGCGGCAGCATATTATTCGGGAACGATAAGTGCGGCTATGGAAGGCTCATTGAACGGGATAAGATCTATAGCTTTATCAGTGCAAAGTCATGGAGCAACTCATTTTGAGTATGTGTGCGGGATGCTAGAAAATCTCCTGGAGATGTCAAAGAAAATTCCTGCAAGCACTATTCTCAGTGTTAACGCACCTGACATACCGGTATGGAAAGTTAAAGGTATAAGGATAGTAAGACTTGCTCCTTACGACTACGGAGAAGCATATGTACTCGAAGATCTGGGTGATGATAAATATATGATAAATATCGATAGAGCGGAACCGGATCCTTTGGTGGAGAATGATTATAATGTAATGACTATGGGGTACGTTGCAATTTCACCTATATCATTCAGCTTAAACGACGAACTATCACTTATGAAACTGCAAGGACTGGCTTCGGCAGAGGATATAATAGCAGTTTTTATAGATTCTCAGGAAAAAAGTCTTGAGAAATTATATAATCCGGAGATGTTCGACAGAAAGGTAACAGCGCTGGCAAACTGTATTAGCAGACTCGATATTCCTGCCGTTGTAGCCAATGAGTATGGTTCGGGAAACACGATAGAGGGAATACAGGAAAACATCGTCAGATCTGAAACTGTAGTTAAGTCGGGATTTAACGCATGGAAAATGAAGGATTTTGAGAGCGTTGTTTCCTTATCCGGCGCAAGAAAAATCATAATAGCGGGAACCGAGACACATACAAGTGTTTTACAGACAGCGGAAGAAGCGATAAAGAGAGGGTACGAAGTTACGATAATTGAGGATTGCTGCGGTGCAGTATCTCAGCATGAACATCAGATTGCAGTTGAAAATCTAAGAACACGAGGATGCAGAGTTGCAACTTTGGAATCTGAAATGCTCAAAATAACCGAGGAGATAAATCACTCAGCAATAAATAAGATAATGAAAATACTGGCTATGAACGAAAACGCAGAATGATATTTCAAGGAGGATCGTTATGAATCCGCAAATCGAAACAAGTGTAGAAGCTAAAATCAAAGTCTTTACGGATTATTTTGATGTACCGGCAGATGTTCTACCGGAAATGGAAACACTGATTGCCAATATTAAAAAAATTGGAGAAAGATCACAGGATGTGTTGGAGTTTGAGGCAATATTTGCGAAAGAACTGCAGGAAGAATACAATACCATGTTTCAGAAGCTTACACCTAAACCTGTAGGAATGACTGAGGAGCAAAAAGCACAGTCTAAAGCCATGGCAGATGAATTTGCATACGGTACAACAGATCCGGTCAAAATAGCGGCAAAAAAAGCAGGGCGGGTAGCGATGTACGCAGCCGATTCGGTAGCTATGAAGCTGGAAAGTGAAGCGATAAGTGCAGGCGTTAAAGCGGAAGAGGAAGCGATGAAGAAAGCCGGTGTTTATGATGAATACAAGAGTATCGAGCACACAATTGACAATATCGGAACAATCAGACATTTTCTGAAGAATGTCAAAAATAAAAAGTAATTGTTGTATGAAATTCTCACATTCGGTATAATGACTCTTGCAGGTATCCGACTGATCGGAACTTGACATCAACAGAATAGGAGAGGCGACAATGAAGAAATTATCGCGACAGGAAAAGCACGAACAGTGCATGCGCGAGATTAAGGGAACCCTGGTCGTTACGCTTATTTGCTGTGTCTGGCATATAACAACAGCATTTTGGCTTAACGGCAGGGGTCTTTATTTTCTCGGAATGCCGGCATGGTTCAGTGTTTCAGTGCTGGGAACTATTATTTTGGCACTTGCAGGTGTAGCATACCTGCTCAAATTTGTATTTATTAATTTTGAATATGATGATGAAGAGGAGGACGAGTGATGGAAAGAAATCAAATCATTATCCTGAGTATCTTCATCGGATATCTTGTCCTGAATATGGCTTTTGGTATTTTCTACGGGCAAAGAGAGAGGGTCAGGAGTGATTTATCAGGAGAAAAAACATATTTCATAGGCGGACGTTCGCTTGGCGGATTTGTGCTTGCAATGACCGTAATGGCAACATATACATCGGCAAGTTCATTCATATCCGGACCGGGAGCAGCCGGACTTACATATGGATACGCTCAGGTCTGGGTTGCTGCAGTGCAGGTACCGGTTACATTTCTGGTTCTTGGGGTGCTCGGCAATAAAATGGCATTGGTTTCCAGGCGCACAGGTTCTGTGACAGTCGCCGGATATCTCAAGGCAAGGTATAAAAACGATGCCCTTGTCATAATAACGAGTTTATCAATGGTAGCTTTCTTCATCGCCCAGATGATAGGTCAGTTTACGGGAGGAGCAACTCTGATAGCTTCTATTACAGGTCTGAATCACATCAACTCTCTCTTGATATTCGGACTGGTCGTCATTATATATACTGCTTTCGGAGGATTTGCTGCTGTAGCAATAACTGATGCAATACAGGGAATTGTAATGTGCATCGGAACCTTCCTGCTGATTTTCTTCGTGCTTCGCGAAGGCGGAGGTCTTGCCGGCATAGATGCAGGACTTCAGGCAAATCTGCCCAATGTATATGACGATATTTTTTCTGTGTACGCACCCGGAGCCCTTCTCAGCTACTGGATTCTTGTAGGATTCGGAACATTGGGCCTGCCTCAGACAGCTGTAAGAGGAATGGGGTTCAAGGATACAAAAAGCCTACATAACGCAATGATAATAGGTGCGGTTACAAGCAGCTTTATTCTGGTCGGAATGCACCTGGCAGGAGCCTGGGCGGGAGCACTTGTAGATCCGACAGAATTACCTACTTCCGACTATTTTATCCCTTATATTGTCCAAAAGATAATGCCTGTAGGTATAGCCGGAATATTCCTCGCAGCCCCTATGGCGGCTGTAATGTCGACGGTCGATTCAATACTGCTTCTATCCAGCGCGGCGATAATCAAGGACTTGTGGAGAAACTATGTTGTAAAAGACGATCCCGTTAAGATTGAAAAATATAATAAAAATGTACAGAAATACAGTGCATTACTGACGATGCTGATCGGAGGACTGGTTATCGTTCTGACCTTGAATCCGCCGGACATAATCTTCTTCCTTAACATGTTTGCTTTCGGTGGACTGGAATGTGCCTTCTTCTGGCCTTTGGTAGGAGGACTCTTCTGGAAGAAAGGAAACGGCAAGGCGGCTCTGGCAAGTTCAATAGGAGCAACAGCTGTATACATATTCTGTCACTTCTTTGTGCATATAGCGGGAATACACGGGGTTATATGGGGACTGATAGCAGGAGGAATTCTGTATTTTACAGTAGGAACCGCAACCTGCAAGAACGGACTTGATCAGGATGTACTGGAGAAATGCTTTTAATATCAAAGTATTTCAAGTAGAGTTTGTTAAAAAATTTAATTTAACTGAATAAGAGCCAAAGAAGCTAAATGTGGTCCCGCCCCCACAAGAAGTGCACTGGCTCTTTTTTCTTATCCTGGCTTTATTTTGCTCGAGACTGCCTCATTTCTCTTTACTCAAAACGAAGTTCAATATCTCCAAGCTCACTGAAGGAAGCCCGAAAACAGTTCCCGGGTTCAGCCGTGACCATGCCGGAGACAGCTCCGGAGAAAATGACTTCGCCTTTCTTCAAAGTCACTCCGAACTCCGAAAGTGTATTGGCCAGCCAGGCCACGCATTCTGCCGGATTACCCAGTACATCGGAGCCTTTGCCGGCATTCATCCATTTACCGTTCCGGTAAAAATCCATTTTGATTTCTTTGAGATCGACCGTGCGGGGGTCCACTTTTTTATCCGAAACAATATACATTCCGGAGGATGCATTGTCGGCCACCGTATCCACGATCGAGATTTTCCAGTCGGCTATGCGGCTGTCTGCAATCTCGATGGCTGCCATGACATACTCCGTGGCATCCAGCACATCCTGTGCACTTACACACGGACCTTTAAGATCCTCTTTTAAGAGGAAAGCGATCTCTCCTTCGGCTTTGGGCTGGATCAACCTGTCCGTGGGAACAATTCCGTTCTGTACCTGCATGGCATCCGTCAGATGTCCAAAGCCAGGAAGGTCAACACCCAGCATCCTCTGTACAGCAAGGGAAGTAAGACCAATCTTCTTACCTGTGATGATATGTCCTTCCTGAAGCTTTTTCTCGATATTGAGGATTTGAATCTTGTAGGCGTCTTCGACCGTCAGATCCGGATAACTCTTAATGATAGGAGCGACAGGAAAACGGGAAAGTTCAGCGTTGCGGAGTTCCATAGCTAATGTTTCGATTAAAGTGTTCATTTTAGCCCTCCTCGTCGAGGAAGAGATTGACGAGATTGGCAAAACTATGTGCCCGTTCAATCTGTGTCCAGTGGCCCGTGTGACCAAAGATATGCAGCTGTGCGTTGTCGATCATGTTGATCAGTTTATAAGCATTGTCGACCGGGATGACTTGATCTTCCCGTCCGTGAACTATAAGTGTCGGATGCTTGATTTCGCTAATGCGCGACTCGTGTTTAGCCATAGACTCTACCCAACGCTGGCGCGGTGCCGGAAACATCGAGGAGAATGCTTCCTGGAACCCCGGCTCAATGCTGGCTTCATAACGGATATTGGCGAGCTCTTGATTGGCATAGCTCTTATCATCGACAAACAGATCCAGCATACGCAGCATATTCTCCGGAGAAGGTGTGTATCCCCAGACTGCATCGAGACCTTCCGTAATCGGGAAATTGACTCCCATTGCACCCATCAGAATCAGCTTACGCACGCGCTCCGGATACTCAACGGCCATCGCAAGAGCCAGACCTCCTCCGAATGAGTTTCCTACAAGGTCAGCCTGAGCAATCCCCAGAGCATCCATAAAGTCGACCATCTGTTGTACCCAATTGTCCATGGTGTACTCTACTCCTTCCGGGCGCTCCGTATAGCCGAAACCTACCATGTCGGGTGCGAGCACACGACGATAGGGTGAAATTTTCGGAATTATCAGGCGCCAGTTGGCCCATGCCGAAACACCGGGTCCCGATCCGTGAATAAAGATAACAGGAAAGCCCTCTCCCTGATCGTGGTAATTAGTCTTGTAAGAACCGGTTTTAATGGACTTTGCAATTTCAGGTCTATTATTCGTATTCATCATGAATTCCTCCTCATTATCAAGTGCATAACCGCACTTACGTATCTGTTGCAGCTGCGACCTGCTTTCACTGAAAAAGTTTTCTGGCTAAATATTAGCTTATCTTTTAATCTTTGTAAATCGCGTTACCGCAGTATTTCACAAAAATTTCATAATTTTCATTGACTCCAATTACTCCAATTTTATTATTGGAATAAGTCACTCTTCCTTTAAATAAACACATCTCTGTGGTAAACTAATAAAGTTAAGTGATTCATACATTAGATGACAATAAATAGCGAACAGAATCAAATAGAATCGGACAGAAATGAACATACAGATAGACGGATATAACATAAAGTATAAAATCACAGGCGAGGAAAACGAAAAGACGGCTGTAATTCTGCAGGGATGGGGAACTGAACTTGGGATGTACGACTCCGTGGCAAATGCCATCAACAGCGAATACAGGGTCGTTCAGTTTGATCTGCCGGGATTCGGAGCAAGCGATGAACCCAAAGAGGCCTGGAGCGTGGAAGAATACTCGAATTTTTTCTGTAAATTTATGCAGGCTCTTGAGATAAAAGAAACTTCCCTTATAGGGCATTCTTATGGCGGAAGGATGATTATAAGATTATCTACAAGAGAGAATTTACCGTTTGAAATAAAGAAAATAGTTCTCATAGACAGTGCAGGAATAATGCCGAAGCGGTCGGCAGCACAGAAGATGAGAATATTCCGCTATAAGATTCTTAAGAAGATACTGCTCAACAAAGTCGTTCATTATCTGTTTGAAGAGGTTATAGATGACTGGAAGAGCAGACAGGGTTCGGAGGATTACAGGAATGCAAGTCCGGTAATGCGTCAGTGTCTGGTCAAAGCTGTCAACGAAGATCTTACACATCTTCTGCCGATGGTGAAACATGAAACCCTACTTGTATGGGGAGATCTCGATCAGGATACACCGATCGAAGATGCGAGACTTATGGAGAAGCTGATTCCGAATTCGGGACTTGCCGTCCTTGAAGGAACGGGTCATTATTCGTTTCTTGAGCAGCCGGCTGTTTTCGCAAGGATCATGAAAACATTTTTTAATGTTGAGGGGTAAAGATGATATTCCGGATAATTATTACATTACTATTGGGAATACCTGCAATGTGGCTGGCTCTCAGACATAATATGCATATGCTTCAGCTCAACGTATATATCAACAGCGAGCAGTTAGTTTGGGTTAAGAAAAATATAAGACAGCAGTGGCTCTTGATATTCGCTTTTGGCTTGGGCTTTGTGAGGTTGCTGCTTGCAACATCTAAAGAGGTGACTCTTGCAGGGATAATTCCGGATATTCTGTCCTGGCTAACCCTTTTGTTGATAATAGTGATATACAAAGCACTTATCAGGATTAACAGCAAGAAGAAACTGGTTTTCACGGCAAGGGTCAAGCGCATGATTGCGACGATTTTTGTGATAGAAGCCATTATTCTGATTACTTTGCTCTTGATTTTAGGATGGGATAGTATAGTCGGAATTCTGATGGTTATTGTCGGCGGACAAATATTCTTAGGCATGCTTGCCAATACAATAAATCACCCGATTGAAACATATATAAAGAATTATTATATAAAAGATGCTGAGAAGATTCTCAGGTCAAATCCGAATCTTATTATAGTCGGAGTGACAGGAAGCTACGGAAAAACGAGCGTGAAGTTTTATCTTCAGACACTGCTGCAGGAGCATTTTAATGTACTTGTTACGCCTGAAAGCTACAATACTCCTATGGGCATAGTCAAAACAATAAGAAGTTCACTTAAAAGGACTCATGAGATTTTCATCTGTGAGATGGGGGCAAGATATGTAGGTGAGATTAAGGAAATCTGCGATATCGTTCATCCTGATCACGGGCTGATTACATCTATAGGACCTCAGCACCTTGATACATTTGGCGGAATAGAAAATATCATAAAAACAAAATTTGAACTTGCCGATGGGGTGCCTGACGGAGGTATGCTTTTTCTGAATGGAGATAACGATTATATAAACGAATATTTGAAGGAAAAAGCGGAAAAATACTCACAAAAAGACAAAGTTTTCTACTATGCGGATGAAGCAAAATCCGGTCTTGCCTGTGAGATTAACGGATATATTGCAAGCGGAATCAAGGTATCGCGATTCGGAACAGAGTTCACGGCAACCGCACCTTCGGGTGAAACGGAGAAATTCAATATGAAGCTTATCGGTGAACATAATGTCATAAACGTGATAGGAGCCATTGCCGTTGCAAGCAGACTAGGGGTTTCACTTAAAGACTTGAAGATACCTGTCAGAAAACTGAAGCCTGCTCCGCACAGGATGGAAATCAAAGACTACGGAACCGTAACGATAATAGATGATGCGTTCAACTCGAATCCGGTGGGTTCGAAGGCCGCGGTTGAAACACTTGCACTTTTTGACGGGATAAGAATACTTATAACACCGGGAATGGTTGAGCTTGGAGAAGAAGAGGACGTGTATAATTACAAATTTGGAACTTACGCAGCGGAAGCCTGTGATTATATCCTTCTTGTCGGGGAGAAGCATACAGTACCTATAAGAAAAGGGGCTTTGGAAGCAGGCTTCCCTGAACAAAACTGCCGGGTTTTCGACAAAGTTGAGGATGCTATATCTCACGCATACGCGATAAGAGGAGAGGGTCATAAATATATACTTCTGGAGAATGACCTGCCGGATAATTATTAAAGAAAAATAACAGGACTGTCTGTTAACGAGAGGTGTAAGGATGAAGACGAGAATTGCTGTGATTTTTGGCGGAAAATCCGTAGAACATGAAGTGTCGGTCATATCAGCTATACAAGCCGTTTTTAGCATGGATACAGATAAATATCAGGTTATTCCCGTGTATATGACAAAATCCAACGACATGTATATCGGAGAAGATGTCGGCAAAATAGAATCGTATAAAAACATTCCTTCTTTGCTTTCAAAGTCGCAGCGCGTGATTATGCTGAGTGAAGGAAACAAATTTATGCTTGTTCCGTATGACGGGAGAAGATTCGGAAGAAAAAAGTCCGTGGAATTCGATATGGCTTTTCCGATAGTTCACGGTACGAATGTAGAAGACGGGGCGTTACAGGGATATCTTAAAACAGTAGGAGTTCCTTTTGTGGGACCTGACGTCACTCCATCGGCTGTCGGAATGGATAAATTTGTCATGAAAGCGGTTCTTAAGGAGTACGATATACCGGTTCTTGAAGCCAAGGTCTACACAAATGCAGACTATGCAGAAATCGAAAATCTTTTATCTGATATAGAAACTGAGTTCGGCTATCCGGTAATTGTTAAGCCTATCAATTTAGGTTCCAGTGTGGGTATAGGAATTGCAGGTGACAGGGGAGCGCTGATGCAGGCAATAGACGATGCTTTCACTTATGCAAATAAGATAATTGTGGAACGTGCCATATTGAATCTTAGAGAAATAAACTGTGCCGTGCTGGGTGATGAGAATGAAGCTATTGCGTCTGAGTGTGAAGAACCTATGCATACTAAGGACATATTAAGTTATGAGGATAAATATGCAGGAGGCGGAAGCAAAAAATCCGGCGGCGGAAGCAAGGGCAAAGCATCGGGCATGGCAAGTCTTACACGTAAGATACCGGCGGATATAAGTAAGGAGCAAAGAGAAATAATCAGGGACATGGCGGTCAAAGCATTCAAAGCTCTCGGGTGCAACGGGGTCTCCAGAATCGATTTTATGATAGATGCGGATACGGGCAAACTTTATTTTAACGAGATAAACACGATTCCCGGATCACTTGCATTTTATTTGTGGGAACCTGTAGGGGTTCCATATCGTGAGTTGCTTGACAGAATGATACAGCTCGCACTGAAGCGTCACAGGCTGGAAGAGAGTCTGACTTTTGCCTTTGACACAAATATTTTGCAAAACGCAAATATAGGCAGCGGACAAAAAGGAAAAATATAAATGAAGTTAAGCGAAATCTCAATAGGTGAAAGTGTACGTATAAAAAGTATAGGTGCCGGCGGCGCACTCAGACAACATCTTCTTGATATGGGATTGATTCCGGGTGTTAAAGTGACTCTTGTTAAATTCGCACCTATGGGCGACCCTATGGAAATACGGATATGTGACTATGAGTTGACTTTGAGACTTGCGGACGCAAAGAAGATCACTGTGGCTAAAATAGAGAATGAGTCGGAAGCTCAAACTCCGGAATGTCCTCGAAGACTGATGAGTGAGGATTCTTTAAGGAAGGAAACTGAACACCTCGGTCTTGGAGAGGAGGGAAGATTTCACAAAAAAGGTGAAGGAAATCCTCTGCCGGATGATAAAGTGCTTCGGTTTGCTCTGCTTGGCAATCAGAACAGCGGAAAAACGACTTTGTTTAACAGTCTGACCGGATCAAACCAGAGGATAGGAAATTTTCCGGGGGTCACAGTTGAACACAAGGAAGGAACTATAAAAGGAATAAAAAATGCGGTTATCACCGATCTTCCCGGTATATACTCGATGTCTCCTTATTCTTCTGAGGAAATTATATCGAGAGACTTTGTGCTCGATGAAAAACCGGATGCAATTATAAATATAGTTGATGCAACAAATATAGAAAGAAACCTGTATCTGACGATGCAGCTCCTTGAGCTGGATGTACCGATGATTCTGGCTCTTAATATGATGGATGAGCTGCATGGAAACGGAGGATATATAGATGTAAACCGAATGGAGGAGATGCTCGGTATACCTACAGTCCCTATCTCAGCGGCAAAAGATGAAGGTGTTCAGGAACTTCTGAACCATGCATTACATATTGCACGCTATCAGGAAAGACCTATAAAGCAGGACTTTTGCAGCCTTGAGGATCATGGAGGTGCTGTTCATCGTTCCCTTCACGCAGTCGCTCACCTTATAGAGGATCGTGCAAAAAGCGAGGATATTCCATTGAGGTTTGCTGCGACAAAAATAATAGAAGGTGATCAGTTAATACTGGAAAAACTTAATCTTTCTGATAGGCAAGAAGAAACTCTTGAACATATAGTTGAGCATATGGAAAAAGAAAGAGGTCTTGACAGGAGTGCAGCAATAGCAGATATGCGCTTTGCTTTTATTAATAAAGTTATATCGGAATGCGTTATTAAAGCAACTCAGAGCAGGGAATACGACAGGAGCCACAGAATGGACCGAATTCTGACTGGCAAATATACGGCAATTCCGACATTCGCTCTGATAATGGGTGCGATATTTTTCCTGACATTTGATGTTATAGGAGCGAGATTGCAGGATCTGCTGGCAACAGGAATAGAGAGAATTACAACCGTTGTTGAAAATGCTCTGATAGGCTGGAATGTCAATGATGTTATAAGGGGACTTGTAATAGATGGTATTTTTGAAGGCGTCGGAAGTGTTCTAAGCTTCCTGCCAATAATCATCACTCTCTTTTTCTTTCTTTCGATACTGGAGGATAGCGGGTATACAGCAAGAGTAGCATTCTTTATGGATAAACTTCTTAGAAAAATCGGCTTGTCCGGAAGAAGTATAGTCCCTCTGCTAATAGGGTTCGGATGTACGGTTCCTGCGATAATGGCAACGAGAACTTTGCCGAGCGAGAGAGACAGAAGGATGACAATTTTGCTTACTCCTTTTATGAGCTGTTCGGCAAAACTCCCTATATATGTGTTTTTTGTAAGCGTATTCTTTCCGAATTCCGGTGCACTGGTGATGATTGCTCTTTATCTGACAGGAATTCTGGTCGGAATACTTGTAGCTCTTATTTTCAAAAGAACAGTGTTTAAAGGAGAACCGGTACCTTTCGTAATGGAGCTCCCGAACTACAGAATACCGAGACCTAAGAATGTTATTCAACTTCTATGGGAAAATGCAAGAGACTTTATCCAAAGAGCCTTTTCTATAATCCTTATAGCGACAGTTCTGGTCTGGTTCCTGCAGAGTTTTGATACTCAGCTGAATTTTGCAGTTGATAATCAGAACAGTATTCTGGCTGTGCTGGGAGGAAAGATTGCACCGATATTCACACCGGCAGGATTAAACGACTGGAGAATAAGCGTTTCTTTAATTAGCGGATTTATAGCGAAAGAAAGCGTAGTTTCGGTTATGAACGTCTTATACGGGGATATTGATATAGAGACTATAATGAACAGTGCACAGGCATTAAGTCTCCTGGTATTCAGCGTTTTGTATACTCCTTGCGTCGCAGCGGTTGCTGCAGTCAGACGGGAACTGGGAGGCAAAACTGCAATAGGAGTGGTCTTGTGGCAGTTTGTCATAGCATGGCTGGCAGCGGTATTGGTATATCAGATAGGAATTCTCATATTGTAACTATTAAAATGACAAGGATGGTAAAGAAATGAGCAAAAAGGAAAAAAAGGACAAGTATCTGGAAAACTTCTTCAAGGCTATCCTTTCTTTGGAGACAGAAGAGGAGTGTCGGGCTTTTTTTGATGATGTTTGCACAATTAAGGAAGTGCAGGATATGAGCTTCCGACTGGAGGTTGCAAGACTTCTTAGTAATGGAGCTGTCTTTAGTGACATCAGCAAAGAGATGGGAACAAGTTCCGCCACCATCGGAAGAGTAAATAAATGCCTGAATTATGGTCCGGGAGGCTATGCTGTCGTCCTCGAAAGACTGGGGCTTATAGAAGAAAATGAATAATCAAGAGAGAAAATGAAAACGGAGGGAGTAAATTTGGACATAGACATATATAAAGAAATTAAAATAGACAGCTGTCCCTTTTGCGGAGGAACAGGAGTTTTAGAAGAAGAAAACGGGAACGGCTGGTATATCATCTGTGCGGACTGCGGATCACAGACTGCGACTTTTGATTTTAAAAAAGCGGAAGACCGGGTAGAAGCAGCAGAAACAGCGGCACGTATATGGAATATGGGCAAGGTTTCAAAGATGGGAGCAGGTGAATAATGCAGGAAAGCAAGATTACAACAGGATATCTTATAAAACGGTTTTACCCGTATTTTAAACCGTACAGGAAGATATTGGTCTTCGATTTATTGTGTGCGGCATTTACGACTTTATGTGACCTTATTCTGCCTATAATAATAAGGTTCATAACAGACACCGTTAATTTCAATCCGGCAAATCTGTCGGTATCTTTGGTTGTAAGAATTACAGTCCTATATCTTGTTTTAAGGCTTATAGACGTGATGGCGAATTACTATATGCAAAACACAGGTCATGTTATGGGTGCAAGTATCGAGACAGATATGAGGAGAGACCTTTTCTCAAAGTTTCAGGAACTTTCATACTCTTATTATTCTGAAAATAAAACAGGACAGCTGATATCGAGAATAACCAGCGACCTCTTCGATATTGCGGAATTTGCACACCATTGCCCTGAGGAATACTTTATTGCGGCTATTAAAATAGTAGTCTCTTTCACTATTTTGATCAGAGTGAATGTCCTGCTTACGCTTGTTATTTTCATGATGATTCCTCTTATGATTTTTTCTGCGATGTCATTCAGAAAAAAGCTAAGAGCTGCATTTAAGTGGCAGCGTTCGGAGCTTGGTGAAATCAATGCCCATGTTGAGGACAGTCTGCTGGGAATCAGAGTATCAAAATCATTTGCGAATGAAGAGATAGAGCAGAAGAAATTCCGTTACGGCAATGAACGCTTTCTTGAAACAAAGAAGGTAAGTTATAAGAATATGGCCGGCTTCCGCAGTGTAACAAGACTGTTTGACGGACTTATGTATATTACGACTGTTTTCCTTGGATCTGTCATGCTAATGAAGGGAAGAATAACAGCGGGAGAATTCATGGCATATCTTCTGTATGTCAACATGCTGCTTGAATCGATTCGCAGAGTGGTTGAATTTACCGAACAATTTCAAAAGGGAATTACCGGAATTGAAAGATTCATTGAAGTTATGGACGCTGAAATTGAGGTTGATGATTCAGAGGATGCGGAAGTACTTACAGATGTTGAAGGCAGAATAGACTTCGAGGATGTTTCCTTTAATTACGGTGAAGGAGATGACGTTCTGAGCGGTATTAATCTGAATATAAAGGCAGGAGAAAACATAGCTCTTGTCGGACCGAGCGGTGCGGGAAAGACTACATTCTGCAACCTTATTCCGCGTTTTTACGATGTGAACGATGGACGCATATTGGTAGACGATAAGGATATACGTAAAGTGACGATACATTCTTTAAGGTCCAATATCGGTATGGTTCAGCAGGATGTTTATCTGTTTTCCGATACAATTGCGGGCAATATCGAATACGGAAAGCCGGGAGCAGGCATGGAAGAAATAGTCCGGGCTGCAAAACTTGCCGGTGCGGATGAATTTATTCGGGAAATGCCTGACGGATATGATACATATGTGGGAGAAAGAGGAACGAGACTGTCCGGCGGTCAAAAACAAAGGATAAGTATCGCAAGGGTCTTCCTGAAAAATCCTCCGATCCTGATCTTAGATGAAGCGACTTCGGCACTGGATAATGAGAGTGAAATGCTCGTTCAGAAATCTCTGGCAGACCTTACCGTTGGAAGAACTACTATAACTATCGCACATCGTCTTACAACTATTCGTAATGCAGACAGAATCGTAGTGCTTACGGAAGACGGAATAGTCGAAGAAGGAAGCCATGATGAACTTATGGCAAAGAACGGAATATATGCAGGAATGTACAGAATGTATTCGATATAGAAAGATATATTTTTAATAACATAAAATACGGGTGGGTTACGATACAAAGTCGATAAAGGCTTTCATTATCGGGCTCACCCATTTATTTTTGTGATATACGAACTGACTCCACATAGGTATATCGAGGTCATCAACATCAAGAAGAACAAGTTTACCGGCTTCAACGGCTTCTTTTACAACAAGATAAGGCATTATAGAGGCACTGCGATTACTGTTAATAAGAATCTCTCTGAGTGCTACTGAAGAGCTCACTTCAATTGTCGGCTGGAGAACTTCGCCCATGTCATTTATGACTTTCTCAAGATAGTTGGTATGACCGATAGCTCTTTCAGTAACCAGCAGCGGTTCGTATAAAAGATCTCGCAGCTTTACTCTCTTCTTACCGATAAGCGGATAGTCCTTGTTTGCAACAGCGACGACAGGCTCTTTTTTCTCGTAAAAAGTAATCGCGTCCGTGAAAAAGTTTCTTGTGTCTAAGTGACAGACAATATCTACTTCATTTTGCTTCATCCTGCTTGTCATCTCTTCCATATAGTCTGAAAGTCGCATTATAATTTGAATATGGGGATATTCTCTGTTAAAGTCCGCAATGATACCCGGGAGAACATTTGTAGCCAGAGAAGAGGATGAAGAGAATCTGAGAACGCCTCGCATCTCGTGAGGATCCTGTGCAAAATTTTCCGCTTCCTGAATAGCTTGCAGAGCGGAGCGTGCGTAGGGAATAAAGGCCTGACCATCGCTTGTCAGTGTTGTAAGTTTTCCCATTCTGTCAAACAATTTTGTTCCAAGCTCGTCTTCAAGTTGCTGAATTTGTACCGTTATAGAACCTTGTGAATAACCCAGTTCGTTAGCAGCAGCAGTAAAGCTGCCAAGCTCTGCGACTCTTAGAAAAGCACTTAGATTTCTGGTTTCCATATCACCTTTTTATTCCTTTCTTCTATTAAAGAAATTAATCAAATACATTGAATTTATTAGTTTTACAAATACATTTTAACATGATAAATTATGATTGCAACAGGAAGAACTAAAAAAATGTTTAACAAGGAGGAGACTGATATGAAGCACAGTACAATGGCAATGGTATGTTTTATCGCAACAATCGTAGTATCTGTTATAGGAAGTTTTTTGGTAACAAGTGAAACAATTCGCATGGTAATGCTTGGTTTATCATTTGCATTTGGAGCTGCTTGCATGACAGGTCTCACATTAATGCAGATTAACGATAAAGCGGTAGAAGACAATGCAACAATAGAGATTGAACCTCTCAGCAATGCAGCATAGTCTTATTTAAAAAAAGGAATAAATGGCTCTATAACTTTTTTTGGGGTTTAGCAAAATGACGCTGTAACTTTGTTTGGGGTCAAAATGAAAAAATAAGAGGTCTTTTCGCATAGAGAAGACCTCTTTTAAAGTATAAATTACAACTTTAT
>DUVP01000034.1 GCA_012840975.1 Mogibacterium sp. | reverse complement strand
GATGCCGCTTATGCTGCGGGCTCTTATTAAGCTCAATTGGCAGGATTATTTCGGCGGGGCAGCCATGGCAGGTGTAAACTGCGTAATAGGAGAGGAAGCCAGAGACAAGGATCCTGACCTCAAGATCGAGAATGGCAAGATCACTGAATTCAAAGCTTTGGGACCTATGCTGGATTCATTCCGCAAATACTACCGCGGATACGGGCAGGTTATTCTGCAGTGCAATGTTGAGGACGATATCCTCGGACTGCCTGAATATGCTTACAAAGAGTACAATCTGGAAGCATTAGAGTTCAAATTCGGACAAAGCGCAAAAGGAACACAGCCGGCACGCAAATTAAATGACAGAGAAGACGCTCTGAAAAAACAGGAGACGGGAATGCTGGTATATCCGGATCCTTCGAATCCTGAAGTTATTAAGAAATGCGAAGACGGATTTTGCCCGAATTTCTATTCATATGCCAGGTTGCCGCAGTGGGATGAGGAATATATGATTCCGAGAATCGAGCAGCTTAGAGAAATGGGCATAAAGAACTTCTACTTTAAAGTAGCGGGTTATGACAGAGAGGACTTGAAAAGAGTCATCAAAATGGCAAGCAAAGCAAAGGTAGACATGATTACATTTGACGGAGCAGGCGGAGGAAGCGGGTACAGCCCGAGCAAGATGATGAACGAATGGAGTCTGCCGACAGTTGTGCTGGAAGATGCCGTTTGTAAAATCGTCGAGAAACTGAAAAAAGACGGTCGCTATGTTCCTGCTATTATAATGACAGGAGGTTTCAGCACCGAAGATCAGGTCTTTAAAGCACTTGCACTTGGTAATCAGAATATAACAGGTGTAGGACTTTGCCGTGCTGCGATGACGGCTGCAATGACAGGTAAGAATATCGGAGAAAGAATAAAGAATGGCGATATTCCGAAGAACATGCAAAAATTCGGCAGCACAGTAGACGAAATATTCGCAGATTTTGCAGACTTGAAAATCATATACGGCAAAGAAGCGAACGATTTCTCGTTAGGCGCCGTCGGAGTATTCTCGTATTTAAACAAGATCGCTTTCGGAGTAAAACACTTTGCAGCTCTGAACCGCAAATTCGACATTGCATGTCTGGATAGAAGCGATTTGATTCCGCTCACACGCGATGCAAAGAAAATTCTTAAAGGAAAATGGTTTGATTAGACTTTAGATAGCCCTCTTTAATTAAGGGGGCTTTTTTCTTGTAAAAATCATATTTAAGACATTAAATTTGGCTGTTTGTGTAGTGAAGGAGTATACTACAGAATAAGAATATTAAGAAAAATAGGGGTAAAGGCATTCATGGAAATAATAGTATTTAAAAGAAACTTCAATTAATTATCAGAGGAGTTTTTAGATGAAAGATGATTTATTATTTGTTGGTAATATTCTTTATAGTGCTGGAAGGGGTTGCAACGCAGAAGTTATTGAAGTCTCTCAGAAAAAGATTAGAGTTAAATATTATAGTGGAAAAATTGCAAAATTTCAAAAAAAGGCAATCGGAGAATTTCTTTTTTTCAGAGAAGAAGATGCAGAATTAAGCGTTAAAGAATTGGCCGAAAAGCCGGAGTATCTGAAATATGAAAATGATAAAATAATAGAGAAATATAATGAAATTACAGGCTATATAAACTTTATTAAAATATTAAAAGAGCATGGCTTTATAGGTTTTCATCATTATACTGATTTTACCAATTTCCTTAAAATAATGAATATGGGTAAGCTGTTTAGTCGAGAAAAAGCTTTAAAGGTTGGATTTTTGGATTCAGCACAAGGAGAAATTATTGAAAGAACAACAGAAGAAGTGCAAAAATGTGTAAGGTTTTATTATAGAGATAATACTCCGACAATATGGCGAAGCGAAGGAATAAAACCTGACAAGCCACCATTAGATATTCCTCATATGCCAATACCGGTACTTCTTATTTTTGATGAGAAACTAATCAATCAGGAAAATGCGAAATTTGCAGATGGCAATGCAGGTGTGAGAAAAAGGAATGTGATAATAACAAAAGATCCTCAAAAAGCTATAAATTTTGAATGGGATGCAGTTTTTGAATCCGGTCCATATGACAAAACAGCTTTAAATACTGATGAAATAAAATTTAAGCGTAATGCAGAATTTCTTATAGAAGATGAAGTTGATATAAAATATATTAAAAAAATTATTTTCAGGAGCGAAGCTGATAAAAAACATGCTATATCAATTTTGGGCGAGAATGGTTTATTTGAAGTAAACCATTCAAAATTTCCCAACAACTATGCCTATCTTAGTGACTATTGCATTGTTAAAGGCAATGGAACTTACTATATAGAATTAAAGTTTTATTTGAATGGATTAGCAGTAGAAAGGTACACTCATGAGCTGCAAATTACATATTCAGATAAAATTAAAGAGAAAATAGATATTTTGTATTCAACAGAAAGAATTAAAAGAGATCGGATATATTCAAATAGATTAAGCATGAAGTTTACACCATTAAGCAATAAGACTGTAGAAAAAATTACATATTTGATGGATGGTCATATATCAGCAGTTTGGGAAAGAGGAAAAGAATGATTATTTATTCAGAGGGAACTGTTTTTAATATAGGTGCACAGGCTATTGTCAATACTGTGAACTGTACGGGTGTTATGGGAGCGGGAATTGCACTCGAGTTTATGCTGAGATATCCGGATATGTTTGAAGACTATGCGACAAAATGTAAAGAAAATATAATAAGGACAGGAAAAGTTGATTATTACCAAAATAAAGATAGTAGTATAGTTATAAATTTCCCAACAAAAAGACATTTTAAATATCCATCACAATTAATATGGATTGAGCAAGGATTACAGGATTTTGTAAAAACATATAAGGAAAAGAAAGTTGTTTCAGTAGCTTTTCCTAAATTAGGAACAAGTAATGGAGGACTGGACTGGAATGCAGTAAGACCACTAATGGAAAGATATCTTTCAAATCTTGATATTGATGTTTTTATATGTCTTGATGAGAAGAAGGAAGCAGAGGGTGTTGAAAAAGATATGCTTGAGAAGTTCAATGCATTAGGTATTGAAGAGCTTTCTCATTTGGTTAAACTTAATAAGAAACAAAAGGAAAATATTCAAAAAAATAAACCATATGATAGATTTTGGAAAATTTCAAAGACAGAGTCTATCGGAATAAAAACATATAGTAAAATATTTAAACATTTTTATGACCTGTCAATGGGGAATAATTTGAAGATTAGACAATTATCGTTGTTGGATTTTAATGATGTGAACGGAGTAGCTGAAACAAATAAATATAATAAAGACTGAAAAAAGTGTGAAAACGATGAAACAGATTTGCAAAAAAATCATATCTTTAATTTTTGCGACAATCATGTTTGCAGTAATTCTGCCTTTTATTTATATGCCTTCGTATTCGGAAGTCGCTGCTGCGACACCTGCTGTAAAAGCACAGACCGAAGTGAGAGCTAAACTTTACGGTCATGACGATATACATGTGAGCTGGAGAAAACAAACCGTAAAAGGCGCCACAGTCAGGTACAGGGTCGAATACAAGAGGTCGACCTGGAGCAAATACCGTGTCTTATCTTCTAAAACCACGAGAAATTATTATAAGAAACCTGATTTGGTAGACGGAGCGGCATATAAATTTAAAGTTACGCCTTATGTCATCAAGAACGGAAAGAGATATTCAGGCAGACCGGGATATTCTTCATATATCTATACTTTGAAGAAGATAAGCACAAGCGAACAGCTCAAAGACTACGGAGTATTCCTCGGCATAAACGAGGATGAATCCGAAAAACTGAAAGACTATAAACTTGTCGTGATAGAACCGTCGGAATTTTCCGTGCAAAAAGTTCAGGAATTAAAAGCTGCCGGGAAAAAAGTGTACGGCTATCTGAATATAGGTTCCATAGAGGAATACCGCCCGTACTATGAGAGATTTGAACATCTGACATTGGGTGTCTACGAAGACTGGCCGGACGAAAGGTGGATCGATATTTCCGCTCCTGAATGGCAAAGCTTTATAATCGACGAGCTGGGTAAACAGTATGCCGAAATGGGGTTTGACGGATTCTTTCTCGATAATGCCGACATTTACTATATAAAGCAAACTGAGGATATATATCAGGGTCTTGGTGCGATTCTGACCGGACTGAAAAAATATAACATAGTGTTAATAATAAACGGCGGTGATACATTCGTTTCGAGGTCAGTCGAAGAGGATACAGCCGGATCTATGTTTGACGGAGTAAATCAGGAAACGGTATTTACAAAAATAAACTTTGATGATCACACCTATGGAGAGCAGGATCCTGAAGAGACTCAGTATTTTAAGGAGTATCTCGCTGACGTTAAGGACTATGGTTTAATGGTTTATTTGCTCGAATACGGAGCAGATCGAACTACGGCAAATAAAATCGGTGATTATTGCACGCGAAACGGATTTATCTGGTATAATGCGAAAAGCCTGGAACTTGACTAAAAAGCGAGAAAGGAGGAACTTATGGATAATCAGTATGAAATTACAAGAACACAGCCGCTTCTTGACGAAAAAGGAAGTCTTACGGAAAGAGGTTATACAAAGGGACTTCTTATGGATTATGACAGAGCGGCAATAAAGGCTAATCCTATGCGTATCAAAGAGTGGGATTATTATCTGGTTACAACAAAAGACTTTGCTGTAGCTCTTACAATTGCCGACAATTCCTATATGGGACTGGACAGTATATCGCTTCTCGACTTCAGAATCCCTTGGGAAAATACGAACAGTCCGATGCAGCCTTTTACAAGAGGAAAGAAAAAGCTGCCTTCAAGTTCAGCGAACGGGAGTATAAGCGTCGGGAATAAAAATTATTTTATCGGTTTTACACATAGCGGCGACCACAGAACTTTGAGCTTCTTTATGAAGAATTTCTGTGACGGCAAGGATATCAAGGGAGAGATAAGACTTGAAAATCCTGAGCAGGATTCTATTGTGATGCTGACCCCTTTCCCTGAGAAGGAAACACATTTCTATTACAATCAGAAAATAAACTGTCTGAAAGCTTCCGGCACTGTTAAGTTCGGTGACGAGGAATATGATTTCAACAGACCGGATGCTTATGGTGTTCTGGATTGGGGCCGCGGAGTCTGGACTTACAAGAATACCTGGTACTGGGGCAGTGCAAGCGGAGAAATCGACGGTGTGCCATTCGGATTCAACATCGGATACGGTTTCGGTGATACTTCTGCAGCTTCGGAAAACATTATTTTTTACAACGGCAAAGGGCACAAAACAGATCAGGTCTCATTTAATATCCCGATGAAGGATGGCAGGGAAGACTATATGTCGCCATGGACTTTCACATCGAATGACGGACGCTTTGAGATGGATTTCCTGCCGGTACTCGACAGAGCTTCATGTACAGACGTGAAAATTATCTGTTCGGATCAGCATCAGGTCTTTGGCTATTTCTCAGGCAAAGCGATCCTGGATGACGGTACGGAAATAGAAGTAAAAGATTTCCTGGGCTTTGCGGAAAAAGTATTTAATAAGTGGTAAAAGAGATAATTTGTATTCGGATGTTTAGTTGAAGTGCTGAAAACTGCGGCTAATATAAGATACATTCTTACATTAGCCGCAGTTTTTATTGATTAAGAACTATAATTCGATTGCCAAAGACATAGGAGTGAGCATAGACACGGTGAAACGCTGGACATCAATTCTCGAAACATCAGGAGTTATTTATTTACTTTATCCATATTCAAACAACCATCTTAAACGTGCAATTAAAACGCCGAAAGTTTATTTCGCGGATACGGGTCTGCTGGCTTATTTGACCCGCTGGCTGACAAGAGACACTTTAAAGAACGGAGCATCTGCAGGCAAAGTTTTTGAGACCTTTATAATAAGTGAAATCATAAAGAGTTTTTTGAATGTCGGCATAAGCAGACCCGGTCTGTATTTTTACCGGGATCGGGATCAAAAGGAAATAGATCTGATTATTGAAGACGGTAGAGATATTTATCCTGTAGAAATTAAAATGACAGCAAAACCGGATATCAAAATGGCAAAAAGTTTTAATCTGTTGAAAGATATTCCGGGAGTAAATTTAAAAGAAGGAGTTATTATCTGCCAGTATGACAAAGTACATTGGCTGAAGGAAAATCTTGTTGCGTTACCGATAGAGTATATCTAAACAAATAAAATATAATGAATAAAAAAAGGAGGAGGCTGTCTATGACAGGTGCGATTATTGGCGACATCGTAGGTTCGCGTTTCGAATGGAGAAATAAGAAGAGCAAGGACTTTGAGCTTTTTACAAGCAGGTGTTCCGTTACTGACGACAGCGTTATGACTCTGGCTGTTGCAAAAGCAATCATGGAAAGCAAGCCGGATTATAGCGATTTATCTAAGAATGCTGTCAGATATATGCAGGAAGTCGGAAGAAATTATCCGAACTGCGGATATGGCGGTAATTTTCGCTACTGGATTTTCTCTGACAATCCCAGACCGTACAATAGCTATGGGAACGGATCGGCAATGCGGGTAAGTGCTGCCGGTTTTGCAGCAGAGAGTCTTGAAGAAGCTGTAAAAATTTCCGGACTTGTTACAGAAGTCACTCACAATCATCCGGAGGGAATGAAAGGAGCGGAGGCGACAGCTGTAGCCGTATATATGGCAAGGACAGGAAGCAGCAAAGAAGAAATCAGAGATTTTATCGATAAGAACTATTATTCTATGGATTTTACTCTGGATGAAATCAGGGATGAATATGAGTTCGATGTGTCCTGTCAGGGAAGCGTACCGCAGGCACTACAGGCTTTTTTCGAATCCGCCGACTTTGAAGATGCTATAAGAAATGCAATTTCGATAGGCGGTGACAGCGACACTTTGGCGGCGATTTGCGGAGGAGTTGCAGAGGCTTACTATGGTGTTCCCGACGATATCAGGAAAAAAGCTTTAACTTTCCTCGACGAAAGGCTTATGGAAATACTGACATCTTTCAAGAAAAAATACGGAAGATAAAGAAAAATTTGAAAATAATTGCGATACATAAAATTGAGTATAGCTGCTATAGATAATTCCTATTGACCGGGTAGGATTTATATGCTATTCTCTCAATTAGAAAGAATCTTAATGGTTTTATTCTAAAAAAAAGAAAGGAAAAGCAGATGCTGAACAATCAGACAATGACAACCAAAGCAAACTGTTGCAACTGTTGTTGTTTGAATGCCGCTTGTAAGAACGCGGACTGATTGTGATGCATTATGCTACCTTATATTAGTCGAAATAATAATCGGACACGTATATTACGGACGGGTATCATAATGAACGGTACCCGTTTTTAATTGTGTAATGGTATCGATTTGGAAAGGAGAGAAATGAAGGGAATTAAAGAAGGAATAGTTAAAAACCCTATCGATTTGATTGGCTCAACACCTCTTTTAGATGCCTCAAGGTATGCCGAATCCGCAGGTGCAGGTAATGCAAATATACTTGTAAAACTCGAATGCTTTAACCCGGCAGGATCTATAAAGGATAGGGTCGCAATTGAGCTTATAGAAGATGCGGAGAGGAGAGGACTCATTGAGCCGGGCGGTACCCTGATAGAAGCCACAAGCGGTAATACGGGAATAGGAATAGGAGCGGTTGCGGCTTTAAAAGGTTACAAGGTCATAATAACTCTTCCGGACACTATGAGCATAGAAAGAAGAAAGCTTCTTGAAGCATTCGGAACGGAACTTATATTGACTGACGGAGCCGAGGGTATGACCGGAGCTATCAGAAAAGCCGAGGACTTGAATGAAGAGTTGGAAAATTCATTTGTCCTCAGACAGTTTGAGAACCGGGCGAATGTAGAGGCGCACCGAAAATCGACAGGTCCGGAGATATGGAATCAGACAGAAGGCAAAGCGGATATACTCGTCGCAGGTGTCGGGACGGGAGGGACGATTACAGGCACAGGACAGTATTTAAAGGAAAAGAATCCGGAGATCAGGGTCGTGGCGGTTGAGCCGGCCGGCAGTCCTGTGCTTTCCGGAGGAAAAGCGGGACCTCATGATATACAGGGTATAGGAGCAGATTTTATTCCTGAGATCCTCGATACATACGTATATGACGAGGTCATACAAATTAAAGATGAAGAGGCATATGAAGAAGGCAGACGGTTTGTTAAAACAGAGGGTATTCTGGTTGGAATATCGTCGGGAGCTGCATTAAAAGCAGCGACTATTCTGGCCTGCAGAGAAGAGAATTTCGGCAAAAATATAGTGGTCATTTTGCCTGATTCAGGAGACAGATACCTGTCAACACCTTTATTTGAAGAAGAAAAGGAGAAATAAGAAATGAAAGAATCGATGATATGGGAAGGCCCTTATGGAAAGATGATACTTTCCGATAATGATATAAGTGATCTTATATCCGAGCTTAGACATCTGGTGTTTGCCGAGTTCTTCGACCATGTTATACATGAGCCGGAAAAGAGACTGTCATCTATTGAATCGAAAGTTGAGAAAATGATAGAAAATGCTCTGACGTTCGGAGCAAACGGAGACAATGACAAAGATAAAAAAACAGCTAAAGACCTTGCGAAGGAGTTTACAGGGCAAATTCCTGTCATTAAAGAACTTTTAGAAAGTGATGTCAAAGCAGCTTATGATGGCGATTCAGCGGCAAAGAGTTATCAGGAGATAATTATTGCATATCCGGGACTTTTCGCTATTTGCGTACATCGTTTTTCTCATCTTTTATATGAGCTCGGTGTGCCGATTCTGCCTAGAGTAATGTCTGAGTACGCTCACTCAAAGACGGGGATAGACATTCATCCCGGAGCGACTATCGGTCGAAGCTTCTTCATAGATCACGGTACAGGAGTTGTTATCGGTGAAACAACGGAAATCGGAGATAATGTTCAGGTATATCAAGGCGTAACTCTCGGAGCTCTTTCGCCGAGGCAGGGTCAGCGTCTGGCAGGCAGAAAGCGTCATCCGACTGTAGAAAGCGATGTCACCATATATGCGAATGCTACAGTCCTGGGAGGAGATACTGTAATCCGCGAAGGCAGTGTAATTCCGGGTAATGCCACTATATATAAAACACTAAAAGGAGAATGCAAAGTTGAGGGCTGCAGCTCAAAGCACATATGCATGGTCAAGTGATTGATTGCATTAAACTTCGTTAATCGGGTGGAATTAGAATCCTACCTGTTGTATAATCACCATGTATGAATACATACATATAGGAAGGATACAACTATACTATGGTAATTTTTAACAATGTAACGAAGTGCTTCGGTGATAACAGCGGGCTGATCAATGCTTCCGTACATATACACAGAGGCGATTTTGTGTTTCTTGTCGGACCGAGCGGTGCAGGCAAGACCACTTTTATCAGACTAATCCTTAAGGAACTTGATCCGGACTCCGGAAAGATAGTTCTTTCAGGCAAGGATATTACAAAACTTCCTCGCAGAGAAATACCTGAACTAAGACAGAAAATCGGCATGGTTTTTCAGGACTTCAGGTTGCTTGAGAAAAAAACCGTATATGAAAATGTAGCCTTTGCTATGGAAGTTATTCATAAGAAAAAGAAAGAGATTAAACAGAGAGTACCTTATGTCCTTAAACTTATGGATATAGAAGATAAAGCAGACAGGTATCCGGATGAATTGTCCGCCGGTGAACAGCAGAGAGTCGGTATTGCGAGGGCAATTGTTAATCAGCCGAGAATACTTATTTGTGATGAGCCCACGGGAAATTTGGATCCTGCTACAGCCATGGATATAATGTCCCTGATCGAGCAGATCAATGTCAGAGGGACAACGGTTCTCATGGTAACTCATGCCAAGGATATAGTAGACAGAATGAAAAAAAGAGTCGTAGCTATCGATAAAGGATATATCGTAAGGGATGAAGAGGGCAGCTACGGATTCAGGCAGGAGGATTCGGAAGAGGAATTATATGATCCTTCTGTCGGATATAATCCGGAAGTAAATATTGACAGTTCAGCTATGGGCGGAAAGTTTATAGAAGACAGTTCGGCATATGGTATCAGATCTCAGGATTTCGAGAAATCGGAAGATAATCAACGGGATACTACGAGTATCGTAGATGCCTACCTGAATGCGGGGGAGGAATTCTATGATGAGTAGATTGGGATATGATATCAAACAGGCGTTTTCACAGATGGGACGCAATAAAGGAATGTATGTAACATCCGTCCTTGCTATTACTGCTATGATGCTTATACTCGGTCTTTTCTTTGTGTCCTTTGTCAACGTGGATCTCTTTGCTGCGACAATCAAGCAGGACTACAATGTTGTCCAGGTATATTTAAAAGACGGGAATAAAGAAATTGTCAATGAAGAAGCGGAACAAACCCTTGAAGATATGAAGGGTGTTGATTATGTAGAGTTTATTTCCAAAGAGCAGGCGCTTGAAACTCTCAAGGAAAGATGGGGAGACAATGGCTATCTGCTTGACAATCTTCCAGAAAACCCTTTGCCTAATTCTTATATTGTTTATGTAGTTGACAAAGATGCGGCGAGCAGAGTTGCTGAAGCATCAAAAGATGTCAAAGGGGTTGATGATGTAGTATTTTATCAGGATACAATAGAAAAACTCGAAAAGGTTACGGATTTCATCGAAATGGGATCGATTATTGCGATGGCTTTCCTGATTGTGGTGTCTGTAATAATCGTTGCAAATACGATCAAACTGACAGTATTTAATCGAGAGAAAGAAATCGGGATTATGAAATACCTCGGAGCGACGGACTGGTTCGTCAGAGCACCGTTCATATGGGGCGGTGTTATAATCGGGCTTTTATCCGCCGGCATTTCGACAGGTCTGGTATATCTTATATACAGCAAAGTGGTCGATATTATAGGCGGTGATATTACAAGAATATTGTCAGTCACAGTAGTTCCGGCACAATACCTCATAACAAACCTTCTGATAATTTTCGTTTGTCTCGGAGTGGGTATCGGTGTATGCGGAAGTATAATATCTATAAGAAAATTCCTGTATAAATAGCAATTGGAGAGAAGTGCGTATGCTGCGAAACAGAAAATTCAGAATT
The DNA here is from genome assembly GCA_012840975.1 of Mogibacterium sp. Lineage (GTDB taxonomy): Bacteria > Bacillota > Clostridia > Peptostreptococcales > Anaerovoracaceae > Crickella. The sequence continues at coordinate 10,800 of DUVP01000034.1, read as the reverse complement.
ATACTTATAATATCCCTTATAGCAACGTTGTTTATCACGACGGTGTTGGCGGCTTATGGAGCAACGGCGGAAGAAAAACTTAAAGAGGCCAACGAGGCAAAAAAGAAGAAAGAAGCCGCTGAAGAGAGTATGGAGGAGATGGAGCAAAGATATAATGAGCTCGATATAGAAATCCGAAATACCGAATATGAGATAGAAGAAACCAAGAAGGATATTGTAAAAAAAGAGAAAGAGATCGAGAAGCAGGAAAAAGCACTCAATCAAAGACTGACCGCTATGTATAAAACAGGATCGGTCGGTTTTGTTGATGTCATTCTCAGTTCAGAGGGTATACAGGATCTTATTTCCAATATCGGAATGGTCCAAAAAATCTTGAAAAATGATCAGGACATACTCAGAAGTCTGCAAAAGGACCTCAAAGAGCTTGCAAAGCTCAAGAAAAAACTCGAAACAAAAGAGCAGGAGCTCAAGGACAGGCAGGAAGAAGTTGAGGCCTTAAGAGAGAAGTACAGAAAAGCTATGAAGAAGTACGAGGCTCAGGAGGCACAGCTGAGAGCGGAAGCGGAACAGCTCGCAGCTCTTGCAGCAAGTACATCGGGAGACGGAGCGGGACAATATACTCCGACTGATTTCGGTACATACATGTGGCCTACACCGAGCAACTGGTTCTACACGTCTTATTACGGATGGAGAATACATCCGATTCTCGGTTATAGAAAATATCACAACGGGTACGATATTGTCTTAACCAGCGGTACTTACGGAGCGCCGCTTTACGCAGTAGGAAACGGGTATGTGACCAGATCATCATATTATGGCGGATACGGACACTGTGTAATGATAAACATTGGCAGCGGCTATACGGTTTTGTACGGCCACCTTAAAGGATATGCCGTATCGGCAGGACAGACGGTTAAGAAAGGCGATATTATAGGATATATCGGAAATTCCGGAATGTCGACGGGTCCGCACTTACATTTCTCGCTGCTCTTGAACGGAAGTTTTATAGATCCTCTAATTTTGTATCAATAGAGCCTGCAACTAATAACGGAGAAAAGAATAATGAAGGAATCGATAGTTCAAGAAATGAATAAAGAGATTCCGAATATTATCCTTCAAATACTTGAATCGAGGGGGATAGGGGAAAATGAAAGGGAAGAGTTCTTTTCACCAAGCCCGAAACTCGTCCACGATCCATTCCTGTTAACTAATATGAAGGCGGGAGTGGATTTGTTGATTAAAGCGATAGATTCAGGCAAACGAATTGTAATATACGGAGACTATGATGTTGACGGGATAACCTCAACAGCTCTTTTAATGAAGGTAATGGGAAGCCTGACGGATAATGTCACCTACTACATACCGTCAAGGCTTGATGAAGGATACGGTCTTCATAAAGAGTCAATAGATAAGATCCATGAGGACGGAGGAGAATTGATCGTTACGGTAGACTGCGGTTCAGTGTCTGAGGAAGAGACCCGGTATGCACAATCGATCGGAATAGAAACTATAGTTACAGACCATCATAATATGTCGGATACAAAAGCAGAAGGGATAATTATTAATCCGAGGATGCCCGGAGATGAGTATCCGTTTAAAGGGTTAGCAGGAGTCGGAGTAGCGTACAAGCTTGCACTTGCACTTTCAAGAAAAAAACAGATTCCGCAGGAGATCATGTCGGAAGTTCTTGAACTTGTAGCTGTAGGCACTATAGCTGATATAATGCCTCTCCTGGATGAGAACAGAACGATAGTTAAATTCGGGCTGATGTTTATTCGACTCGGTTGCAGGAACAAAGGTCTGAGAAGACTGATCGACCTTTCCGGACTTGATTACAGGACAATAAGAGCAAATGATATTTCATATGGAATTGCCCCCAAGATAAATGCAGCGGGAAGGTTGGGAGATGCAGGTTTGGGAGTAAAGCTTTTCCTGGCAGAAGATCCGGATGAAATAGAATTTTGCTGCAATGAGCTGATTAAGGCTAATCAGGACAGAAGAAAACTTCAGGATGATGCATATAATACGGGAAAAACACTTATAGAAGAGGAATTGAGTAACGGAAACTTTCTAATTCTGGAAATAAATGATTCACATGAAGGGGTTCTCGGAATAGTAGCCGGAAAGATAAGAGAAGATGTCAATCGTCCTGTAGTAGTAATATCGAAAAACGGTAATTATTATAAAGGTACAGGTCGTTCAATACCCACAGTAGACCTTTTCGAAATGCTGGATAAATACAGCGATGTATTTATAAGTTTTGGAGGGCATAGTGCCGCTTGCGGATTCACAATTTCGACAGACAGAATTGAAAAGTTAAAGGCTGATCTGAATAAAGATATCGATAATATGTATGAATTAGAAAACACTATATTTGATATAGAGTATTTTTATGATGCAGATGTCGAAGCTGAAGAAATTGATTTAAATCTGGCACGTGCTATAGAACTTCTGGAGCCTTGCGGAAAAGAAAACGAAGTTCCTATATTCCTGGTGCGTGATGCAAAAATCTCAAACTGGAGATTTCTAAAGGGAGAAAATAAATATGCCAAATTTCATGTTACATCAGGGAAGGGTTCGGGTTTTGACTGTCTTCTCTTCCGGGATGCACAGAAGGTATATGATATGATAGAGACCGGTGAAAAGCTGGATATTCTCGGAAATGTCGAGATTAACAGATGGAGAGATTCAGAGACAACGCAAATGATTGTTCAGAGCGTCTTGCCGTCAGGAGAAATACAATGATGAATGAAAATCAGGAAAAGAATAAAAGAATATTTGCAAGGAGAAAATTTCGATCAGGCTTTATTGCCGGTGTGTTTGCCTGTCTGATTGCGATATTTGTTGCAACCAATACTTTAGGATTGGGAAAATTAATAACAAAGCAGAAGTATGAATACTATGCAGACATGGAAAGAAAATACGGCAAATACTATAAAATTATCGAACTGATTGGTGACAATCCGATTGCAGATTACAAGCCGGAGGATATAAACGATGATGCCCTCAAGGAACTTGTAAGCAGTATCGGAGATCCTTATGCACAATATTTTACCGCTGAAGAGTATAAGGAGTTTTCAAGACGCTATAAGGGAACATATATAGGAATCGGTGTTGCCGTTGCAATGGAAGAGGAAAGTGTAGTCGTAAAATATGTATTCAAGAACGGCCCGGCAAGCAAAGCGGAAATAATGCCGGGGGATATAATTGTAAAAATAGACGGTAAACAGCCGAAGAATGTTGAAGATGCGGCTAACAAGCTGACCGGAAAAGCAGGAACGAAAGTTAATGTCCTGATAAAGCGTGGGGAAGAAACTTTTGAAGTCGAGATGGAAAGAGAGAAGTTTGAACAGGACTCTGTTGTATACCATGAATATGCCGGACAAAAAGGCATAGGCTATATTCATGTGATGTCTTTTATTGACGGCACTGCCAAAGACTTCAAGAATGCCGTAAAAGAACTTCAGAAGGAAGGATGCAAAAAATTCATAATAGATTTCAGAGATAACGGGGGAGGTTTAACTGAAGAGGGAGTCAAACTTGCCGATTATCTCCTGCCATCGGGCAAGATAATGACAGATGTACAGAAGGGCGGAAAAGAAACAGTCCGTACATCCAATGAAAGCTCAGCGGGCATCAGATATGTCGTTTTAGTCAATGAAAACACAGCAAGTGCTGCAGAAATAGTTGTAGCAGCTATACAGGACAATAAGGGAGCAACTATCATAGGGACCAAAACTTTCGGAAAGGGAGTTACCCAGAGTGTCACTTCATTTAAGGACGGCTCGGCAGTTAAAATGACCATGAGCAAATACCTTAGACCTAACGGGAAAAGTGTCGATGGTGTAGGTATAACACCTGACATCAAAGCAAGCGGAGACGAGGCTCTTGACAGAGCTGTAAGGGAGTTGAAATAGTGGTTTTATACTATACTCACTGTTATGAAAACAGGCAGGGAGAAAGCAGACATCTTTTGCTCAAAGCAATAACTTCATATATAGGAAATAATAAAAAAGCTGAACAACTTGTAACGTCGATTCGCTATAAAGATAAACTGGGAAAGCCTGAAATAGAAGGCTTTGACGAATTCTCCATATCTCACAGCGAAAGGACATGGGCTGTACTGATAGGAAAAAGGGAGTGCGGTTTAGATATACAGTATCCGAAAAATGCTCGATTTCAGGAAGTAGCGGACAGATTTTTCGATGAATTCGACAAGGAAGCTGTCAGAGAAAAAGGTCAATCTGAATTCTTTCGTATATGGACGAGAAGAGAAGCCCTTATTAAAGCGATAGGAGCAAGTGTCACTATGTCAAATACACCTTCCGTTCTTGAGGAAGAAGTTATTTTTGAGGGACGCAAATACAGCTTGAGAGACATTGATCTTCCTGCAGAAGAACAAACGGGAGAACAAATAGATTTGAATGTTGCTGTTTGCATAGAAGGACATATGGAAGCAGTGGAAATCCGCGAATTGCAAAAACAGGATAAGAAACAAGAGAAGACAAAAAAACGCAAAACCGCCATGGAAGCAGCATCCGCCTATCTTGCAAACAGAATGAGAACCGTTCTTGAGATGCAGACCTATCTGAAACAAAAAGCTTATTCAGTGGATGAAATAGAAGAAACAATAAGCGAACTTAAAGAATTGAAGTATCTCGATGATTATTATTATGCTTTGAGATACTTTGAATATAATCACAGCAAACACAGAGGCTCATTGAGGGCGGTTCGAGAGCTTGAGGAAAAAGGCATATCTGATGAAATAATCGGAAACGCTCGTGAAGATTATTTTTACGAAAATAAAATAGATGAATATGAAGAGGCTTTAGGGCTGGCACGAAAGGAAGTTTTCTATCTTTCAGAGGACGGCAGCGGCTGCATAGTACAAAGAGAAATAAACAACAGACTTCTTGCCGGGATTGGAAGAAAGCTGGAGAGAAGAGGATTCTGTGCTGAACACATATATAGAATCCTTAATGAAATAAGAAATCTTACCGATGAAAATATATAATATATAAAAGAGTCGACCATAAAACTTGATATAATAACAGGAAAATAAAACAGAAAAAAAGGATGGAAGAAAGATATTCAAGGACTGCAAATCTTATAGGAAAAGAAGGTCTGGACAAGCTAAGAGCTGCCCATGTTCTTATTGTCGGAATAGGAGGAGTAGGCTCATATGCTGCAGAAGCAATTGCAAGGGCATCAGTCGGTAATATAACTTTGATGGACGGAGACGAAATTGCCGAAAGCAATCTTAACAGACAGCTTGTAGCCCTTACATCAACTTTGGAAAAGAACAAAGCGCAGGTAATGGCTGAGAGGATTAAAGATATAAATCCCGATATAGATGTGAGAGCTATTCCGAGATTCTATGAAGTAGAAGATGAACTGAACCTCAAAGAGTTTGACTGGATAGTCGATGCTATAGACTCGGTCGATGCAAAGGTGGAACTTATACTAAAGGCAAAAGAACAAGGAATTAATATAGTTTCCTCGATGGGAGCGGCCGGTAAACTAGGCACAAATTTTATTCAGGCTGATATATACAGCACAACAGTTTGCCCTCTTGCCAAAATAATAAGAAAGAGGATGAGGGAAGAAGGAATAGAAAGTTTACCTGTTGTTTTTTCGGAAGAGAAGTCTGTGCAGGGCAAGGGAAAGTCGGGAACATTAAGCTATGTACCGGCTGCTGCCGGACTTGAACTTGCAGCCTATGTGATCAGAGAAATACTGGAACGGGAGGGAAGAATATGAAAAAAATAATTATAACAGGAGGACCGACCAACGAGGCAATCGACGAGGTTATGAAGATAACCAATATGTCGACGGGCGGAACAGCGGTCGCTTTGGCTGAATCATTCGCAAGTGCCGGCTATGAGGTTGTAGCCATTTTCAACAAGGTGGTCAACCTTGAGGAAAGAGAAAATCTCAGAATCGTCAGAATAGAGAATACTCAGGATATGCTTGATGCAATAGAGGCAGAGGCAAGACCGGATGATGTGGATGCGGTAATTCATGCCGCTGCTGTCGGTGATTATAAAGCGGATTTTGCTTTCCTGCTCGAGGACATGGCGGATGAAATATTTAAACGCATAGATAGTATCAAGTCGCCTGAAGATATCCTGAATATCATGCAGGATCCGAAATGCAAGATCGACAATAATACCAAGATCAGCAGTTATCAGAAAAATCTGACGATTAAACTGGGACTGACCCCGAAGATTATCGGGAAGCTAAGGTTCTGGTTCCCTAACGCCTTGCTTATAGGATACAAGCTACTTGAGAATGTTGAAAAGGGTGAGCTTTTCGATGTAGCGACAGCTCTCTGCAACAAGAATAATATGGACTATATACTTGCTAACGATCTCGCAGACCTCAGACGAGGGGACATGTCAAGATATCTCATTAATAAGGACGGGTTTACACAAATAGTTCTCAAAGATGCAGATGCTACATTTAAGTTTGTCGATGAAGAGTTGAGTTAGAGCGGAATATGGGAAATAGCGGATTTATAATAGCAATAGTGTTCGGAGTTTTGCTGGTTACAACTCTGATAATCAGCTTTATTTCTCTCGCAAGGGCTCAGAGAACGACCAGGAGAATAGAAGCGAATACTGCCAAAATGGACGCTTATTTTACGACATATGCTGAGATGGTCGAGAGAAATCAGAGGAGCATAAGCGAGCAGCAGGAATTCAGACTCAGGAATATTGAAGAGGGGATGGCGAGGCTCAGAAATGAGAACACCAGTCAACTCGATAATATGAGACAAACAGTCGATGAGCGCCTTGAGCAGGTCTTCAGAGGTCTGGGAGAAATGCAGTCTGTAGCGGCAAATGTCGGAGATCTCAAGAAAATTCTTTCGAATGTGAAGACGAGAGGGATTCTTGGGGAGGTTCAGCTGGCTGCAATACTCGAGCAGATTCTTAATAATGATCAATATGACGAGAATGTTGCGACTGTACCGGGAAGTGATAAGAGAGTTGAGTTTGCAATAAAACTTCCGGGCGACGGTGAGAACATTGTCTACTTGCCAATAGATTCAAAATTTCCGGCAGATACATACAGTTCGCTGATGGACGCTTATGAGACGGGAGACAAAGCAATCGTTGACAGATTCAAAACGGCTTTGAGAAATGCTTTTCGTAAGGAAGCAAAGGATATCAGGGATAAATATATATCGCCACCGCATACTACCGATTTCGGCATTATGTTTCTGCCGTTTGAGGGACTTTATGCAGAGGCTGTAAATATGGGTGTGATTGAACTGTTGCAGAGAGAGTATAAAGTGACTGTTGCAGGACCGACAACCATGGCCGCTTTGCTCAACAGCTTGCAGATGGGCTTTCACACTTTGGCAATAGAGAAAAGATCAAGTGAAGTCTGGAAAATACTTGCAGAGGTCAAGACTGAATTTGCAAAATTCGATGCAGGTCTAAAAGACGCGAGAAAAAGAATACGTCAGGCTGATGATGAGCTCGATAAGCTGGAAGGTGTCAGAACCAGGGCAATCAATCGCAAACTCAGAGATGTCATGCTGCTTGATGATGATGGAGAAGAAAATGAAGATATTTGCGATAGCGGATTTACATCTATCGTTCAACGAGAGTATAAATAAACCGATGTGGGTCTTCGGGGATGATTGGGAGAATCATACCGAAAGGCTAAAGAAAGCATGGGAAGAAATGGTTTCGGATGAGGATATAGTTCTGATACCGGGCGACATATCCTGGGCACTTAGGCTGGAAGATGCAATGCCTGATTTTGAATGGATACAGAAACTGCCCGGAACGAAAATACTGTCCAAAGGTAATCATGATTTGTGGTGGAGCAGGATTAAGTATATGAATTCCCTCTACGAGGATATGGTTTTTCTGCAAAATGAAAGTTATCACGTAGAAGGTGAGAAAATAGCGATCTGTGCTACGCGGGGATGGCCGTATCCCGGCTCGGATGATTATACGGATCATGACGAAAAGATATATAAAAGAGAATTATTGAGACTCAAAATGGGTCTGGATTCTGCGGTTAAGAAAGCTCCGGACGCAAAAATAATAGTTGCTTTGCATTATCCTCCGGCAGGACAAAACGGACCGGAGACCGAATTCACAAAAATGCTCGAGAAATACGGTGTATGGAAATGTGTATACGGTCATCTGCATGGACAGATAGCATTTGGCAAGGGAATAAAAGGCAATTATAAAGGAGTAGAATACAGTTTAGTGTCGCTTGATTATTTGAATGCAAAACCTAAACTTTTATATGACGGTAATTAAGCCTGAAGACGTTTTATATGGTAGACTATGCACACAAGTAAATAAATTTTAAGAGGAAAGAGATATGGAATATGTATTCATAATCAATCCCGTTTCAGGCGGAGGTAAGAACAAAAAAAACTTGTCTCGGAGATAGAACAGCTTATTGCCGACAATCCTGACATCAATTGCAAGATGTATCACACTAGTGGAGAAAAGGACGCTACTGTCCTTGCAGACTATGCAGCAAGGGAAGCAAAAGGAGATGTCGTTCTCGTTGCGTGCGGTGGAGACGGAACTGTACAGGAAGTGGCAAACGGAATAACAGCTCACGACAATGCGATCCTCGGAATAATACCTGTCGGCAGCGGAAACGACTTAGTCAGGCAATTGGGTGGAGGACTGAAAGAGGGAGCGAAGTATCGTAGTTTATATGCCCATTTTAACGGTGAAGTAGGCAAAATGGATCTTATAAAGATGTCCTGGATGGAAGATGACGAAGAGAAGACACGCTATGTAGTCAACGGTATTAATATAGGTTTTGACGGAAATGCTGCAATACTGAAAAATAAGCTGGCACTTAATCCGTACATAAGTGGTCCGAGTGCATATATTATTGCGGTGGCAAGAACATTTGCAGAAAAAAAGGGCGAGAACCTAAAAGTAATTGTAGACGGTGAAGAACTCCATAACGGTGAAACCCTCCTTACTACTATTGGAAACGGCGGCTTTTGCGGAGGAGGATTTCACAGTCTGCCTCGAGCGGACCTTTACGACGGACTTCTTGAATTGCTTGTAGTTAAGGATATTACCAGAAGAGCGTTTGTGTCTTTAATCAAGAAATATAAAGACGGGAAAATTCTCGATATTGAGAATCGCGATAAATATCTTAAGTATACTCAGGCAAAAAGTATAGTAATAGAACCTTTGGCAACTCAGAATATGCAGTTTGTAGGAGACGGAGAAGCTTTCGAAACGGGGATACTCAAGATAGAGGTTGTTCCAAAAGCTTTAAAAGTGCTGGAAGTTTAATTTTTCAAACCTTTCTATGGAAACACGAGAGTGTGAGAAAAAGTCTGTAAATTTTATAAAAGCCTTCTGTGGTAGAATCAAAATACTACAGGAGGCTATTATTATGGCAAAGAAAAAAGACGTTTATCACGTAAAACCTCTAACAGAGGGAAAAAGAAACATCATTGCATCCCTTATTGAAGAGTATGACATTGAAACAGCAGAAGATATTCAGGAAGCCCTGAAGGATCTTCTGGGTGGAACAATCAAGTCCATGATGGAAGCAGAAATGGATGAGCACCTCGGATATGAGAGTTATGAACGCAGTGAAAGTGATAACTACAGAAATGGCACAAAAACTAAAAGAGTACGCAGTAATTATGGCGAATTTGAAATTGATGTACCTCAAGACAGGAACAGCAGTTTCGAGCCACAGGTAGTTAAGAAGCGACAAAAGGATATTTCCGGAATTGATGAGAAGATAATAAGTATGTATGCCCGCGGTCTTACAACAAGACAGATATCCGCACAAATAGAAGAAATCTATGGTTTTGAATGTAGTGAAAGCTTTATTTCGGATGTAACGGATAAGGTTCTTAGAGACATTGAAGACTGGCAGAACAGACCACTTGATGACATTTATCCGATCCTGTTTATAGATGCAGTTCACTTCTCTGTCAGAGACGATAATATTATCCGAAAACTTGCAGCCTATGTAATCCTGGGAATAAACTGCGAAGGCATGAAAGATGTAATAAGCCTTGAGATAGGTGAAAATGAGAGCAGCAAGTACTGGCTTGGAGTCCTAAACAGCCTGAAAAACAGAGGTGTTAAGGATGTGATGATAATTTGTGCCGACGGATTAACCGGGATTAAAGAAGCTATAGCGGCTGCTTTTCCAAAAACAGAATATCAGCGTTGCATAGTGCATCAGGTGAGAAACACACTTAAATACGTCTCATACAAGGACATGAGAGAGTTTGCCGATGATCTTAAGAAAATATATCTTGCTCCTGATGAGACCAAGGGAGAAGAGCAATTAGATAGAGTTACTGAGAAATGGGAGAGTAAATACCCGAATTCCATGAAAAGCTGGCACAAGAACTGGGATGTGCTTACTCCGATATTTAAATTTTCCTCAGAGGTCAGAAAGATTGTTTATACCACTAATGCTATAGAGAGTTTGAACAGCACATACAAAAAACTCAATCGTCAAAGGTCAGTTTTTCCTAGCGATAAAGCACTTCTAAAATCTCTATATCTTTCAACACTGCAGGCTACAAAGAAATGGACTCAGCCTATCCGCAACTGGGGTAAGGCTTATGGTGAATTCAGTGTAATGTATGAGGGCAGAATGCCTCTCTAATTAATGATTAGTCAATTTAAGAACCGCTCTGAAAATGAGCGGTTCTTGACATGTTTAAACGAATAAATTATATTGTTATTGTTCGTAAGGTCTGTCTGTTTAGACAGGTCTACTCTATTAAAGCCACAGAAGGCATATTTACAGAAAAATTCTCACACACTC
>DUVP01000003.1 GCA_012840975.1 Mogibacterium sp. | reverse complement strand
CAGACCCTCAATGGTCTCGGTAATAAAATAGTTAAATAATTAAATTTAAAAATAAATAACCTTAAAATATAGGAGGAAACAAAATGGGAAAAGTAATAGGAATCGATTTAGGAACAACTAACAGCTGTGTTGCAGTTCTCGAAGGCGGAGAGCCGACAGTTATCACAAACGCTGAGGGTGCAAGGACAACTCCATCAGTGGTGGCTTTTACAGATAAAGGTGAGAGACTTGTAGGCGAAACAGCAAAGAGACAGGCAATCACAAATCCGGACAGAACTATCTCGTCAATTAAGAGACATATGGGTGAAAGCTATTCGGTAGAAATTGACGGAAGAAAATATACACCGCAGGATATTTCTGCAATGATACTGACAAAACTCAAGACGGACGCAGAGGCTTATCTCGGTGAGAAGGTAGAGGGAGTTGTAGTTACAGTTCCGGCATACTTCTCGGATGCTCAGAAGCAGGCTACAAAGGACGCCGGTACAATCGCCGGACTTGATGTAAAGAGAGTTATTAACGAGCCTACAGCAGCAGCTTTGGCATACGGACTTGATAAAACGGACGGAAACCAGAAAATCTTAGTTTATGACCTCGGCGGCGGAACATTCGACGTATCCATACTGGAATTAGGAGACGGAGTTTTTGAAGTACTGGCAACCAACGGAGATACACGCCTCGGCGGAGATGACTTCGATAACGAGCTTGTCAACTTTCTTGCTGACAGCTTCAAGAAGGAAAACGGAATTGATCTGAGAGAAGATAAAATGGCGCTTCAGAGACTTAAAGAAGCGGCAGAGAAGGCAAAGAAAGAGCTTTCAAGTGCCCAGAACACCAAGGTAAATCTTCCGTTTATCACAGTAAGCCAGGCAGGACCTCTCCATATGGATATGGATGTTACAAGAGCAAGGTTCGAGCAGCTGACCAAGCATCTGGTAGAGAGAACAATCGAGCCGATGAATAAAGCTATGGCAGATGCAGGGGTAACATCGGGAGATATCTCCAAGGTAATCCTCGTAGGCGGTTCAACAAGAATCCCTGCTGTACAGGAGGCAGTTCAGAAAGTAACCGGTAAGGAACCGTTCAAGGGTATCAATCCGGATGAGTGTGTGGCAATCGGAGCTGCAATCCAGGCAGGAGTTCTTACAGGTGAAGTCAAAGACGTACTGCTCCTTGACGTAACACCATTGTCACTCTCGATAGAAACTTTAGGCGGAGTGGCCACAAGACTTATAGAGAGAAATACTACAATTCCGACAAAGAAGAGCCAGATTTTCTCGACCGCTGCAGATAATCAGACAACTGTTGACATCCACGTAATGCAGGGTGAAAGAGAGATGGCTAACGGCAATATCACTCTTGGAAGATTCCAGCTTACAGGCATTGCACCGGCTCCTCGCGGAATTCCGCAGATCGAGGTAACTTTCGACATTGATGCTAACGGTATCGTTAATGTAAGTGCGAAGGATCTCGGTACAGGTAAAGAGCAGAAGATTACTATCACATCTTCAACAAAGCTGTCAGAGGAAGAGATCAATCAGAAGATAAAAGAAGCTGAGCAGTTTGCAGAGGAAGATAAGAAGCAGAAGGAAGCTGTTGAAACAAAGAACCAGGCTGAAGGACTTCTGTTTGAGACGGAAAAGCAGATGAAGGATCTTGAAGATAAGGCAACAGAAGACGAAAAAGCCGCTGTTGAAGCCGCCAGAGAAGATCTGAAGAAAGCTATCGAAGCTAACGATGTAGAGGATATGAAGGCTAAGATGGAAGCTTTGACAAATGCATTCTATCCTATCTCGACAAGGATATACCAGGAGGCACAGGCTGCTCAGGAAGCTACACAGGGAGCGGAAACAGGCGATATGGGTACAGCTGCTCAGGAAGATAGTTCCGGTGACAGCACTGTTGATGCAGACTATGAAGTAGTTGATGAAGAATAACATTAGGAATACAATTCATAATAAAAGATTAAAGAAACGATAAAAAATAACTAACAGAGGTAAATACAGCATGGCAGATAAAAGGGACTATTACGAGGTCTTAGGAATAAACAAGGGAGCATCTGACGATGAGATAAAAAAAGCTTATCGTAAGAAGGCAATGAAATATCATCCGGATAAAAATCCGGATGATAAGACTGCGGAAGAAAAGTTCAAGGAAGCCAATGAAGCTTATGAAGTCCTTTCGGATCCTGACAAGAAGAGCAAGTATGACCGATTCGGCCATGCGGGTGTAGATCCGAGCTACGGTGCCGGTGGCACGGGTGGCTTTGGCGGATTCGGCGGCTTTGGCGGATTCGGTGGTTTCGGCGGGGATACACAGGGAATGAGCTTTGAAGATATATTCGATATGTTCGGAAGCTTTGGTGGCGGAAGACGCCCTTCCTCAGGGCGTACCGGTCCTCAGAAAGGACGAGATCTTCAGAAAGCTATAACTATTGATTTTACAGATGCACTTTTCGGATGCAGTAAGCAGATTGAAATCACCAAAGATGTTAAGTGCAAAACGTGCAAAGGATCCGGAGCGAAAGAAGGAACGGGAAAGAAGACCTGCAGCGTGTGCGGAGGCAGCGGACAGGTATCGCACGTGAGCAATACGCCTTTCGGAACCTTCCAGAATGTCACAACTTGTACTAATTGTGGAGGAACCGGTCAGATTATTGAATCACCTTGTCCTGACTGTAAAGGTACGGGTAAGATAAGGAAGACTGTTAAGATCAAGGTCGATATTCCAAAGGGTGTAGATAATGACAGCATTGTTACACTTAGAGGTCAGGGAGACCCGGGAATCAATGGCGGACCTGATGGAGATTTATACATAGTTATCAATGTCAGACCTCACAGCACGTACAAGCGCAGGGGAGATAATCTATACCTTGATATGCCTATCACGTACGAACAGGCTGCTCTCGGTGATAAAGTTTCCGTTCCGGGATTCGGAGAAACCTACACTTACACGATATCTCCGGGAACGCAGACAGGATCGACATTCAGACTTAGGGGCAAGGGAGCTCCTAATGTCAGAACGGGGAGGAACGGAGATCTATATGTAAAGGTCAACATAGAAGTTCCTACAAAGCTCAGTGCCAAAGAGAAGAAGGCTATCAAAAATATGGGAGCAGCTGTCGGATCGAATGCATACCCCAAGAAGAGTAAATTCGATAAGTTAAAATTCTAAAATAAAAGATAAAAAACGGGCATCTGTATAAAGACAGATGCCTTTATTTATACAGAAGGAGAGATTGTAGATTATGATCATACGATTATCAGGCTTTTTTCTTGCTGTTGCGTTGTTTGTTTTTTTAATCTTTCAAACGAAATTTCGAAGGTGGAAAAAGGCGGGCTTAGTCTTTGCTTCATTTATTTTGATAATATTTATGGCTTTAAAGGTGCTCTTTCCTTTAACGCCGGCACCACAGCCTACGGGAACCTATGATATCTTAACTGAAGAAGCGTTTTATCAATATGTGACAGATAATTCAGAGATGGCGACGCATGGTAATAAACGTGAAGTTCCCGTCAAAGTGTGGTTTCCAAAAAATTCACAACCACAAACTCACCCTTTATTCTTATTCTCTCCGGGTTCTTTTGGTATTGCGGAATCCAATGAAACTCTTTTTTTAGAGTTGGCATCACGGGGTTATGTAGTGGTGAGTTTAAATCATCCATATCATTCATTCAGAAGCAAAATGTCTGATGGCAGAAAAATTGGTGCAGATAGAGAGTTTATAAAAAGTGCAATGAGCTCACAAGGCTCGAAAGATTTGTTGGGTAATTTGGTGTCATTACGAACATGGTCGGAGGTGCGGGTTGATGACATCAATGCGGTATTAAATCAGGTTTTGGACTCGCAGGCAGGTTATAATTATGAACAGTATATTGATAGTGAACGTATCGTTCTATCGGGGCATTCGCTTGGCGGTTCTGCGGCTTTAGCTGTCGGACGTGAAAGACCGGAAGAATTCCAGGCATTAGTTATTTTAGAAGCACCGTTTGCGGCGGATATTGAGGGGATTGACGGGGATCGGTATGTGTTTACTGATGAGTTGTATCCTTTGCCGGTATTGCATATTTATTCGGATTCTTTATATACAAAACTGGAAGATATTACGACGTATGAAATGAATGTACGCCTGATGAGAAGTGATAACCCGATGTATGTGAATAAGCATATTTCAGGTGCCGGACATATCGGTTTGACCGATATGATTTTGGTAACACCTGTGCTTACCAACTTGATAGATGGCGGTTTAAATACCCGTCATGCTCCGGAAACTTTATTGGAATTGAATGGATATGTGATAGAATTTTTAAATGAATATAACAAGTAAAAGTGTGTCTTCATTAAAAAACGAGAGTATAGTTAATAACAGAAAAAAATTATGACAGATATACAGAAGAGATTATTTAAACTAAAAGATGAAAAATACGCTGAATTTCAGAGCAGACTAACTCCGGGGGTAGATCCTGAACTGATTATCGGAGTGCGTGTTCCTCATATAAGAAAGCTTGCAAAAGAAGTTATTAAGGAAGGAAAGTACAGAGAATTTATCAATACGCTTCCACACCGGTATTATGACGAGAATTTGTTGCACGGAATACTTCTTTCAGAGGTAAAGGATTATGACAGATGTGTTGAATTGCTGGATAAATTCTTACCTTATGTAGATAACTGGGCTGTATGCGATACTATGTCACCGAAATGTTTTTGTAAGAACAAGGAGAGACTGATAGCCGATATTCGCAGATGGTCGGCATCCGATCATACATATACAAGTCGTTTCGGAATGAAATCACTTATGAGCCATTATCTTGATGATGATTTTGAAACGGAGTATCTTTTAATTCCTGCGTCCGTTCGTTCCGATAAATACTATGTCAATATGATGATTTCATGGTTTTTCGCAACAGCTCTTGCAAAACAATGGGATGCTGCTATTCCTTATATTGAAAAAGAAAAGCTGAGCGTGTGGGCACATAATAAAGCAATACAGAAGGCAATCGAAAGCAGAAGAATAACAGATGAGCAAAAGAGATGTTTAAGAACGCTCAAAATCGGAATTTGATATTTTAAGAATTTGCAAACGAGAAGGAGACGCATCTCTTTCTATAATCCGGAGGAGTAAATGAAAAAGAAATATTATTTCACTTTTTCGATTTTATTTAGTGTATATTTTATTGTTCAATTAGCCGCATATTATAATATTAATATCATAAATAAAGTTTTTGCCTTTGACAGAGTAATTAAAAATAGTGTCGGGTTGATAGGCTTAATTATTCTGGGGATTGTTATATCATTTATCTTATTTAACCTAATAGATATAATAATTTCATTAACTAAATTTAAAAATAATAAAGTTAGTTTTATAAACTTATGCTATAATGAGAAATTTTATATCGATAATTCTTTAGAAAATATTTTAATCGGTAAAAACGGACCTAAAATATATCCGGAAAAGTCTAATGAGTGTACGTTTAAGGATATTTACAATTTTAAAAACATAAAATATTCAATTCTTATAGTTATTATTGTTATAACTTCGTTTCTTTATCATAATTTAAATAGTAATATCCTGTTAATTTTCTTAATGGGTCTAACAGTTTATGCAGTAACGTTATCCGTTATCTATTTAAAATATAATGAGTTGGATGCATATAATGAAGAGCTTACATTGTGTATATACCAGAATGTACTAAATTATAATATTGTAAATACTTTGAAGGAAAAAGCATTTTCGGAATTTGATACAAATATGGAAATAGAATTATATTTGAAGCTGAAGATTCTTATGATCAACAATAATATTAATCATTTTGATAGTGATATTGATCGCAGTAAAATAGGTGATAAGAATATATTCAGCTTATTATATTCAGAAGTATTAGATAATATTTTTAATATAATAAATGATAAAGATATCGGATACAAATATAGTGGTTATTATTTAGAAATACCTGCTGTAGAAAAGTTGTTTTTAAATGTCAGAAAAATGACTTATGATAAAGATTTATATAGATTAATGAATATTTTGCCATATAGATTAAGGAAAATGCTGATAACTATAGAGTTTTGAACAACTCTATAGCTGTTTTTTATCTAATGATATTAAAAACACAATAATTGCAGGTATAACAGAAAAAAATTAAAAATTATGAATGGAGAATGGGAAATGGACAGATTAAAAGAACTCATTGAAGCTAAAACAGCAGCGGAGGAAGTTGTTGCAAGAATAGATAATGCTATACGTTCTTTGGACAATGCGTCGACGTGGGGTATTGTAGATTTGCTTGGCGGCGGAATGGTTTCAAGTTTTATCAAAAGAGAAAAGATCAGAGGTGCAAACGATGACATTAAAGAAATATCTGACTCGTTAAACATGCTTAATAAAGAACTTGAAGATGTGAATATGAATTTGCCGGCGGAAATCAGTGATACGGTGGGTGATAATATATTTGACATTTGGCTTGACAATATCTTTACAGACATGAGAGTGCAGGGAGAAATAAAAGATCAGTTAAATGAATTAAAAGATTTCAGAGCAACAATAATTGAACTGATTGAAAAGCTGACTTCCGAGATAGAAACTTATAAATAGCAAATCAGGATCCGGGGCTCGACAATTATCTCGTAACATATATTTGACATCAATTTGATTTTTGATTTTACATTATGTCCTTATAATTAACATAATTAACTTTAAAATAAAAATCAGAAGTTGATATATATATATGAATAACACAAACACATTAGTCGAGATTTTAAACGGAGAGCATATTCGTCCGGTTTATCAGCCGATTGCCTCTTTGCAAAACGGCTCCGTTTTTGCTTATGAGGCTTTAAGCCGAATAACTCTTTCAAATTGTCATTTGAATATAGAGGAACTTTTTGAAATAGCGAAAAAAAGTCAAAAATTATGGGAACTGGACAGTCTTTGTCGTGCTAATGCATTAAAGGGTGCTTGTGAGAAACCTGCCCGAATGAAACTTTTCTTGAATGTAGAACCCAATATCATATATGACCCCGAGTTTGTTTCAGGATTTACCAAAGAGAAACTTTTGAATTTAGAATTAAAATCGGAAGACATTATTTTTGAAATTACAGAAAAAACCCTTGTTCTTTCGCCCGGTGTTTTTAGAGAAGCCCTCAGTCATTACCAGAATCAAGGTTTTAAAGTTGCAATAGATGACTTCGGGTTCGGTTATTCCGGATTGGCAAGAGTATGTTCTCTTTCTCCTGATTATTTGAAAATCGACATGTCTATTGTGCGCGGGATTGATAAGGACAAGAAAAAACGTTCGGTTGTTTCAAGTGTTGTCCGGCTATGCAGAGAACTCGACATAGAAGTTATTGCCGAAGGTATTGAGACAGAGGAAGAACTGTCAACTCTTATCGAATTGGACGTGGATTATGGACAAGGATATTTTTTAGGTCGACCTGATGAGAAATTTCAAAACCTGCACGGAAAAGTAGAACTTATGATTCGGCAGTTTCGCCAGATAAATCAGGCCCCTCTTCCTTTGTATCCGTATGTTGAAACCGTGGGACTGATTTGTCGGCACATTGAACCGATTTCACCCGACGATAAAGCTCTTTCGATTTATGAGTGCATGAAAGAGGATCCGTCTCTCACCGAGATCTGTGTGGCTGACGCAGAAGGAAATGTTTGCGGCCTGCTAACTCGGAGTTATTTGCTGGATCGTTTTAGCGGGCAATACGGCTATGGATTGAGCTACAAGCGCAGTATAGGAGAAATGCTGGATCAGGAATATACGACAGCTGATGCCGGTATGACTGTGGAAGAAGTAGCATCATTAGCTATGGATAGAGATTTTGCCAGCATATATGATGCGATAATTATCACCGAAGAAGGAAAGTATCTGGGAGTGCTCACTGTTCGTGATTTGTTGTTGACCGCTGTAAATCTGCGCGAAAAAAGAGCTGCGGATTCCAGTCCTCTTACCGGTCTGCCCGGCAATAACAGTATTCAACAGACAATTGAAGCAGTAATCCGGGAAACGGAACCATATGCTATTATCTATTTGGATTTAGACAATTTTAAAGCCTATAATGATGCTTACGGCTTTTCCAACGGTGATTCCATGCTCAAGACTTTAGCCCAATCGATAGTTCAGTGTTGTTCAGAAAAAGATTTTATCGGTCATATTGGCGGTGATGATTTTGTAATTACTACACGTCGTCGAGACAAAGAGAGTGTACAGAATTTGTGTAATAATATTATCGATGTGTTTTCTAAATTAATTCAACCCCTCTATTCTCCTTTAGATTGGGAGCGAGGCTATATCATTTCTAAAGATCGAAACGGTTTTATGGATAAATTTCCCATTACTACTTTATCTATAGCTGTCGTTACCAATTATAATAACAGCTTTGACGGAAGTACTGTTTTGTCCAATAGAATTGCAGAAGTTAAAAAACTGTGCAAACAACAAAAAGGCAATATAGTTATAATCGCATAAAGACCCTTGACGCGTTCAGGATAGTCAAGGGCAAAACGGATTGCCGGTGTACCGCCTTAGGCCTGATCATAGCCACCGAAAATCCCATGCACCGACAGGATAATCTCACAGCTACCCTCATCCAGGTAGGTTACATCGCCATAGGAAAGTGTTGCTGTTTTGACATCGTAGTTTGAGAGACGTTTGTGTGCTTTCGAAAGCCCGTGTGATGTGCGAATACCTTGAACAACTGCATATAGCAAAAAGAGTAGTAGAATACCCGGGATTATCCAAACCATAATTTTCCCCCTTCTTGTTTTTCGAGTTGTTTTTGACTTGCTTTCTTGCAAAAAATTCACCTCCGTGTCTGATTATGTGTTAATTTAGGAGTAAAAAGCAGGTCGATTGCATGTTTAAAAAAAGAATGGATATCCTCATCAGTATCGAGATCGAAATCAAGCAAATCATTTGAAACAGTTCAAATCAGGAATGCTGATTGGATTGTGGATAGCATCATGAAAGCGACAATCTTTTTTTCCTCCTCAGAGAAGCTGTTCGATAATGCGCTCAACACAAATTTCAATAAGTATTTTTTTTGACTCAAAATGGTAGTTGATTAAGCCAATACTAACATCAGCCCGATGGGCAATATTACGTATGGTAACCTGATTAGGATTACCGTTTGATTCTCGAATCAGTTCAGTCGTCGCATCAATGATGCTCTCCTTTACATCTGCATCTGTGTTCTTATCAAAATTCTGTTTCATATATACTCCTCTCTGAACAATGTTCAAACCAATTATATTGAAGACTCATGACTTTATGGATATTATATACTTAAGATAATTCAAAAGAATTGAAAAAATGCGAGGAAAAATTATGAATGGTGAAGTAGAACAGATGAGTCGTATTGTTATGTGTGCCAGAAAAGCCCTACATGATAACAGTGAAATAGATTACCTTACTGAAGGTTATCTGTTATCCATCAGGTTTATGTTTAAACCGAGAGAAAAGACTATTGAAAAACCGGTAGTATGCAATTCTGTTGGCAGCTGGTTTCAAACTTGTAAAAAGTATGATATGGAAGATATAAAGCTCTTCGTTCCGACAGCTGTAGATGATAGATATATTCTCGGATTTTCTAATACCACAAAGGGGTCAATCGTATGTTTTTGGGAAGACGGAACGGTTACATTCTTTTCGCCAATATGGGAGTTTGACAGAAAAAAAGAAGGCTGGAATGTCTTATATCAGGAACAAATATGGAAAGACGCGCCGAAAGGAAAACCGGTATTTATAAATAAAACAGAAGAGTTTAAACAAGTGCTTTCAGATATAGAAAATCTGGCAATTGATATTGGGTTTAAGAATTTTGCGGACAGTTTTCATAAAGCATACGAAGCGCTGTGTGACAGTTCGCATTTACCGGATGATTGGATACCTGCATATATTTCGGATGATGTCAAAGGAATATATTATGCGGTTATGACTGCTGATCAATTTGGCGGTATGAGTTCCTGGAATGATTGTCCGTCCTGTGAAGCTGAGACAAGGGGACTGGGAAAACTGTACGATGAATTGTCGGATAAATTACTTGAACAAATACGTTATAATAGGATGTATATTGTCAATGAAAGCTGGATATAAGCGACTACGAAGTAATAAGAGATTCTATAGTATATTGAGACATTATTAACCGAAGTTAAAAATATGAAGATTTTGCAGGTGATTATGGTAATGCGCGGTGGGAACAGTTAGAGGAGATTGTATGAAGAAAATAGGATTAATAGTCAATCCCATAGCCGGTATGGGAGGTCGCGTCGGTTTAAAGGGTACAGACGGACTTGATGTTTTGATAAAGGCCAGAGAGTTGGGCTCGGTTCCAGAAGCTCCCGCAAAAGCTGCCAAGGCATTAGAAAAACTTGTGCCGTTAAAAGACGAATTTAAGATTTTCGTAGCAGCAGGGTCTATGGGAGAGGATGAGGTCAAAGAAGCAGGTTTAAACTATGAAGTTGTTTATACACCTGTTTCAGATGAAACTACATCGGAGGATACTGTTGCTCTTGCGGAAATGTTAGAGAAGAATAATGTAGATTTAATACTTTTCGTTGGAGGAGACGGTACAGCCAGGGATATTTTCAATGCTGTGGAAACAAGGGTACCTGCGATCGGTGTTCCTGCAGGGGTCAAAATTCATTCTCCTGTTTATGCAAATACGCCTGAAAGTGCAGGCGTTTTGGCCTATGATTATTTAAGAGGGGCAAATTTGACACTAAGAGACGAAGAAGTTGTAGACCTGGATGAAGAGGCATTCCGTCAGGATCGCGTTGAAGTTGCTCTTTATGGTTATCTTAAAGTCCCTTATGATGAAACCCATCTTCAGGGTCTGAAATCACAGACACCTCCATCAGATGAATATGCTCAGGAATCCATTGCCCTGCAGGTTATAGATGATATGGAGGATGGGGTTTTTTATGTTATCGGTTCCGGAACAACGCCTATGCAAATATTAAAAGAACTGGGACTTCCTTACACCATTTTGGGCGTGGATATCATCAAAGATAAGCAACTTGTGGCTAAGGACGTTAATGAAAATCAGCTTCTGGAAATTTTAGGAGATCATCCGTTTAAACTGGTGGTTACACCTATGGGTGGACAAGGTTATATTTTCGGTCGTGGTAATCAACAGCTTTCTGCTGATGTTTTGCGAAAAATCGATAAAAAGGATATCATTATTATTGCTACTCCGGGAAAACTTCATACTTTGAGGGACAAAGATCTTATGGTTTACACTATGGATGATGAAGTGGATGCAAAACTGGCAGGTTACTATAGAGTGATAGTCGGTTATGGATATTATCAAGTAAAAAAGATTTCCTGCTACAAGTAATTTAAAATATAAATCATTAGAGAGAATAGGCGTTTATTTAAAGTGCAACTTGAAAACAACTCCCAATATTTATATAATGCAATTATATAAGGAGGCTATCAAATGATTGGAAGAAAAATAGCTGGAAAACTGGTACAGGTTGCAAAACAAGTGCCTGTGGTAACCATAATCGGACCTAGACAGTCCGGAAAAACCACCTTGGTGAAGGAATGTTTTTCGGAATACAATTACGTCAACTTAGAAGATCCTATTAATAGAATGTTAGCAAAAGAAGATTACAGAGGCTTTTTTGAAACCTATAAAGAACCACTAATCATAGATGAAGTTCAACGAGTACCTGAAATTCTTTCAGCGATACAAGTTAAGGTTGATGAGCATAGAGAGAAGAATGGGCGTTTTATTCTTACGGGTAGTCATCAACCTAGTCTACAAAAAGGCATTGCACAATCATTAGCAGGTAGAACCAGTATATTAACGTTACTTCCTTTAAGCATGGATGAACTTGCAGAAGAAGGGCATTTAGATGTACTGTCTACTGATAAATTATTAATTCAGGGTTTTATGCCTGAACTATATAGAGAGGGTTCGCGAGAGCACATCGTTTATTATCGAGATTATCTGAATACCTATGTAGAAAAAGATTTACGAGAAATGTTGGAAATTAAGAGCTTAGATAAGTTTCTAAGATTCTTAACCTTGCTTGCAGGCAGAGTTGGACAGCTTGTAAATTTGTCTGCTATATCTGGGGAGGTGGGTGTTTCATCTACAACTTTGTCTGAATGGCTATCCGTGCTCGAAGCATCTTATATTGTTTATAAGTTGCAACCCTATTTTTCTAATATTGCGAAACGACAAATTAAATCACCAAAAATTTATTTTACAGAAATTGGTTTAGCCTCATACCTATTAGGGATAGAAACAGAAAATCAAGCAAATAGAGATCCATTAAGAGGAAATCTTTTTGAAAATTTAATTGTTTCAGAGGTCTTAAAATCAAGGTTAAATGCAAACCAAAATCCGAATATGTTTTATATGAGAACAGAAAAGAGGGTTGAGGTAGATTTGATTGTAAAGAAAGAAGATATTTTATATCCATTTGAAATTAAAACGTCAATGACGCCAAATAAATCATTCTCTAAGCACTTGCTATCTTTTGTAGAAGCAGAGGAAAATGCAAGGAATCCAAGAATTATTTATACAGGGCAATCTTATCCGCAATTTAATGGTATTGAATATGTTAATTATAAAGATTTAGAAAAATATCATACTTTCTAAATAATATTTGACATGTGGTAACATGTCATAATTATGACAACGGCAAATAGTAACGATGAGGAACGGGTTTTCGAGCTCTCTACCGGAGAAATAAAAGATGGACTAAACGGATTAAAAGATTTCAGAACATCGGTCGTTGAACTGATTGAAAAGCTGAATTGCGAGAATGAAACTTTTAAATAACAAATCCAAGTTTATTGATTGTAGGGTAAAAGAGATTTTTTAAATTTTGCGGAAAATAAAAATGTCTCGGAAATGACATATATAAGTACTTTGAATGATAAATAAATAGATGATCATATAGTCGCAGGAGGCTCTTTTGTATACGGTACTTAGCGATTGCCAAACCGTATGCGGAGGAAGATCCGGTGCTTCGCTGCGTTAAACAAAAGCGAAGCGAGAGCGTACTCATAGCAACTATATGACCATCTTTTGATTTTTATTAATCAAAAATTGTAAGTAAACTTGTTTCCTGATTAGAAGTCCATTTCAATTGAAACAGGACAGTGGTCGCTGCCGAAAATATCCGTATGTATCTTTGAATCAATCAAATGCTTACGCAGCCTGTTGGATATTATAAAATAATCTATTCTCCAACCGGCATTGTTTGCACGTGCATTGAATCTGTATGTCCACCAGGAATAAGTTACAGTATCCGGATAGAGATAGCGGAAAGTATCGGTAAATCCGGAATCGAGGAGTTCATTAAACTTCCCGCGTTCTTCATCGGAGAAACCGGCGTTACCCTTGTTTGACTTAGGATTCTTAAGGTCGATTTCGTTGTGAGCGACATTCAAGTCCCCACAATAAATTACAGGTTTAGTCTTATCCAGCTCTATCAGGTAATCACGCATGGCATCCTCAAATTCACATCTGTAATCTATACGGGCAAGACCATCCTGAGCATTAGGGATGTAGCAGCATATTAGATAAAATTCAGGATACTCAAGTGTTATAACACGTCCTTCGTCATCGTGCTCTCCGTTTATTCCATACGAGACGGAAATAGGCTCGCCAAGTGTTTTTTTAGCAAATATTGCCGTTCCCGAATAACCTTTTCTGTGAGCATAATTATAGTACTCATAGTAATCATCGTGGTAAAAGTCTGCCTGTCCTTCCTGCATTTTGATTTCCTGCAGACAGAAGAAATCGGCATCAAAAGATCTGAATACTTCTTCAAAGCCTTTTTTAAGTACAGCTCTGAAGCCGTTAACGTTCCAACTTACAAAATTCATCTTAATCTCCAATATTTTATTTGATCATGTATGGTTTAGCTATGTAACCGGTATAGCCGTTCAGCCCGCGTATCAGAGCATAACCTGTACCTTTGGCGGTGTTGTTCAAAAAGAAAACATCGTAGTCCCGGCCTTTTCTGAGTTTCTTCCCTTCGTATTGAACTATAAGTTTTGCTTTAGCTCTGTGTTTCTTTAGTCTGTAACTCTCCTTTTTGAAACTTATATCACATTTGGAAACCGAGACGCGTTTACTATATGAATTGACGGCTCTGGTCTTATAAGTTTTGTTCGGTTTGACATACCAAAAGTTGTGATCAACAGCACCTTCGATACCGTCGACTTTTGCAGATTCGGAACACTGCCAGAAAGTGTAACCGGACTTAAGAGCGGTTGATTTGCCATACTGAGCAACCCATAGAGTAGCCTGGTCATCTATGAGGCCGGCATCCATATAGTTTGTAAACATATCATAGTTGGCATATATGCCCGGTTCATAACCTGCATTTTTCACAATCCTGCAGAATGAGAGTACGATGTCATGATACATATAAGCCGCATACATATTGCCTGAACTTATGGCTTTTTCAAGTCGACCGCCGGGATATATTTCAAAATCTATGACAACGGGAAGATCGATATCATAACCTTTTATGAGTTTAAGCAAATAGTTTGCTTCTTCAACGGATTCATCCGGGTTTATCGCTTGAGAGTAAAAATAAACTCCGACCATAAGACCGGCCTTTGAAGCACCTCGAATATTTTTTCTGAAATATTTATCTTCAAAAAGTTCTCCTTTTCCTGCTGTGCGGTAGCCGGCACGAATGAATACAAAGTCAACACCGCTGGATTTAACTTTGGTCCAGTTTATATCGTCACCTTGGTGCTCGGAGACATCGAGACCGTTTATCACGGCATTGTCCACAAATCGCTTTGCATGCACATAGCCTTCATCGGTCAGCCGGATAGAAGATCCGGTTCTTACATAACTTACGACATTAACCATGAGTATAAATCCTATTACAATAAGGAAAGTTTTGAGCTTGTTGTTACGAATTCGCCTTGCCCAGGTTCTTCGAATTTGGGCCGGAATACTTCTCTTTTTGCGTTTCCCGGACGAAGGCATTTGTGCTGTGTTCTTTGACATAGGGTCTCCCGGTTTTGTGTTTTTCCGTAATTTCGATACTTTCTTCGATTTTATGCCGGATATTTAATAATACTGCAAAACAGTATGCTGACATTAGTATTTTAACATAATGAAAACTGTATTGGTGAAATTATATACACATATATTTTGTAATTTATGATAAAATAGAAACACTGAGGTTTATCACTGATAAATTTTTTATTGTTATTAAATTATTAAAGGAGATTATACTATGGTAAATGAAAAGTATTACGGCTATGGTACAGCACCAAGCATCATCAGAGAACTCTTTGCTTACGGACTGCAGAAGGCAAAAGAGGTTGGCAAAGACAAGGTGTTTGATTACTCCCTTGGAAACCCAAGCATTCCTGCACCTCCGGAGGTGAATGAAACTATCAAGAAGCTTGTTGATGAGGAAAGCTCAATCTTGCTACATGGGTATTCAATGGCTCCCGGATTTGAGAGTTCACGTGAAGCGATAGCAAAGAACCTTAGAGACAGATTCGATACTAACGCAAAGGCAAGCGAGCTTTACCTTACATGCGGTTGTGCTCCGGCGCTGATATCGGTTGCAAAGGCTCTTACGGTTAAGCCGGAAGACAACTTTATCTGTATTGCACCATACTTCCCTGAGTATAATGTTTTCTTCACAGCAGGGGGCGGACAAGTTAAAGTTGTTGCTCCTGACATTCCTGATTTCCAGATTAATCTGGATGCACTCGAGGAAGCAATCGATGAGAACACTGTAGCAGTAGTAATTAACTCGCCAAACAACCCTTCCGGAGTTGTATACACAGAAGAGACGCTGGTAAAGATTGGTGATCTTCTCAAGAAGAAGGCTGCTGAATATGGACATCCTATTTATATCATCGCAGACGAACCTTACAGAGAACTCGTTTACGGTGGAGTTAAGGTTAAGTTTATTCCTGAAGTTTATGATAATACTATCGTATGCTATTCATGGTCCAAGAGCCTGTCTCTCCCGGGAGAGCGTATCGGATACGTATATATTCCTGAAAAATGCGAAAACGGCAAGGAGATTTACGCTGCTATGGCAGGTGCTTCAAGAGAACTTGGAGCAGTTTGCCCTCCTACACTGATTCAGAGAGTAGTTGAAGAGTGCGTAGTTTGCGATCCTGACCTTGAAGCTTATGATCAGAACAGAAATGACCTTTATAACGGACTCATTGATATAGGATATGAGTGTGCAAAGCCGGATGGTGCTTTCTATCTGTTCATAAAGGCTCCTAACGGAGATGATATGGCATTCTCAGAAGCTGCAAAACTGGAAGAAAATATCCTTATCGTTCCGGGAACAGGATTCGGATGCCCTGGATATCTCAGACTTGCTTATTGCGTATCAAATGAAATGATTAAAAATTCACTTCCTGGATTCAAGAGACTTTTCGAGAAATACGGAAAATAATCAAGACTATACAGACAGATAGGTGTCGAAAATAAAAACCGAGAAAGCGAGTCTCATAACAGAGATTCGCTTTTTTATAATAAAGCAGGAAATTTGCTTTTATACTTGAAATAATAATGTTCATAGCATATAATAGCCGTTGCGAATTAATATATTTAATAATGAAAGTGGGGTAAATTAATGGCAAATATTAAATCCGCAAAGAAAAGAATCAAGATAATCAATAAGAAGACGGCTCGTAATGTAAGAGTTAAGAATCATGTTAAGGAAGCAATCAAAGCGTTTCTTACAGCAGTTGTAGAAGGTGATGTCGCAGAGGCAGAAAAAACTTTCCGGGTTGTTGAAAAGAAACTTATGCAGGCAGCTGCAAAGGGAGTTTTCCATAAGAATACCGCTTCAAGAAAGATTTCAAGATTCGAGAGAAAGCTTAATGCTCTGAAGAACGGAAACGTTACAGAAGAGCCTGTCAAGAAAGCTGCTAAGAAGGCAGAAGCTGTTGAAGAAACAGTAGTAAGCGCTTCTATGAAGAAAGATGAACTGCTTGCGATTGCAAAGGAAAGAGGAATCGAAATTCCATCAAGAGCTACCAAAGCGGATATCATCGAGGCTATTGAGGCAAAGTAATCTCACCCGTCCCCACAGGCGTATAAGTTAAATGCGCAAACAGCCGGAGTGTCTCCCGGCTGTTTTTTATAGTAAAATATAGCGAAGATATTAATTAAAGACATTTTAACTATAGAAGTTGCCGGTCGACTTCTTTTTATTGACAATGTCCTTTATAATATAAAGGTAAAAACATTTTTGTAGAGGTGAAAATGAATTATTTAGACAAGATAAGAAATTTCAGCATTATTGCTCATATCGACCATGGGAAATCCACTCTCGCAGACCGTCTTATTGAGAAGACAGGACTTGTAGAAGAAAGAGATATGAAGGAACAATATCTTGATAATATGGATATTGAAAGGGAAAGAGGAATTACTATAAAGCTTCAGACGACGAGACTTGCTTATAAAGCAAAGAACGGAGAAGAGTATATCCTTAACCTTGTTGATACACCCGGACATGTCGACTTTAATTATGAGGTTTCACGTTCTTTAGCTGCGTGTGACGGAGCCGTACTTGTAGTGGATGCAACACAGGGAGTAGAAGCACAAACACTCGGAAATGTTTACCTGGCTCTTGATGAAGATCTTGAGATTTTGCCCGTACTGAACAAAATGGATCTTGATTCTGCACGACCGGAAGATGCAAGAGCTGAAATAGAAGAAGTTATAGGTTTGGATGCATCTGAAGCACCTGAGATTTCCGCTAAAACGGGAATGGGAATCGAGGATATGCTTGAGAAGCTTATTGAGGTGATTCCGCCTCCTCAAGGCGACCCGGACGGACGACTTAAAGCTCTGATTTTTGACTCGTATTATGACACTTATAAGGGTGTTGTAATATATACAAGAATATTCGATGGAAAAATCGAAAGAGGCGACACCATAAAGATGATGAATACCGGCAAGACTTATGAAGTGACCGAAGTAGGATACTGCATTCCGGGAATGCTGCCTGCTGATGAAT
Organism: Mogibacterium sp.; assembly: GCA_012840975.1. Lineage (GTDB taxonomy): Bacteria > Bacillota > Clostridia > Peptostreptococcales > Anaerovoracaceae > Crickella. The sequence goes on along the minus strand of DUVP01000003.1, from coordinate 5,852 downwards.
TAAAAGCGGGAGAGGTCGGATATGTTTGCGGAAGCATCAAACAGGTAGCCGATGCAAGAGTCGGAGATACTATTACTTTGGCCGATAAGCCTGCGGACAAACCTCTCAAAGGATACAAGAAAGCGCAGTCAATGGTGTACTGCGGAATATTCCCTGCAGAGGGAGAAAAGTATGAGAACGTCAAAGATGCACTGGAAAAGCTGCAAGTAAATGACGCTGCATTCAATTTTGAACCGGAGAATTCGGCTGCTTTAGGATTCGGATTCAGATGCGGTTTTCTGGGACTTCTTCATATGGATGTAATAATAGAGAGACTGGCCAGGGAATTTGATCTGGATGTCATAACAACATTGCCATCTGTAGTTTATAAAGTTGTCATGAAAGACGGACGAATTTTGGATATTCAGAATCCGTCAAACCTCCCTCCGCCTACGGAAATTGCGCATATAGAGGAACCGATTGTAAAGGCAGACATAATGACACCTAATGAATATGTCGGAAGCATAATGTCTCTTTGCCAGAACAGACGAGGTAATCTGATCCATATGGAATATATGACAAAGACAAGAGTCCAGCTTCATTATGAAATTCCTCTGAATGAGGTTATATATGACTTCTTTGATGCCTTGAAATCAAGGACGAGAGGATATGCATCCCTGGATTATGAATTTTTAAGATACGAGCCTTCCAAACTTGTAAAGCTCGATATTCTTCTTAATCGGGAACTCATAGACGCATTGAGCGTAATAGTTCCGGAGCAGCAGGCTGCGAGCAAGGGGAGAGGAATTTGTGAAAAACTCAAGGATATAATTCCAAGACATCAGTTTGAAGTTCCGATCCAGGCGGCAATCGGGCAGAAGATCATAGCCCGTGAAACTGTAAGGGCTTACAGGAAAGATGTATTGGCGAAATGCTACGGTGGTGACATAAGTCGTAAGAAGAAACTCCTTGAAAAACAAAAGGCAGGAAAAAAGAGAATGCGTCAGTTCGGATCGGTTACAGTTCCTCAGGAGGCTTTCACGGAGGTTCTTAAACTCGATGACGGAAAGTAGTTTTCAGGAAAGAAAAACAGGCATATATATTCACATTCCTTTCTGCGTACAGAAGTGCAATTACTGTGCTTTTTTATCATTTCCCGCAAGCGAAGAAACCCGCACAAAGTATATAGAATCACTTATACAGGAAATAAGTTTATACAACATTAAGCCTGAAAAAACAGAACATTATAAAGCTGAAAAGAACAAAGCAGAGCAAATAAAAACCGAAGTGGACAGCATCTACTTTGGCGGCGGCACACCCGCCTTGCTTGAACCTGAACAAATAGAGAAGATTGTCTATAAAATAAAGAAAGTTTTTGCTGTTACTGGCGATGTTGAGATAACTCTGGAAGCAAATCCGGGTGCTTTAGGTGGGGATGAAGAGGAAATTTTCAATAAATTAAGCGAATTTGGAAAAGCCGGAGTTAACAGGCTTTCTTTCGGTGTCCAGTCTATGAACGACGATAAACTTCATCTGCTTGGAAGGGTTCATTCTGCGTCAGATGTTGTTCGGGATTTTGAAATTGCCCGGGATATAGGCTTTGATAATATCAGTCTGGATATTATTCTCTCAGTTCCTACAGAAACAAGAGATAATTCAACAGAAGCAGATAACCTGAAATCCTCAATCGATGACGTTAAGAAAATCATTGAACTGAAGCCGGAACATATATCCTGTTATAGCCTTCAACTTGAGGAGGGAACCGTCTTTTATGATATGGCGGAAGGCGGCCTGCTCAAAGAAATTCCGGATGCCGAAGATAGAAACATATACCATGCGGTATGTGATCTGCTCAAAAACTCAGATTATGAACAATATGAGATAAGCAATTTTGCCCTTAAAGCGGACGGAGAAACTGAAAACAAATACAATTACAGATCAAGACATAATTCAAAGTATTGGGATATGTCGGAATATATAGGTTTTGGTTTGGGTGCCAGCGGTTTTCTTAAGGGAAAAAGATATAGAAATACAACTTCCCTTGAGGAATACTGCAGACTCGTTCGAGAAGGAAAGAAGCCTATAGAGGATGTTTATATTAATAACGAGCACGATTTTATCAGTGAGGCTGTTTTTACCGGGCTAAGGAGGATAGAGGGAATATCGTACCGGGAGGCAGTTCGTTTTTTGAAGAATGAAAATTTCGGGAACGATGAATCTGTATTCTGGGGATATTACAGCAATGTAAGAAAAGAGGCCGAAGAATTTGAAAAAAACGGTTATCTTGAGATAGACAGAAAAGGAATAAGACTTACGGAAACGGGAATAGATATAAGTAACAGGATAATGGCTTTGTTTGTATAAAAGAGAAGATTAATCCGGGAGGAAGCGACAATGAAAAAATATATTATGGCACTGGACCAGGGCACGACAAGCTCAAGAACCATCATATATGATAAAAAAGGCAATATCATATCGGTGGCCCAGAAGGAATTCACTCAGTATTTTCCTCAGGAAGGTTGGGTAGAGCATGACCCTATGGAAATCTGGGCTACGCAGATCGGTACGGCTCATGAAGCTTTGCTTGAAGCCGGTCTGACATATAAGAATATTGTTGCAATCGGCATAACAAATCAGAGGGAAACGACAATCGTATGGAATAAAAACACGGGTGAACCGGTATACAATGCGATTGTATGGCAATGCAGAAGAACAGCAGACTATGCTGTGAAGCTGAAACCTTATGAGGATATGATTAGAGAGAAGACCGGACTTCTTGCAGATCCGTATTTCAGCGGGACAAAACTTGCCTGGATATTAGATAATGTCGAAGGAGCAAGGATTGCTGCGGAAAAAGGCGAGCTCCTGTTCGGAACCGTTGAGAGCTGGCTTATCTGGAAGATGACGGGCGGCAAGGTTCATGTATCCGATTATTCAAATGCATGCAGAACAATGCTTTTCAATATAAATACTTTGGATTGGGACAAAGAGCTTTGCAATTTACTTGAGATACCGATGTGTATGCTGCCTGAGCCTGTGGAATGTTCAGCACATTACGGTAATACCGTATATGAGATTTTCGGTGGTGAGATTCCTATTACAGGTTCGGCAGGCGACCAGCAAGCGGCTCTATTCGGAGAGGCTTGTTTCAATGAAGGAGATGTTAAGAGCACGTACGGAACCGGAAACTTTCTCCTCCTTAATACAGGAGAAAAACCGGTAACATCTAAAAACGGACTGTTAACTACAATCGCATGGGGTTTGAACGGTAAAGTTTTCTATGCACTTGAGGGATCCGTATTCGTATCCGGTGCTGCTGTACAATGGCTTAGAGATCAGATGAGCTTTTTCAAAACAGCACCTGAATCAGAAGAATTTGCTCTCAAGGTTGAGGACTCGGGAGGAGTCTATGTGGTACCTGCTTTCGTCGGGCTGGGAGCTCCTTACTGGGATCCTAACGCAAGGGGGACTATTTTCGGAATTACGAGAGGAACGCGAAGAGAGCACATTGTGCGAGCGACACTCGAATCGTTAGCTTATCAGAATGAAGATTTACTTTCGGCAATGGAATCCGATATAGGCTCTAAAATCGAAACATTAAAGGCGGATGGCGGAGCGGCTATGAATAATTTTCTTATGCAGTTTCAGGCGGATATTTCCAATATAGAAGTCGTGAGATATTCATCTATAGAGTCCACTTCGCTTGGAGCAGCGTATTTTGCGGGCTTGCAAACAGGATATTATGACAGTCTTGAAGACATAATTGAAAATAAAGAGATTGCAAAAAGATTTACTCCTTCGCTGAATCCGGAAGAACGAGCAAAGAAGCTTGAAGGATGGGGTAAGGCGGTTAATGCGACAATGCAATTTCACTTATAAAAAATAGTGCTTGTGTGAGATTCTCTAATTTGAATTTGCAAAGGTGATGTTATGAATAAATCAGAAACATATAAATATCTGACAGAGAAAAGTATCGAGTATGAAATTACCGAGCATAAAGCGGTATTCAATATGGAAGAAGTGGCTGAGCAGCAGGGATTTGATAAAGCTGATAGAGGAACACGGAAATACAGTTCATATTATAGAAATATAACAGTGGGAGATTATAAATCAAAACCGGTGACTGATATATTTGATATGTTCAGGTTTATGTGATAGGGTTGTACTGCAATAAAAAAACAAGGAGGTGACATTACATGGATTCCGGTGAATGCGGAAGTAAAAGATATTTAAGTAATGGTCTTTGCGATAATTTATGTAATATGGATCGGCAAAATCCATGTAGTGTTTACATGGAAAAATAAGTCGGTTTTTATATGCCTATCTTACCGCTTAGACTAAAAAGTTAAAGCGGTATTTTTATGCTCATTTATATGGCAAGGAGGTGTATAAAATGAAAATTAAATATGACGTAATGGAATTACAGACAATACAGGAAAGAATCAACAAAAAGAATCCTGTAGATTTGGCTGAAGAACTTATCAATCTGCCTGATGAAGATTTAGCTGTTTGGATTAAGCTTCTAAACAAGGATTTATTGGCTGACAGCTTTGCGCACTTACCGAAAAAATATAAAATTCAAATAATTGACTCTCTCTCCGATGAAAATATTATGATTCTTATTAAGGAGCTTGATGAAAATGAACTGGTAGATACAATTCAGGAGCTTCCGGCAAACATGGTGAGAAAAATAATGAATCATTTCATAGATGAAGAAAGAAGACCTATAATCAATCAGCTTCTGGGTTACCCGAAAGAGAGCGTCGGATCTATCATGTCGGTTGATTTTCTATCAGTGAAAAGCAGTACAGAACCTTCCGATGCTATAGAAAAAATCCTGAGCTCCGATCTCGATGCCAACAGGTTGGAACAGATATGGGTAACGGATGAATCGCTGATTCTGACAGGATATGTTTATTTAGCAGATATCTTAAGAAATGAAGACAAAAGCATTGAAAGTTTTTTATATCCGATTGCGGCAAGTGTATATGCAAGTGACGATCAGGAAGTAGCTGTCAAAAAAGCACATAAATATAATCTGGCGGAAATCCCGGTCACCGACTCGGAGGGAAGATTAATCGGGTTTGTCCCTGCCGAATGGGCAATTGATATCATGCATGACGAATATGAAGAGGATTTGGCTAATATTCACGGTATTACAGAATCTTCTCCTGAGTTGTATTGGGAGAAAACCAGTTTTCAGATAGCTAAAGACAGAACGACTTGGTTGATAATTTGCCTGTTAACAGCTACACTAACAGGATTTATCATTCAAAGATATGAGGCTGTTCTGGCTGCCAGTGTTATTTTAACAGCATATATACCTATGTTGATGGATTCCGGGGGAAACGCAGGTACGCAATCGTCAACTACAATAATTGCAGCACTATATTCAGGAGAAGTAAATGGCAGATTATTGCTAAAGGTAATTTTAAAAGAGTTTAAAATTGCGCTTTTTGCAGGATTGGCTCTTGTAATTGTTAATATGTTTAGAATGTTCGTTCTTGACGGTGTAAGCCTGCAGGTAAACCTGACAGTTTCTATTACTTTGCTTTTAACAATTGTTTTATCGAAAATAATTGGAGGAGCACTGCCCTTAGTAGCTGAAAGAATGAAAATAGACCCTACCATAATGGCGGGTCCGCTTATTACAACTATTGTAGATACCTTTGTTCTTTTGGTTTATTTTGAGGTGGCAAGCTTTTTCCTTGGCATATAGTCAATAAAAGAGAAGAATTCTGATAAAGGTAAATTCGCAAAGTAAGTTCCGGTCATACTGGAAGTTGCTTTTACCTTGAGAAATCAACGGACTTTAGTCTAAGAAAGGACAAAATGTGTATCAAGATTAGGATGTTTCGAGTCTCTTTTCCCTT
>DUVP01000033.1 GCA_012840975.1 Mogibacterium sp. | reverse complement strand
CATATGCCTTCTTCTTTCCGTCACATGTATTTTCCCCAACGTACATATCAGCCAGTCTGTAGAACGGACAAGTCTTCTCAAACCTTGCACCCAACATAGCCTTGATAAGCGGACATGTGTTGGTCGGAAGATACTTCTCTCCGCCCGGTACCCAGAACTGCGAGCCTGCGCAAAGTCCTGTTGCAATTCCGCCTGCTGCAAAAATAACTTCATCCGGTACATAAGCACAGAAAGTACCGAAAACTTTCCCGCCATTTTTTCTGAATTCAACGAGTTCACTCGGTCTCAGCCCGTGAACATCAGCCAGAACCATATCAAAATAGTCCATTGCCTCAGGTCTGTTCTTCTGAGTCAGGAAAACATCACCAATGGCTCCGGGAAGCACTTCGCACAGAATGTCATGCTGTTCCAGATCCATCCCGAGATCTGCCCACATTTTTTGATTGTCTGCCATAATACCATCTCCTCTTTTTCTCTAAAATACAGCCCGACATTTTAAAAGGAGTTTCATCTTTTTATGCCGGGCTTTCCTACATATTTAATTTTAATCTTTGTCGAATATAATTAAAAATTGATTGTTTTTATGCAAATTAGATACTTATAGGTCTTTCCTATTATACAGAGCAATCCTTTTTTATTTGCCTTCACAAGTAAAAATTCCCTAACCTATCGTGACTGTTGCTCTTTTTACCTTTCCTGTAGTGGTTTTCTCAAACGGCTCGGTAGTAATAAAGACCTCTTTGATTCTCTTATATGCAGGCATATGTTCATTTATTTTTTCAATATCCGCATCTATAATAGCCTGTATATCGTCTCCTTCTTTGAATTGACTTTCATCGTACACAATAGCGGCAATGAGTCTGTAGTCGTCTCCCTGCTCCTGTCCTAACACGACATTTTCCAATGCATACGGAAGCTTGTCAATTAAAACTTCAATTTCTTCAGGGTATATATTCTTACCGTTTTTGAGGACTACAACATTCTTTAATCTTCCATGTATCGTAATGAAGCCTTCTTCATCAATGCTTGCGAGGTCACCTGTGTTGAAGTAACCGTCTATAAAGACCTCTTTATTCAGCTCATCATTATTCATATAACCTTTCATGACATTCGGCCCTTTGACCAGAAGCTCACCTATGCCTTCCTCGTTAGGTTCATGAAGCTTAACATCAACGAGCGGCATCGCAAGACCGACAGTACCCGGCTTGGTTGTGGTAGGATTTTCCGCGGCAATTACAGGAGATGTCTCTGTCAGCCCATAACCCTGATATCCGAAAATACCGAAATCCCAGATATATGAGTTAATTTCCATACTGAGAGGGGCTGCTCCGCTAACCAGGTGCCTGAGATTTCCTCCCAGACCATCCCTTACTTCCTTAAATATAATCGGTCGAAGGTCTATGCCGAACTTGAGGAAAAAACGAACTATTTTTCTTCCCATCTCAAGTTTTTTGCGTTTGCCCTGCTGGTCTGCGGTCTTTAGCACCTTATTGACCATCGATTCAATTATCAGCGGAACGCAGAAGAAAGTACTTACCTGATATTCTTTCAGCTCTCTTTGAAAATATTTAATCCCGCTGCAAAAAGCACTGGTTATTCCCTGGCTGATAAGAAATGCCACTCCGGTCGATCCGAACAGGTGATGAAGAGGAAGGAAAATATATCCGTTATCTTCCGGTGTCATTCGCTCTACCATATCCAATACGCCTACATTTGATGCTATATTTCTGTGTGAAAGCAGAGCTGCTTTTGCCTGACTGGTTGTGCCTGATGTAAAGGCTATAAGTGCTGTCTCATGTTTATCTATGACCTTAAAGTCCTTCTTGTGCTTTTCTACAAGCGGTTTATAAGCCGGAAGTTTATCCTGCTTAAGCACATCCATCGAGATGGCCTTTTTTAATTTAACACCGTAGTTCTTTTGAATGTTTTCTATATTCTCTTTAAACTCTTCGTCGTAAACAATAAAATCACACGAGCTGAGTTTGAGTGAATTTGCAATTTCGTCATCCGGCAGCCCTTTATCAAGAGGTACCAAAATTCCCACATTGTTCATTACGGCATAATACAGCACAACCCATTCATAAGAGTTTGGACCTATTACCGCAATCTTTTCGCCTTTCAATCCTTCCTCAATCAAAAAAGCAGAGACCGTATCTATATCCTCTCCAAATTTTGAAAACGATATTTCCGTCTTGGTTTTACGGTCTTTGCTTTTGTAAATAAATGCTGTCTTAGGCCCGAACCTGTCTACAGAACGATTTATCAATTCCCTTAAATCCTGAAAGTCTCGTTCCGGTATATATTCATACTTTTTCATATGCATCCTTCTTTCCATGGATTTGTGCCCATCTAAACTTAGAATTTACATTTCTTAAAATGTTAATCAAAAATGCTTCAAAAGTCAATATTTCTAAAGGTTTTATAACTTTAGATTTTTACTTTGAAGAGTTTGAAATTAATGAAGACGGTGCAAATGCACCGTCTTCAATTTTTGATCGACATTCGCGGTATCAGGATATGAAGCCTGCTTCAGTCAGTATAACTCTTGCTTTTTCAAGATTTGCTTCATTGACACGAATTATAGGTCCTGTACATCCCATTCCGCTTTCGGCATAGATACCCTTCTTCCAAAGGGCAACTACTCCGTCTTCGAGATCCATTACTTCTATTCCAGGAATTTCACCTGTAACGACCTCTGAAGGAGGAGCTTTTACTTCTTCCTCAGCTGCAGCTGCCGGCTTTGCTGCTGCTTTACGAGCTTCGAGGATTTTGTCGAGACCCGCTTTTTTGACAGCCGCAAATTCTTTAGCTGCTACTTCGAAATACTTTCCTTTTACAAGATCTGCTGCATAACGGATAGCACCTGCAACAACCGGAGCCCCTGATGCTCTTGAAATAATCATGACGATTCTGTCATAACCTTCACCGACTCCCGGACCGTATCCATAGCCGACTGCTTCATAACTGCCACCGGTCTGATATGCCGCCAGCATCTTGATAAGCACGTTGCCTGTAAGCGGATCGGTAACGATTACGTCAGGTGTTCCCTGAAGCAGGTCGTTTCCTCTCATAACACAGCCTCCGTCCGATCTTCCGGACTCTGCAAAGTTAATTGGATAGCCGCCCTCAGCAAGTTCTTTCAACGCTTTTTCTGTCTGTCTCGCTCCATCTATGTTGATAATTCCAACTGTAGGTTCAGCGACGCCGCATGTCTTAGCGGCAATAATGCCATACACAGCATTCTTGATCATTCCTTCAATCCTGTCGGCACTTGAAGTACCTGTTGTGGTGGCAATGAACATCTCTTTTCCTTTAGCCGGAGTTATGACTCTGCCTACGGTGGATACACCTATCGGAAACGGATAGTGCATTGTAACAGCAGCATCTACCTCACCGCTTCCGAGAAGTTCTTCCATCTTGGCATGTCCTTCTTCGTCGTCAGCAACCTTAACAGTTGTAACGCCTTCAGCCTCGAGAGTTCCTATATAGAAAACATCGATACCCTCTTTTGCAGCCATTTTTGCCGCTTCCATGGAGTTTTCTTCTCCGAGTTCGCTTCCCATGCCGGTAAGTGCAATCTTAGGTCGCTTGCCATAACTTCCGCTCCGGACGCCCTCTGCCATTTCAAGGAATGTCTCAGCGATCAATTTCTGTAAATTCTGAGCCATAATATTCCTCCTTTATTCTGCCAGGAGACTTGCAGCAAAGTCCTTCATTGCATTAGCGATCATTCCTCTTACTTCTTCTTCAGATACCGCACTTGTTTCTGTAGATTCTCCCTTATTAGCTTCGATAACAAATGATACTCCGTCGAAAAGGTTGGTCAGTCTTCCAAGGAAAAGACTTCCCTTTCCTATTATCATTGCCCTGCTGATATCTCCGTTGACAATCATTTCTCTACATGGTCCCAGGTATGGTGCTCCCGACGGAATATGTCCCTGAGTAGGTGCCCATCCCTTCATTCCGTGTTTGACTATGAATTCAGGAAGTTCTTTTCTTTCGAGATCACCTTTCTTTACTCCGAGAGCTCCTATCATCTTGTAGTTAGCCTCAGGCACGTCTCCGGCTCCGGCCGGCTTTGTAATATCAGGGTTCTGCATTTCAGCTGCGAATTTATCAACATCTGTAATCTTCAGTCCTGCTCTATCAAGAGCATCTGTAACAAGCGAGCTTATAACCGCCTGCGGAGATGAACCTGTACCGACATTGTGCTTTCCGACTATATCTGTACGGATAATCGGATCAGTACCGTTGTTCTCACTTATCAGAACAGAAAACCCTGCGAGAACGTCTTCAAGAATAGGAAGTCCCTTATCTACGTGGCTCTTACCGTTCATTCCGAGCTTTGCTGTACAGCCACCGGCTGTAACAACAACGTTCTTGAATGTACCTGCTTTAACCAGTGACGCTGCACTGAGCAATGCGTGTGCAGGAGCTGCACAGAAGCTTCTTACGTCGGAACCTGTTGCATTCATAAACCCTGCAACCTCAGCTGCCGCTTTAGCAAAGTTTCCTCCGCCTCTCTGGTTCATATCACCACATGCTTCCTCACCGCAATCGATTACGTAATCGACTTCATCCGGATTTATTCCGGTAGCTTTTATCAGATGAAGCAGAGAAAGAACGCTTGTTGCCTTGTTTGCAATGTTCTCAAGCATAACGTGTGCTGACAGGTTCACGTCAACATCATGAGCCTTCTTAACTGCTCCGACAAGTTTGCCATCTGAATAAAGTCCACAGCCGCCGTCATCAACTACAGCCTGAAGAGCTTCCTCTGTAAACTTGGCGTTTTTATCAAGTACAGCGATGTGCTTTTCTGTAAACAGTTCGTGCTTTGCCAGTTTTTCCTTTACCGATGCTGCAAATCCTGCTTCAAGTTCAACAAGGTCGAATGCGTCTGAAATCTGCATCAGTCCGTAGAACTCGTCTTGAGGCATTATTTCACCGCATTTGCCCCATCTGCCATTTACCGGTGCTTTCTTGTCATACCAAGGAAATTCTATTTCATCAAGATCTTGAGGTTTCATATTACCGATGTATACCTGATTAGGTGCATAGCTAAGTACATCCTCATAACTTCTGATGTGCTCCGGAAGCTTCTTCAGATATTCGCTCTCAGGGTTTACTATCCTTTCTGTAACCTGTGTAGCTCCGTCCTGGATAATCATATCAGGCGTGTACGCCAGTGTGTAGCTGGCTCCTTTTATTACTGCATATTCACTCATAGTAGTTCTCCTATACCCTTCCTATCAGTTGATATATAGCTTCCAATTAAATGTACTTCTCTACCATTGCTTTTACAGCTTCAGGTGTTGCATCATCTTTAACCAGCTCCTCTATCTTTTCGCCATCTTTGTAGACAGCAACAACAGGCAATCCCATTACCTTCTGGCCGATAGCAACTCTTCTTGCCTTCGATGTGTTAAGTCCGACGAATTTAAGCTTATCACCATACTCATCAGCAAGTGCGTGTACATGTGGCATAAGAGCCTGGCACGGTACGCATCCGTCACCGTAAAAATCTACTACTACATATCCTTCTGCCTGAAGAACTTCTTCTTCAAATGTTTTCTTATCAACTTCTAACATTATTCTTGTCCTCCTTTTCTGTTATCTCAATCCTTTTAACTTTTACAAATGCTTACTTAATTATTACATCTTAATATTACACTTTATCAGTGTTCTATTTATTGGTATTAATTTTTTTAATATTCTTATTAGCTTTTATTGTTAATCTCTATCTTTAGTACTTGTATGCAGTACCTTCCATTTCTTCGATGTATCTGCCTGCTTCTGTAGCAGCTATAGCTCCGTCAGCTGCAGCTGTTACTACCTGTCTGAGAGACTTCTTACGGATATCCCCTGCTGCAAAAACTCCCGGGATATTGGTGTGCATATTCTCATCGGTCAGAATATAGCCGTTTTCCATATCAACTTTTCCTTCGAAAATAGCTGAAATCGGCTTGAATCCGATAAATACAAAGATACCGAATGTTCCGTCTTCTTCGTCTGCAAAGACTTCTCTTGTTTCACCTGATTTAGTATCTTTGACTATCATACCGGTAACAATACCGTCTCCTTTGATTTCTTCAACAGTCGTATTCCACATAAACTCGATTTTGTCATTCGCAAATGCTTTATCCTGAATGCTTCTTGCAGCTCTGAGTGCATCTCTTCTGTGGATTATTGTTACCTTGCGGGCAAATTTTGTCAGGTAAATCGCTTCTTCTACAGCAGCATCTCCGCCACCTACTACATATACTTCAAAATCCTCGAAGAAAGCAGCGTCGCATGTAGCGCAGTACGATACTCCCTTACCCGTAAATTCTTTTTCTCCCGGACATCCTATGTTAGTAGGTGTAGCTCCACTTGTAATTATTACCGCTTTCGCACGGTATTCGCCTTTATTTCCTTTAAGTATTTTAACATCACCTTCAAGTTCTACGTCGGTGACAGTATCTTCAATTCTAGTACAACCAAACTTATCTGCCTGATCTACCATACGTCCGATCAAAGAAGGTCCTGTTTCCTCTTTAATTGAGCCGGGATAGTTCTCAAGCTCGTCTGTAGTTACGATTTGTCCACCGTATTTCTGTTTCTCAAGAATCAGAGTGTCCATTTTTGCTCTGCCTGAATATAATCCTGCTGCGAGTCCTGCAGGACCTCCTCCGATTATAGCTATGTCATATGTTTTCATGTCGACCACCTCCATGATTATAAATTGGGGATATGGGATTTGATTGCCTGAGGCATATATATTTATACCTCAGGCGTTCAATCCCGTACTTATTTCTTTATGCTTCTGCTACTTCATCGCGAATAGCTTGCATCTCTTCGACGATATCGTCAACATCAAGCACCATTTCCATCATACCTACCTGCTCATCATATACATCTGCATCGACTTCATCTTTAATCTCAGGCTCGCATATATGATAACATGGGAGTTTCAACGAAACCCCTGCCAGAACACCTGCAAATGTCGGATCTCCGAGACCTACTGTTTCTGCAGCAAGACCGGCGGACTCGCCTTCTGCTGCTCCTACGATTACTACCAGGTTGTCTACACCGTACTCATCGTAGAATTCTTTGACTCTCTTCTGATTCTCCAAATCCATGGCTCCGGCTGCCGTTCAGACAAAGCACTCAGTCGAGAAGAATACGACTTCTGCGCCTGCTGTTTCGACACATTCAGCTATCGCAGGTCCCGGAATACCATCACGGTCTCCGATGACGATAGCTTTCTTTCCATCAAGAATAGCCATTTTTTTCTCCTTTCCTTACTTTTTTTCAAATACTTCAAGCATTTATTTTGTGTAATAAGCTTGAAAATACTTAACAGGTTTAACCTTCAAATACCTTCTGTCCGTCAATATCTGTCTGAAGTGCATTAAGTGCATTCATAACGATCTTACGACGAAGAGCTTTCTCCTCATCCTTATCAAGTGCAGGGTTGCCCAGAGGGTGAGGTATAGCAATAGCAGGGATAATTCTGTTAGCTCCTACTGTCATTGAAATAGGTGTAACTGTGCAAATATGAGCTACAGGGAAGCCGGCTCTCTCGATTTCCTTAACCATCGTTGCACCGCAACGAGTACAGGTTCCTCACGTCGAGGTAAGTATCACGGCATCAACTCCGTCGGCTTTGAGCAGTTTTGCAATCTCTGCACCGTATTTCTTGGATGAAGCTACAGCTGTTCCGTTACCAACTGTTGAGTAGAATTTAGTGTGAAGCTTGCCGATAACACCTTCTTTTTCGAGATCGCACAGAACGTCTACAGGGATTACTCTATCCGAGTCATAGTTTGCATAAACAGGGTCAAATCCTCCATGAGCCGTTTCATGTGTGCTCTCATCAAGATCACAAAGACCTTCGATATCATATTCGCCAAACTTGGAAGCACTGGAGCTTTCGATATGATCAGGGTTACCCTTGGCTACGATGCCTCCCGAAGTTACGATTGCTATCTTGGCATGTGCCATATCCTTGACTGCAGGCATCGGATCTACTTTGTCAAATACAGGCATCGGATACTCTGTTGTAAACGGTTTATCGTTCAACTTGGCAATAAGCATCTTTACAGCTCTTGCGGAGCCTCTTTCCTTCTCGAAGAAGTTTACACGAATTCCCTGATTCATATATCCGTCTTCAACGGAAGCACCGATCTTCTCTCCTTTACCGTATTTGAGAGCGAAAGCCGTCATGCTCTTAACAGCCTGTCTCATGCCTGCTGCACTGTCTCTTGTCTCAAGAATGTAAACCTTGTTCTTGTACATGTCTGCACCGGGGTTTTCAACATACATTCCTGTCATCGACTTGATTCCAAGCTCTTCCTGAACTGCTGTTGCAATAGTTCCGCATGCTACTCCGTAACGTCCTGCATTGAATGCCGGTCCTGCAACAAACAAATCAGGTGCAAGGTCCTTAACCCATTCCAGGATCTCCGCCTTAGCCTTGTCTATGTTTTCGTTGAAGTAAGAGTCTCCGCACACTATAGTTGCGATGATCTCCGCTTCTTCTCCGAATCCCTTCTGGAATGCCATTCCGGGTCCGATAACTTCGCCTTTATGAAGTTCTGCCGGGGTATCGGCTTTTTCTTCTCCGCCTATTCCGGCAAAGAACTGGTTAATGTAGTGAACTACTTTAATTTTAGACATTTCTTATTTCCTCCTTTCCCTGATTCTTATCTTGCACTGAGTCTTCCGAAACCGGTTTCGTTTGTTGCGCCTGTGATTACCTGAAGCTCAACTTCAAGTGATCCGTCTTCTCTCAGCGTGTGGTCGCTTGCACCGGCAATTACGTTGACATAGTCAAGTGTTCCGATTACTTTGTCAAGCTTAGGGAGTATAACAAGCTGGTTTGCATTTCCGCCTGTTACTACAGCATTAGCTGCAACATCTGCATCCGCCAGGGACTGGGACTTTCCGTCTCTGCCTGCATACTCATCGGTTACGATTACTGTCTTGATTCCTTCCGCCTCAATCTTCTTACAGTTCATGATGAGGTCTGTATCAGGATTACCGAATCCTTCCTGAGTGATAATTACTCCGTCAAGGTCAAGCATTCTGCAGATCTTTGCAGTCATGTCTGAAGATCTCTGCTTATCAGCCAGGTACACGTTCTCATTTGTTATAATCATGCTTACGAAATTCAAAGTCTTACCGTGCTGTGCAAAGAGGTCTTCTACTACAGGGTTGTTCTGATGTACATATGTCGGGTTCTTGTCGCAAGCGGATACACAGTTACCGGATACAATTGCACCGTCCATTACTTCTGTAGGACTTATAATTGTAGGTATTATCTGCTTAACGTCTACTCCGTAAACATATGTGTCATGGAGCAATCCCTGGCTCTGAAGCATGCATACATAACCGACTCTTGGCAGATCAGGATACTTATCTATTCCTTCTTTGAAAGTCTGTGTCTCATACACTACTGTTTCATCAGGAACAAGTTCTCTTGCGAGTTCACCGATTCTTGCAGCTACTCTAAATCCTGCTTTTCTTACAGCCGGCTCATAATCATGCTGCTTAACGCCTTCTATAGGCTCACATACCATGACCAGGTTCAAAGTCTTTGAGAACGGTGTATATTCTGCTCCCAAACCTGTCATATCGATGATTCCCTCCTGGAAACCTACGATTTTTCCGGCAGTTACAACAGCCATTCCCTTGAGA
The DNA here is from genome assembly GCA_012840975.1 of Mogibacterium sp. GTDB lineage: Bacteria > Bacillota > Clostridia > Peptostreptococcales > Anaerovoracaceae > Crickella. Next base: position 22,693 of record DUVP01000033.1, on the reverse strand, counting down.
GCATAAGTTTTTCCGGATCCAACGGTATCTACCTTGGCTATCCATCCCGGGAAAACTCCACCCTTTCCTTCGACCTTTACACGAGGTTCGATAACGTCTTTGACCGGTGTGATTCTTACGGATTCACCTGGTCTTGCGATATCAAAGTAAACGTCTTTGATTTTCTCGTCCTCAAGCACAAGTGGTTTAAGTTCCTCTGCATTGACATAAAGGACACCATTGTCGATTTTGGACTCTTCAGCGAATTGGATATCAGTGATATTGATTTTTCCGAGTTCCAATCTCATTTTTAATCGCCTCCTTTCGGGGTTATATAAATATAATTATTTCTTTCGGACCCACTACATGTATGAGGGGAGCATATTCCGAATATATATTAAGAAGAATTACATATCAGCCGAAGCAATCGCACTACTGAGAAGACTCAGGTCGACAACCTGCAAGTCATCTATCAGTTGGGGATCTGTGAATTCTTTCTTAAACAAAAATTTTTCTGTCGCTTCGATTGCTGACTGAACGAGTCTGGCAGACTCAAAATCTATAGGAGGAAATCCCGATCCCGGATTCCTGCCGGCCGGTTGCAACAACATCGATCTATACGGAGTCTCATTAGGTTTAACACTTCCGTACATAGGATGTGTCAGTAAAATATCGCCATCTTCTATAAACTTTCCGGCAGTGGAAAGGATTTCTTTTAATCCGCATTCGACAAAGCGTACGTTATGTGTCTTGCTGTAGGTCTCAAGTACAAGTTTATTATTAGTTAAGATGTAATAGTCCAAAGCCGGTCTCCTATATATAAAAAAAGAGAATGCCTCACACAATAAATATGAACAGCATTCTCTCTGTCTCATCAACCTCCATGATTCAGAAATAGGTATCCTCTCCGATCCTTTTGCTTGAAAGTTTCGTTCCTTGAATTGCTAATCTCAAGGGGTTTGCCTCTTCAGCGACTCTTCAACCGTATCTTAAAGACATTTGTTTTGAAACCGTACGCCTTTACAAATACAATCTCTAACTCGTTCTCTCTCGGAAGGATTCTAACCCTAATATTCGATATTGTACGAATTTTGTTTATCTTCTTAAAATTTACCAGTTTATATTGTTTTTTTCAACATATATCGTGTATTTTTATGTGTTTTTTTTATAACACAGTTTTCACGTATTGATGAAATCTATTAAATTTGTTAAATAACTTTTTAAGTATAGTTTGAGCGTTTTTCAAAACATTTATCAATATCGGCAGGTTATTTCTTCCATTCTTTTTCTTAATTCACGAAAATCTATAAATACGGATTGCCTGTGATATTCCCTCTCATTCAAATACAGCAAAACCGTCGGAACAGCAAAAATTCCAAGTTGTCCGCGTATTTCCGGAGCTTTATCGGCAGCGATGTGAATCAAGGGAAGAATCAACTCCTTAGCTAAAATTTCCACCCTTGGCAAATCAGCATTACACACACTGCAATCGGATGAAGAGAAAAACAGAACAACAGCAATATTGTTTTTCAGTTCGTTATTTAATTGACTAAATTTTGTTATTTTTACGGTTTTTTGCTGCATATGTTTCATTTCTCTACTTTATCCAGGTTTTTCCATCCGTATCTTATAATCGATACTATCATCGAAATTTCGCTTATGACTTCATCAGCAATAGCGGCCCAGGATCCGACCAGAACGGCATATATGATCCAGAGCGGAGAATTTATAAACATACCGGCGATTCGTATTTTTCTTCCATTATGCGTATATCCTGCGACCGTTGAAGCTATATTTGCGATTACCGGCAAAAGAGAGATCCAGCCTGCCCAGGTAAAAGCCATTGCCACTATCTGCAAAGAGCAGAGGATAAAGCACATCTTATCGCTTTTCCCGAACTCCCAGTCGCTTCCAAGAAAAAAGGATCTCAGCATATTTAAGATATAGCTCAGACCTCCTGTGATTGCACCTAAAAGAATAAAATGTGTAGTATAGAAAAGGTATGACAAAAACTGCACCCTAAAAAGGTTCTTGTTTGTCTTGCATTGAAATGACATAAAGAAGAAAAATGTCCCTATGAAGCCGATGGCCTGTATCAAAAGATTTTTAATGTCCATATTGGACAAATATACCATTTATATAGGAGTTTATACAGCCAAAGAGCCATTTTTCTCCATTTAGTATCAAGTTTCAATACATTTAGGAGGAAAACTCTATTGAGTTTTGAATTATCCTCCAAAAAAAGAACCGATTCGCAGACCGGTTCTTTTTCAAGCTTAACTATATTTGCTTTGTTTTTCTTACTGTGATTTTTGTATTACAGCGGCAGCATCTTACCGACACCTTTCTCCAGTGCATTGGAGAGAATCGCCTGTCCCATGGCAATGTCATTGACGGAAATTCCGATATTACTGCACACAATCAATTCATCTTTGGATTCTCTGCCCGGCTTGAGACCTCCGAGAATTTCGCCTGTCTGAGCATATACTTTCGGCAAGCCCTTATCTGCAGGGAAGTACCCCATATCAGCAAACAGCTGATGCTCATCAATACTGTCGACAATGTACTTGTCCGCTCTGTACTGCGCTTTAAGGTCAAAGAATGTATTCATGTCACAAGGAATAATCGTCTGACCCGGGCTGATCCATTCGTCCTTTACAACACCAAGAGGTTCTCTGAGGATAATTGTTGCCGAGCTCATCACATCACATTTTTTCGCGATTTCCTGAGGTGTACCTTTGACAATTTCAATTCCGATCTCCGGCATGATGTCTGCAATCAGCTTATCCGCCACTTCCTCACGTACATCGCTTACATATATTTTTTTGAGCTTCTTCAAGGTCTTTACAATATATCTCACATGCTCACGCCCCTGAACACCGCATCCGAACATACCGAAATATTCAGCGTCAGGGTGCAGAGCCTCTGCTGCCAGCGATGTGACTGCAGGTGTTCTCATAGCGGTAAGCCATGTGCAGTCCATGATAGCAACAGGAACGCCGGTCGGAATATCATTCATAATTTGAAGTCCGGTAGTTTGTGGGAGGTTATATTGTACCGGATTTCTCGGATAACACTCAATCCACTTAATACCGGCAGCAATGCTTCCCGGTACATAAGCAGGCATCGCATGGAAGAAAACATCGTCATATGGATGGATACCGACTTTGGCAGGCATCTCATATTCATTTTTTCCGTGCTCGATCATGGTTTTCTTGACGATCTCCAGAGTTTCTTCAATCGTCGGTCCGCACTGAATGCACTCTTCCTTGGTAAGCCAAAGCACCTCTTTACCCAGGTTAAGTTTTGTCTTGAAATACTCGTGTTGTTTCTCAAAAGCTTCGAACTGACTTTGGGTTGCCTTATACATTTTTTTACCTCCTTCTATATTTAGAGAAATAGCCGTAACCAAGCAGAAAACACGTCTGCTTAACTTCTTTATACCACACATGCAATGCTTTTTCTTGATTGAATTCTGAAAGTTTCACAACAGAATTTTTAGTGAGTTAAATAACTTTTTTTCATTTGACTTGAACGCTGTTAATAACCTATATTGATATTGTAAGTCAATCAAAATGATATCTTTTTTCAACAAATTTTATTTAATTCATTTTGAGTTTTGCTCAATATTCTGATGGTTTTTCTTATGCAAAAGTTTAAGGAGATTTGAATCATGTTAAAAAATCTTGTAATTAAAAATCGCTCGTGCAGAGGTTATAACAAAGAGAGAAAAGTAACAGAAGACGAACTGAAAGATATGGTCGACCTTGCCCGTCAATCCGCTTCAGGTGTAAATTTGCAGCCGCTTAAATACTATCTTGTATATGAAGATGAACAGGTAGCGACTGTAAAGAGCCTGACTAAACTCGGTGCTCATCTTAAAGAGTTGGGATTGCCTTTCCCGGGAGAAGAGCCTGCCGCATATATTGTTATTTGCCTTGACCACGAACTATGCAAAGACAACAGCAAATATCTTATCGATGTAGGAATTGCTGCACAAACTATCACACTTCGTGCAACGGAAATGGGTCTTGCGGGGTGCATGATCGGCAACTATAAAGAATCGGAACTCAATGCTGCTCTCGGTCTGGGTGACAGATACTTTATACAGCTTGTAATCGCTATCGGTGAATCCTGCGAAGATATCCGCATGAAAGAAATCGACGAAGGAGATCCTTTTGCCTACTATCGCGAAGACGGTGTTCACTACGTACCAAAGCGCAAACTGGAGGATGTTATTATTAATTGATAATCGAATGGTCTTCTCAGCTTTGAGAAGACCATTTCTTTTAATATTGTATATATTTACCTAAATCTATTCAAATATTGCAATTAACTTCTTATATTTTTCTAATTTTTCCAAGTCTCTCTAACAGATTATACAAATTTCCAACATTTACCGCACGATTTGAATATTCTTCCGGCCACCCAAGTTTTATGCTCTTTCCCTGATATTCGAGTTTATCAAATTCACGAAGTTTATCCACCTTGCTACGCTTTACCGGTACAATGCCATCACTTGTAATAAACAGATCCAAATCTGTACGCGTTTTGTCATCAATGACTGCTAATGTTTTTGATTTGAAAGCATCTCCTTTAAGCTTGACATTTTTGAAATAAAGTTCAAATTCTTGGCTTCCACGAATCAAAATTTCTGCTTTTTCGCTATCCTCTATAATAGAATCAGAAGCCTCTTTTACAGTCGTAAGCATTTTTTCAAAACTTCTTCTATTGAAACGTTCATCCTGTTCATCTTCACCCAAAATATCCTGAGAAATATAATCATTTTCATCGTCAGTTTCAGAGCTATTAATTTTTATGTTAGCATTGAGATTCCTCTCTTCAATACTTTGTTCCATACAAAATGTTGCTAAATCCAGGTCAATATCATCAAGAATATCCAGGGATTCAGCTTTTTCTATTTCGTCCATAATGCTTTCCGTGAGCTTATCAAAGAACTCCTTGGTCAGCCTTTGGAATGAAAAGCTCTTTTGAATTTTTTCATAATCCATTATTGAAAAATCATCATGATTGAGTTTTTCCTGTATTTCTTTCAGATTGCCACTTGCTTCTCCAAGATTATCCCGTATAAGTTGAATCATATCTTCCTTTAAATCATTCTCACGGAATAGCCTCAATGTATCGAGTGCCCGAAGCATCTCATTTATCAATTCCACATACCTAAATCTGTAACCTGACTCACGAATTGACCTTTGATACTCATTTCTTGCATCACTTTGCAATGCATCATATACATCCTGACGTCTTTTTCTTATAGAAGACTCTGTATTTCGGAAGTATTCACTTGGTGCATTTTTATCAGGAACAGGTATAATCCTATTGAACAAAATTATATACTTTTCGATAAATTGATTGATAACCTCTCTATATTCCTTTTGGAGATCAAATCTCTGATCGGAAAGATATTGATTTCGCAATTCCTTATCCTGAAGAAGACGGTTACTATTTATATAATCCGGCATTGGGAACAGCCATGCAGATGTTACTCTCGAAGCAAGAATGTCATACTGTGCCTTTGCAAGAAAGTTTGTATCCTCAAGATATTGGCTCACATAGATACGACTTAATAGCTTTGCATTGGTAGCGGTATTGTAATCTTCGTTTACGAGTATTCTTAGTATTTTTTCTGCCTCTTCTGTCTGTCCAATTTTTAAATAAGAAATGGCACACAATTCGAGAATATCATTTGCATTGCCTGCCATTTTTACTGCAGTTTTGATGAGATCAGCAATTTTTTCCTTATCCGGTTTTTCTTCCAGAAGAAGCAAATCTATATATTCAAGTGCAAAGGAAGCTGTTAATTCATCTTCTCTGAGAATATTGAAAGAATTCAAGCCATCAAATTTCTCAAAATGCTTCTTTGCCTGATCTCTGTAATAATTTCGTGTTTCAGAATCAATTCCGTTGGTTTGATCTTCAGATATATATTTTGCAGAATGTCCTATAAAATACCAGAACGGCAGATAAGCCTCAAATTTATCCTGAACAGCCGTCAAACGCTCATATTTCCTGATTTCATCAGTATCCATAAGGATTTCATTATATTGTGTTATCTGGCGCTCCGTTAAGCGATATCTGTCAGGGAATTTATACTCATCAGCAAGTCTCCATGCTGTTGTAAATAATTCACGACGCAGGGCGTTAAATTGCTCCATTGCGGTAATTCTCAGCTCAATCTCAGAATCCTCTTTATCAGCTAAAGCATTTGCCTTAGTTCTGCGATAATTCATGTATCCAATCCCTACCTGCGTGGCAAGAGATAAAACGACAGTAAGTGGCTCGCCGGCAACAATTACACCAATATTCGGAACCGCTGACCATATAGCATTCTTCATAGTTCGCTGATACTTCTTTTCTATCTGTGCTCTCTTTACCTTATCAATCCTGAAGAATGTAATTACATTCAGAAGCTTTACAAGAATATTTAATAAGGCTTCATCCTTTGGTATTTGCTCCAAATTCAAGTTATTTAAAATTGCTTCATACTCCTGCTCCAGGATATACTCATCGTTGTAATCTACAATCTGAGACACCGAAACAGTACACATATTTAAAGCATAAGCAGCTTTTAACTGTTCCTGCATTTCATGCGTATTATCTTTCATTTTCGTTATCCTCCTTATTTAAGATCAATTTCTAACATTATCGGAACATGGTCAGATACCTTTTCCTTATACATCTTATGTCCTCCGACTTTTTCTACTACATCCAATCTATATGGTTTCCCTCGTACGATATTTTCCCGTGTCCGAGCATCATATGTGAAATGATCATAATTGCTAGCATAATTGTCAGCGTCCTTATTTATGGTGGTCAAATCTACTTGCTTGGTATATATTTTATAAAAACCTTTATTCTCGTAAACTCCTGATGTCTCCACAATATTCTTCTGCGAATCTATCACCATAACAGCTGGAACATTTGGGGAGCCGACGCCGCTTTCTTCTAAATTCAAGTTGTAATCTCCAAGTATAATGGTGTAAGGAACGATACAACTTATATCGTTATAGTTTTCGCTTATTGAAGTATAAATACTACGTGCCAAAATATTAAATTCATTCCTTCTCATTATATATGCTCCGAAATCTACTACCTTTGAAAGATTTTCTTCACTAGGCTTTTTATATACTATATGTGTGGTGATAAGGCGTATCTCAACATTTGGCAAATTTATAAGTTGAAATCTTCCATAGCCCGGATCTCTGATAAGCCTCATTTCTCCATTTGATCTGTCCACTTTATATTGTGTATATATTCTCGGTCTGACTTCTTTACCATAGGCATTCACTGGACATTTAAACTTATCTTTACGCCACAGGAAAGAGTATCCTTCTCCTCTTTGATCAGCATTAAAATTCCCATAGTCTTTTCCCTTCACTTGAGGATCGAGCCAACACATATCCCAGTTGTTTCCCAGACGACTCTTCAGAGAATATTCGTAAGACTCTGCCTGTACGGAGGGTTTTTCTGAATCCGTCCCCCACAGTATTTTACCTGCACTTAATACCTCTTGAAGAGCTATAATATCAAACTCCTTGATGATATCTGCTATCGTATCCAAATCACGACTTGCTCCTGCCACAAATGACAAATTTCTTACATTAAATGATCCAATTTTGTAGGACATATCTTAATCTCCTATTTTGCATTTTTCTTTATTTTATCTGCTTTTTTCTTATCCATAGGTTTATCTTTCAATGAAATTCCTTCTTCAGATTCTAATACTGTTACTGCTTTACTAAACTCTAATCCTTTTGCAAAGACATATCCGCGCATTGTTCCTGATGTAACTTTTACTCTTGTGTCGTAACCTGCTGCATTAAGCAACTTAACAGCACGCATTATTCTCTCTGTATCTTCAGGGTTATCTGCACAAAGCTCATAGCAATTTTCCAAGTTATCTACTACCTTATCTTTTGCCTTATTTATACTGTCTATTGTAAATTTTGCAGCAGCAAAAATACCTTCTCCTGCTTTTTTGGCGGTTTTTACTACATCGGAACCTGCCTTTTCCAAAAACTCTTTTGTTTCTTCTATGCGATCGGACTTATCAAAAGAACTGAAATCAGGTATCATATCGACATTGTCTACCCAAGCATGGACAACATCGCCGTCTAAATCTCCGTCTATAGTTATAGTTGTCTCGGCAGGGATAACTTTATCGACAGATTTATCGAGCACACAAAATATGCTAATTGTTGTTTCTCCATCCTCGTCGAAAGCTTTTGACGGGTATTCTTTTTCAAAATAGTACAAAATTTCCATTTCTCGACCATCGAGAAAATCAATCGCAGAATCAATGGTCTCCTCCGGTACACCATAGAAAGCTTCAGCAATAGACCCCGTCATTGCAGCAATCGTATCACTGTCTCCACCGACTGATATTGCATTCCTGATTGCGTCCTCAAAGTCCGTAGATTCAAAAAAAGCTTCCAACGCCACCGGTACCGAGCCTTGACATGAAACATCAAATTCATATTCGAGCCGAATCTGATCAATAGTGAAATCGATATTGTAATAATTATCCTGAATATACTGCTTAATATCTTCTTTACTCTTGCCGGTTTTTGCAAGATAAATGGCGACAGCAACAGCCTCCGCTCCTTTCATCCCTTCCGGATGATTATGTGTTACTTTAGTAACCATTGCGGAAAGTTCTTTTGCTTCCTCTATACTTGTCGCAGCATATCCACAAGGACTGACTCTCATTGCTGAACCGTTTCCGTAGCTGTTATATGGCTGAGGATCATCTGCCCATATCCACTTTATAAAAGATCTGCCATAACCGGCTTTCTTATATATTCTTCCGAACTCTTGCATATTGGATATAGCTTTTTGTGATAAGTTCTCAAAATTTCCCTTACATTCAAGTATCGCTTTTGCAATTGCAAGAGTCATCACGCTGTCATCTGTAGGTCGGCACTTTCTATCGAACAATTCGAATTCCTTTGATTTGTGATTCACCCTTTCAAAGCGAGAGCCGACAATATCACCTATAATTGCCCCTATCATTTATCTAACCCTCCTTCAATTACGCTGACATAATCTCCCTGACTCCTAAGCCACATATTTATTCCTTTACCAAAAACCTCTGCACTGACAATATATCCTTCATCATCCTCATCTGTAATCTCCGCTGTAGGAAGACGGTCGAGGACAGCATCTATATCCATGCCGGTATATCTGAATTTAACTCTCTGCAATTTGCCGCCATACATGAACTGTACCCGTTTACGGAATTCTCCCTCCTCAAATCGACTTACATACGGAATACTGAATTGCTCATCCAGCGTCTTCAGCTTTGTAATCCTGTCAATCCGATATATTGTCGGAAATGAATCATTAATAACATCAAAATTCTCACGAGATTCATCGTCGTCATCCATAAATGCCGTCAGATAAAAATAATATTCGGAAAACATAATTGCGACCGGCTTTAGTTTGCGGATAACGCTTTTCCTGTCTTTAAGTCTCTCATATCCGATCTCGATATATTTACATGTGCTGATTGCCATACCAATTTCCCACATTATATCTATAAAATCTGTTCTATGTCGAGGTTCCACATAGTGAAATGCCTCATTCTTTATAAGATCGCTTACAATCTTCTGATTGACTTTGGGAGCACAGCAATCCACCAGGCGGTCAAGGAGACTTTTCATTTCTTTTTTTGTAAAAGCCCGACTATCCAATAAAATCTTACATACAGCAAGCACCTCACTGTTGGTAAGCCTTATTTTGTAAATCTGCTCGAGTCGATACCCTTTCTGTTCTCGATCATATATGACTGAATTCATGTACCCCTGCTCCAATGCGACATCACTCAAATAGTTGCGGATATCATCAATGTCACGCTGAATACTTCTCTCATTTACACCATACTTAACAGCCTCTTCACATTTATTGATTAAACATCCGCTCATCAGCTTGGTGTAAATATCCAGTATTCGATTTGTCTTTTCGCTCTTCATTATGTCCATATAACTCTCCGTTAATTATTTGTTACATTTAATCGGTATAATTAACATTTCCATATTGTGTCACTCTATGCCTATATTATAAGCAATCAGAATGACAGAATCTGTCTATGTAGTAATCTTATCTTACTTTGTAGTGAATGTATATAAACTATCCTATACGAGCATTCTCCTATTACTTTTATTACTTTATTATTTTATGAAATACGTAATAACCGAATCTTGTACTTTCTAATATTCCGAGATTTTTGAAGTGCTTAATTGCTTTATCAACCGTTGCTTTTGATAAATTTGTCTCTTCCTGAATTTCAGTATTGCTCAATCCGAAATCCGACAGAATACTGCCTTCTGTCAATAAATTATAAATTTGATCTTCCGATTTTTTAAACTTAAAAGGTTTTTTTAAAGTCTCTATTTTATCCTTTTTTAAAGTAATATCTTTTATTGTTATATCCAACTCATCTATTAACAACTGTGCAATATCTTCAACGAAACCGTTGAGACATCCGAATTCGTGATCTTTGCTCGCATTTTTGAAGGCAGAATAATATTTTTTCTTGTTTCTTGAAAATGCCATTGCAATTTTAAACGTAAAAACGCTCTTGGTTTTCTGATACAAACCGTACGAAAACAAGAATCTTCCCATGCGTCCATTCCCATCATAATAAGGATGTGTTGTTTCAAAAATAAAATGACAGAGAATCATTTTCTCCATTATTTCTAAATCTGAATTATATAGTTCAAGAAATTCTCTCATAGCCAAATTAATGTTTTCTTCGCCGCTTACTCCTCTGTGAATATGAGTAATTCCATCAGAAATATAAACATCTCCTTTTCGAAAATATTTTCCATCAGGCTTGTCCTCAGGCGCTAATGAAGGTAGGATAAGTGTATCGTATAATTTCCCTATATCGTCGAGGGTTTTCAGGTTATGGCTGTCTGATTGCAGAATGTGTTGATATGAATTAACAACTGACACAATCTTTTTATCCTTAACACCTTTAACTTGTTTCATAACGGAAAAAATATCATGCTTTGTAGAGTAAATATTCTCTATCTTGTTAGTAGACTCAATTTCATCTATAAAAAATGACTGTAGCAATTGTCTTTGTCCAAATCCGGAGAAAGATTGATACAGTCTTTCAAACTCCTCTTTTTTTAATAGCAATTCATTCAAAACACTCAGTGTATCTCTCATAAGACAATAAAAGTATGGCTCCTTAGCTTTTTCTAAGAAGAATAAAGTGTCCGGTGCCTTCTTTAAACCATCTAAATATTTATCAAATTCCTCTTTTGATAATTTATAGAATTGCTTTTTTATCTTCATCTATTCTTTTCCCCATAATACCAACTATTATCTTTTTAAAATACACTTATATATGATTAATTTTAAGTTTAAGTGTAAAATATATTAATAATTATACTTAGATTTAAGATTTCTGTCAATTAAGCTTATTAATGGGCTATCCAAAGTTATTTGATAAGTCTATTAATTTTGGACCTATAACTTTTTTTGGTGTGCGGTATATACCTATAACTTTGTTTGGGGTCACAGCGATTTTCATTTTCCCTGTTTCATGTTAATTTCAATTTGCAACAAAAAATTACAGAACAGGAAAATACATGAAGGATATTATCACAAAGTTATTTAATTTAGAACCAGAAGATATACAGGATATTGAGATTTCATCTGCAGAGTATACACAGTTTGCCCTTATCACTTTAAGAGCCAAGCCCATTTACAGGATCCAGTGCAAGAATTTCGAAGTACACCATTATGCGTATTATACAACTGCTTAAATCTCCATCTATGACATTTTCTACAGTAGCAAATCTTATGAAAGTTTCTACGACAACCATTGTCCGTATTTTTGACAATCATGCCGGAATGAATGCTATACCGATGCCCGAATGTATTTGTATCGATGAAATTTATGCGGTCAAATACAAGCAAAGAGCCTATGCTTGCGTTCTTGTAGACATGCATACCTGTCAGATCTTTGATCTTCTTCCCAACAGAAACAAAAAAGACATTGCATGCTATCTTTCTGCAATTCCTCGTCCGGAATGTGAAAAAGTGCAATATGTTTCTATGGATATGTGGGATATTTGCCGGTTCTCTGTCAACTATATTTTATTCCAACTATAATCCCAATTTGAAAATATCTTTACATAACACGTCTTTGTCTTTCCTGTCTTCGTCGAATAACCATCTATCCTGTAGTACTGAGTTTGCACTACCTTGTAGCGTTTAAACTGAGGTCTATATATTATTTGATATCTATTTCCTTTCGGAACATTTACACTATAGCTTGCCGAGTATGTTTTAGCCTTACCTATTGTTACATTTAGTGCAGATTCAATGGTTGCAACACTAGTATATGAGCCACTAATAGTATTTGTCACACTATAATTATAGCCTTGAGAATTCGTCAACGATATCTTTGCAGGACCTTTACCTGACGGACCCTTACGCCATCCTCCGTATGGATAACTTGCTACTTTTTTGCTCGTAACCTTCCAGTAGTAATGACCGTCAGCACGTGTTTCTTCCGAATTTCCTAACTCATCTTCTGTGAGATCCCCTATAGTTAAGTCTTCATTAATAACATCACTATCGAGTGCCGGAGTAGGCACTTCTGCAGCAAATACGTTAAAAGGTATGGATGCTAAGACCATGATTGCTACCAGCACACTTATAATAGCAGGTGTATTCTTCTTCATTTTTTCTTTCTCCTTTTTACAATTCTATACACACCGAAAATCGATACTGTTGTGCCTATTGCGAACACAAGGTTAAGTGGAAATACCTGCAGGTAATTCAGGGCATTATCGAAAAATTGTCCGTATAACTTGTACTCATTTATCTGCATAAGATATGTACTGAGAACCGATCCAAGCAATATAACCAGACCTATTATAAGCATTAATCCATTATTTATATGCTTTTTTTTAAAGAATTCAGAAATCTCATAGTTTTCAACAGCAAAATATTCAATAGGTACTTTAAAATAATTGCATATTTTCACAAGATTCGCTGTATCCGGTGTCACGGAATCTTGCTCCCATTTTGATATTGTCTGCCTTGACACATTAATCGAATCAGCTAACATTTCTTGAGAAATACTTTCACGTTTCCGCAATTTATACAACTTCTCGCCAATTGACATAAGCATTATCCTTTCATCATTTTTGTAATTAAAATCCATTCTTATTTTACACACCATCTGAGAGAATTCATCATATTTTAGATTGCAATTACGCAACCAAAGTTTACATCGCTTCATGTTAATTTTTAATTTGCAACAAATCTTTTTCAGAGCCAATCCCATTTACAGAATCCGGTACAAGAATTTCGAAGTACACCATTCTGCATACTATGCAACTGCTTAAATCTCCATCTATGACATTTTCTACAGTAGCAAATCTTATGAAAGTTTCTATGACAACCATTGTCCGTATTTTCGACAATCACGATGGAATAAATGCTATACCGATGCCCGAATGTATTTGTATCGATGAAACTTATGCAGTCAAATACAAGCAAAAATTTGTGTGGATAGTTTCCATGTTATTAAACTTATCAATCATGCTTTTAATCTTGTAAGATGCGATGCCATAACCGGAGGTAGATATATTCAAGCAACAGATCTTATTAAAAGACTACTTTCTATTCATCCCGAATTAGAAGTAGCTTATTACCACAAAGAAAATTATGCCTATTTTAACAAAGCTTCGGACAGCAAAAATGCTGCTTACAGGCTGGATCAATTTATTATTGAATTATCCGCTAGTGGCATTAGTGAATTTCAGCCTGTAAAAAGGTCTCTTCGTAAATGGAGGAAAGAAATTGTTAACAGCTTCGATCGTCATAATGGAAAAAGAATATCCAACGGTTCTGTAGAGTCTGTTAACTCCAGACTTAAACTTATTAAAAGAAATGGGAAGGGTTACAAGGATTTTGAAAGATTCAGGAAAAGAGCTCTCTATTCTCTTAACAATAACTCAAGCATAAAGTTGTAATTTATACTTTAAAAGAGATCTTCTCACACACTCAGAAGACCTCTCAATTTTCTATTTTGACCCCAAACAAAGTTACAGCGTCATTTTGCTAAACCCCAAAAAAAGTTATAGAGCCTTAATTTTAGAATCAGAAAAGCACCTTCAAAGGAGGTGCTTTCGATCATTTATTGCTCTAATTTCTTTTAAGTTCGGTAGATGCTACTCATCCATCCTTGCTGACAAATCGTTAAGCTTCTTCAACATTCTGTTATATACCTTATCATAATATGCCAGGTCTTCAGGCGACAGGCTTTCTTCATCTATCGCATCTATTTTCCCTAAAAATTTTGTAAACTTATCCGAGTAAGATGAAAAATCGGACATTTTCTGTATCATCTCCTCATCTTCCAACTTCATATAATTATCCATAAAGGCGATATATTCATCGACAAAAGCTTCCAGACTGTCCAACTCTGCCTTGAATTCCGGTGTCACACCGTCAGCTGTTGCGTCCGGCTCTACAGCTTCAGTTTCCGTTGCATCGGCTTCGGAACTATTATCTTTTTCCTCTCCACATGCCGTGAAAATAAAGCATATCGTAAATATCACTATCAGCGCTAAAAACCTTCTCATTTTAACTCCTCCGTATAATCTAAGGTCAACAATAATTTCTTAAATAATAGTGCAGTTATGCCTCCCCGTCAATGCTTTTACTTTATTGCTCCTTTATCTTCATCAAAAAGCATCCTCTTTCGAAGGAGCTAGTGAGCAAGAGTTAGTGAAATTAGCTGAAAAAATTAAATGCCTCTAAAGAAAGTTGAGGAAATCAGCTTTAACGTCTGATTTCCTCAAATTTAATTGTTTTTAAGAGGTCTTACGCTCTCGAATTTATTTCTATCTTAGCCTATAGGATCTTACTTTTGACCAAGGTGCATAAATTCTCCTACCGTCAACAGTCTTATACGCTCTGATTTTATAGTAATATCTTCTGTTTCTAGGAGTCTTTAGTCTGGTTGCTGAATACTTGCTTGAAACTCTCTTAACTGTTCTAAAGCGTTTTGTTTTATATCTCGATCTTGCTATCTGGTAACCTGACTCACCCGGAATGTTTCTCCATCTCAACCTTACATAGTTCCTGGATGATTTTGAAACCCTCGGAGCGGCAATCTTCTTAAGAGTATAGATATATGACGAATATCCCGGATCACCGTAATACTTAATATCATCTATCTCGACATAAGGAGTGACCTTAAACCTATATCTTGCTCCGTCCGCCAGATTGGCCTTTTTGCGAGAAGTTGCAGTCGTACCCGGTGAAAGCTCGGTATATTTTTTCCATGTCGATCTCTTGTATTCGACCCTATATTTTACTGTAACGCCTTCCTGTGCAGGAGATTCATTCCAGGTGCCATGAATATCATCGTGACCGTAGAGCTTAATGTCTACTTTCACTTTGGCAGGATTGATGACAAATGTCTTATCAATTGTTCCGCTGTAGTTGCCAACTCCGCTGACAGTAACCTTCGCAGTTCCAATGTTTATATTGTCAGAATATTTGACATTGTAGTCTTTACCCTCTTTAAGTTCATCACCTTTTGCGTTTGTAACTATTACTTCCGGCTCTTTTTCATTACCATCATAAGAGTATGTTTTGTCTGTTAATTCCTCTCCGTTTACAGCAAGCAAAGCATTTTCTATAGGTACAGGCTTTGTCTTTCTGATTACCGGTCCGTTGCTGTGAGCATTCCTTAGTGTCCAGCCCTGGAAAACCATAACTGCAATATCTTGGTCATTTTTTGTGTCATTTTCAGGTATTTCTGTAATTTTTACATGAGCTTTCGTATCGCTGACTATATCTATTTTAACTTTAGAATCAAAGTCAGGCTCTTCATCAATTGACAGCTTTACATTAAGTCTGTTATTGGAAGAGTTTGCTGTATCAAACACAAAGTTCTTACCTTCTATTACTACGTCCATACTAGTTGTATCATAAGGAACTTCTGTATTATCATATGTGATCTTACTTACTTGAATTTTTTTCAAATCATTATTAACAGATACCGGTCCTTCAGTGTCTTTAGTTAACGGTACTCCATCGGCATTTTTTACAGCTCCGGCTTCAAGTCCGACAGTGCAATATTTCTCAAAATCTCTATAATCTTTGTTATTACCAAGGATTACATTAAGATTGCCGTTTTCTACAGTTACACTGTCAGCTGATGTTAAATTGATTTTTTCAGATCCATCACAAGTCTTAAGGAAAACCTTTGAAATTGCATCTTCTCCCAAAGATGTTACCGGTGAGGTAAGCTGAATCTCTATTGTGTTAGGTCCGGTCCAGACTCCTGTGCTTATAGCAGCGTTGAACTCTTCTGCCGGTGGATTTTCAGGGTCTGTCGAAGGTTCTGTTTTGTCTTCATATGTAGCTTTAATTCTCACATCGCTTGCAGGCATTACGAAGGTTGTATTCACAGCATTTTTATCAGCAAATTCCACACCGGTTCCGTTTAGAACTTCCCACGACTTGAACTGTTTTCCGTTAGGTGCAGGATCTGCATAGATATTTACTGTTTTGCCCTCTTCTATTTCATCGGAAGAATCATCGCCGTCTACATCAAACTCTCCGGACTCCACCATCAATAAATATAGTTCAGCTTCTGCCGGAGGTTCTGTTTTATCCTGCCAAACGGCCTTAATAGTTACGTTGCCATTTACGATAATTTCCTCACCGACATTCTTCTCTTCTTCACCAATAAGCCAGCTCTTGAATTCCTTGTTCTCAGGTGCTGTAAATGTGTTTTTAGGAAGTTTGTATGTATTACCTTCTTCAACGGTTGCCGCTGACATTTCTCCGCTTCCGCCGTTAGCATCAAACGATACAGTATATTCCACAGGTTCCGGAACATTAGACTTATACAAGATAACATTGTTATACACACCTATCGCCGGCATGTTGAATTTAACAGAGGCTCCCTCTTGTGTGGCATCCACTTGTACAAGTTCATTACTCTTATTTATATAGTAAACTTTTTCTACAGTTTTGCCTTCCGGAATCTTGTATGTAACCGTGAAGTCTCCATTCAGCTTTGACAACTCTGATCTGTATAGATTCACCGTGTCAATGTCGATTACAGAGTAATCCTGTCCATCAAGGTCGGGAATTGTAACATTCTCAAGAACCCTTTCATTCAGGATATACTTGTTGTTTGTATTGAAGAACCTTGTTCCTTCTACTTTAGTATTTTTTGAGGCGGATTCGATAGGCGTATCATTCTTATGTGCATCCTCTTTATCCATAACGTAAAAATGCTCGGTAAATCCACAAGAGAAATGCAGATACGGCAGCTTAGCTTTAGGGTCTGTACGCTCCGAGTGATCCTTAACGGTCAACGGAAACGGATCTGCATAATAATCCTCACTATCTACAGATACGGTATAAACCATATCCTCTATTAGATTGACGTTAGCAGTATAGAATCCAAAATCTTCATCCGGCAGTACTGTAATAGTTTCGTAGTCGGAGGTAAAAACAACTTTCACATCGCTAAGATCTCCGTTGTAATCTTCTATAAGATCTAAACTGACCGCCACTCTCTTGTCGTCTTCCGGTTTTTCCTCTTCGGAACTTCTTTGCTTAACATAGATTGCTTCCAATCTCTTTGTTTCGTCTTTGTTTCTGTCGTCAAGAGGCAGATTGCCTGTCTCGTCAAGAACAAGATAAGCATGTTTACCTTGGTTATTCGGCTGATTAAGATTAACGCCTTCATACCAACCTGATTCACAGAAGAATATGTAGTGATGATTTTTGACAAGTTCTACATCCTCAAGCACTCCATTTTTAGAAGTAGCATATCCTTCAAACTGTTGAAGGGTAGCGTTCCAAACATTAAACTTAATTTCATCTTCTACAGGTTGCTTAGTCTTATAATCCTGTACCGGCATTCCCGCAAGCGTAACCTTAGCTGTCTCATAAATCAGCTCTGGCTGATCTGCCTTTGGCAATGCATGTACTGTCATTGTGCCAAGAACACTCGTAACCATCATAGTTACGGAAAGTAGAAGAACTGTGATTATTCTGAACTTAAATAATCCCTTGCTTTTTCTCATATGTATCCTCCGTTTCTTGATGTTTTATATTTAAGTCTCCGAACAAGAGATAGAGTCTTTGCACAACTGCATACCGAATGTTCGGAAGCTCTTTATTTGTGTGCAATGTTTTATTTGCACACACGATGTTTATTCTAACAGCTCAATATGTTAAAAAAAATTGAAAATCTCTACATTAAATGTCATTAATATAGAAATTTTCAATATGTAGGCTTGTTTCTAATCCATCGGCTATTTCCAATAACCCTCCTTGACCAGTACTTTCTCTGTCCACGCCTCTTTTTCTACGACTGTCTGACGTTCAATAACTCTTCCCTGTCCATACGTGCCGTCACATCCCGGAAGCTTATTCTTCCTGATGTAGTCCTTTTGTGCTTGTAGGAACTTATTCATTGCATTATTATCAGCTTCTCCTTGCGTCGATCCTGAGCCTGAAAATCTCTCCGTACTGCTTCCGTTTCCTTGTACTGTTGCAACATAGTACACAATAGCGGGATGCTCAACATTCTTATATACAGGCGGTACCCATTTCTTTCCTTTATTATTTCCGGTAGCAGCTTTCTTCTCCGTTTTCTTTATATCTTCGGATTTGTTCTGCTCAGTATTCGTTACTGATTCTTCTACTGACTCTTCCTTTTTATTCTCTTGTTTAATCTCTGTTGCAGCAGTTGTTTTCTTGTCATTCTCCGTGCTATTCTTTACAATATTTGTCTTTGCATTAGCATATGCTAATGCTGCTACCGAGAGAATAAGCATAGTTGCAATGATGATTGGAAACTTACCGCTCTTCTTATCGGATAGATTTTTATTGTTCTTATTTTCTTTGTTTTTTTGTTTGCTTGTCATCATATCTCTTTCCTTTTATGAGTGTATATTATTTGCGATATTGTCTTGTTTTATTTTTTTCTATGAAAAAAATATATGCCGCCAACCATCCTCCCATAGATATAAATATCAGACCAATCCACGATCTTATATAAAACTGTGAAGTACCAACAAGTCCGTTACTGACCATGCATCCACCTGCGACAATTGCTCCGAAAGCCATCATCGCACTGCCTATGATTGTCTTTACTGCTTGTTTTCTTCTTGGTATAACAAAATTGAACTCTCTGCTGATTACAGATGTAATGAATGATCCGAATACTATACCTAAAACCAACATGCTTCCGAAGCCAAATCTTTGGTCAGAAATATTGCATCCTCCGACAATCTGCTCCGGTCTAAAAAGAGTGTATGGGTACGACAGGATCGGTGTAGTGATTGCGAACCCGCCTGCTCTTCCGAAATGCTGACTTATAGGAAACGTCACTCCAAACAACACCCCTATCAGAATAAACCAGATTTCTGCGGACACTTTACTATAATAAAAATTATTTCTGCTTTTCCTCTTCTTGTTATGTTGCCAAATTGTTGTATATGCTAACAATGCCGCTACAGCAGAAAGTATGAGTCTTATTCTACTGTCTGCTATTAATGCGCTGTCAAACAGCTCATATGTATGTCTTAGTTTGCCGGCTAGAAATCTTCCTCCGCCCGCTGAAAAGAAATATCCGACTATTACAAAGGTTGTGAAAGATATCAGCCCGGTAAGTCTTCCATCTCCCATTTTAACCAAAGTCATGGTAAGGCATCCGCCTGCCATAACCGCTCCAAATCCAAACATCAGACTTCCTATCGATACTGCGACAGGTGAAAAACAAGATATAAAACCATCCGGAACCAACCCTGCAATAACCGAAAGATTGTAGACTATAGCTTCACTAAAAATCGTAAGAGCAACGAGAGCTAGATTATAGCTTCTTTTCTCAAGATAAACATCTCTTATCGTCCCCATGAAGCATATTCGGCTCCTTTTGAGCATATAGCCTAATATTGTTCCTATAATGAAACCCGAAAAAATCACCATACAGTCTCCGTCTGAAATTCTTTAATAAAACAACGACCGTTTTTTATGCTAACACAACGATATTTTTTATGCATTACGTTGTTCGAAATTATCGATAGATGTTTTCTATAATTATTGACCGCCTTATAAGAAATGAATATCACTCGATTATGTGTAATCTCTTAATTCCAAACTCAAATTTATTACAAACTATGATTATAACGTTAAAAGTGGTCTTTCTTTTGTAAGAAGACCACTCATTTTTCGTTTTGACATCAAACAAAGCTATAGAGCCTTTATTATAGGTGCTGTAAATTACGCGAATTTTTAAATCTATAAATACTAATTTATTCTTTCATATCAATCTTCCCGCACATCATTTCGTCACGGAAACCCAGCAAACCGGGTCGGTAATCTTTTCAAGCTCCTCAATCGTCAATTCTACGACTGAATCCTCTCCGCCGATTCCCGGGAAAACGGTCTTTCCCTTGTGCTTCAGAATCGATGTGTCCAAATATAATCTTGCCGTCTCATTAAGACAAAACGGATTAATCGTTCCGGCCTTATGACCGACGATATCCTCTACATTCTCAGCTGAAATCATAGATGGTCGTATTCCCATCACGTTCTGAAATTTCCGGTTGGAAACCTGCGAATTTCCTGAAGCAATAACCACTATGCCGGTGCCACCCTTTCCCTTGAAAGCCAGCCCTTTGCAGATCCTGTCCGGTTCTATTCCTGTAGCAAGCGAAGTGCTCTCTATTGTTATATCCGTGTTGTGAAAATCGATTATCCTGTCCGCAAGCCCCAGCTTCTCCAGGTATTCGCGGGCACGCTTTTCCTGTTCATACATTTCTCTTTACCTTTATTACTAATACGTATCGATATTTTTTCTTTATTCAGTAGAATCACTTTGTCGGACTTTATAACAAAAATTCAGCTGCCGACAAAATGAAGGCAACTGAATTGTATCATACTCTCTCCATAACACGCTATAAATCCCGATCGTCCGTTGAAGCGTATTATTTTATCTCGATATACTCGTTTTCCGTATCGACATTGTGTCTTACGACGGTATAAAATGGCGCTTTATAAACAATATCTCCCGGTGCAATTGATGTCCAGGACTTCATATAAGCGAATCTCGGCACCTGTCCTCCAACCTTTACCGCTATGTAATCTATCGTTATCAATCCGCAAAGCAGTATTATGAAGCTTGCTATTGCACAAATAAACCGATACCTGTACCCCTTGAGCAATTGAAACACACCGCATGTTATTATAATGCTTCCGATTGTTGAATATATCGCACCCCAGCTGCTCTCACTCGGAAATATCGTCATTGCCGTTATGATGATGAATACACCGAATCCGCTCAATATCCATGCAATGATTTTTCTGTAGTTCTTTTTCAAAACCTTCTTCTCCGAGTCGCTGTATTCCGCAACCTTCGTCAAAGTTTCTTTCATTTCCTGATCCATTTTCGTGCCTTTCCTTTCTCCATCAATGATTTCTGTAACATCAAGATGATAAAACTCAGCTAATTCTACAAGCAGGCTTAAATCCGGCATATTGACTCCTGTTTCCCATCTGGATACAGTGCGACCGGCAACATTGAACTGCTCTGCAAGCTGCTCCTGTGTCATTCCTTTTTCTTTTCTAAGCGTTTTCAGGAATGCTCCAATCTTTTGCTGATCCATTTTTACCCTCCTTTCGAGTTTTATGTTACAGAACCTGATATAGAAAGAACACGACACAAAACGAGAAAATGCTATTTTCACAAGACAGACACGTCCGGTTGCTCATCTAAATTACTTCTCTTCTGCATCATCATTTTTTTCTCCCAGAAAATATCGTTAAGTGTTACACCCACATCCCCTCGCATGTTATGTTACAGAACCTGATATAGAAAGAACAGAACACAAAAAAGAAATATGCGAACCCCTGTATTACTACAGAAGTTCGCATAACAAACCATTGGTGGAACCGGCGACCTTAGCATCGCCGCCTCTCTCGCAATCTTATTGCCAAACCAAGCAGATTGATCTTAGACAGTGACCAGCTTGCCCTTTTTGAAGACACAGGCAATTTTATTAAGATCTTCGATATCCTTGTCCGGTGCACCGTCGAATACGGCAATATCAGCCCATTTACCTTCTTTGATAGTTCCTACTTTATCGTCGATGCATAGAATTTCGGCATTGTACTTGGTAGCCTGTAGCAGAGTATCAATTGGTTTCATTTCAAGCTTGTTAACTCTGAGCCTGAACTCATAAATGCCATTTCCGTGGCTACCCTCATATACGCCGGCATCTGTCCCCCAGCCTATTTTGAGTCCCGCCTCATAAGCCGCCTTCATACCTTCTGTAAGGATATCAACAATCCTATTCGCTTTTTCCTTAGCGAATTGCGGAACTACTCCCGGCATCTCAATAAACGAGAATGGAGCCGATAGTGTTGGTATCATATATGTCTGTTCCTGCTCTTTATACATACGTATACATTCATCATCCAATATCGAAGAATGTTCTATCGTCCTGACACCGCATCGGATGCACATCTTGATTCCCTCTGCTCCGTGACAATGCACAGCTACAGGGCGATTAACATACTTCGCCATGTCACAGGCCGCCTGCAATTCTTCCTCCCTGATAATGGCCGCTCCCGGCTCGGCACCGGGATTCATAATTGCACCTGTGCCCATGATCTTAATCCACTG
>DUVP01000032.1 GCA_012840975.1 Mogibacterium sp. | reverse complement strand
TGAGCGGTTCTTGACATGTTTAAACGAATAAATTATATTGTTATTGTTCGTAAGGTCTGTCTGTTTAGACAGGTCTACTCTATTAAAGCCACAGAAGGCATATTTACAGAAAAATTCTCACACACTCCATTTCTATACCGGCTTTTTGTGAAAGTTCGTAAACGGCTTCAGCCGTGAACATACCTTCAACTACCATACCTATGGATTCTGTTGCTTCTTCAGGACTCATTCCCTGTCCGATAAGTCTTCCGCAGCGGAAGTTTCGGGAATGCATACTTGTACATGTGACAATCATATCTCCAACGCCGGCGAGACCTGCAAATGTTTCGGATTTTGCACCGAGTTTTACTCCGAGTCTTGTCATTTCAGCGAGACCTCTGGTTATTAAAGCGGCTCTTGTATTATCACCGTATCCCAGTCCGTCAATAATGCCGGAACCTACAGCCATAACGTTTTTAACAGAGCCCGCAAGCTCCATTCCTATCATATCTTCGTTTGAATACAATCTTAGACGGTTAGTGGAAAAAAGTTCTCCTATAGTGTGTGTTGTATCCGGATTAGCTGAAGTTACTGCAAGGGCGGTCGGTATCTCCAGACCTACTTCTTCAGCGTGTGAAGGACCTGAAATACAGGCATATCTTTGCATATCAAAATACTCTTCGGCAACTTCCGACATTCTTTTCAGAGTATGTTGTTCAATACCCTTGGCAATATTGACTGCGAGAGCATCTTCTTTTATGAAAGGTGCGGCGGATTTTATGGCACTTCTGAAGTGTTGTGCCGGAACTGAGAATACGACGATATCGGCATTTTTTACGGTATCTTCAGCGTCAGTGAAGAAATGATAGTCGCCACTCAGTTTTACCCCCGGAAGATAATCAATGTTTTCCATAGCATCTTCCATTCGTTTCAGATGAGGTTCATCTATATCATAAATATTAATTTTGCATCCTTTGGCAGCGACGACTGTCGAAAGGGCCGTGCCGAAGCTTCCCGCCCCGATAAAAGCAACAGTTTTCATACTAAACTCCTTTTTCCGAATGTTAATACCAATAAGTCTGTTAATTATACTCGGTTTTAAATCAAAATGAAACTGCAAGTCAGGAAATCCCGGATCTCGTAAATAAGCATACTTATATTCACGCAATTGTGTGCTATAATTATTTGATATGATTTACTTTAAAATACTTTTATTAGTACTGCTTGCAGCTCCCGTAATTGCCTTTGCATGGTTCCTTTTTATACAGGTTCAAAGATATGTGAACAGAAGTGCAAAGCGTGATAACAGAAATAAAAGGGACATCGGTTATACAGGAAACAGATACACGCACAGGAGCAATGAGAGGAGGCCGGAACTCTGATGAGAGGGCTTTTTATAACGCTTGAAGGTGGAGACGGAGCAGGCAAATCAACCCAGATAGAGTATATTGAAAAGTTCTTCAGAGAGAAGAACCGTGTTGTTGTATGCACAAGAGAACCCGGGGGAACACGTATAAGCGAGATGCTTAGAAATATACTTTTGGACAAACAGAATACCGAGATGGAAGACGTGACGGAGATGATGATATATGCGGCTGCAAGATCTCAAAGTGTCAGAGAATTCATCAAGCCGGCTCTGGAGCGGGGAGAAGTCATAATATGCGATCGTTTTGTCGATTCCTCAATAGCTTATCAGGGATACGGGAGGGAACTGGGAGACATGGTTGCCGAGGTAAACTCATATGCTACAGGAGGATTAAGACCGGATATAACATTCTGGTTTGATATTGATCCTGAAAAAGGACGGGAAAGGGCAGCCAAAGCGGGAGAACCTGACAGGTTGGAGAGAGAAGCTCTTGATTTTCATTATAGAGTGTATGAAGGATATAAAAAGATAGCGGAAAAAGAGCCGGACAGAGTTAAGAGAATAGATGCAACGGCTTCGATAGAAGATATTAAAAATGAAATCCGGGCATACCTGGAAGAACTTATGTAAAGCCGGAAAGAAAGTATTCTATGAAATTCGATACAGACAGATTGAACAATATAATCTCGAATATAACTGCAAAAGACAGCTTCTCGCGTTCATATATTATTGAAGAAGGAGAAGACGAAATAAGGACAGACTTCATAGAGAAGTTAGTTTCAGGTATTGAATGTGAATCCGAATATCCTGAAAAGAGACCTTGCGGCAAATGCGGATCCTGCAGGCAGATAGCTGCAGGAACGAGCATGGATGTATATCATATGAATATGAGCGGTAAGAACTCTTATAAAACAGAAGACGCTGTTGCAATGCTGGACAGGCTGCGGATGGGATCATACGGAAGATATGTTATCGGTATTATTGATGATGCGGATTCGCTCAGTGAAATCATACAGAACAAACTTCTCAAAACTTTGGAAGAGCCTGAAGCCGGAGCGATTATAATACTGGGATCATCGAACAAGGACAGATTGCTGAAAACAGTCAGATCAAGATGCACTGTTATAAGGGTAAGTGACTACACGATACATCAGGAAAAAGAAATATTAAAAAAAGAAAATCTCCATGAAATAGTGGAAATGATTACAGGTGGGGAAATTTTCTTTTATGAATTAAGGGAAAAAATAGCAAAGAATATCAATACGCGACAAGATGCCGAAGAGCTGATCGGGCTTCTGGAAGATGAATACAGACACAGAATGATATACGGTACATCGAGAGAGGATATGGCAGATGCTATTAATACTGCTGAATCCGCTCTTAAAGATATAAAGTCAGGAATGGACTACAACAAAGCCCTGAAAAGGTTGGTTTTGGAAGTTCAATAAGGAGGAAATATATGATTGAGATAGTAGGAGTAGGTTTCCGTAAATCGAGGAAGACCTACTACTTCGATCCTGAGGGAGAGAAATATACTTGTGGAGAAAATGTCGTAGTTGAAACAGTAAGGGGTATGGAACTGGGACATATTCTCATTGAAAACAGAATGGTAGAAAAAGAAAGCCTTGTTGCAGAACTTAAGCCGATTGAGAGAAGAGCTACGGAAAAAGATCTGGCGACATATCAAAAAAATCTGGAGCGGAGAGATGAAGCTTTTAAGATTTGTTGTGAGAAGATTGCGAAACATAAGCTCGATATGAAGCTGATAGATGTTGAGTTTATGATAGACGGAGCCAAAATAGTCTTTTACTTCTCATCTGACGGACGTGTGGACTTCAGAGAGCTGGCCAAAGACCTCGCAGGGTGTTTTCGTAACAGAATTGAGTTAAGACAGATAGGTGTCAGAGATGAAGCCAAAATGCTGGGCGGCATAGGCATATGCGGAAGACCGCTTTGCTGCAGTAAATGGCTGCACGATTTTCAGCCTGTTTCAATTAAAATGGCGAAACAGCAGAACCTGTCTCTTAATCCAAGCAAAATATCAGGGACCTGTGGCAGGCTTATGTGCTGCCTGAATTTTGAAGATGAGATATACAAAGAGCTTCGAAAGGGAATGCCTAACGATAATGAGAGAGTAGACACACCGGATGGTCCGGCCAAAGTAATAAGTGTCGACTATTTCAATGGAAAAATCCATACCAGAGCATTAGAAATCGATCCGGAAACCGGAGAAGAGGTTTTCGATCATAAGATCAGGACTTTCACCAGGGAAGAGATAAAAAGACACAGGACAAAAGGTGATAAGGATGAAAGCAGCGATGCTAATGAAACAATAGAAGAAGATATTCGTGAACTTGAGGCCATGATGAGAGATTTCTGATGACCCGGGAACTTAAAGACGGAGAAAGAATAGATAACATAGGCTTTGGAGGAATAAAGCTGATACAGCATAAAGAATTCGGCTACGGTATTGACTCCGTTCTTCTGGCATCGTTTGCCGCCGGTGAAACCGGAGCAAGAGGTATACAAAAGGGAAGCTTTATAGCGGATCTGGGGACGGGAAGCGGAGTTGTAGCCTTCATAATTTCTCATAAAGTTTCAGAAAGCGTGCTGATGGGAATCGATATCAGAGAAGATGAAATAGACAGAGCCACAAGGTCGGGCATAATGAATAACCTTGATAGCAGAGTCAGATTTATTGCTAAAGATATTAACGAATTTAACGAACTTATGGAACGAAGCTTTGATGCTGTGGTATCGAATCCGCCGTATTTCAGAAAAGACGCTTCAATACCTTCAAAACCGGAATCCAGACACATAGCCAGGCATGAGACGACGGCGGGAGTACACGATTTTGCAGCTGCAGCATCAGGAATGCTTGATAATAAGGGCAGCATGTATCTTGTGCACAGGCCGGAAAGACTGGTAGATATATTCGACGCTCTTAGAAAAGCTGATCTTGAACCGAAAGAAATGCAGATGGTTCTACCGTATGCAGGAAAAGCCGCGAATATAGTCCTTATACATGCAATAAAAGGCGGAGGTCCTGAACTCAGGATTCTGCCTGATATCATTGTACGCAAAGAAAACGGAGAATATACAGAGGAAATTACCGGACTGTATGAAAGATAAGGACTTCCGATAGAATACTCTTAATCTTGAATGAGAAGGATATTACCGATATAATTATTACCATACTAAGGCCTTTATAAAGAGGCAAAAATGAAGGAGAAATTTATGATTACAGTTAGTATAAAGGGTGTTTTGATCGGAACACTGCTTATCGCACTTATAGTGCTTGTTGTCTTTCTGATAGTTTTGATATCAAATCTGACAGATACGATTAAGAAAACAAACGCAATCCTTGACGGCGGTACTTCGGCAGTCGCAGGAGCCAAAGCAAAACTGGACAGCATCGAAAACAAAGTCAAAGACGGTGCCAAGAAAATAAGCGGATTTGCTGACATAGGTCTCGGTATGATACAGAAGATATTTGAAAAGTATACCAGGTAGAAAGAACGAGGGAAATATATGATTACTATTTCGATTAATCAAATACTGGTGTTTTTACTTATTCTGGTGCTGGCGGCTCTAGTAGTGGTTCTGGCTATTATGGCTGTACATGCAATTGACCTGATGAAGAAAATCAAGGTTCTTACAAAAGAGAGTGAGAATGCTGTTAAGGAGATTAAAGGCAAAGCGGACAGAATAGAAAAAACAGCATTGAATGCTGTCAACTCTGTAGTAGAGGATACTTCACCTTTAACAAAAGTTCTGGGGGTAGTGGTTGCCGGACTTTTGGTATTGAATTTCGGAAGTCTGGTTCACAATTTCATTATAAGCAGAGGCGGAACTCTTGCTTTTATTGCTACAAATATTGAAAGAGCTAAAGCAAAAAAACAAGTTAAAAGGACCAGGAAGGCAATCAGGAGGGTCAACAAACAGACTAAACTGAGAAAAAAAGCTGAGCATAAACTTAAGAAGCTGGAAAGAAAGGCCAAAAGGCAAGAGAAAAGAGAAGAAAGAAAAGCAGCACAGGCTGTATAAATAAACTTTAGGAGAGTAACCAATGGCAAAAATTCTTGTCAATAATAATGGACCACTTCATGGAGAAGTTACTATCAGCGGTGCGAAGAATTCGGTTCTCCCACTGCTTGCGGCGACACTTCTTACAAAGGAGACCTGTGTAATCGAAGGAGCTCCGGATCTTGTAGATGTTAAAGTTATGAAAGATATACTTCGCGGTTACGGGGCAACAGTGGATGACAGCAATAAAGATGAGCTTAGGGTTTCTACCGAAGAAATTATATCGGTAGAGGGAAATCCTGAGCTTGTCGGCATTATGAGGGCATCCATATTCACTATGGGTCCTCTTATTGCCAGAAAAGGCAAAGCAATCATGCCTCTTCCGGGAGGTTGTACCATAGGAAAAAGGCCTATAGATCTCCATCTTAAAGGCTTTAGAGCTTTAGGGGCAGAGGTTGAGGAAGACTATGAGAATGGAAAAATTATCGTTACAGTACCGGAAACCGGACTTAAGGGAGATGTTATATATCTTGACTTTCCAAGTGTAGGTGCAACAGAAAACATTCTTATGGCTGCGACTCTGGCAAAAGGCACAACAATAATCGAAAATGCTGCCAAGGAGCCGGAAATAATCGATCTCGCAAATCTTCTCAACAAGATGGGTGCTAAGATAAAGAGTGCAGGTACGGATATGATAAGGATCGAGGGTGTGGAAAAACTCTCGGGAAGTGTACATGAAGTGATTCCTGACAGAATAGAAACAGGTACATTTATGCTTGCAGCAGCAATAACAAGAGGAGACATATTCATCAAGAACGCTCTTCCCGGTCACGTAAGACCGGTAATCGCAAAGCTTAAGGAGTGTAATGTAAACATAGATCTTACACCTGACGGAATATATGTTGATGCGAGAAATAAAAATTTGATTGCTACTGATATAAAAACTCTTCCGTATCCGGGCTTTCCGACAGATATCCAGTCCCCGTTCATGGCATTTCTTACTACAGTCGAAGGAGAGAGCGTGGTAAGAGAAACCGTTTTTGAAAACAGATTCATGCACGTCGTAGAACTCAACAGGATGGGTGCGGAGATATCGACAGAAAACAGAGAGGCAATCATACCCGGAGGGAAGAAGCTCTATGGAGCGAAAGTAAGGGCGACAGATTTAAGAGCAGGAGCAGCCATGGTTCTTGCCGGACTTGTCGCAACGGGAACAACAGAAGTGAGTGAAATCTACCATATTGAAAGAGGTTATGAGAACTTTGTAGAAAAATTCAAATCGCTAGGTGCAGATATCATGAAGGTAGATCACGATTAAGCGGAGGTAAACCATGCCGGACATACAATTTCTTCGCCTTCTGGCAGAAAAATATCCGAACAGAAGGGCCGTAAAGACGGAAATTATCAACTTGAGGGCAATACTCGCTTTGCCGAAGGCAACAGAGTTTTTCCTCAGCGATATTCATGGAGAATATGACGCTTTCCACTATTTTGTAAGAAGCGGTTCAGGAATGATTCGCATGAGGATAGATCAGGCTTTTGGGGACATTCTCAGCGAGAAGGAGTGCGACGATCTGGCTTCTCTTATTTATGATCCGGAAGCCGAAATTGCACGAAGGAAAAAAAGTGAAAAGGACTTTGATGAGTGGTGCAGACTTTCGATTCAGAGACTTGTTCTGATATGTCGTATAGTGTCAAGCAAATACACTCGTTCAAAAGTAAAAAAGAGTTTTCCGAAAGAATCCGCTTATATTATGGACGAGCTTTTGTTTGCGGACGATGCCGAGGATAGAGAAAGATACTATGATGAAATCATCGAGTCGATTATCGCATATGAATCGGCTGAAGATTTCATAATAGATATGACGGATGCTATAAGCAATATGACTGTCGACAGACTTCATATCATCGGAGATATATTTGACAGAGGATCCAAGTCGGATAAAATCCTGGACTATCTTATGGCAAATAAAGGTGTAGATATTCAATGGGGCAATCACGACATTCTTTGGATGGGAGCAGCTTGCGGAAATAGAGCCTGCATCGCAACCATGATAAGGATCAACATTCGATATAACAACTTCGATATGCTTGAAGTCGGGTATGGAATTAACCTGAGACCGCTTGCGACTTTGGCAGAGAAAATTTATAAGGACGATCCTTGCGAATATTTTAAGCCGAATTTGCTGGAAAAAAATATATATAATCCGGTACCTACAGAGCTGGCTTCGAAGATGCACAAAATGATTTCGATAATACAGTTCAAATTGGAAGGTCAGGAGATAATAGCTCATCCGGAATATAATCTGCAAAAGAGAAATCTTCTTGAGGCAATAGATTTTGAAAAGGGGACTGTAATGATAGAGGGAGTCGAACACCCTATGAGAGATCTTAATTTCCCTACATTAGATCCGGAAAATCCTTATGAATTAACCGAAGAAGAAGAGGAAGTCATGGTGGCATTAGAGTCATCAATAATTAATTCGGAAAAGCTGCAAAGACATATCGATTACATGTATACATGCGGAGCCCTTTACAAAATAAGCAACGGAAATCTCTTCTATCACGGATGTATGATCCTCGATGAAGAGGGGGAATTCAAGGAAGTTGAAATAGAAGGATACACTTATAAGGGAGCCAGGTATATGCAGAAGCTCGATGAAATGATAAGGGCTGCACGATATAATGTACCTGTAGGAAAGACAAAAGGCGAGGCGGCTGTAATCCTTTGGTTTCTGTGGCTGTCGGAAAATTCACCGTTATTCGGCAAGGACAAAATGACAACATTTGAAAGATATTTCATAGAAGACAAGGCCACACATAAAGAGCGTACAGTTCCTTACTATAGATATATCGATGATGAAAAACTTGCCGATAAAATCCTGTTAGATTTTGGACTGAAGCCGGAAATAGGTAAGATCCTTAACGGACATGTTCCGGTTAAGTTTAAGGACGGCGATTCACCTGTTAAAGGCGGAGGTAAGATATTTATTATAGATGGCGGAATCTCTAAAGCCTATCAGGAAACTACGGGCATTGCCGGATATACGGCTATCTGTACATCGAAGCACACATATTTAGCTGAACATAAGCCTTACGAGCCTCTTCAGGAAGATGGAACGCAAGTCTTCCACAGACCTGTGATGCATCTGGTAGATAAACTCGGAGAGAGGTTAAGGATAAGAGATACGGATAACGGAGAGGAGCTCCGCAGGCAAATAGCAAATTTAGAAGCTCTGGATGATGAATTCAAAAGCGGAGGAATTAAGGAGATTTACTGACTGGAAAGGCGGTGAGAATATGCAAATGCTTGCTAAGATTATGGGAGGAGTATTGGTTGCACTTTGTTTGTGGTACCTGCTTCTGCTTATGAAAAACAACAGAAACAAATTATAGAGAAAAAAGAAGTTTCGATAAATTATTTCAAATAAAAAAGAATGGCTGTCTGTATTGAGAAGATTGCCATTCTTCGTTTTGTTAAAGTTCTAATCGAGCCGGATGATAGGGCTAGCTAAGTACCAATGCAAGCTCATAAAGATTTTTATCAAACACAGGTTTTGTTTGTATAGCGGTTTCAAGAGGCATGGAAATTATATCTTCTCCTCTTATTCCGATAGCTACAGAAATTATTTCTTCATTTCCCTCTAAAAGCTTTACGGCTTTGGCTCCCATAAGGCTGGCAAGAGTCCTGTCCCTTCCTGAAGGACTTCCTCCCCTCTGGATATAGCTTAATACTACGGACCGGGTTTCCTGACCGGTGACACCTTCTATAAGCTCCTCAAGCTCATCAGTCGGGATATCAACACCTTCCGATTTGACAATTATATTATGAAGTTTACCTGAAACCTGACCTTCCCTGACTCTCTCAATTATCTGTTGAATATCGACAGGAATCTCCGGAACAAGAAGCAGATCCGCTCCTCCACCGAGACCGGAAAATAGAGCCAGATCCCCGCAATCTCTTCCCATAACTTCTACAATTGTAGTCCTGCTATGTGCGGAAGAGGTATCCCGTATGTGAGAAATGATTGATAAAACCGTGTTGACAGCAGTGTCAAAGCCGATTGTATAGTCTGTATATCCCAGGTCATTATCTATAGTAGCAGGTACACAAACTATGGAAATTCCCCGTTTCGAAAGTTGAGTACTGCCCCTGAAGGTTCCGTCCCCCCCGATTACAACAAGGCTGTTAATTCCAAGTTTAAGAAGATTATCAGCGGCTTTGTCGATCCATTTATCTTCAAAGAATCTTTCCGATCGGGCAGAGCCGAGCATTGTACCTCCTGTATGCATGATGTTTCCGAGATCTGACCATTTCAACTGAAAAATCTCATTGTCGATCAGACCTTCATAACCGTGGAGAATGCCATATACTTCCATTCCGGAGAATATACCTGCACGCGCAACCGCACGTATGACAGCATTCATACCCGGAGCATCTCCTCCGCTTGTTAATACAGCAATCTTTTTCATAAAACACCTCTTTTGTTTCAGTATAAAAGCAGAACCTAATCGTAAATATTATACACTATACACATATGAAATAATCTATCAAATTAATAGGTAGGTAAATAGGCTTTATATGTGGTAAAATCTAACCGATATTTTATTTGAACATTATAATACAAATATGAGGTAACAGCTATGTATTTGAACAATCAACTTACAGCCCTTGCAATTATTCCGGGTCTTATGATACTTACATATGTCTATACAAAAGACAAAGTTGAGAAAGAGCCCATAAGCATGATAATAAAAGTCGTTATTTTCGGAGCCATTTCGTGTATTATCGCCGGATTTGTTGAAACCTTTGTGGCTCAATTTTTACCATGGTATCCGGAGGGCTCACTGGAATATGCTCTTGTGAATGCATTTCTTCTGGCAGCATTCTGGGAGGAGATTCTTAAATACCTTGCACTTAGAATCGCTACCTGGAATTGCAAACATTTCAATTACAGGTTTGACGGAGTAGTGTATGGAGTATCGGCAGCTATAGGATTTGCTGTCCTTGAAAATATTTTGTATGTGGCTCAGTACGGAATGAGTACGGCAATAGTGAGAGCTTTCACTGCAGTTCCTCTGCATGCATTTTGCGGACTGGCAATGGGCACCTTCTATTCATATTCCAAAAAGAATGCAATACTTGGTAACAGAGCAAAAACAAATCAATATACCCTCTTAGCACTCGTAGTACCGATGATGATTCATGGAGTATATAATACCTTCGCATTTTTGAGGTCAAATGCAGCAGCATACGCACTTTTAGTTTTTGTTGCGATTATGTATGTAATTGCAATCAAAACGATTAGAAACTTATCCAAAGCGGATCACAAAGAGGGTTTCTATCCGAATTCCGGAATAAATCTTTAATATAGATACATAAGAAGTAAGAAATATTTTACAGGAATTTACTGTCGTAGTATTTGGAGCGCTTCATCAGTCTCTCTTCAAGATCGGTGTTTCCGTATTTTTCAATCAAGGTTTTCTTGTCCGAGTACAAATTAACACCTAATCCGAGGCGATCTCCTTCGATTTGCACTCCCATGGCGGCTAAGGTAGTAGGGAACATATCCATGGTTGAAAAACCTCTTTTTTTCCCTGTCCATTTTCCTTTATCATTGATGAAGCAGTTATATACAGTTCTTTCGTAACCGCTTCTTTCAATTTTTTTGAAATAATCGGGATCCATGCTGTTATGGTCACCGGTCAGAATAATTGTTGTATTATCATAAAAATCCTGCTGCATAATCCATTGGATAAACTCATACACCTGTCTGTCGGAGCAGGAAATCACATTGGAATACTGTTCGTCGTATTGATTAGGACATTTTTCGCATACATATCCTCCGATGTGGTGGGTATCAACTGTTAACATTGTAAAAGCAAAAGGCTTATCTTCCTTTGAAAGCTCCAGAAGTTCTTTTTTTGCATATTCGAAAAGATAAAGGTCTTCAAAACCCCACCATCCGTTATGATATTTTCGTGGAACTATTTCATCATCATATGCGGAAAAAAGGTCGAGAACCTCTGCATTGCCGTGTTGTTCATACAATTTTTTTCTGCCGCCGTAACTGCCGTCGGATCCTACCATAAGAGTCTGGTTGTAACCGTGTTGATTCAGAATATCTCCTAAATTGCATAGACCGGGCATAAAAGCTTCAAAGTCGGCATACGCTGCATCGGAAATAGAAGGCAGCTTTAGAGGAACTCCGCCTGTATGAGCGACCATGGCACCGATAGTCCATGAGGCTCTGGTCGGATAAGCTCCTTTGAAATTATCGCTTTGGGAGAAATAGTGATTTTCCTCTGCAAGCTTTGTCAGGTTAGGTATTATGTTGTGATCCATGGCACCACCTTTATCCTTGGACATGTATGTGACTTCCATTGATTCGAGGTAGATATATATAAGGTTTCTTTTCTTTTCAGGGAAAGTCAGATTGACCATCATCGGATCCACATAATGTTTATCTATAAAAGTTGAATCTTCAAAAAGATATTCTTTTAAAGAGTGCAGAGGATAACTTTTGTTGAATTGATGGAGTGCCAGAAAATATGAAAAAAGCAATAAAAATATAAATAAAACAATCTTCAAAACCTTAGGCAGTGATATTGTAAAACGATTTGAAAAATGTATTTCTTTTGAATAAATAAAGAGGCGCAGGCAAAAGAACAGTGCGGTGAATATTACAGCTCCGGGAAATACAACCTGTATCAGAAAAGAAATGATGAAACTTGGATTGGCTCCTGCCTGCGGTGTGGTTATTGAGAAGATTATGGAATCCCACTGCACCTTTCCGAAGTTAACAAGTGCCCAGTGCTTGCTGATGATGATAATAAATGGTAGTGTAAGCAGCAGAGCATAGAATGAAGAAGAAAGAATCTTCTTGAATTTCTTCTTGTCGGAAGTTTCTTTAATGGTTGTTATATCAATTGATGTTAGAAGGTACGATACAAAAAAAGATACGGATATTTCGAGTAAAAAAACTTTCAGCGAGAATAGCGCAGTAAAGTCAATAATAAAAATCGAAAAAAGTGCGTAATTGAAAAAATGAAGCACGAGAACAAGTACCAACAAGGTTATAAGAAATACGAAAGACAGCCTGTATATGAAGCTTATTTTACTTTTTTTATTAAAGGCTCTGGTTGAAATGATAATAGGCAGCAGCAACACAAGCCATTTGAATACAAAATCCGCCATTCGAAACTCCTTTTTTTTACATTGTCCAGACAGAATGATACCTGAATCAACTCGTGCTTTCAATAAAAAGCAACCGATTTTTATAACTGCTGTCGCTTAAAGCACGACGAACTGACGAGAAAACTGTTAAAATATATATTATGAAAAGCATCGCAGAGAAAATTGCATATATAGTTGATACACAGGGCGGTAGGACCTTTTATGTCGGAGGTTTTGTTCGCGACAAATTACTTGGTATTGAGAACAAAGATTTAGATATAGAGGTTCACGGTATAGAACCCGGTTTGCTATATGAGATTCTATGTGAAGCGGGTGAGCCTCTGGAGTACGGTTCAAGCTTCGGAATATACTCCGTCAAAGGAGAAGATATCGACATCGCTTTACCGAGAAAAGAACGTGCGACCGGAAAAGGGCATAGGGATTTTGATGTCGATGTTGAGCCGTTTATCGGGACATATGAGGCTGCACGAAGACGTGATTTTACAATCAATTCTTTAATGGAGGATGTCCTCACAGGAGAAGTTGTTGATCACTTTTCCGGATTGGACGATATAAACAGAGGAATTATCAGGCATATAGATGATTTTACTTTTGTTGAAGATCCTTTGCGAGTCCTTAGAGCGGCACAGTTTGCGGCCAGATTTGAGTTTGAAATAGCGGATGAGACAATAGAGCTCTGTAAGGGTATTGATATTTCGACATTATCGCGTGAACGCGTTGAGGAAGAGCTCAAAAAGGCATTGCTCAAAGCTGATAAACCGTCCATTTTCTTTGAGTCGCTGCGGAATATGGAGCAGCTCGGAATATGGTTCCGCGAACTTGAAGATTTGATCGGTCTGGAACAGGATCCGATTTATCATCCTGAGGGAGATGTATGGGTACACACGATGGAGGTTATCGACAGGGCGGCAGCTTTCAGAAACAAAACATCAAATCCTTACGCTTTCATGTTGCTTTCTTTGACGCACGATCTCGGCAAGATAGTTGCTACTGAAGAAATCGATGGAAGAATACACGCATATAAGCATGAGATATTGGGAATTCCGATAGTAGAAACTTTCCTGAGAAGAATCACAAACGAGAAAGAAGTAATAGATTACGTTCTCAATATGGTGCCTTTACATATGAAGCCTAATGTAGTGTCTTTTTCCAAACCGAAAATCAAGTCGACAAACAGAATGTTCGACGAGGCAGTTGCTCCTGAGGATTTAATATGGTTCGCAAAATCCGATAAACCTGTAGTTGCGGGAACGGTCAAATTCGAGGGAGATTCGGATTTTATAACAGAACGCTTAAGAGTATTCAATGAAACGATGTCAAAACCGTATGTAATGGGAAGAGATCTTATTGAAGCCGGTCTTGAACCCGGAGAACATTTCGGTGAATTGCTTGAATATGCACACAAACTCAGGCTGGCAGGAGTGGAGAAAGACCCGGCACTCAAACAAGTATTGGCATACGCAAAGAAAATGGAAAATAAAAAACGCTGAGCAAGTTGTGTTCTTAAAGCCTGAAAATAAAAAAGACCGCTGTTTAAAGCGGTCTTTGGTGTACCCGCAGGGGCTCGAACCCCGAACCTTCTGATTCGTAGTCAGACACTCTATCCGATTGAGCTACGGGTACATAAACTACTCGAACATACTACAATAAATCTATATTAAAGTCAATGAAAGCAGTTCAAAAAATGAACCGGGTATCATCGAAAGCTGTCGGTTTACCGTTTATAAACCGAGTTGGTTTTAAAAATAAAGGCCGACTGTTACGAGGGTCGGCCTTCTTTTAATTGCTAGATTATACTTTAAGATTAAACCTGGAATCCCTTTGTCATCTTGTCGTCCGGATCCATGAACCACTTAGCTTCTCCGCAGAGATAAGCAGCTCCTGTTACCATCGGAACAACTGCGTCTATGTCGCCAACCTTGGTAAGTTCTTTGATTTCGCCGATGAATTTTGTGCCTATGAATGATTCATAAACGAATTTTTCACCAACCTGAATTTCTCCGTTTGCATAGAGAAGAGAAAGCTTGGCAGAAGTACCTGTTCCGCATGGAGATCTGTCGAGCTGTGGGCTGTCAGCGTTACCGAAGATTACAAGGTTCCTGAGATCAGCATCCGGAGTATCTGTTGTTGAGTAGTTTTCAATCAGGTCAACTGATGTGATGTCCAGAGTCGGGTGCTGTACCTTAATTTGTTCTGCGATTGCCTTAAGTGCAAAGCTTGACCATTCGGTAAGGAACTTAGCTGTATCAACACCGACTTTAAGTCCGAAGTTCTTCTCGGTATCAACAAGAGCGAAGAATGATCCGCCAAAGCAAATGTCAAATACGACATCTTTGCCCTGGTATTCAACGCGTTGATCTCTCAAATAAACGAAAGCAGGAACGTTGGTCATAGTTACTCCGGTAACCTTTCCGTCTTTGCACTGTGCAACTGTTCTGATCAGACCTGCAGGAGCTTCAAGAACTACTTCAGTTTCAGGCTCTTTCATTTCCATAAGTCCGCCTTCAAGGATAGCGGTAACGGTACCGATTGTGCAGTGTCCGCACATATTCAGATAACCGCCGCCATCAAGGAAGAATACTCCGAAATCTGCTTCAGGGTTAACAGGCTCGCAAATGAAAGCACCGAACATATCGTGGTGTCCGCGAGGCTCGTACATTAGCATGGTTCTTAGATGATCATAATGATCCTCGAGATAATGCTTCTTCTCAATCATGGTATTTCCCGGAACATCAGGACAGTCGAGGGATACTCTACAGTATTCGCCTTCTGTATGTGCTTCAATAGTTCTGAGAACCTGCTTATCATAGAGATCATAGTTAATCTTAGCTTCTAGCTTCATTGCCATTGATGATTACCTCCTTAAAAGTAAATAGAAATTTATTATAATTAAAAGGTGAAAGGGTGATCTCACCGTTACAATGATAACGTAAAGGAAGAAAGAATGTCAATAAAAGAGGGTCGATTAAAGCATTATATTTAGCTTAAAATTGCATAATTTGGGATTTACAAACAAGTAGATTTTTTGATTTTATGAAATTTCACAATATATGATTCTAAATATAAAAAGCGGTGCTGCAATCAAGTTGCATTAAAAAAAATACATAAAGTTCTATAAAAAAACAGTCTTTTCTCAGGGCAAAAATCTATAGCTTTTATGAATAGAAGTTCACAAACTATCATTGATATAAATAATGTAAAATGTTATAGTTGTAACTGGCACGGAAGTGAATTTTTTTGTGCGTAAATTATTTGTAAAAGAAAAAAAGTGTAGAATTAAGGAGAGAAGGAACATGGAAAACATTCAGATGCTGCTTAAACAAGGTGCGATTGGCAAGCCATGTGAACCGATTGTAAAGGTAGGCGATAAGGTTAAGAAAGGTACTCTTATTGCGACTCCTACAGGTCTCGGTGCCAACGTTCACTCAAGCGTATACGGCGTTGTAGAAGAAATCACTGATGATAGGATAATCATCAAACCGGATGATGAGCAACCGGAAAAATTTGTCAAGATCAAAAAGGGAACCAATCTTGAGATGATAGCTGAAGCAGGTGTCATCGGCCAGGGCGGTGCGGGTTTCCCTACAGCAATCAAATTGAATGCAAATCTTGATAAAGGATATGTTCTCGTTAACGCTGCCGAATGTGAGCCGGGACTCGAACACAATATCCGTCAGATTATCGGAGACCCTGAAGGATTGGTTAGAGGCCTTAAGTATCTGATGGAGATTGCAGGAGCAGATAAGGGAATTATTGCTATCAAGAAGAAGAACAGAACCGCAATAGAGGCTCTTGATGCTATTCTCAAAGATGAACCTTCAGTTGAAAGACATCTTCTTCCGGATATCTATCCAATGGGCGAAGAAAGAGCTGTAGTCAGAGAATGTCTCGGTATTGAACTTGAACCGGACAAGCTTCCGTCAGCAGCAAATGCTGTAGTTGTTAACAGCGAAACAGTTTATTCATGTCTTGAGGCTATTGAGAATCAGAAGCCTCTGATCGACAAGAATATTACAGTAAGAGGAAGAATCGCCGGCGGTAACGAAGCACATGTATTTGAGAATGTCCCTGTAGGAACAAGCGTTGCTTCTTTAATTGAAAGAGCAGGCGGAATTGAGGGCGAATACGGTGAAATCATATTTGGAGGTTCTTTTACAGGAAGAGCCGGTACACTGGATGAACCTATAACAAAGACAACAGGTGCTATACTTGTAACAGTTCCGTTCCTGGATCTCCATGGAGCAAAAACAGGACTCCTGGTGTGTGCGTGCGGAGGAAACCTCGAGAGAATGCAGGATCTTCTGAGCAAATATAATGGTACAGAGACAAAAGTTTGCTACTGCAAGCAGGCACAGGAACAGAAGAACGGTACACGTAAGTGCGAACGTCCGGGAAATTGTCCGGGACAGGTTCAGAACAACCTTGACTTCAAGAAAGCAGGTTGCGAATATGTTATTATGGGTAACTGCTCAGACTGCTCAAATACAGTTATGGCATCGGGACCGAAGATGGGACTAAAGGTCATCCACATGACAGACCATGCCATGAGAGCTGTCGGACACGCATTATACAGAACACTAAGAGTATCAAAACAAGCAGACCAGGATCTCAATGTAGTCGATAACGTTGAGAATGACTAATATACAGATATAAATTTATAAACTTTATTTAAGGTGTTAATCTCTGTCTTTCTCTTGACCCCCGATCGAGGGATGTGACGAGTTATTAATACATATAGGTACTTATACGAGGAGGATGTATAAGTAAGCATCAATTATTTAAGGAGGAAGATCGATATGTCAATTACGGCTGAAACAGCTAAACAACATGCTAACGATCCAGCAGTACTCTGCTGCAGAGTAGAAGCAGGTACAGAACTGACACCTGCAAACCTTGAGGACCCGGCTATTTTCCCGGATCTGGTGGATTCCGGATTGCTTAACCTTGATGGAGCACTGAAAATTGGACAGGTATTGAACGGAACAAAGATTACTAAGACCGTTGATTCCCTCACAGCAATCACTGCTGATATCGTTGA
Source organism: Mogibacterium sp. (assembly GCA_012840975.1). Classification (GTDB taxonomy): domain Bacteria; phylum Bacillota; class Clostridia; order Peptostreptococcales; family Anaerovoracaceae; genus Crickella. The sequence continues at coordinate 172,303 of DUVP01000032.1, read as the reverse complement.
CAAATTTGACGCAATTGAAACAGATTCCCCTGCAGAAGAAGTTGTAGCAGCAGAAGAAGCACCTGTAGAGGCAGCACCTGTAGCAGCAGCACCTGTGGCAGGCGGATATATCAGTTTGCACATCGGCGAAGGTAAGAATATCGACATCCAGATCCCTACAGGTGTTGGCGTTCCTGCAGTAGCAGGTGCAGCTCCTGTTGTATCGGCAGGCGCAGCTCCGGCAGCAGCTCCGGCAGTTGTTGAAGAGGAGAAGGTTGTAAGAGAACTTACCAGAAAACACTATCTAATCGAAGAAGTTAAGAGAGGACCTGAGACAAAGATCGAAGGAACAACTCTCTATATCAGAGAAGGCATTGAAGCGGAAGCACTTGCTCATCACTCAATCACAACAGATCTGAAGATTGAAGTCATAACACCTGATAACTACCATACATACTCAGAAGCAGTTATGGACGTACAGCCAATCGCTACAAAAGAAAGCGATGATGATGATCTCGGCGAAGGTGTTACAAGAGTTCTTGACGGTGTAGTTACAATGGTTACAGGAACTACAGAAGAAGGAGTTCAGATTGGTGAGTTCGGTTCTTCAGAAGGATTTATTGATGAGAACATGCAGTGGGGTCGTCCGGGTGCTGTAGACAAGGGCGAAATCATTATCAAATACCAGGTTACTATCCTGAACGGAAAGAACATGGAAAGACCTGGTCCGATGGATGCTCACTGTACTGTTGATTTCGTAACTCAGGAAATCAGAAATGCTATGAAGAAACTTGAAGATGAGCCTAGAGAAGTTCAGGTTCTTCAGCAGGTTAGAAGACCTGGAAAGAAGAAAGTCGTTATCGTTAAGGAAATCATGGGTCAGGGAGCTATGCACGACAACTACCTGTTCCCGATCGAACCGGTAGGAACACTTGGGGCTAAGCCTAACGTAGACCTTGGTAACGTTCCTGTAGCTGCATCCCCACTTGAAGTACTTGACGGATGTATCCACGCTCTGACTTGCATCGGACCTGCTTCAAAAGAGATGTCAAGACATTACTGGAGAGAACCGCTCGTACTCGAAGCTCTTCATGATGAAGAAATTGACCTTTGCGGAGTTATTTTCGTAGGATCCCCTCAGGCAAACACAGAGAAGTTCTATGTATCCAGAAGACTTGGTCAGATGGTAGAAATGCTCGACGTAGACGGTGCATTTGTAACAACTGAAGGATTCGGAAACAACCACGTTGACTTTGTAACACATATTGAGAACATCGGTAAGAGAGGAATTCCGGTTGTCGGATTCTCATTCTGCGCAGTTCAGGGAGCTCTCGTAGTCGGTAATAAGTACTGTGACGCAATGGTTGACCTTAATAAGTCAATGTCCGGTATTGAGAACGAAGTTCTTGAGTGTAACTGTCTCTGCGAAGAAGATGCTATAAGAGGTATTGCAATGCTCAAGGCTAAGATGGCAGGCGAACCTATTTTAGAAGCAGAGAGAAAGTACAATGTAAACGTTAAGAACAACAACCTCGAGATTATTGAAAAGGCTACCGGCCGTACAGTCGAGAGAGTTGAAAATGAACAGTCTCTGCCAATGTCAGACAAGAGAAGAGAAAAATACGACTAATTTAAGTTTAATGGAGAAAAATTTATGAAATACGGAGACAGGATAATCAGAATGGAAGGAGTCATCGTGGGATTGAAGGACGGTTCTGTAGATATGGATCTTATGGGTCGTATCGGATTTTTGAGCGTACCTAAACGAATGGTGATATCTGAATATCCGCTCGAGATAGGACAGAAGGTTGCTTTTAATATGAGCTTCGTAGAACAGGAAGGACCTGAAGTCAACGACAAATATTTCAATAATATTACAATCCGAGAACAGCGTCGTATAGAAATTTCAAAAAAAAATGAGGAGGAATAAACAAATGAGTTTAACAGTTATAAAAGGTTTACAATCTGAAATCTTTGTACCTATAACACCACCACCGGTTTGGGCTCCTGTTACTAAGCCGCTGAGCGAAATGATCGTAGGGCTTGCAACAGCTGCAGGTGTACATAGAAAAGACGACAAGAGATTTAACCTTGCCGGAGACTTCGGCTGGAGACAGGTAGACAGCGATTCCAAGCCGGAAGAGCTTATGGTAAGCCACGGCGGATATGACAACTCTGACGTAAACAAGGACATCAACTGCATGTTCCCATATGAAAGACTGAAAGAACTTGCAGAAGAAGGATTCATCAAAGGCGTTGCCGAGCATAACGTAGGATTCATGGGCGGCGGCGGAAACATTCAGAAGTTTACCGATGAAACAGGTCCTGAGATTGCCGAGTTCTTCAAAGAACAGGGAGTCGATGCAGTGTTAATGACTGCAGGCTGAGGAACTTGCCACCGCTCTGCAACAATCGTGCAGAGAGCAATCGAAGCTGTGGGAATTCCTACAGTTATCGTCGCGGCACTTCCGCCTGTAGTAAGACAGGCCGGTACACCTCGTGCAGTTGCACCGCTGGTACCTATGGGAGCTAACGCGGGAGCACCTCATGATATCGAGATGCAGACAGCTATTTGTAGAGACAGTCTAAAGCAGCTTGAGATACTTGAGAGCCCGGGCAAGATTGTTCCGCTACCATATGAGTATCATGCAGCAATTTAATAGCGAACCTAAATTAATATAATAGGACAACGGCTCGTGCCGTAGATGGGGGCATGTAAATGCCCCCATAATTTTTTATAATAATACTAACTAAAGTTTAGACTATAATGTATAATCGTAAATGCAAGTATTCCAATATCAATGAAACGTGAGGTGAAAACACAATGCCAAATGATATTGAACTAAGGAGATTAGTTATTAAAGCATTTCATATGACCGAAGTAAGTTTCGGAGAGGAAAACAAGGTTACTATAGACGGCAAGATGACTCTCAACAACGACGGTCTGGATGCTTTAACAGAGAAGTACAAGGAAGTTATAGAGAAAATAGACATTCAGATTATCAATCCGGGCGACCATGACAGATATACTAATACCATCATGGATATAATTCCGATATCAACCAAGGTTTTGGGGAAATGCGGTGAAGGAATAACACATACCATAACCGGTGTCTATGTAATGCCTACAGGAGTTGATACGGCAGGCAAGCAGGCTCATGAGTTCGGCTCATCAGAAGGAAACCTTAAAGATATGTTATATCTGAACAGAGCCGGTACTCCGGGAGATGATGATTTTATTATCTCATTTGATATTACCTTCAAGGAAGGAATGGGCCAGGAAAGACAGGCAATAATTGAAGCGTATAGAGCTGTAGAAGAATGGATGACAACATTCCGTCTGCAGTTAAAGAAGTTTGACGGAATGAAATGCACAGAGAGCCATGAGTACTACGACAGAATAAGGAAAGGTCAGAAGAAAGTCCTTGTTATCAAAGAAATGATTGCTCACGGGGCAATGCTTGATACCTGGATATTTCCGGATGAGCCAAGCGGAGTAGAAGGCGGAAGATCGCTTATAGACTATGGATGTATGCCGATAATGCTGACTCCTAACGAGTTTAGAGACGGCGCTATACATTCTATGAATTAAGGAGGATATATTATGGGAGTAGGACCTTCAACCAAGGAAACAAGCTTACATCATTTCAGAGATCCTCTGATCAGGATTCTAGGTGAAGATAAAGGTATAGATCTCATGGGTGTTCTGATTTTCGGATCCCCTGAAGGAAATGAACAGAAGATAAGATGTTCCAGAACGGCAGCTGTAGTAGCAGAATGTGCCAGACCGGACGGAGTAATCGTCTCATCAGACGGATGGGGCAATCTTGACGTGGATTACGTTAACTGCGTTAACGAACTCGGTAAGAGAGGTATTCCGGTGGCAGGTCTGAACTGGAGCGGTACAGCCGGAACATTTGTAGTAGACAGTCCTTATCTTAAGGATGTTGTGGATTTCAATAAGAATCCGGAGGGTATAGAGTCTAATATAGTAGGTGAGAATAATTACACTGATGATGATGTAAGAGAATGTATTAAAAGGCTTAAAATTTCTATGCTTAAGAAAGAGAGAGGGCTTTAACAATAAAGAGAGGACTTATCTTTGAAAAATCCTAACAGAACGGCGGCTATTCGCAGAGCAGCTGCTATGGCGGAAAGAGGCGAATCGGATACAATTATCGTTTATAATTCAAGCAACGGAGCGACTATGCAATATGCAGCATGGCTCAGTGAGGTGCTTGAGTGTGATGTTGTCAACTATAACCGTAAGCACCTTGCTTATGTATCACTTTATAAAACGGTCATATTTATGAGCTGGGTAAGAGCCGGTGAAATAACACGTCTTATGATGCTTAGACAGAATTATGATAACTTCAATATGAAGGAAAAAAATCTATTTATAGTTGGAGTGGGAATAGGGCCGGCGGAATCGGAAGCATATTTGAAAAGGCTTAAATACCGGAATTCATGCGAAGATAAAAACTTAAAATTCTTCTATTTGCCGGGAAAATATGATCCTGACAAAGTGAAATCTGTGGATAAAGCCTCAGTATATGCAATGTCCGGAACTATGTATGAGGGATTGTCTGAGGAAGATATGCTAACAATGAAAGAGAGATTTGATAAGGGTTATGATGGATTGGATCCGGACAATCTGAGATCGTTAGTAGAGGCAATCTTTTTAGCAGAAACTAAATAAAATAAGACGAAGACAAATAATTAAAACAGGAGGCTCGGGAGCCTCCTGTTCATATTATTCAAATATGTCTATACAACTTGAATCCAATCGTAACGATTGTGGTTATGCATTCTTTCCCTTTGCGTAGTCACGGAAGAACATGATTGATGTAATGAATACTACTACGAGTACTACCCAGAAGAGTACGTTGAGAGGCATTGACTTAACAAGGAAGTAAGCTACGAGTACTCCGATTGCTCCTGCACCCATCTGACAAAGAGTAGCAACCATGTCATATCTGTTAGCTTTAACAAACTGAGGACCGTTTCCGAATGCCATTAAGAAAGCACAGGAACCCATCATGATAGGGAACGCAGCACCGATATTCATGCCGAGCACGGATACGAGAGCGATACATGGTGCATAGAGACCTACTCCGATACACATGAGACCGCCCAGGATAAAGTTAACAACAACACCGATTACCAGTTTAGCACCTGTGAGAGCAAGAGCATCACCTGAAACTCCGAAAGGTCCGACTCCAAGCTGTCTGAGAGCCATAACAATACCGAGCAGGAAAAGTCCGATACCCATTGCCAGTCTTACTCCCTGTGCATTCAAGTTGTTTACAAATCTTGCACCTATGATGGAGCCAACGATTGCAGCTGCCAGCATGAGAAGTAGAGTTACAGTTTCAACCTCTACGAATCCGAAGAAAAGGAATGCTTCGAGACAAACAGGGAAAGTATCACCTACGTTCAGAGTTCCAGGAATGTGTACGTCGCGAACGGACTTAGCAAACTTGAAAGCTGCTGATGAAGTTGCGAATGAGCCGATTCCGAGAGTATCAAGGAAGTTAGCTACGAAACCAACTACAGAGTTGTATATCCAGTACTTCCTACCATACTCCCAGTTTTCTTTACCTTCTTCTGTTTGTAGGTTTTTCTTGTTCTGTGAGAGAACGAGAACAACGTTCAGGATCATGCCGATAACGCAAAGTCCTTTAAGTGCATACATCATAATAATAACCTCCATAAAAAAATTACTAATGTTGTGTGATAGTTACAGGAGCCTTCCCCGACTAGGCGTCCTGGCAAATACATCCATATTCTAAGATATTGTCAAGATTTAGTCAAGACAAATGTGACAATTTCGTGAAGAAAAGCTATTGATGTTTTTGTGGTATAATTCCTTTAAATTAATAACGAATTATGACGTATTAAATATCAGGAAACAGCAAAAACAAAAGTAAGAATATAATAACGGAGAATATTGAAAAATGTTTGTACATCTTCATTTACATACAGAATACAGTTTGCTTGACGGAATGTCGAGAATATCGGAGCTGCCTGAATATGTCAAAAGTCTCGGGATGAATTCAGTTGCTATTACAGATCATGGACAGATGTTCGGAGTAATTGATTTCTATAAGTCATGTAAAAAAGCCGGGGTCAAGCCTATCATAGGATGTGAGGTTTATGTAGCCGCACGTACTCTGTATGACAAGGAAATCGGCAAGGACAGAAATTCGGGACATTTGATTTTGCTTGCTGAGAATCAGACGGGATATAAGAATCTGGTCAAAATGGTATCCAAAAGCTATACCGACGGGTTTTATTTCAGACCAAGAGTCGATAAGGATTTAATGAGACAACATAGTGAAGGAATCATATGCCTTTCAGGCTGCCTTGCAGGGGATGTATCAAGACTTCTGCTCAACAACGATTATGATGCTGCAAAGAAGGAGGCTCTGGAATATCTTGATATATTTGGTAAGAATAATTTCTTCTTAGAGATACAAAATCATCTTCTAACTGAAGACGAAAAGGTGATTCCGGGACTGAAGAGGCTTTCGAAAGATATAAAAGTTCCTCTTGTTGCTACGAACGATTCTCATTACATAAGAAGAGAGGACGCAAAATCCCAGGACATTCTCATGTGTGTTCAAACACAGACTTGTGTAGATGATGAGAACAGGATGAGATTTGAAAATGACGAGTTCTACATAAAATCAGAAGGAGAAATGAGAGAACTTTTTCCCGATATTCCGGATGCTATCGACAGAACTCAGGAAATTGCCGATAGATGCAATGTTGAGTTTACTTTCGGTGAATATCATTTACCAGAATATGAGCCGCCTGAAGGTATGAGCTGTGAAAGATATCTCAGAAAGCTGTGTTATGATGGACTGGTTAGAAGATATGGAGACTCAGCTATGGATTCCGGCAGCGAATACAGACAAAGGCTGGAAAACGAGCTGAGCGTTATCGAAAACATGGGATATGTTGAATACTTCCTTATTGTTTGGGATTTTATAGACTTTGCAAAGAGAAGCGGTATTGTAGTCGGTCCGGGAAGAGGATCTGCAGCGGGCAGTATAGTTGCTTACAGCCTGGATATTACGGAAATCGATCCTATTAAATATAATCTTATTTTTGAAAGATTCCTCAACCCGGAGAGAATCAGTATGCCGGATATAGATATTGATTTCTGTATCGAAAGAAGGCAGGAAGTTATCGACTATGTAATTGAAAAATACGGGCAGGATAAAGTGTCGCAAATTATTACATTCGGAACACTCAAGGCAAAAGCTGTAGTCAGGGATGTTGCCAGAGCACTTGGCGCGACATATGCGGAAGGTGATGAAATAGCCAAAGCTATACCTAATGAGCCCGGGATGACCATATCTAACGCTTTGAATATCAATAGAGACTTAAGAGACCGTTATGAGAAAGAGCCTATGGTTAAACAGATCCTTGATAATGCCATGGCTCTGGAAGGTCTGCCGAGGCATGCATCAACACATGCGGCCGGTATTGTTATTTCAAAAGAACCTTTAGACGAATATCTGCCTCTGTACTCATCAGACAAAGGAGTAGCTACTCAGTTCAATATGACGACAATAGAAGAGCTGGGTCTGCTGAAAATGGATTTTCTCGGACTTAGAAATCTTACTGTTATCAGAGATGCTCTCAAGATGATTGAAGAAAATCACGGTGTGAGGATCGACTGGTCAAAGCTCGGATATGACGATCCGGAAGTATATAAAATAATTTCTGACGGCAATACAAAGGGATTATTCCAGCTTGAAAGTGCCGGAATGACGGATTTTATGAAGAATCTGAAACCATCGTGCTTCGAGGATATTGTGGCAGGCATAGCTTTATACAGACCGGGACCTATGGATTCAATACCGAAGTATATAGAGAACAAGAAAAATCCTGAAAATATCAGTTATATAGACCCGAAACTTGAATCTATTCTCGGAGTAACTTATGGATGTTTAATATATCAGGAACAGGTAATGCAGATTGTCAGAGAGCTGGGCGGATACTCATTTGGAAGATCTGATCTTGTTCGCCGTGCAATGAGTAAGAAGAAGATGGATGTCATGCTTGAAGAAAAAAAATATTTCATTCATGGCAAAGATGATTCCGACGGCACTCCTGCAATAAGGGGATGCATAGCAAACGGGATTTCAGAAAAAGCTGCAGAGGCTATATTTGAGGATATGGTCACTTTTGCTGCTTATGCTTTCAATAAATCTCATGCGGCTGCATATGCGGTCATATCGTATGAGACAGCATATCTGAAATCACATTATCCTGTAGAATTTATGGCTGCACTTATGACTAGTGTTGCAGGAGATGCAAAACATACAGCCGATTATGTAAGAAACTGCAGAGATATGGGTGTTGAACTTCTTCCGCCTTCAGTAATGAAAAGTCAGATGAACTATAGCGTAGAAGACGGAAAGATAAGATTCGGACTTCTCAGTGTCAAAAATGTAGGAGTCGGTATAATCGAGGCTTTGATCAAAGCCGGAGAAGAGATCGGAGAAACTCAGGATTTTTATGAGTTTATCGGAGCAGTCGATGCCAAAGAGCTTAATCGCAAGGCGATAGAATCACTAATAAGAGCAGGAGCTTTTGACGACATAAATCCAAACAGGGCGGTTCTGATGGCTATATCCGATGAAGCGGTGCAGAGAGCACAGAAAATGGCGAGATCTCAAAATGCAAATCAGATCAGTCTCTTTCAAATGGATGGCTTTAAGGAGTCTGTTCAGATGACTCCCGCTTTGCCGAGAGTAGAGAATTTTAATAAAGCGGAGCTTCTGTCTATGGAGAAAGAGATGATCGGAGTTTATTTGTCCGGTCATCCTCTTGATGACTATAAGCAGGAGATAGAGAATAACATCACAGCAACTTCGTCTGATTTAGTAGCTGTGGCTGATGAGTTTTCTACAGGGAGAGAAGACGACGAAAAATTAACAATGAACACTTCAAAATTCAGAGACGGAGATACTGTTGTGATTGCCGGCTTGATTTCCGGAATAAAAACTATCTTTACGAGAAGATCTCAGGAAATGGCAAGATTCGATCTTGAGGATTTTGAAGGCGTTGTGGGAGTTGTCGCTTTCCCTAAAGTTTATGAGAGAAGACGTCAATTATTAAATAATGACTCCATAGTAGCCGTATCGGGCAAGGTAAGCTTTAAGGATGAAAGCGAAGCAGAGGTGCTTGCTGACGATATTTTGCCTATAGAGAAAATTGCAGACCTGAAAAAAGGAAGATCTTTAAGTCGATCCGTTGATGAAACTATGCCTGTTAAGTTAAGGATTACGGATGATATTCTTGAAGCTCATAGAGACAGCAGAGGGATTCTTATGAGATTAACCGACATGTTTTCGCTTTATCCCGGTGATAGAGATGTGCTCGTATATTTTCCCGGAGGAAATGTTGTAAAAACAGACAGGAAAAACAGAGTAGAGTTTACAGACGAGCTTAGAGATAAGCTAATTAGGTTGCTTGGAGAAGAAAATGTAAAGAGCTGATTAATGAATATAGAAAGCTTAAGATAATAATATAAAAAGATAAGGATACATTTTATATGAAAAAACCTATAGTGATATATTCATCAAAGAGAGGAAGCACCAAACAATATGCGGAATGGATAGCAGAGGAATTATCATGCGAGGCTGTTTCGTTTGAAGAAAGTTATAATATAAACCTGTATGAGTATGATTTTATAATTTATGGTGGTTGGATAAGAGGCAGCGGGATTGTAGATTTCGATAAATTTACACAGAGTTTCGATGATGAATTACTTAAAAGACTGATAGTATTCGGTGTGGGTATTGCAAATCCGTCAGCTGAAAATTATATGCAGGTGTGGAGCTTCAGCATAGGAAAAATCGATTCGAGAAATGAACATAAGATAATCTTATACCTGTTGGAAGGTACATATGACCCGGGCAAAGTAACCGGTTTGGATAAGTTTCTGATGTTTATAATGAAAAAGGTTCTTATATCGGGAAGCACGAAAGACTCTATGGAACAGGCACGGAAGATGCAAGACAGAATAGAACGGGGAATTGATCTCGTTAAGAGAGAAAACATAGACGGTATTTTAAAAGATACAAGGAAAATTCTAAACGGAGCAAAATAAATTATAAGTAAATATTTGAAAAAACTTTAGAATATTGAGAAAAGGCAAAAAACATCCGGCAAGCGCAAATCACTGCCGGATGTTTAAGTTTTTAAATTAATCTGTTTAATTAACCTACAAATATATATGTAATAAACAGAAGTCCGGAAATCCACATTACAGGTTTAATATCTTTACCTCTTCCTTCAAGAACTTTCAATATAATAAAGGAAAGGATACCGAACATAATACCGTTTGCGATCGATGACGTGAAAGGCATCATTATAATAGCAAGGAATGCCGAAATAATGTCAGACATCGGAGCATCCTCAAATTCGACATTCTTAATCTGTGTCATCATAAGGTAGCCGACATATACCAAGGCAGGCGTTGTCGCAAATGCAGGTACTGACAGGAACAACGGTGATAAAATAAGGGATACGAGGAACAATACACCTGTTACTACGGATGTAAGCCCTGTTCTTCCTCCCACAGCTACACCGGCAGATGATTCAACGAAAGAAGTAACTGTTGAAGTACCAAGACAGGCACCTACGCATGTTCCGACAGCATCGGACAAAAGAGCTTCCTTTACGCGAGGCAGATTTCCTTCCTCATCCAAAAGGTTACCTTTTGAAGCAACTCCGATAAGAGTTCCTACGGTATCGAAAATATCAACATAGAGGAATGAAAATACAACGACCATGAATTGCAATACGTTGTCCTTGATCCATGTGAAATCAAAATCAAAAAAGTGATCCATCTTTATGCCGGAAAAAGCGAAGTTGGGATATACGCTGTAAACACCGGCTGCCGGATCCGGCTGGTACCAGCCGATAGCCTGTGCCAGAATTCCGAGTCCCCAAGTTACAAGTATTCCGTAGAAAATAGCACCGCGGGCACCTTTGTGTGCAAGATATGCGATAACCAGAATACCTATGATTGAGAGACAAGTAGCAGCACTTAGGAGATCTCCGAGAAGAATACCGTTTTCGGTGGTTACTATCACTGCACCGGAACTCTTAAGACCTATGATTGCAATAAAGAGACCTATACCGACGGATATAGCTGCCTTTAAGTTGTTCGGAATGTCGTTGACGAGAGATTCCCTGAAGTTAGTAAATGAGAGAAGAATGAAAAGAATACCTTCAACCAGAATTGCTACGAGTGCAACCTGCCAGGGCTTATCGGTTCCAACCATAGGACATACATTAAATGCAAAATAAGCGTTGAGCCCCATTCCTGAAGCAAGTGCTACAGGATAGTTTGCGTAAAAGGCCATCATAAGAGTGGCTGCAGCAGCAGAAATTGCTGTTGCTGTGAAAACGGAAGCACTATCCATTCCGCATGCAGATAGGATGCTCGGGTTTACGGCAAGAATGTAAACCATAGATAGGAACGTAGTTACACCGGCGATGACCTCTGTTCTGACGTCGGTATTATGTTCCTGAAGCTTGAAGAACTTTTCCATAAATACAAACCTCTTCTTTCTTAGTAATAATGCTACAAATAATAATTGAGAAGATGCTGTAACGGCATCTTCTCAACGCTATTACTTTTACATTATATTGTCTGATGAATTCTTTAACAATCCGATAAGTTAAGAATCGCAAAAAATACAATTCAAAAACAAGTATTTCGTGTTTAATTTGTGCAGAATCCGAACGATAGAAGTTATATCATGCAGATTGTTCGCAAAGAGGAAAACTGAAGAATAGTCATATGATTTGCAGAAAATTTGTGTATATTTCGAAGAACTCCTTGCATTAACAGCGGCTAAACTTTATAATAATTGGGCGTGCAAAATACGCGAGATTTTATATTAGTCACATTACAGTTGACTGCGGTGCCCGATATATGGGTTTAAGGTCGGAATCTGTAGTGGATGTATTTAACCGGAGGTAAGAAAATGTCAGTAGTATCAATGAAACAATTGTTAGAAGCAGGTGTTCATTTCGGACATCAGACAAGAAGATGGAACCCTAAGATGGCTCCGTATATCTTCACAGAGAGAAACGGAATATATATCATCGATCTTCAGCAAACTCTCGGCTTGATTGATAAGGCTTATGATTTTATGAGAAAAATCGCTGAAACAGGCAAACCGATTCTTTTCGTAGGAACAAAAAAACAGGCTCAGGCTGCGATTAAGGATGAGTCTGAGAGATGCGGAATGTATTATGTTAACGAAAGATGGCTGGGAGGAATGCTCACCAACCACAAAACTATCAGCAAGAGAATCGACAGACTCGCAGAAATCAGAGAAATGCAGGCTGACGGAACGATTAACAAATATGCTAAGAAGGAAGCTCTTAAGCTTATTGCAGAGGCAGACAAGCTTGAGAAATATCTTGGCGGAATTAAAGATATGAAGGGAATCCCGGGTGCACTCTTTGTAGTTGACCCTAAGAAGGAAAAAATTGCTGTTAAGGAAGCAAGAATCCTCGGTATCCCTGTTATAGGTATTGTAGATACAAATTGTGATCCTGATGATGTAGACTACATAATCCCTGCAAACGATGATGCGATCAGAGCAGTTAAACTGATTACAAGCACTATGGCCGATGCTGTCATTGAAGCTAAGCAGGGAGAGAGCTTCCAGGAAGCTCCTGAATCGGAGACTAAAACGAAAAGCGCTGCAGAAGAAGCGGACGAAGAAGATGATGATTCCGACGATGTAGAAGATGTAGAAGAAACAGAAGAAACAGAAGAATAAATTAAGTATAGAGTTAAGCATAATATAGTAAGGAGGAAATTATGGCTGAAGTAACCGCAAAAATGGTTAAAGAGCTACGCGAGATGACAGGCTCAGGAATGATGGACTGTAAGAAGGCTCTCGTAGAAGTTGGTGGCGATATTAATAAAGCAGCTGACTGGCTGAGAGAGAACGGAATTCTTAAGGCACAGAAGAAGTCAAGCAGAATCGCAGCAGAAGGACTTGTAAGAATGGAGTTCAATGATGACCATACTGAAGCTGCAATGGTTGAGGTTAACTCAGAGACAGACTTTGTATCCAAGAACGAGGAGTTTGTAGAATTCGTTGAGAGGCTTGCTAAACAGGCTCTCGATAAAGTTCAGGATACAATCGATGATTTCCTTGAGGGAGATCTTGACGGAACCAAGGTTAAAGATGTTCTGACTGAGAAAATCGCAAAGATCGGTGAGAACATGAATATCAGAAGATTCGCCAAGATGAAAGATGACGGAGTTAAATATATCGGATATCTTCATGGTGGCGGAAGAATCGGAGCAATCGTAGGCCTTAAGACAGAAGCTCTCTGGGATGAAGTAGAGCAGATCGGTAAGGACGTAGCCATGCAGATAGCTTCAATGGCACCTAAGTTTGTAAGCACTGCCGATGTTGCAAAAGAATGGATAGAAAAAGAAAAAGAAATTCTTAAGGAAGCTGTTATCAATGAGGGAAAGAAACCGGAAATAGCAGACAGAATCGTCGAAGGAAAGATTCAAAAAGAACTCAAAGAAGTATGTCTTACAGAGCAGGCTTTTGTTAAGGACGGCGACATAAGCGTTAAGGAGTATGTTGCAAACGCTGCCAAAGAACTTGGCAAGGATGTCGAAATCGTATCGATGGAGAGATACGAGGTAGGAGAAGGACTCGAGAAGAGAGAAGAGGACTTTGCAGCAGAAGTTGCCGCTCAGATGAACAAGTAATCAAAGTTCGAAATAGGCAGAAATTCAGTTGATTTAAGAAATAATACGGGGTTTATCCGCAATAAAGGATAAACCTCGTATTTTCTTTCGTATTTCGTATAAAATTCGCTTGTTTGCAGACTTACCTGCAATCGTTACAAGGGATCAGTTCAAGCAACTTTTTAGCCGACTCAACCGGAAAATCCGGGCTTGGCGGATTGTCAATTAGAGATTTTAATAAATCTTGAGCATTTGAGCTTTGAGGCAACATATATCCTGCCTCTCTAAGAAGGTCTTCAGCCATGATTCTGTTGGATCTGGCAAATGCCATCATTAATCTGTACAATCCGTCTTTTTCGGTTTCTTTGGCTATTTGCAAAGCTGCTTTTTCCTGTTCTGCCTTGGACTGAGACATCAGGTTCAAAACTGCCGTAACTTTTTCCGTCTTATGTTGCTGAGGAGGTAGCTGCAGAGGCATCATAGTAATTGCTCCGCTCGGACAGGATTCAGCACATACTCCGCATCCTGTGCACTTATCCACATCGATGATACTGTCTTCCGTATCGGTTGCCCCTGTAGGACAGACATAGAGGCAAAGGCAATCCTTTGTACAAAGCCTTAAATTACGTACTGCGTAACTCTTCATTAAGCTTTCCTCCTTTCCTGTTTTTCAAACTTCCAGTCCTGAACCTTGCAGACCGGACAAATCTGCGGTGGTTCATCACCGGGATAAATAAAACCGCAAGCTGTACAAACCCAGACTTCCGTATTTAGCAGGAAGTCTTCGCCTTCGGATTGATACCTTTCAAGCAGATTACTTAACATACGAGTGACTTTATCGCCCCAGACATTAACCCTTAAGGCACCGCGATCCGAATCTGCAGTAGCAATGCTGTCAATATCTTTATAGCCCTTGTTAATGTCATTACTCAGATACTCTGCTAAATCTTCAATGCTTGCAGGAGAATTATCCTGTGCAGCTTTTAAGAACCACTCGCTGAGAACCGTAAATTCTTTCTGAGCGGCAGGTATGTACTGTTTTTCGGCACCTCTTGCCAAGTTGGAGAAAAGAGCGGATAACTGACCTGCCGACAATTCAAAGGCATCCTCATCTATTGAAACAGGCTCGGCAGGTTTCTCTTCCTTCTTTTCTTCCAGAAGAGTAAATTGACTCTTTGAGGCCATACATAGAGGGCAGGTCCAGCTGTCCGGCAGCTCATTAAAAGGAACTTCCTGTCTGCTGTCATCATATAAATATCCGCAAATATTACATCTGTATTTCAATGTGCACCTCCTTGTAAAATTAATATATATATCAATATGATAACATCTCTTATAATTTATACCATAGTAAAATGAAAAAATGATTGTTATAAAAGTGTTGGCTTGATGGTGATTTTTGGGTATACACAAAACAGCATAGCTATAATATAATGCTATGAAAGAATCCGATTATCCGATTTAACGAGAAAGAGGCTAATAAGACATATGTATAAAAGATGCGTAATAGTCGGCGGAGCTGAAATAGAAAATTATGATTTTATAAAAAACGAACTTTGTGAACAGGACTACTTTATATTTTGTGATAGCGGTCTTAGACACAGAGCAAAGCTTGGTGTTGAGCCAAATCTCATAGTCGGAGATTTTGATTCTTATGAAAAGCCGTCTGACGACATTGAAACTATAGTTTTACCTATTGCGAAAGACGATACGGATACCGTGTTTGCGGCAAAAGAAGGAATCAGAAGAGGTTTTGAGGTCTTCCTTTTGATAGGAGTTATCGGCGGCAGGATCGATCATACAATAAGCAATATATCAATACTTCTTATGCTTGATGCAGCAAATAAGAAAGCTAAGATTATAGACAACTATTCCGAGCTTGAAATAATAGCCAAAGATAAAACCTATGTTGACGACAGTTATCCTTTCTTTTCGCTGTTAAATATAAGCGGGCATGCGAAAGGCATAAATATCAGAAATGCCAAATTCGAACTTTATGATGCTGAGATAAATTGTGATTACCAGTATGGCGTCAGCAACGAAGTGATCCCCGGGAAGACAGCTGAAATAGAAGTCGGAGAAGGACGTTTACTCTTAGTAAAAGACAGAGTATAGAGACGAACACTCAAGTGAAAATTCAGATACTGCACTACCGGAAATTAAAGAATAAATAGAAAGAGGAGGTAAAAAACCTTCTCTTTTTTTATTTCTGTGTTATTATTAGTCAAGTGAGTTAAATTTAAAGTCAAACGAGTTGAAAAAGGGAAAATCAAGTGAAACCGTTGAAAACTCCGGGGCATTGGCGCAGCTGGGAGCGCGTTTGACTGGCAGTCAGAAGGTCATGGGTTCGAGCCCCATATGCTCCACCATACAAGCTAAATCAGAACACTTGCAGTAGTTCTGATTTTTATTTATCAATTATAAAATTGAACAGATAAGAGTGAAAAATGACCAGACATCAAACTATTATTCATCCGCTCAGGCCTCTTTTTCAAGCCGATTCAAGAATTTTGGTTTTGGGATCCTTTCCCTCTGTCAAAACCAGAGAATACGGCTTCTTTTATGGACATGCTCAGAATCGTTTCTGGCCTTTGCTTGAGAGGATTTTCAGTGTGAAGCTGAGTACGGATATTGAAGAAAGAAGAGCCTTTCTTTTGCAGCACTATATTGCCGTTTACGACGTCATTTATCAATGTGATATCATCGGCTCAAGTGATGCGAGTATTCAAAATGCAGTTCCTTCAGATTTAAGCCCTATTTTTCAAGAGGCCGATATAAAGCAGGTTTTCTGTAACGGCGGTACTTCTTATCGCTATTATCAGAAATATCAGGAGCGGAAAACAGGATTTAAAGCTGTTCAGCTACCCTCTACCAGTCCGGCCAATGCAAGATATTCTATTGATGATTTGTATGAACAGTGGAAAATAATCAGAAAGTTTTGATTCTAAAAACCTTAAGAGGAAAGTTATGAGCAAAATAGCAAAGATTTGCAGCGGCGGACAATCAGGCTCGGACAGAGCCGCACTTGATGAGGCAAGAGCTAACAGTGTTACAATTTGCGGATGGTGTCCGAAATATGGGTGGGCAGAAGACTACCCTGAAGCTCCGGGGCTTTTGATTGATTATCCGGAATTAAGAGAGACCCCTAATAGTGAAGTCGAGCAAAGAACAGAGTGGAATGTTCGCGATTCCGATGCCACTATCATAATAGCGCCTTGCGGAATTCACACGTCCCGGGGAACAGTGTTTACGGAACGAATGGCACAGGAATACGGACGACCATATCTTATTGTTTCAGATCCTGATGAAATTACCAAAATTCAGGATTGGCTTGAATCATTACCATCGGAAATAACACTCAATGTTGCCGGATCGCGAAAAAGCGAATGTGAAGCTGCATATGAAGTGACAAGGTTGATTATGCGCACCCTTCTCAGCAAAAATTAAAATATATTCGGAGTAGGATTGTTAAATACCAAAATCTCATTTGACATTGCCTCAAATAATATGGTAGATTTAATCGGTTGAATTGAAAGGAGATTTGATATATGGACTTCAAAAGCGACAAAAGAAATAAGGGTTGCATGAGATTCAGTCCTACCATCGATATCTCATTAATGAAAGAGGCGGGCATCGACTCGACCTCCAAATACACCATTCTTCCCGGTTTTTGTGACGTGCATGTGCATTTCAGAGAACCGGGTTTTTCTTATAAAGAAACCATTGCAACGGGAACCAAAGCGGCTGCTCGCGGCGGATTTACTTCCGTATGCACAATGCCGAATCTTAATCCCGTATCAGACTCGGTAGAGAACCTTCGGCTTCAACAGAGGATAATAAATAAAGATGCAAATATATTTGTATATCCTTATGCAGCAATCACAATAGATCAGTCGGGTAAAGAGCTTGCAGACCTTGAGGCACTGGCTGATAAATGTATCGCTTTTTCCGATGACGGTCACGGTGTACAGTCTGAAGATATGATGAGAGAGGCGATGCTCAAGGCAAAGTCACTCGATAAGATAATAGTTGCTCACTGCGAAGACAACAGCCTGCTTAAAGGTGGATATATTCATGACGGTAAATATGCTGCGGAGCATGGACACAAAGGCATATGCTCAGAGTCCGAATGGAAACAGGTCGAGAGAGATGTGCGGTTAGTAGCTGAAACAAAATGCTCTTATCATGTCTGTCATATTTCATGTAAAGAGACGGTCGACATAATAAGAAAGGCGAAACAGGAAGGCATAGATGTGACCTGCGAGACAGCTTTGCATTATCTTTTGCTTGATGACAGCATGCTTGAAGAGGACGGAAGATGGAAGATGAATCCACCGATCAGAGACGCATCGGACAGGGAGGCACTGATAGAAGGTCTTAAGGATGGAACGATAGACTGTCTTGCGACCGACCATGCACCTCATTCAGCAGAGGAGAAATCGAGAGGACTTGAAAAATCCGCTTTCGGAATAGTAGGTATAGAAACAGCTTTCCCTATCGCATATACATATCTTGTTAAGGCAGGGATCATATCCATGGAAAGACTTCTGGAACTCATGGTATATAATCCGAGAAGAAGATTCAATATTCCTCTCGGAAACGATTATTCCGTTTGGGATCTTAGCGAAGAATGGACTGTTGATCCTGAAGAGTTTCTGTCCAAGGGAAAGGCGACGCCGTTTGCAGGATGGAAGGTTTATGGCAAGAACTATTTGACAGTATGTGACGGCAAAGAAGCATACAGATAAAGAGGGAGCAGATATGGCAAAGAGAGAAGACATAAAGAAAGTACTTATTATTGGCTCGGGCCCGATCGTTATCGGACAGGCTGCTGAATTTGACTATGCGGGGACACAGGCCTGCCTCGCATTGAAAGAAGAAGGATACAAGGTTATACTTTGTAATTCAAATCCGGCAACCATAATGACAGACACGACCATTGCCGATAAGGTTTATATGGAACCTTTGACATTGGAATATGTTGCAAAAATTTTAAGATACGAAAGACCGGATGCGATTTTGCCGGGAATAGGCGGACAGACCGGGCTTAATTTGGCTATGCAACTCGAAAAAAAAGGTGTCCTTAAAGAGTGCCGTGCGGAACTTCTCGGAACTTCAAGTGAGTCGATAGAAAGAGCGGAAGACAGAGAAATGTTCAAAGAAATGTGTGAGTCCATAGGAGAGCCTGTCATTCCAAGTGAGATAACATACAATATTGAAGAGGCAAAAAAAGCTGCGAATGAAATAGGATATCCGGTTGTATTGAGGCCGGCATTCACCCTTGGTGGAACCGGCGGCGGCTTTGCCAATAACGATAAAGAACTTGAAGATATTGCATTAAAAGCGTTCAGCCTTTCGCCTGTTCATCAGGTTCTCATAGAGAAGTCTGTAAAAGGCTATAAAGAAATCGAATTTGAGGTTATGAGGGACAGTGCGGATAATGCGATAACAATCTGCGGAATGGAGAATGTTGACCCGGTAGGTGTTCATACGGGAGACTCGATAGTCGTTGCACCTATACTTTCCCTTAGCGAACAGGATCATAAAATGCTCAACGATTCGGCTATAAAAATTATCAGAGAGCTTAAGATTGAAGGTGGATGTAACGTGCAGTTTGCACTTAATCCGACAACAAGTGAATATTACCTCATAGAAGTAAATCCGAGGGTATCGAGGTCTTCAGCTTTGGCATCCAAAGCATCGGGATATCCTATCGCAAGGGTTACCGCAAAAATTGCAGTAGGAATGAAACTTGAAGAAATTGAGGTCGCTGGAGGAACAGCCGCATCTGAGCCGAGACTTGACTATATAGTTTCAAAGTTCCCGAGATTCCCGTTTGACAAATTCACGGATGCATCGAATATATTAGGAACTCAGATGAAAGCAACCGGAGAGGTTATGGGCATCGGAGAATCCCTTACGGAGAGTTTTCTCAAATCCATCAGATCTCTGGAGACCGGAGCTTACCATCTTTTTCTTGACAAATTCACGGGATTGACTCGGAACAAACTGATGGAGTATATATCGGAGTCGCGAGATGACAATATTTATGCCATTGCGGAGCTTATAAGAAGGCGTGTGACTATCAAAGAAATTCAGGAGGTTACCGGAATAACGGAGATATTCCTTCAGGCATTTAAAGATATTGTGGATATGGAAAGAACCCTTAAGGAGAGGGTCAATGATGTCAAGACATTAAAAGCGGCTAAGAAAACGGGTTTTTCCGATAAGTATATCGGAGAACTCTGGAATCTTTCAGAAACGGAAGTTTACGATAAGAGAAAAGCCAACAATATCGTTCCGGCATTCAAGGTTGTCGACACTTTGCATACAGGAGAATATATACCTTATCTCTACTCAACATATAACGGTGAAAACGAGTCAAGAGTTACGGATAAGAAGAAAATCATTGTTCTCGGAGCGGGACCTATCAGGATAGGTCAGGGTGTTGAATTCGATTATTCGACTGTACATGCCGTTCAGACAATAAGAAGAGAAGGATATGAAGCTATCATAATCAATAATAATCCTGAGACGGTTTCAACCGATTATACAACTGCGGACAAATTGTATTTTGATCCGTTGACGGTTGAGGATGTTATGGAAATTATCGACTTTGAGAAGCCGGAAGGAGTCATTGCAACTTTGGGCGGTCAGACAGCGATCAATCTTGCACAACCTCTTAAAGACAGAGGAGTAAATCTTATCGGTACGGATTGTGAAGCCATAGAAAGAGCGGAGAACAGAGACAGCTTTGAAAAGCTGCTTTCAGACCTCGGTATTCCTCAACCGAAAGGTAAAGCGGTTACCAATATTGAAGAGGGTGTCAAGACAGCTGCGGAGATAGGATATCCTGTTCTTGTCAGACCTTCATTCGTCCTTGGCGGCAGAGCAATGCAGATAGTCGCAGATGAAGAGCAGCTGAGACTGTATCTTAGAACTGCTGTAGAAATAGACGAAGACAAGCCTGTTTTGGTCGACAAGTACATACAGGGCAAAGAGGTTGAGATAGATGCTATCTGTGACGGAATAAATGTATTTGTACCGGGAATTATGGAGCTTGTTGAGAGAACAGGTATCCATTCGGGAGACTCAATATCCGTATATCCGGCATTTTCTATAAGCGACAAGGTTAAAGGAATTATCCTTCAATATGCAAAGAAACTGGGTCTTGGAATAGGAATTGTAGGACTTTACAATGTCCAGTTTATAGTGGATGATAATGATGAAGTGTACATAATAGAAGTGAATCCGAGGTCATCAAGAACAGTGCCTTTCCTGTCGAAGGCAACAGGTTACAGCCTGGCCGATATTGCGACAGAGGTAATACTCGGAAGGACTCTCAAAGAACAGGGAATCTTTGATATTTATCCTGATGAGAAAAAAAGATTCTATGTCAAAGCGCCTGTATTCAGTTTCAACAAGATCAAAGGCCTTGATATATACCTGTCGCCGGAAATGAAGTCCACGGGTGAAGCAATAGGCTATGACGACAAGCTCAATCGTGCTTTGTATAAAGCTCTGATAGCTTCAGGAACAAAACTTAGAAATTACGGAACCGTCCTTGCAACTCTTGCAGGCGATGATAAGAAAGAGGCACTTCCTCTCATCAGAAGATTCTATAATCTGGGGTTTAATATAGAAGGAACTCCGGGAACTGCACGCTTTCTTAAGGAAAACGGAATAAGAACGAGATCTCTGAAGAAAATAAGCGACGGTTCAAATGAGATACTGGATGCTATAAGAAGCGGACATATAGCATACATTATTAATACGAAAGAAATAGGAGATAACAGTCAGGAATCCGACGGACACCGGATAAGACAGTGTGCAAGCGAGAATAATGCGACATTATTCACTTCACTTGATACAGTGAATGTTCTGCTTGCTGTTCTTGAAGAAACGACACAGACGATTTCAACCATAGATGCGTAAATATGAAACAGACAATTTTTACGATACAAGAGAATAAACAGCTCACGACCACTACATGGAGAATGAAGTTGAGCGGAGATACTTCCGATATAAAATCGGCGGGTCAATTCGTCAATATCAAACTTGACGGATATTTTCTGAGAAGACCTATAAGCGTTTGCGATCTCGAAGGTGATATTCTGACAATAATTTACAAAGTTCTTGGGCAGGGAACCGAGGAAATGACGCAATTTTCTATAGGCAAAAAACTCGATGTTCTTACCGGTCTCGGAAACGGTTACGACCTTTCACTTTCAGGAGAAAGACCTGTGCTTATAGGGGGTGGCGTCGGTATACCTCCGCTTTATCTTGCTGCAAAGAAACTGATTGCAGATGGCAAAAAAGTAACGGCTGTCTTAGGATACAATGCAAGTGATGAGATATATTATGTGGATGAATTTAAGGATCTCGGCTGTGAGGTTATAGTGGCAACACTTGATGGGAGTGTGGGCAAAAAAGGCTTTGTTACAGATGCTCTTAAGGAGCTTAAAGGTGAAGATTGCGGATATACATATTTTTATACCTGCGGTCCTGAACCTATGCTCAAAGCGGTATATAATGTTACAAAGACTAGCGGACAGCTGAGTTTTGAAGAGAGGATGGGCTGCGGTTTCGGAGTTTGCATGGGATGCAGTTGTAAGACTGTATCAGGCTACAAACGCATATGTAAAGAAGGTCCTGTTCTCAAAAAAGAAGAACTGCTCTGGTAGGAACAAAGGAGAGTTGGTGTGGCAGATACAAAAGTCAGACTTTGCGGCATAGAAATAGATAATCCTATTATTCCGGCATCGGGAACCTTCGGTTACGGATATGAGATGGCGGAATACTATGATATTAACTGCCTGGGGACATTTTCATTCAAGGGAACAACAAAAGATCCAAGATTCGGAAATGAAACTCCGAGGATAGCCGAATGTCCGGCGGGAATGCTCAATTCCGTAGGACTCCAGAATCCCGGGGTTGACAAGGTAGTAAGTGAAGAATTACCTAAACTGGCCACTGTATTTGATAAGAAAGTTATGGCAAATGTCAGTGGCTTTTCGATAGATGAATATGTACATGTTTGTGAACGCCTGGATAAGGTCGATCAGGTAGGCTGGCTTGAGGTCAATATAAGCTGTCCGAATGTTCACGGAGGGGGTATGTCTTTCGGTACAAATCCGAGGCAGGCGTCAAGCGTTGTAACTGAGGTTAAGAAGGTGACAACAAAGCCGGTAATTATTAAACTTACGCCAAACGTAACGGATATAACTTCTATCGCTTTGGCATGCGAGGAAGCGGGAGCCGATGGCATAAGTCTCATCAATACTTTACTTGGGATGAGAATAGATATTAAAACAGGAAAGCCGGTTCTTGCAAATATAATGGGAGGATTGTCAGGTCCGGCAATTTTTCCTGTAGCATTGAGAATGGTTTATCAGGTGGCGAAAGCAGTGAATGTACCTGTTATAGGAATGGGCGGAGTGTCGTCGGCGGAAGATGTTATTGAGATGATGATGGCAGGAGCTACCGCTGTGGGAGTAGGAGCTGTGAATCTCGTAAATCCTTTCGCAAGCAGGGATATAGTTAATAATCTGCCTCTCGTAATGGAGAAATACGGCATAGAGAATTTGAACAGTATTATCGGTATGTCGCAGGAGGGAATTCAGTATGGGTAAAGATGTTATTATAGCTTGTGATTTTGCATGCACGGAAGAAACTATACGCTTTCTCGATAAATTCAATAAGATAAGAGAAGGTGTTGTTGCTTGTGACGATATAAGTGTACGTGCAAGCAGACCTTATGTGAAAATCGGCATGGAACTTTTCTATGCAGAGGGACCTCAGATTATCAGAATTCTTAAGGAGAGAGGACATAAGGTTTTCCTTGATCTTAAGCTGCATGATATTCCAAATACAGTTGGGAAAGCTATGCAGGTAATTGGGGGCTATGGAGTAGACATGGTCAATGTTCACGCGGCAGGTTCTATTCAAATGATGGAAGCCGCAAAGCACGGACTTATGCTCGGTGCCATAAGATTTGCAGAAAAGCCGAAGCTTATAGCGGTTACCCAGCTCACGTCCATAGATGAGGAAACACTAAAAAATGAACTTTTGATTGATAAGCCTCTGGATGAAGTTGTTGCTCAATATGCACTCAATGCGAAAAAAGCAGGTCTTGACGGAGTTGTCTGTTCAGCACATGAGGTGGTCAGGATACATGAGCTTTGCGGTGAAGACTTTATTACTGTAACACCGGGGATAAGGTTTGAGGAAAATGCTGCCGGTGACCAGAAGAGGATAATGACTCCGGCTGCTGCTAAAGAAGTCGGATCGGATTACATAGTTATGGGAAGACCTATAACAGCTTCAGATAAGCCTGTAGAAGTTTACAGAAAAAGTTGTGAGGATTTTAAATGATTAAAATATCTAAGTTCAAAAAAAAGATTGCTGAGAATCTGCTCAGGATAGAAGCGGTTTTCTTAAGACCCGAAGAGCCTTTCATATGGGCAAGCGGGATTAAAAGTCCTGTATATTGCGATAATAGGCTGATACTTACAGCGCCGGAAATAAGAGAGGATGTAGAATTTTACATAGCAGAGGTAATCAGGGAAGAGTTTCCGGATGCAGAGGTTATTATGGGAACAGCAACGGCGGGTATAGCTCACGCTGCTATTATTGCTCATATTATGAATCTCCCCATGGGCTATGTCAGAACAGGAGCAAAGACCCATGGCAGAACCAATCGCATAGAAGGTAAGCTGGAAAAAGGTCAGAAGGTTGTTGTTGTTGAGGATCTGGTATCTACAGGAGGCAGCAGCGTAGACGCGGTTGAAGCCTTGAGAGAGGCGGGAGCTGATGTTTTGGGAATAGTGTCAATTATGACATACGGCATGAAGAAGGGTAAAGACAGGATGAAAGAAGCTGATGTTAAATGTATTTCCCTTACGGATTTCGATACAGTAGCTGAAATTGCCGCGAAACATGGATATATCAATGAGAAAGATATCGAAAGACTGATGAAATTTAGGGATAACCCTTCAGATGAAAGCTGGTTTAATAAGTAATACGGGAGGCGAAAATGAGAAGTGTAATAGATATTTTGGATCTCAGTATAGAGGAAATAAATTCTTTGATGGATATAGCAATCGATATTGACACACATCCGAGCAAATATGCGAAGAGCTGTGAAGGAAAGAAAATGGCGACCCTTTTCTTTGAGCCTTCAACAAGGACAAGATTAAGCCATGAGGCGGCCATGCTTGAGCTGGGCGGAACTGTGCTAGGACTGACAGGAACGGAAAGTTCATCCGCTATAAAAGGCGAATCCGTAGCAGATACAGTCAAAACAGTCTCCTGTTATGCGGATATAATAGCTATTCGTCACTCTTTTGAGGGTGCTGCTCTTGTTGCATCGAAAAATGCATCCATACCGGTAATCAATGCGGGTGACGGCGGGCATAACCATCCTACTCAGACTTTAGCTGATATACTTACTATTTATAGAGAAAAAGGAACTTTATCCGGCCTTACGATCGGGATTTGCGGAGATCTTAAATATGGAAGGACAGTGCATTCGCTCGTAAACGGAATGACGAGGTATGAAGGGAATCGCTTTATCTGCATATCACCGGAAGAGCTTACAATACCGGAATATACTGAGCATATATTCAAAGAAGCCGGAACTGAATTTGAAATAACAGATAATCTTGAAGAGGCCCTTCCAAAACTCGATATCCTGTATATGACGAGGATTCAGAAGGAGAGAATTGAAAAACCTGAATTATTTGAAAGTCTCAAGGGCAAGTATTCTCTTACAGTCGATAACCTCGCTCACGCAAAACCTGATATGATAGTAATGCATCCGCTTCCGAGGGTGAATGAAATAAGTGTTAAAGTTGACGATGATCCGAGAGCCTGCTATTTTAAGCAATGTATGAACGGTAAACTTATAAGGATGTCGTTGATACTAAAACTTTTTGATGAAATGATAATTAATACACAGAAAGATTTCTCGCCTAAAGGAGCGACTTATTTTGGAGGATATTGTCACAATAATAAATGTATAACTCATATTGAACAGGAGCTGGAATCACAGTTTTATATAGATAATGACGGTGTGAACAGGTGTATATATTGCGATTATGAAATATCAAAGGAAGCAAAATGATATATTACTTACTTGGAATAATAGCGGGCTTTGCAACGCCCACACAAACAAGCGTCAACGGTAAGTTAAGAGAGAAGACAGGCTCTCCTTATATTACCAGTGTGGTTTCCTTTGTAGGTGCTGCTTTAATAATGCTGATTATTGTATTAGCGGGTTTCGATTCAAAAGATGTAAACCTGCATAATACACATGGTGCACCTTTGTGGATATGGGCAGGCGGTTTTTGCGGAGTAGCAATAGTTATGCTTAATATTCTCTGTCTGCCTAAACTGGGAAGTGCGAGGACAGTAATGCTTCTGTCATTTGGTCAGATAATGACAAGTCTTATAATAGATCATTTTGGAATGTTCAGAGTTCCTGTTATTGAGATGACCGGAATCAGGTTTGCAGGAGCACTTGCTGTAATAGCCGGGGTTATCCTTGTCTCATACGATGGAGATATCTCAAGAAAGAAAAGGGAGAAAAAGTCCAATCAGAAATCAAATATAATCTATATAGCGGGTGCAGTTTTATGCGGAACATCTGCCGCCATTCAGGTTGCAATAAACGGAACATTAAGAACACTGATAAACTCAGGTACAGTAGCAACACTG
The DNA here is from genome assembly GCA_012840975.1 of Mogibacterium sp. Taxonomy (GTDB): domain Bacteria; phylum Bacillota; class Clostridia; order Peptostreptococcales; family Anaerovoracaceae; genus Crickella. The sequence goes on along the minus strand of DUVP01000032.1, from coordinate 145,848 downwards.
ATATCTATGTCAGTAGGACTTTCGGCAGTATCGGTTATTACACTGGCGTTATTTGTTTTTAGAGGAAAAAGGGGAGTGATTATCTCCGACAAAGGAAGTTTTAAATTCAAGCCTTGGATGGCAAGTGGTGGAGTATTTGCAATTATTATAGTGTTAAGTAATGCCTTTACTGCTCCTGTTCTGGGTGCCGGCATGGTTACTGTTACAAATCTGATTGGACAGATGAGTGGCGGTCTTGTATATGATGCGATGGGCTTCTTAGGGATTGAGAAAAGGCCGATTAAAGCTCCGGAAGTTCTGGGAATGATTGTAATAGTGGGCGGAGCGGCTCTAATAGCACTTCTATAACTTAAAATATACATTAGAGAAACCGAAAAAATGAAGCATGTAAAAGAAAAAGGAGATACTTATGTCGGATAGTAAAATAAAAATTGCCAGTGTGCAGTTCAAAGTCCATAAAGATAAATATGAAAATATAGAACACTTTGCACAGATGACAGGTGACGGCTGTTTTGACGGAGCCGATATTATATGTCTTCCGGAAATGTGGAATTGTCCTTACAAGACTGAGCTTTTCCCTGAGTATGCCGAGCCGGAAAAATGGGATACATGGATTGCCATGTCGACCCTTGCAAGAAAGACAGGTAAATATATTGTAGGCGGCTCAATTCCTGAAGTCGATGAAGAGGGAAAAGTTTACAATACCTGTTTTGTGTTTAACAGGCAGGGTGAACAGATAGGAAAACACAGGAAAGTTCACCTTTTCGATATATACGCACATGGGAGACAGGTGTTCAAGGAGTCGGATACTTTGACAGCAGGGAACGATTTTACAACTTTTGAAACGGAATGGTGTAAAATGGCTGTCAATATCTGTTTTGATATTCGTTTTCCCGAAAGTGCAAGATTACCCGCTCTTGACGGGGCCAAGGTGATTTTTAATCCGGCAGCATTTAATATGACGACGGGACCGGCTCACTGGGAGACAAGCTTTAGGCAAAGAGCGTTGGAAAATCAGGTGTATATGGTAGGAACAGCACCGGCGAGGGATCCGGAAATAGGATATGTTTCATACGGACATTCAATAATAACCGACCCTTGGGGAGATATCGTAATGCAGATGGATGAAAAGGAAGGAGTCGATATAACTGAAATCGATTTGAATTTTGTAGAAGAAATAAGAAGGAAACTTCCACTGCTTGCCGCACGAAAGACAGACGTATATGAGCTTTCTCGCAAGAAAACGGATTTTTAAATAAAATCGACCGGTATTATGTTAATTAAATTTACTCTGTCGTGATATAATTTATATCCAGAAAGAGGACAGGAGGTTCTAAGATGGGAAGCAAAGGCAAATTTGATGCATATAAAGATCTTAGTAAAGCAGGAAAAAGGGCGGATTCGGAATTTGCCGAATCTCTGCTTAAAATAATAGCTGTAGGACTTATCGGAGGGTTGGCAACAATTCTGGGAGCAAAGAAGTTAGGCGAAGAAATTCAGAATGTACAGGAAAAATCTTCAAAAGCAAAAGGAGGAAAAAAATGACAGATTATATAGTAGAATTATATTCCGGAGCGGGTGAATCGACATCCTTTTTCTCTATAGGCATGATGATATTGGGAGTGGCAGGTATGTGGAAGATGTTTGAAAAGGCGGGAGAACCGGGATGGGCGGCCCTGATTCCATTTTATAATATCTATAAACTTTGCCAGATATCCATAGGAAACGGATGGATGGTTTTACTTGCACTGTTTATTCCGGTTCCGATATTGGGTTTGATCACACTGGCCGTATTATTATACCTTCTTGCAGTCAATACTGCAGCAGCGTTTGGAAAGCCAAAAATCTGGGCAGTAGGCTTGTTTTTCCTTTCATCTATATTTTATTGTATACTGGGATTTGGGGATGCGGAATACTACGGTCCCCAGGGAATAGGGGACAACAGATCGGACGAGGACAGAGAAGCAAAGACAGTTGACTTTGAAGTAATCAATCACAATCACAATGATACGTTTGAAGAAGTTGAGGACATTGATGTCGATAAAACAGAGTAATAGAAAAACAATACCTGTGACTGACGTAACAATACATTAAAATCAAAAAAACGAATTATGCGGGTGACATAGTGTATACTGTGTCACTTTTTTAATTTTTAAATTTTTTAAAATACCCCTTGACAAAAGAAAAGCTTTGTATTACTGTATTAATTAGTTAATACAGTAATACAAAGTAGATATAAATTTAAAAAAAGAGTAAGGAGATGTGAAGATGGAATGGAACTTTGAACCGGGTATTCCGATATATTCGCAGATAATAGATGAGCTGACTATGCGAATAGCACGCGGTGAATATGCTCTCGGAGAAAAACTTCCATCTGTTCGGGAGCTTGCACTGGAAGCCGGAGTCAATCCGAATACTGTGCAAAAAGCACTTTCGGAAATGGAGAGATCAGGGCTTGTATATACCGAACGGACAAGCGGAAGATTTGTAAGCAGGGAGAAGAAAATAATGGAAAAATTACGAAGTAATCTTGCCGAGAAATATATTGAGGAATTTCTTGAGAAACTTACAGGCATAGGAATGGATAAGAAAGAAATAAAGGAAGCTGTAATGGAAAGGCTTAAGGAGGTTTAGAAATGGCTCTGGTGGAAACAAAAAATATTACAAAAAGTTTTGGCAGCAATTTTGCCCTGAAAGACATAAATTTATCGATAGAATCGGGACAGATCGTCGGACTGCTCGGTCCTAACGGCAGCGGTAAGACTACACTTATAAAGCTGATGATGGGGCTTCTGCAACCGGACATGGGAAGTATCAGAATAGAGGGAAATGAGCCCGGAGTAGAGACAAAGAAGATATCCGCTTATCTGCCGGACAGAATAGTACTTCCTTCATACATGACTACGGAACAACTTATCCGAATGAATGCGGATTTCTTCGATGATTTTAATGAAAGCAAAGCCGTAGAGATGGCAAAAAGTCTGAATTTGGATTTTGGGCAGACTATGCAGAAGATGTCCAAGGGGACCAAAGAAAAGCTGCAACTGATTTTGACTATGAGTCGTGAGGCGAAACTTTATCTGCTCGATGAACCGATAGGCGGTGTCGATCCTGCAACAAGGGATTATATTCTGCGTACGATAATTACAAACTATAGTGAAGATGCGGCGGTTATTATTTCAACCCACCTGATTCAGGATGTGGAGTCAATTATAGATGATGTCATCTTTATCAACCGGGGGGAAACTGTTTTACACAAGTCGGCAGAAGAAATAAGAGAAGAAAATAATAAAAGCGTTGATGAGCTTTTCAGGGAGGTATTCAAATGTTAAGGAAATTATTAAAATACGAATTTGCATCTGTCGGGCGTGTTCTGATTCCTTTATACGGGGCATTAATCGTACTTTCCGTTATAACCGGAGCTCAATTGAAATTCAGTAAAATGAACGAAGGCTTCTTGGACGTGATATTCGTTCTGCTTCTGGTTTCAGGTTCAGTAGCGGCACTTGTAATAACGGCTATGATCCTTATAAGAAGATTCAGCTCCAACCTGCTTGGGGATGAGGGATATTACACACTTTCAATTCCGGCGAGTATAAATCAGCATATTTTGTCTAAAACGATAACCGCTTCCGGATGGGCTTTAATCGGGATTATAACTGCTATATTAATCGGTATAATATTAGGTTCATTTGCGGGCGGAACGGATTTTGCACCATTGAATGCCACAAAGAAAGAAAAAGGCATGCTGACTATTGTAATATTGGAGATGGTGTTTATAGTATTGACATGGGCTTCCTGGCTGGCTCTCAAGATATACACTTCTATATCTATAGGTCACATATCGCAAAAACTTCAAGGTCTCATAGCAGTGGGTGTTTTTCTGCTATTGTCCGGTGTCGAGAGCTTTATCGGAACAGTGCTTATTCGAGCAAGTTTACCTGTTAGAAACATCACGGCTGTCGATTATTCATTTGCAGCTTTGACCGGAGATTTATTTTTGAGTATCGTTATAGGACTGATATATTCGGCGATTTACTTTTTTATCACTAATCTAATACTCAGAAAAAAGCTGAATCTCAGATAGACTTTAAATATTTTTAGAATTGTATAATACATGAAAAAGCTCCGAATCAGATAAATATCCGATTCGGAACTTTTATTTTGCCTGATTTTATTAAAATAAAGCTATTCGGAATGCTCCTCTACATATCGCTTAACAGCGAGGAAAGTATCGTTTGAGATTACATGCTCAATCAGACAGGCATCCTCTGCTGCCTGATGTTTTTCTACTCCGAGAAGAATAAGGAACTTTTCAAGAGCCTGATGTCTTTCATAAACCCTTGTTGCAAGTTCTAAGCCCGGAGGTGTGAGAACAATAGGACCGTTAGGTTCCATATTAATATATCCGCTTTCTCTGAGCTTTCTTGCGGCATAGGATACGCTCGGCTTTGTAACACCCATGCGTTCTGCTATATCGACAGAACGTATATAGCCTTTTTCTTTTTGAAGAATAAGCATAGTTTCCAGATAATCTTCGGTGGATTGGTTGATTTTCATAAATAAGAGCCCCCCCTCTTATATAAATCTAAACTAGCTAATATTATATAAAAGAATATCATTTTCGGGGTTGACATGCAATTAATGTTGGAGTATAGTATAAAAGCAATAAATAATAATGATAATCATTATTATTATTGAGGAAGATAATTTTATAATTGTATTAATGATTTCAAGAAGCAAACGGATATATACATGAAAACAAAATTCAGCAGACAAAGGGAAGCAATAAGAAAGAAACTTCATGGTAGATATGATCATCCTACCGCGGAAACTTTGTATTTGGAACTCAAAGAAGAGTTTCCCAGCTTAAGTGTCGCAACTGTTTATCGGAATCTCAATCGTATGGTTGAAAGAGGAGAAATTGCAAGAATCAGCTTAAACGGACCGGCACGCTTTGATCACAACCCGGAACCGCATTCTCATTTCTTCTGCAAAGCCTGCGGTTGTGTTCTGGATATGCCTGACAACAACACTGAGATGCTGATAACAGTACAAAAAGAATTTGAGGGCAGGATAGAAAGCTGTAGCTCTCAGTTCTATGGGATATGTTCGAATTGCATGAAGGAAAAATCACAATAACAAAGAATTTAATATTTAAAGGGAGGAAAAGTTATGACTAAATGGGTATGCACAATATGCGGCTACGTACACGAAGGAGAACAGGCACCTGAAAAGTGTCCACAGTGTATGGCTCCTGCAGAGAAATTCAACGAGCAGAAAGAAGGAGAGATGGGCTGGGCAGCTGAACATGTCGTAGGAGTTGCTCAGGGTGTAAGCGAAGAAATTCTTGAAGGATTGAGAGCAAACTTCACAGGTGAGTGCACAGAGGTCGGCATGTACCTTGCAATGGCGAGAGTTGCTCACAGAGAAGGATATCCGGAAATCGGTCTCTACTGGGAGAAAGCAGCTTACGAAGAAGCGGATCATGCTTCAAGATTTGCAGAGCTGCTCGGAGAAATTCTGACCGACAGCACAAAGAAGAATCTCGAAATGAGAGTTGAAGCGGAAAACGGTGCCTGTGCCGGTAAAGCAATGCTCGCTAAGCTTGCTAAGGAGCAGGGTCTTGATGCAATTCACGACACTGTTCATGAGATGGCAAGAGACGAGGCAAGACACGGCAGAGCATTCGAAGGTCTTTTGAAGAGATATTTCGGTTAAAGCAATCAGAACAAATAAATTAAAAAGCTATAAATGTGCGGTTCATGCCGCACATTTAATTTATAGGAGAACAGATTTTTATATAGAAAAAAACAAGTTGCTTCTTTGCTCTATTGATATTTAGCCTTTATCTCGGTTATCATTTGTAATATAGGACGATATGCGAATAACATCAAAATATTAAAAAAGAAATTACAGGTGATAATATGACGCATCATATAAGGGATATAGACATAATCGGGGTTCAGATAGACTTCGGAGCAGCTCGCAAGGGTGTTGCTATGGGGCCTCTTGCCATAAGATATGCCGGACTTTGCCCTTCTCTCAGAATCATGGGGTATAACGTTCATGACAAAGGGGACATTATTCCTCCGGATGACGGGATGAGCCTAAGACACATGATCAATTTTGAGCAGGTTAATGATATCAACAGCAGATTGTATGAATCAGTGGCTGACACGCTCGAAAAAGGACATTTTCCGATTGTTCTCGGGGGAGATCACAGTATAGCTGCCGGCAGTATTTCGGCTGTTGCAAAGCATTATGAACCGGAAGGTGAGATCGGAATTATATGGATCGATGCTCATGCAGACTGGAATGACGATAAATCTACAATAAGCGGGAATATGCACGGGATGCCTTTTTCCGCCGTCTGCGGATACGGACCGAACAGTATGGTCAACTTCGGACAAACCCCGCATTTTGTTCCTACCAAACATTGCGTTCAGGTTGGCGGACATGATTTTGACAAAGCGGAAGTTAAGAGAATGAAGGAAGCAAAGCTGAATGTATTTACGACATCGGATATAGACAGAAGAGGAATGTACGATGTTATGAAAGAAGCAATCAGGATTGCAAGTGAAGGAACTGTAGGTATACATCTCAGCTTTGATGTAGATGCGATAACCCCTGAATATGCACCAGGTACTGGAACACCGGTGCCTAACGGAATAACCGCAAGGGAAGCTTTCTTAGCGGTTGAGATGCTTGCCCAATCGGGAAAGCTTATAAGTATGGATCTGGTAGAGGTCAATCCTATACTGGATGAGAGAAACAAGACAGGAGCTTTGGCATCAGAACTTATCCAGATGGCTCTTGGAAAGAAAACATATTGATTTCAAGCTTTAATAAACCCTTAAATATTGAGCGTGTATTTGCAGAAGATATGATTTGTATATGTTGTTCAAATATAAGAACTTAATTCTACCAAAAACGTCTAAAAAAACACAAAAAAACAACATACAATATATTGACACGGCATAACGACACAGATACAATATATAGTGTTCTCACGAACGCTATTTTGTTTGGGACACATTTAAAACAATTAACAGTAACAATATAAACAGAAGACAGAAGGAAGACCCGTAATGAAAACTATTATTAAGAGAGACGGAACAGAAGTACCGTTTGATGAGTCTAAAATCTTTAATGCAATTTATGCTGCGAATAAAGCGGTTGAAGGCGAGGTAATGTCCAGTATCGATTTTACTTATCTTACGAAGAAAGTAGTTGAGCGTCTGGACGGAGAGACTTGTACGGTAGAACAGGTACAGGATATCGTCGAGAGTATACTGATAAAATACGATTATGAGAAAACTGCCAAGGCTTATATTCTCTATCGTGCAGAGCATGCAAAGATCAGAGAAGCAGAGTCGGATCTGATGAACATATACAATGAGCTTACATATTCGTACTCCAAAGATGCCGACATCAAGAGAGAGAATGCCAACATCGACGGGGATACCTCAATGGGAACTATGCTCAAATACGGATCCGAGGGTGCAAAATATTTCGTGGATCATTATGTTCTGCCTAAGGATATAGCAAAGGCCCATATTAACGGAGATATCCATATCCATGATAAGGATTTCTACATGTTGACGGAAACATGTTGCCAGATTGATCTCATCAAATTATTTGAAGACGGGTTCTGCACAGGCCACGGATATCTGAGGGAGCCGCAATCTATAATGAGCTATGCATCGCTTGCATGTATTGCAATTCAGGCTAACCAGAATGAAATGCACGGCGGGCAGTCGGTTCCGAACTTCGATTATGCTATGGCACCCGGAGTTGCAAGAACATATGTCAAAGAGTATTTTTCCGCATTGACAGAAATCATAGCCGCCAAGACAGAGATGCCTTATGCGGAGGCAAAGGAAATCGCTGAAAGAATAAGGACGGAAGCTGTTAAGCCAACTCTCAGCACGGCTGAAACTTATGGAGAAGAACTTGGTAAGTGGTATGATTCTTCCGAAAATAAATACGGAATCGACAGAGAAATTCTTGTAAGGTGCAATGTGCAGGCAATAGAAGCTGCATGGGCAAGAACGGACAAGACCACATATCAGGCGATGGAAGCTCTTATCCATAATCTGAATACCATGAATTCAAGAGCGGGAGCTCAGGTGCCGTTCAGCTCGGTCAACTACGGAACGGACACATCTCCGGAAGGAAGAATGGTAATTAAAAATCTCCTTTTAGCAACAGAAGCCGGACTCGGTAATGGAGAGACACCGATATTCCCTGTACAGATATTCAAGGTTAAAGAAGGTATTAACTATAATCCGGAAGATCCTAACTACGATTTATTCAAGCTGGCAATTACATGTAGTGCAAAGAGACTTTTTCCTAACTTCAGTTTTCTGGATGCACCGTTTAACAAAGCTTTTTATAAAGAAGGTGATTACAACACGGAAGTTGCATATATGGGATGTCGTACAAGGGTAATAGCCAATGTAAATGATCCTTCAAAGGCGGTTACCTGCGGTAGAGGAAATCTTTCATTCACATCGATCAATTTACCCAGGCTCGGTATAGAAGCAAACAGGGATATCGATGTTTTCTATAAGAAGCTGGATAATGTCATGGATCTCGTTGTCAGGCAGCTCTTGCACAGATTCAAGATCCAGTGCAGCAAGAGAGGGCGTAACTATCCTTTCCTTATGGGACAGGGAATATGGATCGATTCGGATAGAATAGGTCCTGATGACAGTGTAGCTGACCTTCTCAGACACGGGACGCTTTCGATAGGATTCATAGGGCTTGCCGAAACTCTTAAGGCGCTGATCGGAAAACACCACGGAGAGGATGAAAGGGCAAGAAAACTCGGGCTAGAGATTGTCCAGCACATGAGAGATGTATGCGACAGAAGAAGTGCGGAATCAAAACTCAATTTTACACTTCTTGCTACGCCGGCAGAAGGTTTATCCGGGAGATTCGTCAAAATAGATGCGGAGAAATACGGTACAATCCCGGGTGTGACGGATAAAGATTATTACACGAATTCTTTCCACATCCCTGTAAGCTTTCCAATCGGAGCGTTTGAAAAACTGGAAATAGAAGCTCCTTACCACAGCATGACAAACGCAGGACATATAAGTTATGTGGAACTTGATGGAGATACGGCAAAAAATCCGGAAGCGTTCGAACAGATTATCAGATTCATGAAGGAGAAAGGCATAGGATACGGATCGGTCAATCATCCTGTAGACAGAGATCCGGTATGCGGGTATACAGGAATTATCGATGATGTATGTCCTCGCTGCGGCAGACGTGAAGGAGAACCGGTTCCGGTAGAAAGACTTGATGAATTAAGGATGAAATATCCGAGCGTGCCGGTACCATGTGACTGCAATCGCTGATAACAAAAAATATAATAAACCAATTTTTAGTTTTCAATTAAGAAAAAAAGAATATAATATATACAGAAAGACGGAGGTAATATAATGAACATCAATGGAGTAAAGAATATAAACGGACAGGTAGGAAAAGGAGTCGAGTTTGAAAGAATCAGAAGAATCACAGGATACCTGGTAGGAACACTCGACAGATTCAACAACGGAAAGAGATCCGAGGTGGAAGACAGAGTAAAGCACAGCCTCAAGAGAGGATAATCAGTGAGGAGAGTGTAACCAAAAAAAATTGATACTTGATTTTAGTAAAATGAGCCCTCAGGGGCTCATTTTGTTGCAAATGGTTCATACAAAGTGGCGTTTCTTGCGTCTTCGATCATTAGACAATTGATTTAAATGATCTCCAAATCTGTCAAATAAATTTATGCAAATCTGTCAAATAAATTTATGCAAATCTGTCAAGTTAATCTTGTTAAAGCTTTTGCGTTATGTTATTCTTTTCTTGATAAACGGTAATAGTAAGGTGGGGAAGAATAATGGAATACAGAAAAAGAATAGTTGACAAGCAACTTGATTTTAAATTGGAAGCTTTTGGAGCTACGCTTATTGAGGGTCCAAAGGGATGTGGGAAAACAACAACAGCTAAGCAGAAAGCAAAAAGCGTAGTAGAATTTCAAAACGAAGATGAGCGTGAGAACTATCTTATAATTGCCAACACACGTCCTTCGGACTTATTAAAGGGAGAAAAACCCAGACTGTTTGACGAGTGGCAGGATGCTCCTAAGATATGGGGTGCGATAAGAAAAGATATTGACGATACAGGAGAAGCAGGACAATATATTTTAACGGGTTCAACCTCAAACACAGTAAAGACACCTCATACCGGTACACTTAGAATCTCGAGGCTCAAGATGTACCCAATGAGTCTTTTTGAAAGCGGAGAATCAAGTGGAGAAGTCTCGCTTAAAAATTTATTTGATAAACCGGATTTATTTGACGGATGTCATTCCGATTTGACAATAGATGAAATTAAATTTGCAATTTGCAGAGGAGGCTGGCCGGCAAGTTTGAATAGAAAAACCTCCAGAGCTCAACTTGCTATAGCAAAAGATCTTTTTAACCAGACTTGCAATGTAGATATTTCCAACATAGACAGTGTGAAGCGCAATCCTCAATGGGCGAAAGCAATTTTAAAATCTTATGCTCGAAATTTATGTACCTTGGCTGAAACGAAAACTATTTTGGCAGACATCAATGCGACCTGCGAAATGTCCAGGCAGAGTTATTATGATTATTTATCTGCGCTGGAAAAGTTGATGATTATAGAAAATGTTGGTGCATGGAGTCCCGCAATCAGATCAAAAACCTCAATCCGGTCTTCACAGAAAAGAAACTTTATAGACCCTTCTATTGCAACTGCAGCCTTTGGTGTGTCTCCGGAATACTTTGACAAGGATTATAAAACTCTCGGTTTTTTGTTCGAATCATTGTGTATAAGAGACCTTAAAATTTATTCATCAAATAATGACGGTCATCTGTCATATTACCATGATAGATTAGGCTTAGAAGCAGATGCAGTACTGCATTTGAATGATGGAAGATATGCGCTCATAGAGATAAAGCTTGGAGAGTACGGAGTCGAAGAGGGAGCCAAACATTTATGTGAAATTGAAAGATTAGTGAGAGAGTATAACAAAAATGCAAAACAAAATCCTATTCGTCTGCCGGATTTGAAATTACTTATTACTGCTACTCGTTACGGCTATAGGCGTGATGATGGTGTATTGGTTATTCCTATTGGTTGTTTAAAAGATTAATGGCGGAAAAAATTCAAGTCGTCTATGACGATAATCTAAGAATTTGTAGTACAATTAGACAGCACAAATATTAAAAAACGAAGGATGTATATTTATGATAAATTACGATAGAAGCAAAATTATAAGAATGAGCGGGGTAGAGCCGGAATCTATAGTTGACGGTCCGGGTTTCAGATATGCTGCATTCGTTCAGGGTTGTAAACATAATTGCCCCGGATGTCATAATCCGCAGACTCATGACTTCAAAGGGGGTTACGATGTTACTGTGGGCGAGGTCTTTGATGATATAGTTCGAAATCCGCATATTAAAGGAGTGACGTTCTCCGGAGGAGAGCCTTTTGAGCAGACTGAAGCTTTGCTTGAGCTTGCCAAAGGGGTAAAAGAACAGGGACTTAATCTCATGTGCTATTCCGGTTATACTTATGAAGAGCTTAAAGACAGAAAGGATTCTTCAACTGACGCCCTGCTTGATTTAACAGATATTCTTGTAGACGGAAAATTTGTTGAGGCTCTCAAGAACCTTGAACTGGCATACAGGGGATCGGAAAATCAAAGAGTTATAGATATGAATAAGACAAGGGCTGAAGGTGATATAGTTCTGTATAAGTCAGGTTTCGGAGTGGAGCTTTAATAAAATGAAAATAGAACTTATCGCAACAGCGTCATTCGGACTTGAAGCAGTCGTAAGAAGAGAAATAGAGGCTCTTGGATATAAGGTGCTCAAGACTGAGGACGGAAGAATTACTTATCTTGGTGACGAGAGAGCAATAGTCCGCTCTAATCTGTGGTTAAGGACCGCAGACAGAGTTTACGTTCGCATGGGAGAATTTAATACTAAGACATTCGAAGAACTTTTTCAGGAAGTAAAAGCTCTTCCGTGGGAAAAATATATAACTGTTGATGGCTGTTTCCCTGTTGTCGGAACATCGGTCAAATCCGAACTTCACAGTGTACCTGCCTGCCAGAGCATACTTAAGAAAGCTGTCGTTTCAAGACTCGGAGCAGTTTACAATAAACAGGTTTTGCCGGAAAGCGGAGCGGAGTACAGAATAAGATTCTCGGTACTCAAAAATAAATTTACACTGATGATAGATACGAGCGGAGCAGGTTTGCATAAGAGAGGCTATCGCATTAAAGACGTGGAAGCACCGATTAAAGAAACTTTGGCTGCAGCAATCGTTCAACTGAGTTTCTACAGACCGGATAAAATCCTTGTCGACACATGCTGCGGCTCGGGAACGATTCCAATAGAAGCCGCTATGATAGCAAGGAATATAGCACCCGGACTCGGACGGAGCTTTGCATGCTCGGATTGGCAGATAATTCCCGGGAATATCTGGAAGGAAGAAAAGAAGTTTGCATACGAGGCAGGAGATTTCGATAAAGAACTCAGGATTAAGGCTATGGATATCGATACTGATGCAATTAAAGCCGCTGAAGCAAATGCGGATGAGGCGGGCGTGCTTGATGACATCGAATTCTTACATATGGATATGACAAGTTGGAAGCCGGAAGGTGAGTACGGGGTTATAATAACAAATCCTCCTTATGGGGAGCGTATAGGCGATAGAAAAGCTATAGAGAGAATATACAAGAAACTTGGAAAGGTTCTTGTAGAAGAACCGACATGGTCGATGTTTATGATAACGACTGACAGGGATATAGAAAAAAAGTTTTTCGGTCGTAAGGCTGACAGGAGACGTAAACTTTATAACGGAAGACTCGAGACGCAACTATATCAGTATCACGGTGTAAAGCCGGGGAGGGAGAGAGAAAATGAGTAAGAAGGATTTCAATTATCCATCTCAGGATGGAGTAACTCAAATTCATGCAATAAGATGGGAACCGGAAGACGAGCCGAAGGCTGTAGTACAGATCATTCACGGCATGACCGAATTTCTGGACAGATATGATAAATTTGCGAGATTCCTTACGGAAAACGGATTTCTTGTTGTAGGCGAGGATCATCTCGGACATGGAGAATCCGTCCGTTCCGATATTTATCACGGTTACTTTGGAGAGAAAGGCAATGAATGGGTTATAGGAGACATACATAGTCTCAGAAAGATGATTCAGAAAGAGTTCCCTGAAAAACCTTATTTAATGCTTGGACACAGCATGGGTTCTTTCCTGTTGAGACAATATATAACTGAAAACGATGCCGAATATGCGAAAGGATTGTCGGGAGTTGTTATAATGGGAACCGGATGGCAACCGGACTTTGTCATCAGAGCGGGCATGACTGTCGCAAAAATACTTGGAATAAATAAAGTCGGCAAAGAGGCACCGATTCTGGATAAAATGGCTTTCGGAGGCTATCTGAAGCGGATCAGTAATCCTAAGACAGAAAAAGACTGGCTGACTAGGGATGATGCCATTGTTGAGTGGTATATGAATCAGCCGTGGTGTATGTTCAAATTCAGTCCGAACGCTTACTATCATATGTTCGCAGGTATGCTCAAAGCTCATGACATTGAAAGAATGAAAAAGCTTCCGCAAGGACTTCCAATGCTGTTCAGTGCAGGTGCCGAGGATCCTGTAGGAGCCTGGGGAGAAGGAGTCCGCAAAGCTTACATGGTATATACGGAGAATACTGAATGTAATACTGAAATTAAGCTGTATATCGATGACAGGCATGAAATATTAAATGAATTCGATAAGGAGGAAGTATATAAGGATCACCTGGAATTCTTTAACTCGTGTATATCATAAAAATGACATATCCGTTTGATTTGATAATAAGAATTATTGTTGCCGCAGTTCTGACCGTTATTTTTGGTAACGGCAGCGTTGTGGCATTCAATAATATTAAGCCGGAATGGTTTGCAGATTATCCGGATCAGGAAGACATTAACAAAGATGCCAGAGTCAATGTAGAAAATAAGAAAACGAAAAAACCTAAAAAGGTTCTTCCTCCAAAACTGATTGAGGCTGACAGTGAAGGCAGACAAAGACTGCCCAGCACACCATGGAAATATGCATTTGTCGGCTATTTCGGAATAGTAGGGCTTTATCTTGCTATTAGAGGCGGAAGTGTTGAATATATGATATATGTCATGTGCGTGCTGTTTGTTTTGCTGCTTATGGCTATATCCGATGCTCTGTATATGATAGTTCCGGATCAGTTCAGCATAGCACTCGCATTGATGTCGGTCGCTTTTGCAGGATACCATGAGACCTGGTGGGAACCTCTTGCCGGAGCGGGAATCGGTCTGGCATTATCTCTATCAATACTTGGACTTGGCCTCCTGGTATACAAAACAGGCTCTATAGGCGGTGCAGACATAAAATTTTTTACCTGCATGGGACTTATAGGGGGTAGGGGCGGAATCGTCATAATTTTCGTTCTCACAACATTAATTTTCGCGATGCATTCTGTTATCAGGATATCTACAGGAAGAGCTACAATCAAAGATTCTCTGGCTATGCTGCCGTCCGGATGTGTAGCCTGTACAATATACTTTTTATTTCTCTGGAACATGTGGGAATTATGGTTTCTGTAATGGGCAAAAACATACTCATTAAAATTGAATACGATGGCACGAACTTCTCCGGCTGGCAGAAACAGTCCAATGCGAGAACAGTTCAAGGTGAGATTGAGCATGTGCTTAAATATATTGCCGGTGAGGAAATTAATATACACGGCACAAGCAGGACGGATGCGGGAGTTCATGCATTAGGGCAGTGTGCATCCTTTGAGTGGAATTCGAAGATGCCGTTTGAAAAGCTCCCTGAAGTAATGAACAGAAGGTTTGGGGTTGCAGGAACGGGAAGGTCGGGAGCTCCCGGAGACATAAGAATAATATCGGTTGAAGAAAAACCTGAAGATTTTCATGCAAGATATTCCTGCACAGGTAAGACATACAGATATGTTATAGACAAAACGGGAGATATTTTTATCAGAAATAAAGTTTTACAATATCCCGGTGCGGATCGTCTTGATATAATCAGCATGAGGAAAGCAGCAGAAGAAATTACAGGAACGCATGATTTCAAGTGTTTTGAGACATCCGGCGGGACACCGAGAGAAACAACAATCAGAACAATATATAATTTAACAGTAGAGTCTGATGACAACAATATTGTGATTGAAGTGACCGGGGACGGATTTCTGTATAATATGGTGAGAATTATAGTCGGCACTCTTATTGAAGTAGGAGAAGGAAAGAAGTCGTCTTCGGATGTTAAAGCAATAATCGAGAGTCGGGACAGAGGCAATGCGGGGTTTACAGCACCGCCTCAAGGCTTATATCTTAAGAAAATATTTTTCGGAGAGGAAAATTTCTGTGTATAAGGTAAGAATTGATAAATTTGAGGGACCTTTTGATTTGCTGGTGTATCTCCTGGAGAACGCCAGGATGGATATATACGATATTAAAGTCGGAGAAATTACCGAACAGTATATAGAATATCTTAATGAAATGGACGAGCTTAATGTAGAAGTCAGTAGCGAGTTTATCGTTCTGGCAGCAGTTTTGATTCGTCTTAAATCTTATATGCTTCTTCCTCGTGTTTCTGATACAGGAGAGATTATGTTCGAGGAGGATCCAAGGACGGAGTTGGCCGGCAGGCTGAGCGAGTATGTCAGAATTAAGAATATCGCCTCTATGCTTAAAGAATGTGAAGAGGAAAATTTATCTGTTTATGAGAAGCCTGCAGAGGATATGTCAAAATATATAGACGATCCTGATGAAATCCTCATGGCAACTGAGGAACAGATGGTCAGTGCATTCATTCTTTTCCTCACCAAGAAGAAGAAAGTTGAGGAAGTAACGAAAAGGTATCAGGGTGTTCGCTCAGAAAGAGAGTCTGTAGAATCGAGAGTAAAATATATGGTTCAAAAACTCGATGCCAAATTCAAGGAAGGAAGAAGTAAAATACCTTTCAATGAGCTTTTACCGGATGATGCGGACAGATATGATGTAACAATTTCTTTTATGTCGCTGCTGTCGATGATTCAGCAGCAGGCCTGTGATGCCGAACAGGAAGAAAAATTCGGAGCAATAACCGTTACCAGGAAGGAGATACAGGATGTACAGTAGGAAAATAATGAAATCAGCTCTTGAAACTATGATGTTTATGTGGGGGGAACCGCTTGAAGTAAAAGATGCTGCACAGGTTCTGGAAGCCGATAATGATGTTGTCAAAGAAGTTTTCCTGGAACTGCAGAGTGAATATGAACAGGAAGGTCGTGGGATAAGAATTCGCCGAGTAGAGGACTCCTTCGGATATGTGACATTTTCAGAAAACGAGATTTTTATCGAGAAGCTTTGCACTCCTGTAAGAGTAAAAAGACTTTCTCAGGCTGCACTTGAAACCCTGGCGATAATTGCGTACAGGCAGCCTGTAACGAGATCGGAAATCGATTCGATAAGAGGAATCAGGAGTGAAAGGGTAATAGACGGGCTTTTAGAAAAAGGATTGATAGAGGTTACAGGAAGGTCGGACGGTATAGGCAGGCCTTTGATTTATGCGACTACTAAGGAGTTTCTGAAAAAGTTCGGCTTTGAAAGTCTTAAAGACTTGCCTGACGTTACAGAATATGATGAATTGAGAAGAAATCCTGATGAAGAAGAGTTGAGCGGGCAATTAAGTATAGATTTTGATAATAACGAAGACTAAAGCTTAAGAAAAGAACCTGTGGAATGATATATTTCTGAGAAAACGAGAAAGAAATGAGAATCAATAAATATATTGCAGCTGCCGGGATAGCAAGCAGACGAAAAGCAGATGAAATGATTGAGGCGGGCCGGGTACGGGTTAACGGAATTGTGCTTCAAACCCTCGGTTATCATGTAAAGGATGATGACCGTGTTGAAGTGGACGGTAAACTGATTGAACTTCAGAAGAAGAAAGTTTATTATCTTCTGAACAAGCCTACAGGCTATGTAACATCGACTTTTGATAAAGAGGGCAGACCTACGGTAATAGAGTTAGTGCCTGATGAAATAAGAGTTTTTCCTGTAGGGAGGCTTGACTATAATTCTTCAGGACTTCTTATATTAACTAATGACGGAGAGCTTTCAAACAGGCTTATGCACCCTTCTCATGAGTTTGATAAGAAATATGTAGTCAGAGCTACCGGCATTGTAACCAGGGCAGAAGCGGCAAGACTTGAAAAGGGAATAGATATAGGAGGTTTCATTACATCACCGGCAAAGGTTAAGCTTATCAGACACGACAGAAATTCCACCATTGCAGAAGTCACTATACATGAGGGAAAAAATCGTCAGGTAAGGCGTATGTTCAAAGCAATCGGTCATCCTGTAGAGGAGCTTTGCCGGGTGGGACTGGGAAATCTTGTTATAGGAAGACTGGCTGTCGGACAGTATCGTAAACTTAGTCCGGCAGAGGTGGAATACCTGAAGAGAGTATAGAAACAAAAGGTCTTCTCGAAAAAGAGAAGACCTTTTTAACGTATTATTTACTCACTTTCATCAGAATTATTCTCCGAGATATGCTTTTTGAACTCGCGGGTCGTTTAGGAGAGCTTTTCCGGAACCCGCCATCGTGATTACGCCCGATTCCAGAACATAAGCATAATCTGAAATTTCGAGAGCTGCTTTGGCATTCTGCTCTATAAGAAGGACATTAACGCCTTCTTCCCTTATTTTCCGGATTACAGCAAAAATATCTTTGATTACAAGAGGAGCAAGTCCGAGGGACGGTTCGTCGAGCATAAGGAGTTTGGGACCTGACATAAGAGATCTTGCTACTGCCAGCATCTGCTGCTCACCGCCTGAAAGAGTTGCTCCCAGCTGCCAGGTTCTTTCGGAAAGTCTGGGAAACAGCTCATAGGCTTTTTTTCTGTCCGCTGCAACGGCTTCTTTATCTTTGCGGAGATAAGCTCCGGCAGCAAGATTCTCTTCGACGGTCAGGTCGGGAAAAATTTTTCTCCCTTCCGGACAAAGGGTTATTCCGCCCCCGACAATATCTTTTGTCTTCATTGCGGATATGTCCGTATTATCCCAGTAAACATGACCTTCAGATTTTGATACAAGACCCATTATTGCCTTAAGGGTAGTCGATTTACCGGCACCGTTGGCACCGATAAGAGAAATTATCTTGCCGTCCGGCACATCTATATTTATTCCGCGGAGGGCATGGATTCCTCCGTAATGTACGTGTAAGTCTCTTATTGCTAACATTATTCATCGCCTCCAAGATATGCTTCAATAACTGCAGGGTTCGATTGAATTTCCGCAGGAGTTCCGTCTGCAATCTGTCCACCGTAATTGAGAACGTAGATATGTTCACAGATTCCCATTATGACCTGCATGTGATGTTCGATCATAAGAATTGACAGATCGAATTTATCTCTTATCTCACCTATGAATTTCATAAGCTCGTCAGACTCTTGAGGGTTCATGCCTGCAGCAGGCTCATCGAGCAGAAGTATCGTAGGATGAGTTGCTAAAGCTCTTGCAATTTCCAGATGCCTTTGCTTTCCATACGGCAGAGAAGTGGAGAGGTCATCTCTGTTTTCATAAAGACCGACTTTTTCAAGTAATTCAAGAGCCTCTGCCCGCATTGCTTTTTCTTCCCGGCGAGCTTTTCTGCTTCTGAAAGTTGCTCCGAAAACGCTTTCTTCCTGGTTCATATGCATTGCAACAAGAACATTTTCGAGAACTGTCATACCTTTAAACAGCCTGATGTTCTGGAAGGTACGCGCTACTCCAAGCTTTGTTATCTTGTCAGGCAACATGACCAGAGATTTTGTATATTTACCTGCGTTGAGGCCTTTATACTCTTCTTTCATTTTACCCTTAGGGTAGTTTTCGATTACAATTTCTCCGTTAATTTCTATGGAGCCGTTTGTCGGTTCATAAACACCGGTTATGCAGTTAAATGCAGTTGTCTTGCCTGCTCCGTTAGGACCGATTAATCCGAGGATTTCATTTTTGTGAAGAACGAGATTTAGATTATCAACCGCTACTACTCCACCAAATTGCATCGTTAAATCGGATAGTTTAAGCACTACTTGTCTGTTGTCCATTAATTACCCTCCTTATCGAATATTATTACCTCATCCGACATCGGGAGCGGAGTAAAGAGAGGGATTCCGGAAGATTTCTTTTTTTCGGAGTCTGCTTTGTCTTCTTTAGCTTTTGCCTTGGCGACAGCTTTTGCGGTACGAGCTTTTTTTCGTGCCTCGGAATTTGCTTTGAGCTTGTCAGGCCAGGCTTTGATAGCACCGGGACGTGATCTCCACCAGTTCACAAACCGATCCCAGCTAAACTCCTTATCACCCATTATTCCTCTGGCATAGAAAAGAACAATCATCATTATGAGAATAGCAAATACTACTTTTCGGAATCCCGGACGCATAATGCCGGAAGATATCCCGAGCCAGCGACCGGAGTCAAGTCCTCTCAGCCACCATTCAGCGGAAGCGGTGAACAGGAAGGCTCCTATAACAGAACCCGATATTGACCCTATACCTCCGATAACAACAATCAGAAGAATCTCATATGTCATCTGGGTGGTAAAAGGGGTTGCACTTATTGTTGTCTGGAACATTGCAAGAAGGGCACCGCTGATTCCGGCAAAGAATGACGAGATAACAAAGGACATCGATTTGTGTTTGAACAGATTGATTCCCATGGCTTCAGCTGCAATTTCATCATCTCTTATTGCTTTGAATGCACGTCCATATGTTGAGTTTATCAAAAGGAAGATGATTGCTATACAGATTCCGGCGATAATGACAGGGAATATAGCAGACTCGTAAGTTGTATATTTACGCAAAACGTTTGAACCGTTAGTAACAGGTCCGAGAGTATTCCACTGGAAGAAGGCTCTTAGGATTTCAGCAAAACCGAGAGTTGCAATCGCAAGATAATCCGATTTAAGCCTGAGAACAGGTATGGCAATCAGATAAGCAACACCGGCAACCAGCAGACCTGCGAAAATCATCGGAAGAAAAATTCCCAGATAATGACCGGCAATACCCATTTTGTTTTCGAGGATTTCCACTATTGACCATTTAATAATACCGCCATCAAAATACTGATATACAGTATCATGGGAAGCTGCAGGAATCGTGAAAATTGCATATGAGTACGCTCCCATCAACATGAACCCTGCCTGTCCGAGGGAAAATAATCCGGTAAAACCGTTAAGAAGGTTCATGGATGCGGCAACGAGTGCAAAAATCGCACCTTTCTCTATTACTGTGATAAACATTCTCCAGGAAGAGCCGGAGAACATACCATTATCAGCTGCGTATATCAGAATCAGGAAAAGCGCAATTGCTATAGTGGACAGGGCGGCCTTAGTTTTGTTTTTCAATTTAATTTCCATATCGCCCTCCTATACTTTATCAATATCTTTCTCACCAAACAGTCCTGTAGGTTTTATCATAAGGATGATGATGAGAAGTACAAAAGTGAATGCGTCGGAGAAAGTTGTCCATCCGGTTCCTTTAATAATGTTCTCAGCGATTCCGATAACGAATGCTCCGAGGACAGCTCCCGGCACAGACCCGATTCCGCCGAATACAGCTGCTACAAAAGCTTTAAGACCCGGCATTGCTCCGGACATAGGATTTATTCCTGTGTAGTTGGAGAAATACAGTACAGAGCCGATAGCGGCAAGAGCACAGCCGATAACGAAAGTAACTGTTATAACTCTATTAATGTCAATTCCCATCAGGGAAGAAGTTTCAAAGTCACGAGAAACCGCACGCATTGCCATTCCGATTTTTGTATGTTTTATAAGCATAACCAGCAGGAATACCAGCAGAATGGTAAGGAACGGTGTAATAATTGTAACCATTTTGGTTGTTGCCGAACCGATGGCTACTGTTTTCTGAAGAAATCTGATAGCAGGGTATGTCTTGGTAAGCCCGCCTGTGATATAGAGAGCAAAGTTCTGCAGAAGATAAGAAACGCCTATAGCAGAAATCATAATTGACATACGAGGTGCCGACCTTAAAGGCCTATAGGCAACTCTTTCAATTGTCGTTCCAAGTAATATGGCAAAAACAACTACCACAATGACAGATAGCCATAATGGCAGAACTGTAATCAGATAAACCATGATAAGTCCTGACCACATAAAAATATCGCCATGGGCAAAGTTGATAAGTCTGAGGATACCGTAGACCATAGTGTAGCCGATGGCAATTAAAGCATATTGACCGCCTACTGCAATTCCCGCAAGTATATACGGTAACCAAGTGTTAAACAAATTCATAATATCTCACTTTTCTAAAAAACACGGGAAGCCGCGAGGGCTTCCCGCTCATATCTGATTTTACTTATTGTACTGATATCAAAATTCTAATTTGCAGTCTGTTTCTTGATGAATTCCCAAGTACCGTCTTCCGTATTGCATTTCTTTACGAAAGCTTCCGACTTGTTAGCGTCACCGGTTTCATTAAATGAAACGTCTCCGCAAACAAGACCTGTTACTTCGAGTGTAGGAAGTACTTTAAGAATATCTGCCGGATCTGTTGAACCTGCTGCTTTGAATGCTTCAAGAGCTACAAAGTAAGCATCATAGCCAAGAGCAGTTACAGCTGCGAGGTCAGTGTTGCCTCCGTTATTTGTTACAGCTTCCGGATTCTCATCGAACCAGGCTTTGATACCTTCGTCAAACTCAGGGTTTCCGCCTTCCTGATAGAATGTTGTCACTACGATTTCAACGTTTTTGCCTTTAGCTGCTCCGGTAATTACGTTGGAGTCCCAGGTATCTCCTGCGAGTATAGGCATTCCGAGAGACTGAGCTTCAGCCTGGTCGATTATAAGAGCTGCAGCTTCTGTTGATACAGGGCTGAAGAATACGTCACAACCGGCTTTCTTTGCGTTAGCTACGTATGAAGTGAAGTCGGAGTTCTTATCAGGGAACTGCTCTTCAACAACTTCTCCGCCAAGCTCCTTAAATGCTTCTACAAAGTAGTTAACAAGACCTACAGAATAGTCATCACCGAGTTTAGACAGACAGTATGCTTTTCTCATTCCGTTCTCATAAGCATAGTTAGCAAGTACTGTGCCCTGGAAAGGATCGAGGAAGCAGATTCTGAAATATACATCGCAGTCAGCAGTTACCTGAGGGTTAGTGCAGGAAACTCCGACAGCAGGCATGCCTGCCTTTGCAAATGTGTCGGCAGCAGCAATAGAAACTCCGGAACCGTAAGATCCGAGAACTATGGATACGTCCTGTGAAACAAGGCTCTCTGCAGCCGTTACCGCTTTGGAGTTATCCGACTCATTATCTACAATAACGAGCTCAACTTTATACTCTTTACCGTCGATTTCAACTGTAGGCTGAACTGAGTTGGCATATTGAATACCTAATACTTCCTGTTTTCCTCCTGCACCGTTGTCGCCGGATGCCGGTTCGAAAACTCCGATTCTGACAGTGTCTTCATCTGCACCTGAACCGCCGCCACATCCGACAAAAGCTGTCATGGCAAGCATAAGGATAAGAGATAAAACTGTAATTTTTTTCATAAATGACTCCTCCTATTATTTTCCAACTGATTTTCAAAATATATTGAACGGCTTAATTGTACACTATAGACGGACAAAAGCCAAGTAAAGAGAGTGGTTTTGGGCTTTTTATCAAAAAAAAACGGCAGAGTGTCCGCGTGTTGCAGACAGGCGTGATTGCAAGTCTTTATAATTCGGACATCTGCTCCGGTAATTTTTTTTATTAGTTGTTTCTGTTCAATATTTGACTCATTTTAGACTTATTACATTGAGGAAATCGCATCCGCAAAAGCCTTCATATCGGTCATATTTTGGAATACAGCTCTTGCATGATCATCTTTGCCGCCACCTCGTCCGTTGTATAAAGGAGCATTTTCCTTAATAAATCGCCCGCACTTGATATCACCTGAAGAAAAGATCAAACAGGTCAGGGTTTCCGGATGTATAAGGAGGAGGAGTTTGTTCTTGGTTTCGTTTATTACGGAAAAACCGAGTTTTAAAAGGTCGTCTGTCTTGAGAAGACTGAGAGAATATATAAATATATTCTCATCGCCGGTGTTTATTTCCGAGAGAATACGGTTTTTCTCATTATCTTTGATATAAGCGGCAAGTTTAGCATTTGCAACTTTTAGGGATGATATCTCTTCATCAATAAGGTCAAGTTTATATATAATATCCTCTGTACTGCATGAATACTTGTTGGCAATAGAGTTTAGAAGCTTCATGTCCTGAGTCAGTTTTTCTTTAGCTTTAAAACCGCAGTCAAAATATATCCTGTTCATTCCTTTATAGGATTCATTTTTATATACAACAAGAATGCCGATTTCCGCACTATAAGATGGGAGTGTACCGCAGCAGGCAATACAGTCATAAGGATTCGGCAAATCGCCTACTGTTGCAATTGAAACAGAGCCTTCATGCGGAACCTTTTTTCTTACCGGCATTACCAGAGACTCTTCATATGAATCAAAAACCGATATCCGAATAGGAAGATTTGCCCAGATTGCATCGTTGACCGTTCGTTCTGCAAGGTCAATTTCTTCATCAGTCAATATTGCTCCATCCAGGTCGATATCCATTGTCACATAATCTTCGCCGATGTGAAAACCTTTATTTACTCCGCCGAACAGGGTATGGAAGGTGCCGCTGAACATATGCTCACCGCTGTGTCTCTGCATATTGCTGAAGCGGTTGTCCCAGTTTATGGATAGGCAAACTTCGTCACCAACGGAAAATGTCCCTTCCGGAGCATCAGTAAGATGGTAAACATCACCTTGCAGATCTTTATCATAAACGTCGGTAATATTGTAAATGTCTGCACCGAAGGAGACTGTACCGACATCACAAGGCTGTCCGCCTCCCTCCGGAAAAAACACGGATTCGTTACAGATTATCACATCAAAACCGTCGGTTTTTTCTATAGAATTTATTGTTGTTGTGTTTTGTGTTAAATAAGCGTCTTGTCTATAAAGTCTTTTTGTTGCCATTTTTTCTCATTTCTGCGTTGTTTCACGCGTTTCACAAAAAAGAACAAAATTTGTATAGTGTATTTTATCAAAAATGTTGATAAATTGCATTGACAAAAGTAAAAACTTATTATTAGCGTTGAAATCTCAAGCTTTTCGGTGTCGCAGTTATCCACATTGATAAGTGGATAAAATTGTATACTTTTTCCAAAATTCTGTGGAAAACCGCTTTAGGTATTGCAAAATTGCGGTTTACTCTCTGTTGAAAGTTTTTTTCAAAAATTCGAACATCAATATAATACATAATAATACATATAGAAAATATTAATTATTCGTCGATGTCAGTAAGATTTTTGAACATGACTCCGGTTGTTTGACAAAGGGTCTGAAATATCGGTGTATCGAGTGTATATCTCCCGTTTAAATCCATATATGGTGAGTAGAAAGACATAACTACCGAATTATCAAGAATCGATATGTTCATGATTTTATGGCTCATTACTGCAAACTCTCCTGCGATAGTCAGGAGGGCATAACCGTACACATCATCACTTATTCTATATTCCGCTTTGTCAACATGCGAATTATTTTTATTATATATTGTATATAGCCAGCCATTCGGAACCAACTTCGGCTCAACACCCGCAAGGGCAGGGATTTTAGATCCGTCGAATTCACTAAGTATACTGTCTTTACAATCAAATACAGTAATATGTTCAGTTTGGGCAATCTGCAAAGCAGCCTCATATTCAGATAACTTAATTACAGTTCCTACAGAAATATCCGTGACCTTGTGCACCCTTTTGTTATAATCTGTTTCAAGCCATATGATAAAACTAGAAAAATAATAGTTGTTTCCTCTTAAAGTCGTGCTCTTGCAGCGATAAGGGGATGATTTTCCGTCAGAAGGAGGATAGTCTTCAATAGATGCAGCTTTTATGCTGTTACGAATGAGAGACTGGATACCGTTAATTGTAAGGGGGCAGTTTTCGAGCTTGCTGAAGTTCATCGAAGAAAGATAAGCTGCCGCGTTAAAGTCGAGATCAACAAGTCTCATGATGAAATAATTTATAGTTTCGAATACTCCGAGTTTCTTCGGTATGAGCATCGATAGGGCATCATTTTCACTTATCGAATCTGTAAACAGGCCTTCTTTTATGAAAGCTTCTTTCATCATATTAAATCTTTTTACAGCATATTTTCGAAAGATTTTATTTTCATCGGTATCAAATTCACGGACGCGATTGTCCTGAGCAATAGGAATTGCTGCGTCAATAAATTTAACCAACACCTCCGGGGGTATTGTAACTAAGCGACCGCCCATAACACTGACAAACTTGTTCCAGTAAAAATACATTTCTGCTTTTTGCTCTTGTCCTTTTGGATCAGGGGTACAGATAAATTCGTAATAATCATCAACACCATACTCTGAATAATCCAGATGAAATACCTGATAAAATTTTGAAAGAGGGTTATTCTTTTCCGTCCAGGTGACACAAAAAGCGACAGCGCCCATAAGGCGTGTTTCTGTTGCCTCACAAGAGGTGAATTTATATTCGGCAAAGTGATTGTAATATTCGGATAATTTACCTTCTACAACTTGTAGTTCGACCATAAACATCTCCTTTGAAAGTATTATAACAGATTGCTTATAGCAGCACACACTATATATTCAGAGATATGAATCAATATATATATAAACTGAAATCAGACTTAACAATCCGGAACCCGAAGATCATTTGTGTGTAAAACCGCATAGACAACCCTTGACAATAGTGCTGCTGAATATATAATTAAACTACCTTATTAAGAGCGAGGGAGGGAATGGGCCCTTTGATCTCGCGGCAACCTCATCAGATGGTGAAGGTGCCAATTCCCACGGGAGAAAAGTTTTTCCCGGCAGATGAGGGCATCTGCTTCTCTCTGCGTGTGACAGGGAGATTTTTTGTGTTAATAATACTTAAAAATTTAATATATAGGAGAAAGAGATGACTAAATTTTTCACTTCAGAATCTGTAACAGAAGGACATCCTGATAAGCTTTGCGATCAAATATCAGATGCCATCTTAGATGCTATTTTGGAACAGGACCCCAATGCACATGTTGCTTGTGAGACGGCGGCAAAGACAGGATTTGTTTTGATTTTCGGAGAAGCTTCAGGAAATTTCGATGTAGATTATGAAGCTATTGCACGCAGAACAATATGTGAGATAGGCTATGATAGAGACGAAGTATGTTTTAACGGCAATTCCTGCGATATTATAGTTCGTATGGAAGAACAGTCAGCCGACATAGCGATGGGTGTAGACGAATCTTTAGAAATTAAAGAGGGCGGAAAAAAAGATGAGCTGGCAATGATAGGTGCGGGCGATCAGGGTATTATGTTCGGATATGCATGTAGTGAAACCAAAGAGCTTATGCCGATAACGATTCAGATGGCTCATGCCCTGGCAAAGAGACTTGCGGAAGTAAGAAAAAATGGTGATTTGCCTTATCTCGGACCGGACGGAAAAACTCAAGTCACAGTTGAATATGACAAGGGCGTTCTGAAGAGGATCGATACTGTTGTAGTATCAACACAACATAGCGAAGAGGTTTCGCTGATTCAGATAAGAAAAGATATGATTGAGCATGTCATCAAGCCTGTTATACCGGAAGATCTTTTGGATGATCAAACAAAGATATATGTAAATCCTACAGGAAGATTTGTTATTGGCGGTCCGATGGGAGATTCGGGCCTGACCGGCAGGAAAATCATTGTTGATACGTATGGAGGATACGCGGCTCATGGAGGAGGTGCGTTTTCCGGCAAAGATCCGACAAAAGTAGACCGGTCAGGAACATATATGGCCAGGTATATAGCAAAAAATATAGTTGCAGCGGAAATTGCTAAAGTTTGTGAGGTACAACTTGCATATGCTATCGGAGTTGCCGAACCGGTGTCGATATCAGTAGAAACATTCGGGACGGGAATTGTCGGAGATGAGAGAATTGCCGACCTTATAGCTGACCGTTTTGATATGAGGCCTGCTGCGATTATCAAGAAGCTGGATCTCAGAAAACCACAATACAGAAAACTCGCGGCCTATGGACATATGGGAAGGGAAGACTTAAGAGTAAAGTGGGAGGAAACCGATATGGCTGATGAGCTTCAACTTGCTATAAGCGGGGCAAGCGAGAAATAGAAAGGAATATGTTATGTCGCATTTTGAAAAAGTATCTTATAAAAGGTGGAAAACGGATTGCGGGTTTTTAAACATTTCAGAAATCGAATTAAAGAGAAGATATGATGAGATTCTCCTGCCAAAACAGGCGACAGGATCTTCTGCAGGATGCGACTTTTTTATGCCTTTTTCTCTTATATTAGAGCCGGAAAGCAAGGTAAGAATAGCAACAGGAATTCGCTGGATAACCGATAAGCGGGACAGAAACTTAGTTCTTATGATTTTTCCTCGCAGCGGTTTAGGATTTAAATATGGAATAAAGCTTTCTAACACGGTCGGAGTAATCGATGCTGATTATTGTGACTCATATAATGAGGGGCATATTATTGTTTCCCTGGAAAATCCTTCGGCTGAAAGCATAAAATTGCCATCGGGAAAACCTTTTGTGCAGGGCATTGTAGTGAAATATGAAATTCCGACAGGTGCAGAATCTATAGAACCAAGAAATGGCGGCTTTGGCAGTACAGATGAGAAAGAATAAGCAGGAAAAAGGATCGTTAAGAATGTACGATGTTATCATCGTTGGAGGCGGTGCTTCAGGTCTTGCAGCGGCTATTGAGCTGGGGCTTGAATCATATGATTTTAATATTGCGATAATAGAAAAGAATGAAGAGCCGGGACGAAAAATCAAAGCAACAGGGAATGGCAGATGTAATATAACCAATATAAATGCAGAGGGATATAATGAAATAATGGCATTTTTTGCCGGGATAGGAATTGTAACAAGGGAGCTTGATAATGGATGGGTATATCCTTATTCCGAATCAGCAGCAGATGTTACCGTATTATTGGAAAGTAGAGCAAGAGAGCTTGGCATTGAGATTATCACAGGAGCAGAAGTAGTTTCTGTTGAAAAAACAAAAGAAAATACATTTGAAGTTAAATACTCTTTCAAAGAAGGCAAATCGGTATATATGGATAAGGTTATTTCAAATAAGTTAGTACTTGCAACAGGAGGGAAAGCGGGGCCGACACTTGGCACAACGGGTGACGGATATAATATGGCAAAAGATTTGTGGCACAGTATAGTCACCCCTGTACCTGTTCTTACTTCGATAGAGTGTCTTGAATGGCAAAGCGAATCTGTTCCGGATGCGAGAATCCTGGCGGGAACACGCACAAGAGGAAATATTTCTTTATTTAAAGATAAAACAGGAAAATTTAATGAAAACAGCAAGATGTTTGAAGAAGCAGGTGAAATTCAATTTACAAAATACGGTCTGTCCGGGATATGCGTATTTAATATGACCAGATTTATGAGATATAACAAGATGCTTGGGGAGACTCTGGGTCAGTTCCTAATCAAAGCAGATCTGTTTCCTGATTCAAATATAGAGAACTTCCTCAGAGAAAGAAGAAAAAAAGCCCTTAAGGGTGAGAGAATATCAAATGTTCTGTGTACTGTACTCAAGTCAGGAGTAGCCGAATATGTAATGAAATATGCTAAGCAACAGAACATTGAGAAATATGGGAAGACATTCCCGGTGGACAGACCTGTATCGACCCTGACAGATGCGGAGATAGAGCTCCTTTCAGAAACTGTACATACTTTAACTTTTCATCCGACAGGTATAAGAGGATGGAAAGAGGCTCAGGTTACAGGAGGAGGCGTATCGCTGGATGAAGTCCATGAAAAAACCTGTGAATCAAGAATATGTAAAGGCCTTTATATAGTAGGAGAACTTTTGGATAGAGATTATCCGTGCGGAGGCTTTAATTTGAGCAATGCCTGGCTGACAGGAATTCTGGCTGCAAAAGATATAACCGGGAATTAGAAATGTACCATTACAGACTTAGCGAAATAAAAACAGGAATAGATGTACCGATGGAGTCTTTGCAACAGATTGTCGCAGAGGGTCTCGGTGTTAATGTTAAAGATATTGAGCATTTTGAAATACGCAGAAAATCAATAGATTCAAGAAAAAAACCGGATGTGAAATTTGTGTACACATTCGATTTTTATTCTCACAAAGATTTGTTTAAGAAAAAAAACTCAGGTAAGGGCTCTGGTAAGAAAACAAGAAAAAAAGGATATGCAGGTTCTTTGATAAAAATAGAAGATAAATCGGAACGGATAAGAGAGCCCATATGCGGCTCTGAAAGAATTACAGGGAGACCGATAATAGTGGGAATGGGTCCGTGCGGAATATTCGCGGGACTTGAGCTTGCAAGAAGAGGGTATGCACCGATAATTATTGAAAGAGGTCCGGCTATGAACGACCGGGTGCATGCTGTAAATAATTTCAATAAAGAAGGTTTTCTAAATCCGGAAGCAAACTTACTGTATGGAGAAGGGGGAGCAGGGACATTCTCTGACGGAAAGCTGGCAACCGGGATTAAAGACGGATTAATACGAAAAGTTCTTAAGGAGTTTGCTGATGCCGGAGCGGGAGATGAGATTATGTACCTTGCAAAACCGCATGTCGGTACAGATGTACTCAGATCGGTAATCGTAAACCTAAGGAAAAAGATAGAAGAACTGGGCGGGGAAGTTAGATTTAATACAAGGCTGGAAGCTCTCAACATTAAAGACAGAGAGCTTAAAAGTATCGAAACTATCTCAAATAAAGGCAGAGTTATTATTGAAACCAATGTACTTATATTGGCTATCGGTCACAGTGCAAGAGATACATTTAAAATAATAAAGGATGCGGGTCTTGAAATGCAGCAAAAGCCCTTTTCTATAGGTGTCAGAATGGAGCATCCTCAGGCTCTGATTGATGAGGCTCAGTATGGAAAAGAAAACGCAGGCAAGTTGCCGCCTGCTGAGTACAAGATATCTTACAAGGCAAAAAATGGCAGAGGGGTGTATTCATTTTGTATGTGCCCTGGTGGTGAGGTTGTTGTATGCACAACAAAAGATGGTGAGCTTTGCGTTAACGGTATGAGCAATCGTAAAAGAGATAGTGGTACGGCAAACAGCGGAATACTTTGTGATGTAAGGACAGAAGATTTCGAAGATGATGATGTTCTCGCAGGTGTAAGCTTCCAGGAAAAATATGAGAGACTGGCCTTCAGAAACGGAGGAGGCAGATTCAAACCGCCGTTCTGCTCAATGAAGGATTTTCTTGATGAGAAAAGTGATAAAGCAATACCGGTTATAAATTCTCTGCCCGAATTTGCAGTTGAAGCAATAAGAGAAGCCGTGCCTGAGTTTGCAAAAAAAATAAACGGTTATGATGCTCCGGAAGCGATAGTAACTGCAACGGAAACTCGAAGTTCTTCTCCAATAAGGATTATCAGAAACAGTTCGGGTGAGAGCAATATAAAAGGTATATATCCGGCCGGCGAAGGAGCGGGTTATGCAGGGGGGATTACATCTGCCTCATGCGATGGAATAAGAGCAGCATGGAATATAATCGAAAGATTTGCAAATCCAAATCATTGAAATACGGTGAAAAACTTTATAATGAGCAAAGAGAAACTAAAAACTCCGGTTCCATTTTGCAGCCGGAGTTTTGCTTTTAATAAACATATCATTAATATTATAAAACTACAAAGAAGTTAGTGCTTTTGATATATTTCAGCTCTTCAGGTGAAAGCTGAAGTTGTGTGTAAAGATATTCTTCATCAGTTATTGGGACTGCACTGGCTACTACTTTAAGAGAAATGCTTTGATAGAAAAATGAAATAGTGGTCATCAGTCCTGTACGGGGCTGGTTTCTTATAGTAAGAGAAGGAAGTCGAATCGTTATTATATCAAAAGGAGGGTCTGCATTTTGATAAAAAAAGTGATTTCCCGTATCATTGCAAAAGATTTTTCCATTATACATAAAGTCCGATTTAAAAAGGTTGTTTATATCGTTGACACCGAAATAAAGTGTTGACTGCATGGCCGAATAATTATTCTCAAGAACGGCACATCGGATTTTTCTTTTTTTCTAAGCCAAACAATACAGATATACCTTGTCACCAAAACAATCATGGTGTTTTGTCATTTGAGTTTCGTCGGTCTCTTGAGGTTCTGTGGACGGAATGAGGGTATAAATATTAAGTTTTAAAATACGGCAGATATCAATTAAAATATCCAGACCGATTTCAACTTCTCCTTTTTCATACTTAGATATTGTTGGAACACTTTTATTAATCTTTTCTGCTAAAGCAGACTGTGTCATTTTAAGAGACTGTCGCCGGCTTCGAATTTTATTTCCAAGTACTTTATAAAAATTATCCGAAATCATACCCTTTCTTACTCCTTCTAAACAAAATTTGTTAAAAAATCGACAAAATCAAACTATATTTTCGCATTGAACAGCGAAAATGAAACGTTAAGAATCCTACTTGAATTATAATCGCTTAGGCTTGAAATTGCACGCGAACAGATGCAAATTTCTATGAAAAATTTTAATAAAAAGAAAAAAAAGGTAAAAACAGAAGAATTTCTTAAAAAACACCTTAAAAAAAGGACAAAAATCGACAAAATTTTCGTATTAAGAAAATCATAACTTTAAAAAGTTTCTTTTTATGAAACTGTCCGGGTTTGATGAAGTGAAATAAGGAGGATACAATTTTAACAAGTAAACTTATTGAAGGGTATAATCGGCTTAGCGGTTGCAATTATCTGGACAAGAACTTATGGAAAGAGAGCAAAAGAAAAAGCCCTTGCTGAAAAGGCAGCGGCTGCTGAAGTTGTTGCTGAAAATGAATAGATATTCGTAACTGTTTATCGGGCAGTTTAACTAAAAGTTAAAGGTATTGCTTAAGAACCAAAGGAGGATAAAATGGCTAAGGTTGAAGCAAAAGTAAAGCACGTAATGGAAAAGAAGGATTTTCCGTATGACTGGGAGGTAATCGAAAACGTATGGATTCCTATGTCGGATGGCTGCAGACTTTCAAGCAGAATCTGGCTTCCTAAGACAGACGAGCCTGTACCGGCAATTTTCGAGACACAGCCTTACAGAAAACGTGACGGAATGAGAGGACGTGACGAGCCTATGTACGGTTTCTTCGCCGGACATGGGTATGCAGTGGTTCGTGTTGATATCAGAGGCTCAGGCGAATCCGATGATTGCTTCTATGATGAATACCTGAAACAGGAGCAGGATGACGCCATCGAATGCATCGAGTGGATGAGCAAACAGCCATGGTGTAACGGAAACGTCGGTATGCAGGGTAAGTCCTGGAGCGGATTCAACTCTTTGCAGGTTGCAGCAAGGAGACCTGAAGCTCTAAAGGCAATTATTTGTATAGGATATGTTGATGACAGATATACGCAGGATATCCATTATAAAGGAGGATGTCTCCTTAACGACAACTTCTGGTGGGGTAACATTATGTTGGCATATATGTGCCGGGCAATTGACTGTGAAATAAAGCCTGAAACATGGAAAGAAGAGTCGATTAAGAGACTTGAGGAAATGCCTCTTTGGCCGAAGAACTGGCTGCAGCATCAGACAAGAGATGAATACTGGAAACACGGTTCGGTAAGTGTTAACTACGATGATATCCAGATTCCTGTACTTGCTCTAAACGGTTGGGCTGATTCATATACAAACAGTGTACTGACACTTATGGAAGGACTGAATGTACCTAAAAAAGCATGGATCGGACCTTGGCCTCATGCGTTCCCGCACGATGGTGAACCGGGACCTAATATCGACTACCTGGGAGAGGCTACAAAATGGTGGGATAAGTGGCTTAAGGGCATCGACAATGATGTTATGGATTGTCCGCAGGTACAGGTTTGGCTGGAAGACAGCATGAGACCTGATACAAAACGTCCTGTAAGCCATGGACGCTGGGTAGCTCTTGACAGCTGGCCGTCAGCAGATGTAGCTATGGATACATGGTCGATGACATATGCAAAACTGCAGAAAGAAGCTAATGAAAAGGATGAAATCGTAGATCTTTGCACACTGCCTAACCACGGACTGACAGCAAATGAGTGGATGGGAGCCGGAGTTCTTGGAGAGAGTCCTGCCGACATGAGGATGGATGACGGAATGGCAATGGTATTCGATTCGGATGTTCTGGAAGAAGAGTATGAAATTGTCGGATATCCTGAGTTTGAAGTAGAGTTTACTTGTGATAAGCCAAATGCGTTCCTGTATGCTGAGCTTTGTGACATTCATCCGGACGGAGCTGCAACAAGAGTATCTTATGGTTTGATGAACCTGACACATCTTGACGGTCATGATAAGGTAACTTATCTGGAGCCGGGCAAGAAGTACAAAGCAAAGGTAACTCTTGACGTTTGCGGACACAATTTCCCTAAGGGCAACAGAATACGTCTGGCTATTGCGAATTCATTCTGGCCTATGATATGGCCGTCACCTGAGTTGGCAACACTGAAGCTGGATCTCTCAACAGCTAAATTCTCATTGCCTGTATTCTCAGGAAGAGATTGTGACGGACCGGATATGAATCCGCGTTGTGCACCTCTTACTCCGATGACAACACTCGTAGAAGGTCGTGTAGATCGTCTGATTACCTATGACCTGGTAAATGACTCATGGACATCGATTACAGATGGAGTTGGCGGTGTATTCGGAGAGGGAATATACAGATTCGATGATATCGGTACAGTAGTTGAGCACAACCTCAAGAGAGAGCTCACGCTAAGCAACAAGGATCCTCTGAGTGCTAAGTACACAATCATTCAGAAAATGAAGAACGGAAGAGAGGGCTGGCTCATAGATTGTGATATAGAAGTTACCATGACTTCAGACCTGGAAAACTTCTATATGAAAGGATTCATGGATGCTAAGATCAACGATGAGCATGTATTCAGAAGAGAGTACGACGAGACTATTCCAAGAAACGGTATCTAATTATTTCTAATAAAAATCGAGCAAAGTCCGAAGCTTGACTTAAATTATTAACAGATTGCGGCGTTGGCACATTGTCAGCGCCGCAATGCTATAAGGCAATCAAAATAAAGATTGCAGAAAGGAGGCAACATGGGTAAAAAAATAAAGTTTTGGGAACTTGTACTTATGAACATGTCGGCACTTTATGGAATTCGCTGGATTGCAAGATCAACTTCGGACAGCTTTGGACTCGGACTTGGATCTATTGTAACTTGGGTCATATTCATGTTTATTTTCTTTATTCCTCAGGCGTTTATGTGCGGTGAGTTATCCGCGACATACAACACAGATGGAGGTGTCAGTGATTGGGTTAAAGATGCATACGGAACAAAATGGGGGTTTATGATTTCATGGCTCAGATGGACTTCGATACTTTTCTGGTTTGGCGGATTCCTGACCTTCCTTATGATCAATGTAAGCTATATGATAGGACGTCCGGATTTGGCAGACAGTAAAAGCTTTGTACTCATATTATCGTTAATTGTAATATGGTTCCTGTCCTGGGCGAGTGTAAAAGGAATGACATTCGGAAAGATTTTCACTAATACAGGGTCACTGGGGTCAATGATACCGACAGTATTACTGATAGTACTTTCGTTTACAGCGATTGTTTTTCTGCAGAAGGCACCGAGTGCTTCGGTATATACTATTGAAACGCTTACACCTAAACTGAACCCTATGTCTTTAGTAGGAATATCCGGCATAATATTTGCTTATACAGGGGCGGAAATAGTTGCATGTTATGTTACGGAAATGGAAAATCCAAAGAAGAACTTCCCTAGGGCTATAGTAATTTCCGCATTAATGGTATGTGGTCTTTATGTATTGGGTTCAATTGCAATAACTATGCTTCTGCCGACTTCTGAAATACAGGCAACGACAGGCATCCTGGATGCTTTGGTTAGAGCAAGTGAGCTTTTGGGAATACCGGGAATTTTCGTTCAGCTTGTAGCAGCAGGAATCGCTATGGCGACTATAGGAGCACTTATACTGTATATCAGTTTCCCTATAAAGATGCTTTTCGGAAATGCTGAACCCGGTCTTTTCCCTGAAAAGTTTACAAAGAATAATGAACACGGAATACCGGAGAAAGCAATTTGGTTCCAGGCAGTTCTGATAACAATTATTCTTGGAGCGGTAGCATTGCTTCCGGGAGTAGATGTTATATATAACGTTCTCGTAATGATGACATCGCTTTCCTGCCTGTTCCCATGTGTGCTGTTGTTTATGGCATACATTAATTTCAAGAAGACAAAGAATTATGACAATCAGACATTTGTAATGACAAAGAACAAAAAGCTGGCAATCGCTTTGGGATATATGGAGCTTATAGTGTGTCTGATAGCAATAGTTTTGACAGCATTGCCGATAATGCCTACACTTAAAGATAATATTATCTACGAACTTGAGCTTGTTGGAGGCAGTATAGTCGTAATTGCAGCGGGGTTCTATATTTGGAAAAAATCAGGTCTTAAAAATGAAAAGGTCAGCATAGAGAGAAGAGAACTACCTGATGAAGAATAAATTAATATAAGATTTATTCTAAATTAAAACAGAGATTATGTTTCTAATCGATTAAGAAAAAGCAAACAGATCTCTGTTTTTTTATTAAAATTAATGTTGAATCAGAACCAGCCTTTTCTCTTACAGAATATAACAGCTAAGATAACATAGACTAAACTCGCAATAATGACAATCGGATAGGCCAGGTCTGACTTCAACTCCGGCATATTAAGATTCATACCATACCATCCCACAAGGAGAGTGAGAGGGAGAAATATTGATGTGACTACCGTAAAAAACTGCATAGTGTTGTTTAACTCTATATCCAGCTGGTTCTGGTAAGTTTCCCGTACTTGAGACAGATAATCACGAAGACTCATTACGGTATTAAGGAGCCGGTTGACTTTGCCTCTTTGCACACGAAAAGCTTTCAGGTTATCCCTGGAATATATATTGTTTTGATTTTCCTCCAACTCTTCAAAAAGTGCATAGATTTCTTCAAAATATCTTTTCAAAATCAGCAGTTTTTTGCGAAGAGCAATTATGTCTTTCGAGTGATTGCCGGGATTCTTCATCGTGGCAGTCTCTTCAAGTTTTGCAATTTCATCCTCAATTGTATCCAGAAGATCGTGGTTCCTGGATAACACCTGATTGAAAAGTATGGAAAGCATCTGCTGAGTAGTTAAAGTATCCATGGTGTGAGTCGCTATATCGTCTCTAAATCTGTCAATAACAGGATTATCACCAATGACAACTAAAAAATCCTGATTAATATAAATCTCTATAAGAAAAGGTTTTTCACCAGGTTCAATAGGGGTGGAAACGAATATTGATATATAATCGTATTTATTTCCGGACTCGAATCTAATTACCTTTTGTTCATTGTCGGTGAAAACAGGTATTATTTCAATATTAGCCGATTTGAGAGCAGCATTACGCTCATTATAATCTGCAAGAATAACGGATGGTCCTGTGATGGTCTCATCGGGCGAATATTCTTTTTCGGTTTTATTTAATAGAAGTATCATGAGACTCTCCCTTATAAAGTTTATAAAAGCTTTTGCTCATATAATTCACAGTTTTCGTTTATAACCCCATAGATTCTCGTATACCGTAAAGACCTGCCGGTTTATCCTTCATCCATATACAGGCATTTACAGCACCTTTTGCACAGCCCTTCCAGTTTAGGCAGTGGTGTGTAATTTCGAGTCTTTCACCTTCCCCAAAGAAATAAACAGTGTGGCTCGAAGGTGTATCACCACCCCTGACAGCATGAAATGCAACTTTACCTTTCTCCCGGGGATTTCTGCCTTGAGTTCTGCCGTAGACAGCTTCACCTACGAGATCTTTTCCGATAGCTTCACCCATACTCTCTATAAGTTCTTTAGCTGTACCGCTGGGAGCGTCCAGTTTCTTATTGTCATGGATATCGATTATTTCAATGTCGGTTTCATCATAAAGCTCTCCGGCGGCTTCCATAAGAAGCTTTCTCATAACATTTACCATCCTGTCCGTATTTGCAGCTATCATAACAGGTATTTGTTCAGAAGCTTTCTCAAGGGCTTCTCTTTGCTCGGGTGCAAAGCCTGTAGTGCCGATAACCAAAGGTTTTTTATGTTGTATACATGACTTCAGAACTTGCATACCAAGTTCGACGGTTGAGAAGTCACAGACTACATCAGCATCCTTAATGACGGATTCTATATTGTCTACAACAGGAACACCGATAGAACGTCCTATCATAGCAACTTCACCTATATCTTTTCCGATATAGTTTCTGCCTTTGGGACCTACCCCGGCCAGAATTTCAACATTATCTCTTGCTGCCGCATCGGCAACTATCAGACTTGCCATTTTTCCTTTTGGTGCAGTGATAATAATTTTCATAAACGAAACCTCCTTTTAGGTATTGCCGGAAAATGTTTTTTGTTCAGAATATATGATTGACCGGTTATTGGTCTACTCTGAAATCGAGAGTGATGGTTTCTGTTTGCGGCTTAAAATGGGTCAGCTTTACGCCGGCAGACATAAACATTCTCTTTGAAGCCTTTGTAGCTTCCGTATCGGCATATTTATCGGAGAGATAAACTACCTCTCTGATGCCGGATTGGATTATAGCCTTTGCACATTCGTTGCAGGGAAAGAGGGCGACATATATTTTTGCATTTCTTAAGGATTTGCCCTGTGCATTAAGTATTGCATTAAGTTCAGCATGGACGACAAAAGGATATTTTGTAATTTCTCCCTCGCGATTCCACGGAAACTCATCATCCGAACATCCTATTGGGAAACCGTTATATCCTGTTGTCAAAATGACGTTATTCTGATCTACAATGCATGCACCTACCTGTGTACTGGGATCTTTGCTTCTTTTTGCTGCAAGAAGGGCAACTCCCATAAAATATTCATCCCATGAAATATAATCAGTTCTCTTCATAATATTCAATCCTCCATACATAATTTTACACTCTTTAGAGATATTGTTTCAAGTCCTCTAAGCCTTGAACAGATAAGGTGTTTAGGTGTATTATATACAAGTATATGTTTTTATTTTCGACACAACGGTGATGAGAAAACAGAACATATCAAAACTGAATTACGATAACTATCGCAACTGACGGAGCATATTAAATCATGAAAAAAGCTTATAAAAGCAAAAAGAATTATTTGATTAAAATAGCAAGGCTTGCAGGTCTATTATTACTTGTTGTAATGGGCAGCTGTTTAAGTCTTGCGAATGTTGCTGTGGCAGAAGAAAGGCCGGGTTCGATTGACTGGGACGAGGAGAAATCCGAGGCTGTTGCAAACGTAGCTTTCGAGGTAAAGTCGTATGACCTTAAAGCCGTTGTACATAAAGATCACTCAATTGTAGTTGCACAGAGAATAGCGGTTTTCCTGCCTGACAATGCTCAAAAAGTAGAGTTTTCAATTCCGAGCGGTAATTTTATTGTTACTGATATAGAAGTTGAAAATGCGGAATACAAGTCTGAAAAGGCTGACAAGGCAAGTACGATTTCTATTCTGGATAAGGACAGACTCACGAAAGGATATCATGTATACAATATTAAATATACGATAAAAGAATTTGTAGACAGAGATGAGACAAAGGATTTATTTTATTTCAAAGCACTGTTACCGGAGTGGAAACAACCGATAGGGAATGTTGCGATAGATATATCTTTCCCGAGTGATTTTCCGTGGGGTGATATACATTATTACGCAGGGCAACTCGGGGTGCAGGATGTGAGCAACAAACTGACATATAATTCGAACAGGATCAGTAAAACGATTAAGATAACGGGAGAAAAAATTCCGGAAAATTTTGGTATTACAATAATAGCCAAATTGCCCGACGGTTATTGGCAGGGCGCCTTAGATGGAAAAATAGCTGCAAATATAATGGCAGCAACCATGTTGATAGTGGCTGCAATTTTATTGGGTCTATGGTTTATAGGTGGCAGAGATCCTGTAGTAAAGAGAGAAAAGCAAACAAAACCTATAGATAACATATCGCCTGTAGAGATAGGGTATATTTTTAGCAGCAGAGTAAGAACCAGGGATATTATCAATCTGATTTTGTATTTCGGAGTAAACGGATATCTTAGAATATCTGAATATCAGCCAAAGAAATACAGACTGTACAGGCTTGAGGAACCGGGTAAAGAAGCTAGACACATAAGATCTGCCTATAATATTTTATTTGAGGATGTATATCCGGGTAGAGCCTTAGAGATGGAAGACATCGGAGATAGGATTAAAAGAATCAAGGATAGTATCAGAGAGGATATAGCAGCGGGATACTCAACTAAAGAAATGGTGGCAATTACACCTATATCAAGAGCTTTTAGGGTGATAGGAGTAATTTTATTATCCATCGGACTTGGCGTTTCAAATGCAATGAGATATCTGCACGAATATCTGCCGATTAACTATAAGGAATCTTTGGCAATATCTATTTTGGCAGTAATATTGATGATATATGTTTGCCGTATCCGAGATAAAAAATACTCATCGTCAAATCCTACA
Source organism: Mogibacterium sp. (assembly GCA_012840975.1). Taxonomy (GTDB): domain Bacteria; phylum Bacillota; class Clostridia; order Peptostreptococcales; family Anaerovoracaceae; genus Crickella. The sequence goes on along the minus strand of DUVP01000032.1, from coordinate 106,209 downwards.
TATTTTCCTATGTTGATTATAACTACAACAGCATTAATTCTTATACCTGTATATATAGCAGTAAGGACGATATTAATGACGGGAACGTGGCTGCAGACTGCGATAATGTTCGCAGCCTCGATATTATCTGTGTTTTTGATTTCAATAATGAAGGCAAGGGGCAAAGACAATGCAGTACTTGCATCAAAATTTATGCAGTTAAGGCAATTTATATATCATCCGAATCCTAGAGATTTACTACAAAATCATATGGAAAACAGCAACTACTATTATGAGATGATGCCTTATGCAATTATGTTTGGAGGAGCGAGTTCATGGGCAATTTCCTTCCTGAGAATGAATCTTTCGGAGCCTGAATGGTATAAAAATGATAGAGAAGAAGGAGGCTTTACTGCAGTAAAGGTAAAGCCTACCACTGTTGATTATGCACAGAATATCGTAACATTCTGCAGAACGATAGAAGATGCGTATCGCAATATGGACAGAAAATATTGGAGATTCTGAGGATGGACGAAAGGCAGAAAATTATAAATATAGCTGTTATTGCACACGTTGATGCAGGGAAATCCACACTGGTAGATGCTTTTCTTAATCAGTCATCTGTATTTCGAGATAATGAAAGCGTAGTTGACTGCGTAATGGATTCAGATGCTATTGAAAGGGAAAGGGGTATAACAATATACTCAAAAAACTGCTCCATAATGTATAAAGACTATAAGATAAACATAGTTGATACTCCCGGACATGCTGACTTCAGCTCTGAAGTTGAACGTATAATGAAGACAGTCGATACGGTAATTCTTCTTGTCGATTCAAGTGAAGGACCTATGCCGCAGACGAGATTTGTTCTTAATAAAGCCTTGCAACAAGGATTAAATCCTATATTATTCATTAATAAGATAGACAAGAAGGATGCCAGAATAGATGAAGTTGTCGATGAAGTATATGAGCTGTTTATGGATCTCGAAGCTAACGACGAGCAGCTTGATTTTCCGATACTTTACGGTATTGCCAGACAGGGAATCGCTGTAGATAATCCTTCAGCGATTGAAGGGTTTTTCATCGGAGAAGGGGCAGCCAAAATCAAGAAGTCGCCAAAGGGGTATATGAATTTTGACATCATCCCTTTGCTTGAATGCATTACTGAACATTGTCAGCCATATCCTGACAGAAGAGAGGAACCGCTTCAGCTGCAGGTATCTACTCTGGCATATGATGATTATATTGGACGACTTGGAATCGGAAGAATTACAAGAGGTGTAATTAAAGAAGCGCAAACGGTTGCTATTACAAGAGGAGATGGAAGTACAAGAAAAACCGGAATAAATCAAATCTTTGTATACAAAGGAATGAGCAGAGTTCCTGTCAGCAAAGCACAATGCGGAGATATTGTTGTCGTATCAGGGATTTCAGATATTTCTATAGGAGAAACGATTTGTGATCAGGAACATCCTGAGTCATTAGGAAAGATATATATAGAAGAACCGACACTGTCCATGAATTTCATGGTAAATACTTCCCCGTTCGCCGGCAGAGCAGGCAAATACATTACTTCAAGGCATATCAAGGGAAGGCTAGAGAAGGAGCTTGAGGTAAATGTCGGACTCATCGCAGAACCTGCTGAGACGACAGATTGCTTCAAAGTGTCGGGAAGAGGAGAACTTCACCTTTCCGTTCTTATAGAGAATATGAGAAGAGAAGGCTATGAGCTTGCGGTATCAAAGCCGGAAGTTATAATTAAGAAAAATATTAACGGAGAAAAATTCGAGCCTGTTGAAGAGGTTATTATAAGTGTTCCCGATGAGTATGCAGGCTCTGTAATTTCCAAACTGAATATAAGAAAAGGCCTTATGAAGGAGATGATGTCTGAAGGAAACGGATATTCTAAGATTATCTATACAGCTCCTACGAGAGGACTTATGGGATATAGGACAGAATTCATAAATGATACACACGGAGAAGGTACAATGATAAGAAAGTTCGAAGGATTTGAACCTTGGAAAGGAAAGATTCCTGATCGCATTAACGGAGTAGCTGTTGCTCAGGAAGAAGGACATTGTACGGCTTATGCAATTTTTGCAATTCAGGAAAGGGTGCAGATGTTCGTGAAGCCGCAGGATCATGTGTATGAAGGACAAATTGTGGGAATGAATGCAAGATCCGAGGATATGGTAGTTAATCCCTGCAGGACAAAGAAAGCGACTAACATGAGAGCGGCCGGAAGTGACGATACAATCAGACTCACACCTCCAAGAACTTTTACGTTGGAGGAAGCTTTAGAATTTATCGACGACGATGAGCTTCTAGAGGTTACCCCAAGCGATATAAGACTGAGAAAAAAATTACTGACAGAGATTGAAAGAAGAAAAAATACAAATAAAACAAAAAAATAATATCGTCAGGAGGATGTTATGGTTAAAATAAGAAATTTCAAGAAAGTTCTCATAGCAAACAGAGGTGAAATTGCTATAAGAATAATAAGAGCGTGTAGAGAGTTCAGTATAAGAACAGTTGCTATTTACTCGGCAGAGGACAGAAACTCTCTCTTCAGAACAAAAGCACACGAATCATACGAAATTGGCAGAGGAAAAAATCCTATAGATGCATATCTGGATATAGATGAAATAATCCAGGTTGCAAAAACAAAGGGATGCGACGCGATACATCCCGGATATGGTTTTCTTTCTGAAAACCCGAACTTTGCTGAGGCATGCGAAAAAGCGGGTCTGTTTTTCATTGGCCCTACACATCACATGATGAATAAGCTTGGAGATAAGATTCAATCCAAACTTGTAGCGGAAAGAGTCGGAGTACCTTGCATTCCGGGTGTTGATGCAGCGATCACCAGCGAAAAAGAAGCATTTAAATTTGCTGAGTTAGCCGGATACCCTGTAATGCTTAAAGCTGCAGCAGGCGGCGGAGGACGTGGAATGAGAATCGTAAGAAATAAGGAAGATCTTATACCACAGTTCAAAAGTGCTCAAAGCGAGGCTGTTAAAGCATTCGGAAACGGTGATATTTTCATTGAAAAATATATTGAGAATCCTAAACATATTGAAGTTCAGATCCTTGGAGATAACTATGGAAACATAGTTCATTTATACGAAAGAGACTGCTCCGTACAGAGAAGACACCAAAAGGTTGTGGAGTTTACTCCTTCAATCAGCATAAATGATGCCCAAAGGCAGGCAATGTGTGAGGATGCAATTAAGATTGCAAAAGCTGTTAATTACAGAAGTGCCGGAACTGTTGAGTTCCTTGTAGACAGTGAAGGAAATCACTATTTCATAGAGATGAATACAAGAATTCAGGTAGAGCATACTGTGACCGAACTTGTTACCGGTATTGACCTGGTTCAGTCAATGGTTAGAGTTGCAGAAGGATATCCTCTTAATTCACCTGAGGTGGGTATTTACAGTCAAGACGATATCAAAACAAACGGATATGCGGTGCAGTGCAGAGTGACTACAGAAGACCCGGCAAACAATTTTGCTCCTGATACGGGAACAATTACACAGTACAGATCGGCATCGGGTAATGGTATCAGGCTTGATGGAGGAAACGGATTTACAGGTTCAGTGATTTCTCCTTACTACGATTCGCTTCTTGTAAAAATTTGTGCGTATGACAGAACTTTCGAGAGGATGTGCAAGAAAGCGATAAGAGCACTTAAGGAGACCAGAATCGAGGGTATAAAGACTAACATAGGATTTCTTTTGAATCTTCTGAATCATCCTACTTTCAGAAAAGGTGAATGTACAACAAACTTTATAGAACAAAATCCAGAGCTTCTTAATATAAGGGCAGTGGCCGATAAGGAAGCTCAGGTTTTAGACTTTCTTGGCGATATGGTTGTCAATCAGAGGAAGGATAAGGCGGGGACATTCAACGTGCCTGTAGTCCCTAAAATTGATGAAGAAGAAATCAGCAGGCTGTCAGGAACAAAGCAGATTTATGAACAGAGAGGTGCAAAGGGCCTGGCTGACTGGGTATTGGAACAGAAGAAAGTTCTGATCTCCGATACATCTCTGAGAGACGCTCAACAGTCACTTTTGGCTACTAGAGTAAGATCAAAGGATATGGAGAGAATTGCCCCGGCTATGGCTATGTACGGCAAGGATATGTTCTCTTACGAGATGTGGGGAGGTGCCACATTTGACGTTGCAATGAGATTCCTGGGAGAGGATCCCTGGGAAAGACTTGAGATGCTCAGAAATAAAATCCCGAACGTCCTTATGCAGATGCTTATAAGAGGTGCAAATGCGGTAGGATACAAAAACTATCCGGACAATACTATAAGAAAGTTTGTAAGAGAAGCTCATAAAGCGGGCATAGATGTATTCAGAATTTTCGACTCACTTAACTGGATTAAGGGAATAGAGATTGCTCTTGACGAAGTTCTCAATGTAGGTGCAATTGCCGAACCTGCTATTTGCTACACAGGAGATATTCTTGACGAAACCAGAGACAAGTACACACTGGACTATTATGTGAAGAAAGCAAAAACTCTTGAGAAAATGGGAGCTCATATAATAGGAATTAAAGATATGACCGGTCTGATAAAGCCTATGGCAGGTCAGAAATTGATCACAGCTCTCAAAAATGAAGTTGCCGTACCTATCCACCTGCATACACACGATACGTCAGGAAACGGCGTTGCTACACTGCTTATGGCTGCAGCTGCCGGTGTTGATATTATAGACGCTGCATTTAACAGTATGTCAGGATTGACATCACAACCTGCCCTGAATTCCATAGTTGCAGCTTTGGAAAACAGTGACAGGGATACCGGAATGAACCAGAGAGGTCTTCAGGCAATATCCGATTACTGGGTAGATGTAAGACCTGTATACTGCGACTTTGAATCTGACTTGAAAGCGGCATCGGCTGAAATTTACAGGCTCGAAATACCGGGTGGACAGTATTCCAACCTTAAGCCTCAAGTTGAAAGCTTCGGAATCGGATATAAGTTTGATGAAGTTAAAGATATGTATGTTAAAGTCAACCGGATGCTTGGGGATATTATCAAAGTAACACCGTCTTCAAAAGTAGTCGGAGACCTTGCCATATTCATGGTGCAAAACGATCTGACACCTGAGAATATTCTTGAAAAAGGTGAGAAATTTGACTTCCCGGACAGCACGGTTACATATTTTGAGGGAATGATGGGACAGCCGGAATTCGGATTCCCTGAGGATTTGCAGAAAATGGTTCTTAAAGGTAAAGAACCGATAACATGCAGACCGGGGGAGCTTCTTCCGCCTGATGATTATGACGCAATAAAGGCTCATCTTGTCGACGATCTGGGATTGGAAGGAACGGAGCAGGAACAGATCTCGTATTCTATGTATAATAAGGTGTTCGATGAATATATTAAGAAATTGAGAGATGTCGGTGATTTCCGTAACATGGGAAGCGATATATTCTTCCACGGTATAGCTTTAGGACAGACCGTAGAGATAGAACTCAAGCCCGGTAAGACCCTGGTAATTACGCTTGAGCATGTTGACGAAACCGATGAAGCAGGTAACAGGGATCTTACTTTTACAATCAACGGTTACAGAAGGGTTGTATCTATAAAGGATAAACAAGCACTTACAAGATCTGTACCGGCTTCACAAATTCAGTTTGCAAGACAGGACGATACACACGAAATAGGTGCAAATATTCCTGGAACAATTGTAAAAATTCTAGTAGAAGAGGGAGAAAATGTGGAGCAGGGTCAACCTATAGCTATTATAGAGGCGATGAAGATGGAGACTAATGTCATATCAGTAGGGGATGGCAAAGTTGAAAAAATTTATGTCAGAGAAGGTGACAGTGTGAAAACCGGTCAGCTTATAGCAAGGCTTGCCGATTAAAACTATCTATACAACTAAACAATTAAGGTGTCAATGAAAGGAGACAAAATCAATGAAAATTCTTGTAATCAATCCGGGTGCTACTTCAACTAAAATATGCGTTTTCGATGAGGAGAAGGAGGTTATGCGTGCAGGCATAGATCACGATGCGTCCGAAATCGCAAAATATACGCATGTCGTAGATCAGGCACCGTTCCGTAAAGAGGCTATAATAAATACTATTACAGAGAACGGTTTTAAGCTGGAAGATTTTGATGCAATTTGCGGAAGGGGCGGACTCCTGAAGCATATCCCTTCCGGAACATATAAGGTAAATGATGCGGTTATTCACGACATTGAAAATCCGCCTTACGGAGAGCATGCATCAAATCTCGGAGCATATATATCAAAAGAACTGGCTGATACAGTAGGTATACCGGCATTCTTTGTTGATCCTGTTTGTGTAGATGAGTTTGAGCCTATAGCAAGATATTCAGGTCTTGCAATGAAAGGATTTGAAAGACAGTCATTCTTCCACGCACTTAATCACAAGTCGGTTGCAAGAAAAGCGGCAAATCAGCTTGGAAAACCATACGAAGAACTTAATCTTATAGTCTGTCATCTGGGCGGCGGAGTTTCCGTAGCTGCTCATAAGAAGGGTAGAGTAGTAGATGTTAACAATGTAAAAGATGAAGGTTCTATGGGTATGGACAGAGGTGGAACTCTCCCGGCTAATGCACTTGTAAATCTTTGCTTTAAAGAAGGAATCACTAAGGCTGAAGTCAAGAAAATCATAGGACAGGAAGCCGGAGTATATTCATATACAGGGACTAAGGACTTCAGAACAGTTGAAGAAAAAGCTTTTGCAGGCGACGAAGAGATGATGGGAGCTTTTAAAGCAATTGCTTATCAGCTCGCTAAAGATATTGGCTCAATGTCTGCAGTTTTAAGATTTGAGGTTGATGCAATCATCTTCACAGGCGGAATGGCTTACTCTGAGAAATTCTGTGAAGAGATTGGTTCATATGTAAGCAAAATTGCCCCTATTCTCAGATTCCCGGGAGAAGAAGAAATGAAGTCTCTGGCAGACGGAGCTCTAAGAGCACTCAAAACAAAAGAATGGTCGGTTTACGAATAAGCTTTCAGGAGGTTTATTAATGCACGAACTTACCACGCTTATTAAAGATGATATGAAGCCCGCCCTCGGAGTTACAGAGCCGGGGGCAATAGCTTTTGCCGTTGCAAGTGCAAGAAAACATGTCAGCGGAGATCTTATAAATGTTCATGTCTCTATGAACAGCGGGATGTACAAGAATGCATTTACCTGCGGTATTCCGAATAGCGACGAAGTCGGTAATATATATTCCGCAGCACTCGGATATGTGGCCGGCAATGCAGATGCCGGTCTCGAAGCATTAAAAGATGTTACGGAAAAAGATAATAAGGAAGCCGACGAGCTTGTGAAACAGGGTAAAATTACGGTTTCTTTAAGTGAAATTACGAGTCGCATTTTTATAAAAGCAACTGTTGAAACAACAGAGGGTAAAGCTTCGGTAACCATTCGTGATTCCCACACCAATATCACCGGGATTGTAGTAGACGACAAAATAATCTTTGATACGGATGCAGAGCTGAAAGAGGACTCTGAAAGCAATAGCAACGAAGAAACGAAGGAGATTGTTACTAAGTCAATAAAAGATATAGCGAATGAAGATTCTCATTTGATTCATAAATATACACTGGCTGAACTTGTAGAATACGTTAACAGTGTTGATGTGGAGGATATTGAATTTGTAAAGGAAGCATATAAGGTTAATTTGGAGCTTTTCCATGCAGGTCTTTCGAGCAGCAAAACATCATTCGGTAAGCGTCTTTTAGAAAGAAACGGTGGACAGGTGATATCCGATGATGAACAGATGACGGCATCTCTCCTTTGCAATGCTACGATTGAAGCCCGTGTAGTCGGTATTGAGAAGCCGGCAATGAGTATTACGGGTTCGGGAGCACACGGAATTATTGCAACCATGCCTCTTTATGCTGCATTCAGGATACAGGAATACAGTGAAGAACAGTTATATAGGGCAACCATGCTCAGCTATCTTGTATGTACTTATATCAAAGAGTATTCAGGTAAATTATCTGCTTTTTGTGGCTGCGCTATAGCTGCAGGGTCGGGAATGGCATGTGGTCTTGTATATTTGAGAGGTGGAGATATCGAGATGATGTCATATGCTCTCAATAATATGGCAAGCAGTATAACGGGAATGATATGCGATGGCGGTAACCACGGATGTACAATGAAGGGTGTTGCAGCGGTAGATGCCGCATATAGGTCAGTAGATTTTGCTATGAACGGTATATATATCGATAATGCTCACGGCATAAACGGAAGAACACCTGAGGAAACCATGAGAAATATGGGACTGATTGCATCTCCGGGAATGGTCGGAACAGAGAAAACTATTGTAGAGATATTTGAAAGCAAACTGCAATAAAAAAGACAAAAAAATGATAAAGAAAAGTAAACTGCAATGAAAAACAGAAAACTCGGTGTGTTGGGAATAACAAGTATGTATATCGGCGTCATTCTTGGCGCCGGTTTTTCATCGGGCAGAGAATGCTGGCAGTTTTTCGGTGTATTCGGAACAAGGGGATATCCGGGAGTCGCACTGATGACGATCTTCTTTGTTCTGCTTGCTCTGATGTTGACATATATTGCAGACAGCAAAGGCACAAGCGATCTCGGGAGAGTCATATCTCCTGTAGAAGATAGGAGAGTAATAGACGGTATAGGATATCTTATGGCGGCAATTTACTACACTCTTATAATGTCCATGAGTGCTGCCGGCGGTGCACTCCTTGAACAACAGTTCGGAATAGACAGCAGGATCGGAGGATTAATAATAGTAATCCTCACGTTAGTAACCGTATTGGGAGATTTTGAAAGATTATCAGCGGTGTTTTCAAAGCTTGTTCCTGTATTATTCGGAGTTACTATGCTTGTAGTTTTACTGACTATCTTTTATCCGAATATAGAACAAAGCGGGGCAACGGAAGGATATATAACATCGCCGATGGCGCCTAACTGGCTTATTGCCTCTATTATATTCACTGCATATAACGGAATAGGGATGATCCCCATGGCCGGAGCTTGTGCTGTAAATGCAAAGGATAGAAAGAATGCTTTTGGAGGAGCCTTTTTAGGCAGTCTTCTGCCGTCAATTATGACTCTGTTACTTTTGGTGGCAATTCTTAGAGATATGGCTTTTTCAAATGAACTTTCGCTTCCGATGGTCGGATATGCCACAAGGATATCCAAGCCGTTGAGTATAGTTTACACATTCATATTATTCGGATCTATATATGCTACGGCTGCAAGTACATTCTATGCATTCGGGACGAAGATACCTCAAAAACCGGCAAAGAAATATATACTTATTGCAGCGGCGATAGTGGGCTTTTTAATAGGTCAGTTCGGGTTTAAAACGCTCGTCAAATACCTTTATCCGCCTCAGGGATATATAGGAATAGTTGTTATAATCATGATAACCGTAAACTTTTTCAAGGAATTCTTAAAACGAAAAAGAGAAAAATATAAAATACAATAAAAAAGCATACATTGAAAAGCAACGAAAATCAAAATACTGATAAGGGGAATACACAATGAAAACAATATATCTTGCCGGAGGATGTTTCTGGGGACTTCAAAAGTTCTTTGATCAGTTTGAAGGAATCATAAGTACAGAGTCAGGGTATGCCAACGGGCCGACTGAAAATCCAAGTTACGATGAAGTATGTTTAAGCAGCGGTCATGCAGAAGCTGTTCGTATTGTTTATGACGAAAATCAAATTTCTCTGAGGCAGATTCTCAGATTCTTTTTTATGGTAATTGATCCGTTCTCAGTAAATCGTCAAGGCAATGACATGGGAATACAGTACAGAACCGGAATATATTACTCAGAAGAGGATCAGCTTCGGGATATCATGGCAGTTTACAGATTTGAGGAAGAAAAACAAGGACAAAAACTGGCTGTAGAGGTTAAGCCTTATGAAAACTTCTATCCTGCAGAAGAATACCACCAGAAATATTTAGACAAGTATCCGATGGGATATTGTCATATTCCGAGAGGTATGATGATGCTTCCTGAAGAATATAAGGCTGAGACTAAAGAAGAGCTTATAAGTCGCATAGGGGAACTTGCTTACGAAGTAACACAGAATGGAGCGACAGAATGATAAGGGCGGACTGAGATACTGCATAAATTCCGCCGCCTTAAGATTTATACCTGACGAAGACGATTCAAAATAATTTTGAAATTCTCCGGAATAGGAGCATTAAATTCAATATATTTATTTGTTGAGGGATGGATAAAACCTAAAGTTCCCGCATGAAGAAGCTGTCCGTCAAGGTCGATGCCTTCAAGCCTGCCGGGAGCTTTTTTAGGTCCGTACATCGGATCGCCGACTAAAGGATGTTTAATATATGCCATATGTACTCTTATCTGGTGAGTCCTTCCTGTCTTTAAGCGTGCAGTTACAAGAGTATATTTTGAGAATCTTTCCTGTACTTTAATCTGTGTGACAGCTTCTCTGCTGCCGGATCCGTTTACGGCTCTTCTCATACGGTTTTTCTCATTCCTGCCAATCGGCATATCAATTTCCAACTCGTCTTCTTTGATATTGTCATATACAAGAGCGGTATATTCTCTAATTACAGAGCGATTTCGCAGCTGTGAAGCGAGAGATTCATGAACTTTGTTATTCTTGGCAATTATAAGAAGACCGCTGGTATCCTTATCGATTCTATGTACAATACCGGGTCTGAGTAAACCGTTAATATCGGAAAGATTTCTCCCGCAATGGTACATCAAAGCATTTACTAAAGTGCCCGTATAGTTGCCCGGGGCAGGGTGAACTACCATACCTTTAGGCTTGTTTACGATAAGAATATCCTCGTCTTCATAGATAATATCAAGAGGAATATCTTCAGGTTTAACATCAAAATCATGGGTCTGCGGTATTGAAACACAGACCTCATCACCTTGAGAGAGCTTGAGCTTCTTAGAGAATACAGTATTTTTGTTGACGGATACAAAACCGTCTTCTATGAGTTTTACTGCATAGCTTCTCGATAAATCTTCAGTATTCATTCCTATAAAAGCGTCAAGCCTTATACCCGCATCTTCGACATCAGCCGTAAAAACAAGAATATCTTTACTCATTATTAGTCTTTTCTTTATCTTCATTAGCTGCGATAGTTTCTGTACCTTCTTCAGATTCTTTTCGCTTTTGTAAGAATAATATGTATACAACTGTAAGAAGACATCCGCAGGTTACTGATATATCGGCTATATTGAAAACGGGAAAGTTTCCGAAAGAGAACATATCGGTTACATAACCCATTACAACTCTGTCAATTAAATTTCCGACTCCGCCTGCAAAAATAAACGTCAGGCAGATTGATAGAAATTTTGAACCGCCGTCTTTAATTTCGTAAATGATAAAAATAAGACAGGCAATAACAAGTATTGATGTCATACCGACGGTTACAAATTTGTTACCCGAGAATATACTGAATGCCGCACCGGTATTTTTGACAAATGTAATACTGAACCATTCGCCTATGATGTAAATTTTTTCGTCGGGCTGTATGTTCATTCTGATTATAAGTTTTGTAAGCTGATCTAATATCAATATTATTGCAGCGATTATAGGGTATGTTGCTATCATTTTAATTTTGCCTCCTTAGTATCTTCTGGGAGTTTTGGTGAAACATATACTGTCTGATTATTTGTAAATATCACCATACCGGGTTTTGCTCCTTTCGGTTTTTTGACATGTCTTACAGGCACATAGTCGACAGGCACGTTTTCACTGTCTCGCGATTTGCTATAGTATGCTGCAATAGATGCCGCCTCGTATATTATCTTAGCAGGTACATCGTCTATGGTACGCCCGGGCTTAAGCTTTACTATTAGATGAGATCCCGGAATATCTTTCGTATGCATCCAGATATCTGTCTTGTCAGCTAATTTTGTAGTAAGATAATCATTTTCAATGTTATTTTGTCCTACTAATACTGTAGTGCCATCCGATAGTGTATATTTAGTCGGATCCGGTTTTGTTTTCTTCCGGTTTTTAGATAATTTTGTATATTTCCTGAGATATCCCGCTTCTCGCAGCTCTTCTCTTATAACATCAAGCTTAGCATTAGTATCAGCGATTTCAATGTTCTGAAGAACAGACTCAAGATATAGCAAATCATTATCATTATCATTAATTTGAACTTGCTTTTCATAAATAGCCGTCTTCGCTTTTGAGTATTTTCTGAAATATCTCTGTGCATTTTTTGCCGCATTTAGTTTCTCATCAAGTGGTATATCGATGGGATTGCCGTCGTAATAGTTAGTGACTCTGGCAATCTTATCACCGGGTTTTATGAGATGTATGTTAGCGGTTATCAGCTCTCCGTACAATTGATATTTATCGGAATTTTCCGCTTTAAGGAGATCCTCGTTCAGCTTTTGCTTCTTGAGCTGAGCTTTGCTGATAGCAGCATTGACAGTTTTAGTTAAAGGAAGAATTTTCTGTTGTAAAACAGTTGAGATATCCCGGTCAAAATAAAAATGCTCAACACATTTATTAATCGTTGTGAAATTCAATGTATTCAATTCTTCGTATTCTTTCAGATCGGTTAAATGAAATTCTATAGGTGAATTATTCTTATCCAGATAAATAACAGGTTTACAATTTCCCTTATCAATAGATTCGATTATTTCACACAAACGTATAGCAGGCTGAACCGATTTAACAGAAGCATCAGGTATATCAGTTGAACAGGACAGGATTTCGCGAGCTATAGCCGGTGAAATACCTGCGACTGTACTCATAATAGCTTTTTCGTCATGAGGAAGAAGAGTATCCGGTCTGACATCCTTGAAAGGTATCTTATCCTGAGCAGGAGGATATTTATATTCTACACCGGGCAGAAGCTGTCTATACCTGTTCACATCTATCGATATTCTTTTTATCGAATCGATAACCTTACCGGAAACTGTATCTACCAGAATAATGTGACTGTGTCTGGACATTATTTCAACAATAAGTCTTTTGCAGGTAATGACGCCGAGTTCATTATAGGTTTCAATGTCGAATTCGATTATACGTTCCGAATCCTTTTGTCTGATTTCTGTTATTTTACCGCCCTGCAGATGTTTTCTTAGCAGCATACAGAACATAGGAGGTTTGTCAGGATTTTCATATTTTTTTTCAGTAAGACAAACCCTTGCTGACCGGCTGTTACACGAAATAAAGAGTCGGAAATTACCCTTCTTTGTGTGAAGGTGGATTAAAAGCTCTTCCGAACCCGGTTGATAGATTTTTTCAATCTTACTGAGAGGGATTTTCTCGTTAAGCTCTTTTGTTATTGCATAAGTTATTATTCCGTCGTAAGCCATAATTTACCCGATGCTCTCTTTTTAAAATAGCAGAGTTTGTAAATTGTTTTTTCGAACGAAAATACAATACTTGAAAATCATAACATTTATATACTTCAGACTCAATCGTTGAATCAGGAGGTATACACTTTTCAGCGGAATGTGTAGTATAATTATATCATTAAAGTACAATGTTTTAGAACGCCGTTCAGGGTGGAGGTGTGACATGGGTTTATTCTCAAGGAAAAAAAAAATAAGTGCAGAAGAATTGCAGGCAAAAGAGGAAAACAGAAAAAAACTTGAAGATTTTAATGTGACTAAAGCATGGGGAGTAAAAAAATATCCGTCGTCCATGCAGTTTATTTTCGATAAAGAGAAGAGACAGTTTGTTGTTGTAGAAGGTCCGGAAGAACAATTTAAAGAAAAGAATCCTTATGTTATTGATTTTGATCAGGTTGAAGATGTCATCCTTGAAGTTTCAGAGGGCTGGTCTGAAAAAGGCGGAGAATATGATATTACCCAATATACCAATATAATGCAGGATCAATATGCGAAAGTTTTCTGGGTCTATAACTGTTATATTATTATAAAAACGACTCACCCGTTTGCAAAAGAAATAAGATTCAGGACTAATTTCAAATCGACGGTTGTCAAAGTTAAATCAAGAATGTTAATGTATCGGAGAGGTCTTGAAATCGGAGGTAAATACCGCGGCAAAGAGATAGAAGAGTTGATTCGAAAAATGCAAGAATGGGTAGGGAAGGAAGAAAGAGGACTAAAGACGGACAAACTGGGCAAAATTCTAACAGGCGGGACATCGGATTCCATGACAGACAGGCTGATAAAAAGCTGGATGGATGATGTATATGTTGCCAGAGTTGAGAATTTGATTGCCCATATACAGAGGGCGGATCGCATATCCAAACTTTTACTTAAGTAAAAAAATTACATATTAGGAGGCACAAATTTGATAAGAAGCATGACGGGCTTTGGCCGGGGCGAGTACACAGACGATGTAAGGAGCATTATCGTTGAAATCAGATCCGTGAATCATCGTTATTGTGACATATATATCAGAATACCGAGAAAGTATTCTTTTGCGGAAGAAAAAATTAAATCGGTTGTTAAGAATAAATTATCGAGAGGTAAAATAGAAATTACGGTAACCGTTGATAACTTCGGGAAAAGCGATACCGATATAAGGCTGGATATGGATCTTGCAGGCAGGTATTATGATGCTCTCAAGGAGTTGAACAAAAAACTGGGACCGGGTACTGAAAAAGAAATATCCTTATCGCTTCTTGCTAAAATGCCTGATATTATAAATACCGTTCCTGCAGAGGAAGATGAAGAAGAGATGCTGAAATGTTTCGCTTTGGCCACGGAGAAAGCAACTGAAGATATTTCACAAATGAGAGAGGCTGAGGGAGCAAAGCTTGCTGACGACATATCTGAGAGAGCGGATAGAATTTCGCATATTAGAGCTGAAATAGAAAAAAGAGCTCCTGAACTTGAGACTGAATATGCAAGTCGCCTCAGGACCAGAATCGAAGAGCTTCTTGAAGGCACAGCTGAACTTACAGATGAAAGGATTGCAATAGAAGCAGCGATATTTGCAGATAGATCCAATATAACCGAGGAGCTTGTCAGGCTGGAAAGTCATCTCGAACAGTTGAGGTCATTCCTTAAAAGCGATGAAGAGGCGATTGGAAAGAAAATAGATTTCCTGATTCAGGAGATGAACAGAGAAGCGAATACTATAGGATCTAAAGCAAACGATAAAGATATTACTTCTATGATGCTTGAGCTTAAGGCTGAAATAGAAAAAATCAGAGAACAGGTTCAGAATATAGAGTAATATTAGCATTAATATGTTCTGCTGTGTTATAATACGGTCTCGAACAGGAGGCAGATATGAGTCGCAGGAAAGGCAAACTTTTTGTTATTTCAGGTCCATCCGGTGCAGGCAAGGGAACAATATGTGCGGAACTTCTTAAGGAAGAAAACGCCAGGTTTTCCGTATCGATGACGACAAGAGCTCCGCGAGAAGGGGAGATCGAAGGCAAGGACTATTACTTCGTTACAAGAGAAGAATTTGTTGCAAATATTGAAAGAGAAAACTTTCTTGAGTATGCGGAAGTTTTTGAAAATATGTACGGCACTCCCAAAGATGTAATAATGAGGATGCTCAATAAGGGCAGGAATATGATCCTCGACATTGATGTTCAGGGAGCACTGCAGGTAAAATCAGCCATGCCGGAAGCGATTCTGATATTTATTCTTCCGCCGAGTCTGGCTGAACTCAGAAAAAGACTGGAAGGAAGAAAGACCGACAAACAGGATGTTATAGAAAAAAGACTTGACAAGGCCCTCAATGAGATTAAGCTTATCGGAGAATATGATTACTACATAATAAATGACGATATTGAAACAGCCATTGAGAAGGCAAGGTCGATAGTCTCAGCTGAGAGTTGCAAAGTGCCTGACAAAGTTAAACCTATAATTAAGATTTATGAGAATGAGAAAGGGGAATAATACATGTTACTTTATCCATCTGTGAATATACTTCAGGAGAAAACAGATAGCAGATACACTTTGGCTGTACTTACAGCAAAGAGAGCCAGAGAGATAATTGACGGAAAGCCCGCACTTATCGAAGAGGTAAGCGAGAGAGCTGTAAGTCAGGCAGCAAAGGAAATTGCTGAAGATCTGATTACATATACTCGTCCGGAAAGCCTCAAAAACAAGTTATAAGGGATATCAGAGATGGAAACAATGTGTTTCCATCTTATTAAAATATAAGGAAAATGGAAGAAATAAGATACAGACAGGTCCTACTCTCTTCGAGGGAGACACAAAAGGAAAACAGCATTATAGACATATCGGGAAAAAGGATCGGTGATGGCGGATTAACCATAATAGCCGGTCCGTGTTCCGTTGAGTCTGAAAATCAGATATTCAGCATAGCCGAAGCAGTCAAAAAAGCAGGTGCGGATTTTCTGCGTGGCGGGGCATATAAACCCAGAACATCGCCATACGATTTTCAGGGGCTGGAAGCTGAGGGGGTTCGACTTCTTTTAGAAGTCAGAAAGACTCTCGATATTCCGATAGTTTCGGAAATAGTGGATGCTTCAAATCTCGATCTTTTTGAAGATGTAGATATTCTGCAGGTCGGTTCGAGAAACATGCAGAATTTCACATTACTTAAGGCTCTTGGAAGAACAAAGAAGCCTGTTTTGCTGAAAAGAGGATATGCTGCGACATACAGAGAAGTCCTGACAAGTGCGGAGTATATTTTGTCTGAAGGAAATTCGAATGTGATTATTTGCGAGAGGGGAATAAGAACATTTGAGACATATACAAGGAATACACTGGATATTGCCGCAGTGCCGGCAATAAGGGAACTCAGTCATCTTCCGATTGCAGTCGATCCGAGTCACGGCTCAGGCAGGTCTGAGTTTGTCGAGGATCTTTCTCTGGCGGCTGTTGCTGCAGGAGCCGACGCACTTATGATAGAAGTTCATAATCATCCTGAAGATGCTTTTTCAGATGGAAAACAGTCGATCACACCCGGTGAATTTGAAATCCTGGTTAAGAAAGCTAAAGCGGTCAAAGAGGTTATATAAGTATGACCGGAGATAATCGTCACATAAGGATAGATTGCAAAGCTATTTCGGGAAGTATTGACATAGTTAAGTCAAAATCCATCCTGCACAGGTATTTGATTTGCTCTTTTCTAAGCGGAGATATTGAGAGAGTTCTGAATATAGAATCTGTTGCAGGAAAGCTTTCTGACGATATAAAAGCGACCGGAGACTGTTTGATTGAACTAAATCGAGGAGCCGAATATACGAGATTAATATGCGGAGAAAGCGGAACAACCATGAGATTTATGCTGCCGCTTGTTGCAGCATTCGGAAGACCGGCAGAATTAATTTTAAATGGAAGTCTTAAAGGCAGGCCTTTTTCGGAACTTGCGAAAGAGCTTATCGGACATGGTGCTGATATTCTTGTAGATGGAAGCAAGATAATTGTAAACGGGAAGCTCAAACCGGGTATATACAGAGTTCCGGGAAATATAAGTTCGCAATATATTTCGGGACTGTTGCTTGCACTTTCTGTTGTAGATGGCAGGAGTGAGATAATTGTTGATGGTCAGATAAAGTCCGAACCTTATATCGAACTTACAAGAGATATAATGAAAAACTTTGGAATCAGCACCGAACGAGAAGAAAATGATAGAGAAACAACCTATTCAATACGAGGTGGACAGAGATATTTTCCGGAAAAAACTCCGGAAGAGATCATAGAGGGAGACTGGTCAGCCGGCGCGATGTGGCTGGTCGCAAATGAGGCTTTGGATGGAAGTATAGATATCAGAGGTCTGAAAAAAGATTCACTTCAAGGAGACAGAGTCATAGTGGGTATACTTGATGAATTTAATGACGCAGTTTCACAGTCAAACAATAGGAAACTTGAATTTGATTTAAGTGATTATCCTGATATTGTGCCTGCCGTTGCATTAAGGGCTGTCATTGCAGACAAGGGAACGGAAACGACAATCTCTCAAATAGGTACACTCAGATATAAGGAGAGCGACAGATTATCTGCTATACAGGAAATCCTTTCAAAGCTTGGAGGTATGATTAGAATAGAAGGTGATTCTCTGATTATATCGGGAATCAGATCCTCTCTTAAAGGAACTAAAGAAACAATAGATGTTCGCGGAGATCACCGCATGGCAATGCTGGCAGCAATGGCATCGGTAGTTACGGAAGAACCCGTAAAAATTAATAATGCCGATTGCGTTAATAAATCCTATCCGGGATTTTGGGAAGACATAATAAAATTAGGTGGAGTAATTGATATATTATAGTGGAAGAAAAATCAAATTAGAGTTAGAAGGAGAGTCTCATAGTGAATGTATTTCGATAAAGATTTACGGACTGGAGAAAAATTCTGAAATCAACCTTTCAGAACTCGATTTTTTCATGCAAAGACGACACGGAGACGGAGGCAGACTCGCAGAACTATGTTCTACAAGAAGGAGAGAACCTGATAAAGCAGTCTTTGATAAAGGAGTCAGGATCCGGGACGCAATAGCCGTTATTACAGGAGATGCTATTGAGGCACATATAGATAATACCGACGTAGTAAAAAAAGATTATGACGAAATAAGAACCAAGCTCAGACCGGGCCATGCCGATTTAGGGGTATATCTGAAATATGGAAAAGAAGGTCTTAAATCCGGAGGAGGGGAATTCTCCGGCAGGATGACGGCAGGAATTTGTGTAGCAGGAGGAATGGCACGACAGATCCTTTCAAAGTACGGTATAGAGGTTATAGCCGATATTGAAACAATAGGCGGGATCAAATTAGCTGACGGAAACAGCTCACAAAACAAGCCTGATGATAAATTAATCGAATATATTAAGAAAATCAAAGATAAAGGAGATTCTCTTGGAGGTACGGTGACTTGCTCCGTTAAGGGAATGCCGGGAGGAATAGGAGGATCGTATTTTGACGGACTCGAATCTTCTTTTGCATATGCAATGTTCGGGATTCCGTCTGTTAAAGGAATTGAGTTTGGCAGCGGACTGAGAGGAACGAAACTGACAGGCTCGCAGAACAACGATGAGTATTTTCTCGAAAATAAAAAAACAATCACACACAAGAATGATCAAGGCGGTATAAGCGGCGGAATTTCAACAGGAATGGATATAGATCTTAGAGTTTATTTCAAACCTATCCCTTCAATAAGAATCTCTCAGAAAACAGTAGATGTTGAGACCATGAAAGAAACCGAAATTTCTGTAAAAGGAAGGCACGATGTATGTGTTGTGCCGAGAGTTTTGCCCGTGGTAGAAGCTTTGGCTTCGATAGTTATACTGGATCGTATTATGGATATAAATCCTTGACGGACACAAAACTCTGACGGAGGCAGATATGAAAGAAAAGAAAAAAACATTGGAACAACTTAGAGAAGAAATGGATGTTGTCGACGAAGAAATTATACAGGCATTCAGAAATCGAATGAGAATTTCATCCGAGATTGCAAAGTACAAGAAAGAAAACGGACTTTCTATACTCGATATCGACAGAGAGAAATCCAAGCTCGACAGGATAGTAAAAAACGATGAAGATGATTTGGCAGCATTTACAAGCAAGCTCTACCTTGTGCTTGCGGATTTATCCAAGGAGTACCAGACGATAATTTATAACAAGGAAGATTAATGGCAAGATACGGACTTATAGGTAAAGACACGAGTTATAGCAGATCGGGATTGATTCATAACATGATTGGTGAGTATGATTATGAGCTTCTTGATGTAGAGAACAAAGAAGAACTTAAGAAGCTGCTTAACAATCAGGATTATGACGGATTCAATATTACTATGCCTTATAAGGTAGAGATTATTAGATATCTCGATGAACTGTCCTCTGATGCCGAAAAACTTAATGCGGTCAATGTTGTCAAACGATTGCCTAATGGCAAGCTTAAGGGCTATAATACAGATTTCGACGGATTTACCTATATGATGAAAGATAAGGTAAAGAATAAGAAATGCCTTGTTCTTGGAACAGGAGGTGTATCACGAGCAATCAATCTTTCTCTTAAAGAGCTCGGAGCAGGACAAGTCATTCTGATGTCAAGAAATCCTGAACGGGCAATATCAGATTGGGAAAACAATGTTGAGATAGTCGGATATGACAAGCTGGAGAAGTATTCCGGTATACAGGTAATAATCAATGCTACTCCTGTAGGTCAACTGCCTCAAATAGATAAGTCGCCTGTAATAGAAGCGGGATATAGCATGATAATGTTCAAAAATCTGGAGCTGGCCGTAGACATTATATATAATCCTTACAGAACGAAGTTCTTACAGGATGCAAGACGTTTGACAAAATGCAAAACTATGTCGGGGCTGGAAATGTTGATTGTACAAGCACTTTACGCAAGAAATATATGGCTTGATGAATATAAAGATCTTGACAAAGAAAAAGACCTTATCTCCGAAATAAAAAAAGAGATTCTTAAAGAGCAACTGAATATCGTTGCGATTGGAATGCCCGGAAGCGGAAAGACAACCATATTCAGAAGATTTGCTTATGAAAACGGGTTAGACTTCATAGATACCGATGAAGAGGCCGAGAAAATAATGGGTGAAAAAATATCTAAAGTTATCCAAGATAAGAGTAGAGGAGAAGAGCATTTTAGGCCTATAGAAAAAGAAGTTGTAAAAGCTGCGAGCCTAAAGGCAAAAACAGTCATCGCAACGGGCGGCGGTTCAATAATTAATCCGGAAAGCAGAGATCTCCTGAGAAGCAACGGTATAGTGATTTATGTTAAAAGACCTCTCGAACTTCTTTCGACAAAGAACAGACCGTTAAGCAAGAAAAATGGAGTAAAGAGCCTCTTTAAAAGAAGAGAAGCTATATATAAGAAGACGTGCGATTTTGCCGTTGTCAATGCCGGGGTGTTCGGAGAAGGAAGAAAAGCAACCGGTGAGGCCGGAACATATCATAATGAAATGAGAAGCTATGTATACTTTCTCAAGAGAAGAATAGAGAGGTATTTGCATGAAATTGCTAATAATAAATGGACCTAATATGAACCTTCTCGGTATTAGGGAACCTGAAATTTACGGGAATAAAACATACAAAGATTTGGTTTCATATATAGCCGAAAACAGAGGTGCGGAAAACGACCTTGAGTTTTTTCAGTCAAATCATGAGGGTGGAATAATCGATAGAATCCAAAAAGCATATTTTGAGGGTGCTGAAGGGATTGTCATTAACCCTGCTGCATATGCACACACGAGCATAGCCATACGGGATGCCATAAAGACAGTCTCCCTTCCAACTGTCGAGGTTCATATCTCGGAAATATCGGAAAGAGAGACTTTCAGAAAACATTCATATATAGGCGACATTGCTGTTGCTACAATATCAGGAAAGGGATTTGACGGATATTTAGAGGCCATAGACATTCTTAGTGCGGCTATAAATAATCAGGCTATGAATGTCAGATAAGAACATCTCCGCTCATTCCGTCAGGAATTCCCAGTCCCATCATAGTTAAAAGGGTAGGTGCTATATCGGCAAGCTTACCCGTTTTTTTACGAAAAGATATCGGCTCGTTGCAGATATGACAGAGAGGAACTTTCGACATGGAGTGCATTGTCACAGGTTTCCCGTCGTAATCTATCATATAGTCGGCATTGCCGTGATCTGCGGTTAGAAGAATTTGACCGTCTTTTGAAAGTATCGTGTCGGCAATCTTGCCGACCAGACCGTCAAGAGTCTCGATGGCCGATACAGCGGCATCAAAAACCCCGGTGTGGCCGACCATATCGGGATTGGCGAAATTCAGTATATACAGGTCATATTTATCCTCGTTAATCATGTCTATTACGGTTGATGCAACTTCAGGTGCACTCATTTCAGGCTGCATATCGTAAGTTGCAATCTTCGGAGAATTTATCAGGATCCTGTCTTCGTTCTTGTTAGGCTTTTCAACTCCGCCGTTGAAGAAGAAAGTAACATGTGCATATTTTTCCGTTTCCGCAATCCTAAGCTGCTTTAATCCGAGGTCGGCAATAGTCTTACCGAGGGTAGGTTCTATGTCTTCAGGAGGAAAAGCAACACTTACATTAGGCATAGTTGCATCGTATTCCGCCATACATACATAAGTCAGGTTATTAAAAACAACCTTCCTCTCAAATCCGTTAAATTCAGGGTCGACAAGAGCCCTGGTAATCTCCCTCGCTCTATCAGGTCTGAAGTTTGCGAAAACGACAGAGTCGCCGTCTTCGATCGGAAGAGGATTTATAACAGTCGGAAGAACGAATTCATCAGTTTCATTTCTGGCGTAAGACTGCTCGATAGCATCTTTGGAGTTGTGCGCCTTAAGACCTTCACTTAAAGTCAAAGCATCATAGGCTTTGACAAGCCGTTCCCATCTCTTATCTCTATCCATTGCATAGAAACGACCGGATATAACACCGATCTTGCCTACACCGATTTCCTGCATATATTCTTCAAGCGGAACAAGGTAATTCAGAGCGCTCTTTGGTCCCACATCACGGCCGTCAAGGAAACAGTGGACGACCACATCTTCTATCTTTCTTTGTTTTGCCATATCCAGCAGAGCCTTGATATGTTCGATGTGACTGTGTACTCCGCCGTCCGAAACAAGACCCATTATGTGAAGTCTGTGTCCTTTAGCCGCATTGTCCATAGCTTCAATCAGAGCTTTATTTTCAAAGAAAGAGCCTGACTGTATTGAACGGGTTATCTTGAGAAGATTCTGATAGATAATGTTTCCGGCACCGATATTAAGATGACCGACTTCCGAGTTTCCCATTTGACCGGCTGGCAGTCCGACGGACTCACCGCTTGCTTCTATAGTAATAAAAGGGTATTTGCTGAAGAATCTGTCGATATTAGGCTTGTGTGCCGCAGCAATTGCATTTCCCCTGGTTTCTTCTCTTATTCCGTAACCATCTAAAATCATCAACATGGTTGGTCTGTGTTTCATCGTACACCTCCGGGCGAAATTATTCGCGAATATTTGATGTCCTGATTATAACACAGCAGCATGATGTATGGAGTTTTGATTGAGCAGATTGTATAATTAATTATGTATGAAAAGGAGATTTATATGGCTGTAAAATTTACCGATGAACAATTGCAGGCAATAAACACAGTCGACAAATCGGTTCTGGTTTCCGCAGCGGCGGGATCGGGCAAAACGGCTGTCTTAATAGAGCGAATTATAAAGATAATCATCGAGGGCAAAGCGGACGTCGATGAGATGCTTGTCGTGACTTTTACCAAGGCGGCGGCATCTGAGATGAGACTGAAGCTGTCAAGAGCTGTAAAGAAAAGAATGATTGAACATCCCGAAGAGAGAAAAAGACTAAGGGGACAGCTTGACAGTATATACAGAGCATATATTTCAACATTCGACAGCTTTGCAGTGAGGGTTATAAGGGAATTTTTTTATCTGATAGATGCAGAGCCCGATTTCAAGGCCAGCGATGAGGTGCAAAGTACGATTCTGCAAAGGGAGGCGGCTGATGAACTGTTCGAGTTCGGTTTCGAGAATGATGATTTTATAGAAGGAGCCGGATTCAGAGAGTTTTTAAGGCTATACAGTGAGGAAAGAAACGATAATACCTTCAAAGAAAACCTTATAAAGGCATATCAGAAGCTGAGGACTATGCCTGAATATTTTGACTGGGCGTATGAAAAAGCGGAGAATCTTAAAATTACAAAAGATAAAATCAAGGGCTCTTTTCTGCAGGAACTCCTTGCTGAGGACTTGCAGACTACCATGTCACAGGCCCGGGATGCGGCTCTTAAAGCTAAAGATGTGATGATATCCGCAGGACTTCAGGATATGTTCGACGAGAAAATGTCGTCAGAGTTTACAGAAATAGAATATATTAACAACAAAGCTCAAGCCGGTGAGCTCGATGAAGATCTGATAACTCATATCAACGAGATATCTTATGGCAGAATGGCCACAAAAAAACATCAGAAAGAAGCTTGGGAAGGAATAAAAGAAGAGATAAAGATATTAAGAGATGCATATAAGCAACTTATTGAGTCATGGAAGAAAAAATATCTTATACCGGATCTTGATACCCGTTTTGCGGAGATGAACGATACATACAGATATACGGTTTATTATCTTGGACTTCTGGAAGAGTTTGAGAGAATTTATGCTGCAAAGAAGGCTGAGAAAAAACTTCTTGACTTTGCCGATATGGAGCATATAGCTGTGGAAATCATTAAGAATGAAAAGGCTGCAAATACATTAAAGAAAAGATTCAAGTATATATTTATCGATGAGTATCAGGACACTAACAATATTCAGGAATACCTTATATCCAAGATAGCAGGAGAAGATAACGTATTCAGAGTCGGAGATGTCAAGCAGAGCATATATAAATTCAGACAGGCCGAACCTGCGATATTTGAAAGAGTATACAGAGAATATTCCGATCAGGACAACGAAAAGGCTGTTGCAATCAATCTCAATAAAAATTTTCGAAGCAACAGCAGGACGATAAACTATATAAACACTGTATTTGAAAACATAATGGAAAGCTATGACGAAGATGCGAAGCTCAATGTCGGCTGCATCTGTCCTGACGAATACGATTTTATTCCGGAAGTTCATATTTTGTGCGACGAGGGAATAGAGGATGTCAACGAGGCAATAGAAGATGCCGATGAGGAAATACAGAATCTCAGCAAGGAAGAGGCTGAAGCTAATTATGTTGCCGGTCTTATCCAAAACATTATCGGGAAAGATTTTTACGATACGGATAAAAAAGTTGTAAGACCCGTCGAAGCGAGAGATATCGTCATTCTTATGAGAGCAGTCAAAGTAAGAGGTGAAATAATGACGAGAGCATTACGAGCTTCAGGAATAGACTCTCATATTGAAGAATCCGATAATTATTTCGATGCTGTCGAGATAGGAATTGCTCTTTCCTTATTCTCTTGTATAGATAATATGAAGAGGGACATTCCCCTTATTGCTGTTCTGCATTCTGAGATATTCGGGTGGACTCCTAGCGAGCTTGCAGAGGCAAGAGCCGATCATATGAAGCATCGCAGTGCTTTAGGTGAGAGCAGAAGAACACCGTTCTGGGAAGTTGTTTTATGGTATGCAGATGAAGGACCGAACGAAAAAATCAGAAAGGCCGCTGCTCACGCAGTTTCTAAGATAAAAGAATGGCGTGCACTTTCAAACATGATGCCGGTTGATGATTTTATATGGAAGGTTCTGATCGATTCAGGATACTATCACATAGTTGGTGCTATGTACGGGGGAAGGAGGAGACAGGCAAATCTTCGAGTTCTCGTTGACAGGGCAAGAAAATACAGCGAGGACACTATCGCATCCTTAAATTCATTTCTCTCCTTTTTAGAAGTAATGAAGCAGAAGAATATAAGCAACGGACAGGCGAGTATGGTGAGTAAAGAAGACAACGTCGTCATAATTGAGACAATACATAAGAGTAAAGGACTCGAATATCCGTTTGTAATCGTATCCGGTATGGGTAATAATCTTAAGAGTGATAATTTAGGTAAAGATCTGGGATTTGACTCACAGATAGGTATAGGTCTGCCTTATATTGACCCGGACAGAAGGTTCTGGAGATCAACAATTATGCAAAGAGCCATCCATTCCAGGGGACGGGCGGAGAGTTTCAAAGAAGAACTCCGTATACTTTATGTTGCTATGACAAGAGCGAGAAACAAGCTTATCCTGGTCGGGTCTCTTAAAAGTGAAGCCGATCTTATGAAATATACAACCTCTCCTAAGAAGTATTTCGAGATAATGAAAGAAGTACTCAAAACAAAAGACAATGAATACTATATAAGACCTTTGGAAAGAAAGGATGTCAAGGATTCGAGAACTCATGTGACTGATATAATCAAGGCAAGAAGAAGAAACCTTTCAGGCAGAGCAGAAAAAATATATAGGGAAATAGACAGAAGGCTCAGCTATAAATATCCTTACAAAGACCTTCTGTATGCAAGGTCGAAGTATTCAGTAAGCGAACTCAGAATTGAATCGGTGAAAGCAGAAAAACAGGCTGAAAAAATATCTGCAAAGACGGACAAGAAGAAAGTAAATGCGGCGGATTTAGGGACCGCTTATCACCGCATAATGGAGTTTCTGGATTTTAATAAAGTAGTTGATAGTGGAGGTAATATAGATAAAAGCTATATCAATAGTCAGGCGGAATATCTGCTTGAAAACAAGGCAATAGATGCCGAAGTTTTTAGAGAAATCGACATAACAAAGATATATGAGTTTTTTGAAAGCGACCTCGGAAGAAGAGCCGTGGCTGCTACAGCAAGAGGAGTTCTGGCAAAAGAGAAGCAGTTTGTATTAAAGGCAGATCGAGAAGGTCATGAGATACTTGTTCAGGGAGTTATAGACTGTTGCTTTGAAGAAGACGGCAGGATGATACTCATAGATTACAAGACGAACTTTATGAGAAGGGATTTATTTTACGAAGAACTTGAGAGAATCCGAGCAGAATATAAAACACAAATAGACCTCTACGCTAAAGCTGTTCAGGAGGGAACAGGCCTTCCTGTAGAAGAGGCATATCTCTACATGTTCAGCTTGAGTGAGAGTATAAAGATGTTGGGTTAACATCTGTGTGATTAGGACTTTTCTCTGATTTCATGAAATCTTCATTTTAAATTAGGAAAAATTGGTAAAATTAGCGAAAATAATTTAAGTGAAAACACGAGGATAGAAATTGATATGAAAAGAATACTTGCTTTACCTTTAATCATTCTGATGGTGCTTGCTGTCGTTCTTTCCGGCTGTGCAAAAAGCAGCAGCTCATCCGAACCGACATCCGATCTGCCGGTAGAAGCTGTTCATCTTGGGGACAACCTGTTTGTAATTACGAAAGCCAATGAGCAGGAGAAAGAAAACATCAATACTCCTTTTGTTGCTCTTTTTGAAAATCCTGAAGAGCCGGGAGAGATTGAAGTCGGAGAGGTTCTGGCCCTGAAATATGAAGTCTTCTACGAATCCCTTCCACCGCAGGCACCTATTCTTGAATGGGAAAAAATTTCCGGAGAAAGAGAGACTTATTTGGCCGGATTTAATCTTGCGAATATTCTTTTAGAGCACCGTCCCGGAAAAACATATCTCATAGATGTCAGATCCGTTGGTGAATTCGAATCAGGACATGTGCCTAACAGCATAAACATTCCGGTTGAGAAAATCGGAGATATTACAGAAGTAATACCTGATAAGGATGCTACTATTTTGTTATACTGTCGAAGCGGTAATCGTTCAGCAACGGCTGCCAACACAATACAGGGTTTTGGATATAAAGTTATCTTTGATATAGGCGGCATATCAGGTTATGATGGCGAGCTGGAATACGGAAGCGGGAAATAATCAAAAAGAAGGCAACTCATTGCGAGTTGCTTTTCTCTTCTTTTTTTAAAACAACTTAAATATATTTGAGTTACTTTATAATAACTCAAATATTTTTAAATTTTATTGAAATAACTCAAATAACATGTTAAAATATTTAACATATTAAGGAGATAACTCAAATGACAGAATATGAATTAAAGGAATTACTAAAAACAATTCAAAGGAACAAATGTGAAAGTCAAACCCTGGAACTCAAACGGGCAGAATTTGATTGTTCAAAGCGTTTATATGATACTCTATCAAGTTTCTCTAATCAGGATACAGGTGGCATAATCGTCTTTGGAATAGATGAAGAAAACGATTACAAAGAAGTGGGTGTCTATGATCCGCAGGATATACAGAAAAAAATCAACGAGCAATGTTTGCAGATGGCACCTAAAATCCGACCACTGCTGACTGTTGTAGAAAAAGATGATAAGTTTTTTGTATCTGCCGAAATACCGGGGATTGATGTATCCGACCGTCCGTGTTTTTATGTTGGAAAGGGTCGTATAAAAGGCTCATACACAAGAGTTGGTGATAGCGATGAACCTATGACAGAGTATGAGGTTTACAGTTACGAAGCTTTTAGAAAAAAATATCAGGATGATATACGAACCATGCCGCGCGTATCATTTACTTCGTTGAACAGAATTGCTCTAAATGAATATATTGTGAAATTAAAAAGCGGCAAAAAACATCTTTCAAGGTTACCGGATGATGTTATCTATGAATTGATGAGTATTACGAGAGACAATGAAGTAACTTTGGCATCAACATTGCTATTTAGTCCTTATCCCCAGGCATATGCTCCTCAGTTATGTATAATTGCCATATCTATACCGGGAAAAGAAAAAGGAGAAATCGGAGAATCGAGGGAAAGATTTATTGATAATGAGCGAATTGAGGGTACTATTCCTGAAATGCTGGATGCTGCGATTGCTTTTGTCAGAAAAAATATGAAAACAAAAACAATTATAAATGGAATAACAGGTCAAAGAGAAGATAAGCCGGAATACCCTATAACCGCAATAAGAGAAGCTGTACTGAATGCACTGGTTCATCGGGATTACAGTATTCATACTGAAGGAATGCCAATTACGCTGGATATGTATGAGGATAGGATAGAAATCAGCAACCCCGGTGGTCTATATGGAAGAATTCGTGTTGATCAGCTCGGAAAAGTTCAACCGTATACAAGAAATCCGATTATCGCAACTGCATTAGAAACATTGAGCATTACTGAAAATAGATATTCGGGTATTCCGACAATAAGACGAGAACTCAAGAAGCATGGTCTGAGAGAACCGGAGTTTATTGATTGTAGAGGGCGCTTTACAACAGTTTTTTACAAATATACGGAAGCTAATTCTGTAGATAATGTTAAGGACAATTCGGTTGCTTCAGGTCTTATTGAGTTTTGCAAAAAGCCGAGGACTCGTGCCGAGATAGCGAATTATTTAAATTTGGATTCTCAATCATATGCTATAACTACATACGTAACGCCTTTGGTTAAAGAGGGTAAAATCAAACTTACAGTGCCGGATAAACCAAGAAGCTCAAAGCAGAAATATTATAGCTAAAATTTCCGGGTGAGAAGCATAACCCTGTCCTGATAACTTTATAGGATAGTCCCGGGTACTGTGATAGAATATATCATATTGATGTATATCTTTTAAAAACAAAAGTGAGGTAAATTTCATGAAAAAGGTATTAATGATTTTTTGTTCTTTGATTCTGATTGCCGGTCTGTGCTCATGCGGCTCCAAAGGGACACAGACGCTTTCCTTCCATGGTATAAGCATGGAAATTCCTGCAAACTGGAAGCTTAATGAAAATACGAATAGTGATGACTATGTTGAATATGAAAAAACGAATCTTGAAGGACATGATTTTCATTTAATCGTAATGGCAACAAAAGCTTATATTCAAATCGATGAGGATTACACTGTGGAGAAGGCAGGCGAGAATCTGACAAATTTCACAGAGGACGATATAACGTATTCAGATGTTTCAAAGGCGGAAAGCGGCAAATTTGCCGGTAAGTATGACATGAACACAGTCACCTGTACGGCAACTCTTAAAGACCTGATGGGTGATATAAATGTATACTATGCTAAAATCTGTGAAGTATATATGGGTGAGTACAATGTAAAGTTTACTTTGAGAGCTGCGGAAGATGATTTTTCGACATTTGATCAAGCGATAGAAAATGCGACAGTAGAATAATCGGAGAATGAAAAAAGATTCTGCATCAATGCAATTTAAAAGAACCGCTTTCGTTATAAATAATCCGGTAAAGCGGTTCTTTGTGTTTTTCAAGCAACTTTTTAGGTCTGCTGAATTTCCTCTTCTATAAGCCGATCGATTGTCTCAAGCAGGGAAGATTGAGACTCCGGTAAGAATCCTATAAGGCTGTATTTATTGAGGACTGTCGTGTCCATAAAGACGCAGTTTTCGACTTTCAGTCGTGAAAGAAGTTCTCGTTCTTCTTGTAAAACCTCCAGGGGTGTAAGTTCAGTAAATTCACCCGTATCTCGCATTTCCGCAAGTGGTGTGTTCGGCCATATAAAGAGTTTCAGCTGCCATATGCTTGCAGGGTTTATCTTATTTAGAATCTCGGCAGTCTTTTCCATATGAGTATTCGAAAGATTTTTTCCTCCCAGTCCGCCGATTATAGTTAGATGATATGAGATTCCGAGCATATCAAGTTTTTTGCATGCTTCGAGAAACTCCGAAGAAGATGTGCCTTTGTTCATAAGTGAAAGCACTTCATCGCTGCCGGATTCAAGACCTATATACAGGGCTTTTACGCCACAGTCTCGAAGAAGAGATAATTCGTGATCACTTTTAATATTTACATCCTTTGCCCGGGCATACATGCCGATATGGTTAACCTGTGGAAAAAACTCGTATACGATTTTAAGCACATTCAGAAGATGAGCCGTAGGAAGTGACAGGGAGTTTTGCCCAAGTAAAAAGAGGTAAGGATTATCGCCGGATTCTTTCGCAAGATACTTTGCGTTTTCACGTATCCATTCCAAAGGGAAAACCTTGTACGGATCATTAGCAAAATCGCAAAACTTGCATTTACCGTAGCTGCATCCTTCCGAGACTGCAAGGAGAATACTTTCTTCTTCAGTAATAGGGGCATATACTGTTTTTTCTACAACCGGAATATCCATAAAAATCTCCTGACACAGTTAGGTTTCAATATCAAGCTGATGTATACTGATTTCATAAAATGGGCTTCAAAATGTAATTACATTTTCAACTCTTTAAATGTAAAGCTTATTATCAAAAGTATAGAAGAAGCAGGACAAAAAAACAATCGATATCCTCTATAAAGAGGGCATAGTTCTAGATTACGTTATAATATTAAGGCTTAAGAGGGAGAACTCTTATGAAATACAGGATTATAGAAACAGAAGATTATTATTCATTAGCTGTGTTGTTCAAGGAGTCCGGATTGGAAGTCAATCCGGAAGATGTAAAACCCGAAAGCATTATAAAAATGTGGAGATGCGAGAATTCTCAATCGGGCGAACTGCTGGGCGGAGCCATAGTACAGTTACTTAACGGTATTTATATTCTTAAGGATTTTGCAATAACGGAGAAATACCGCAATTGTGGTATAGGCAAAGAATTGCTATTTCATGTTGAAGAGGAGGTTGCCAAATACGGTGCCGGAGAAATGTGGCTTGTAGGAAAAACCCCTGAGTATTATAAGAAATTCGGATGGGAGAAAGTTGCGTTTGAGGACGCTCCCAAATTCTCGAAGTGTTTTGTGTGCAGACAATATAACAAAACCTGTTTTCCGAGTATTATGAAAAAAGAGATAGATTAAATGAACTGACCTCTCTTAAAAGTATAAGAATCAAGTTTATTATCTGATAACATTAGTATCCGGGGCTTCTGCCTGTATCGCCTGAATTATTTCGTCCGCATAGCTTTTGTCTATGTTAATCAGGAAGCCGGTGAGACTGCGAGGAATGAAACAAACAGAATGCTCAAACACCCTGATATAAGCAATTTGATTCCAGGCAAGACGTGTTGTTTGTCCGTTTGATGATTGAGATTCAACCCAATCAGTGTCTATTATTAAAATACTTTCACCGGCATTGATAGTCATATGGTTGCGTAGCTTTCTCATAGATAGTAAAGCAGAGCCAATAGTCAGCAGGCATACTGCAAGTATTGTCGAAAGCATCATAAATACCGTGTTGCGATCCTTAATTCCAAATGTCAGGAATAATATCAGGAAAGGTGTGCCGATTAGCATCATTATGCGACAAAATTGGTATATCGGTTTGAGTTGGGCATGCGGTTTGGATTGAAGCTTCCTTATTTGTATCAAAATATTGATTATTTCATTCAAATATTCCTTACTGGTGTTGTCTGTGGTTTTAATAGTGTTCATTTTATCAGCCCTTTAAGTGTATTTTTAATGTATTTATGAAGGAATTTTAACATATATGTAATATAAAAGCACAGGTGTTAATACTCTGGAGAGATATTCACAAAGGGGTTCTTCAGTGATATAATCCATATAATTTAATATCCGTCTCACAGGTGTTTTCGAAGGAGAACATAACAGGGAAGCAGAGTGAAAGTCTCTCGCAGAGCCGCTACTGTAATGATGGAGTTCATATAATTATGCCACTGGATGCCCGGGAAGGCTATATGAATGTTGATATCTGAGCCAGGAGACCTACCTGATGGGAAGTACAAATTTATTGCGTGCATTCGATAAAAGTACAAGAAAAGAACTTGATTTGATTCTTTCTTTTGTTGTGTTTTTGCAGTGCACAGAAGAAAGGATTTTTTTATGAAAAAGAAAAACAGAATACTTGCGTTAATTGCTGCAATTATACTTGTAGTCGGTGTTGTTGCTTACATACAATTCAGACCTTCAACATCTGAAGGCTCAAAATCCGTTACGATTGCAGTAGAGCATCTAGAAGGAGAGGATTCTACATTCAAAGTAAATACGGACAGGGAGTTTCTCAGAGAGGTTCTTGAGGATGAAAAGCTTGCTACCGGAGAAGAAACACAATACGGTCTGTTCGTGACCTCTGTTGATGGTGAAACCGCCGATGATACAAAAGAACAATGGTGGAAAATTTCGGTAAATGGTGAAATGTCAATGAATTCTGTAGATACACAGCCTGTTGTCGACGGAGACGAGTATGTGTTCACACTCATAGAAGGGTATGACTCCTAAAAGAAGATTCACTACACAGGAAATTGTAGAATTATCGTTGCTGGCGGTATTAATGTTTCTGGGAAAAGAAGCGATGAGCTTTATTCCGAATGTACACCCTGTTACTGTTATTATTTTATATACTGTGATACGTTTCGGATATAAGGCCTTACTGCCGGTAATATGTTTTGTTTTGCTTGAAATAACGATATATGGGTTCGGTATCTGGACAGTAATGTATTTTTATTCATGGCCGTTACTTGTATTTGTTGCAATGCCTTTCAGAAAGGAAACTAACTGGCTAGGCTGGGCTTTGCTGGCGGGAATATTCGGTTTATCGTTCGGTGCTTTGTGCTCAATACCGTATATATTTCTGGGCGGATTCAAAGCTGCAGTGACTTATTGGATATCGGGAATACCTTTTGATCTGATACACGGAATATCCGGTTTCATAATAACATTAATTGTGCTGCCGCTGCTTTGCAAATTGAGAGATAAAATCGGCTGACTCAAAGAGGGGGAAGTTAGTGTTTCTAGATTTCCACTATTTCGGTTCGCTGTTTTCCTTAAAATATCTTTCTTCTGTCTGTAGACGCTGCTTATTCGTTCCGGCTACACTACTTGGCAAATCATTCATTACACCGACAGGCGGAATACCTCCTTTCAGTGCTTTTAATCCAATGGTCCGAAAACCCACTCTGTAGGAAGATAAAATAAATAGGGAGCTGTAAATAGAGCTAATGACAAAGCGATTTTTTTCTTCTGTTCATCAGGTAAATTTAATCCCGCAAGGGTGGTTTTATGGTTGAAGCGATAAATAAAAAATGCGGATACTATTACGCAAACAGTTACACAAATAAAAGAGTATATATTTTCAAACGGATTTGAAGCAACGGGAATCGAGATGTTGTCAAACCACCATTCTCCGAATTCTGTATCAGGATAAAATTCATATGCAAAATACATTAATGTACAACCAATACAGTCAGCAAGAAATCCGAAAATCCATATATAAAAAATTGATGCTTTGACGTTTATCTTAATATCTTCTATCTTTAAATATTTCATCGTTAACACAACGATAAGCAAATCGAAAACAAAATTTGCCGGTAAAATCACGATCCATGCTAGTGGTATAAGCCACAAAAGCCATATTGGAAAAAACAGATTGTACAATTTGATATTATTCTTTTTCATAGTGATATTATATATTAAGCGAGTTATCTAAAGCAGTTTTAAAAATAATGTTGATACCGGTAGGAATTATAGCTGTTTTTCTCTAATAGTGACTATATCCCGGTCAGATTTTTCTGCATTATGACCGGAACAATCTGCTTTTTTCTTGAAAGTATGCCGGGGAGAAACTGTCCCTGCTCAAAATCGTCACCGAATGTGCGTATCAGGAAACTTTTATCATGTGAATAAGCATATATGTAGGAGCCTTGCGATAAAATATCGGTTATAACGAGCATTGAAGAAACAAATTCTTCGTTTCTGAGAGTGTTTTCCTTTAACGTATCCAGGATTTCCTTTTCCCGTGCAAGTATGCTGTCCCGATCCATAGTATAGAGTTGCGAGATTCCTAAACTTTTACCGCTCACATCAAATCGCTTAAAGTCCTGTTTCAAGAGCTTTTCCATCGGCTCACTTGCTTCAATGTGGCTGCCTGCGGTAAACATTTTTCTGACATATTCCTCGCGGTTTTCTACAACATCTTCCAGTCTCTCTACAGCTTCACGATCTCGCAGAGTTGTTGTAGGAGAGAGAAGGTTGAGCGTATCCGATAATATGCCGCTCAGCAGCAGACCTTTTATTTTATTTGAAGGTTCTATTCCGACCTCTCTGTAAAGCCTTTCCACTATGGTACAGGTGCTGCCTACAGGTTCGTTTCTAAAATATATAGGCTCGTTCGTCAGAAGATCTCCGATACGATGATGATCTACCACCTCTAAAATATTTGCCTGCTTGATTCCGGGTGCAGACTGAGATGATTCGTTGTGGTCCACAAGGATAACTTTTTTGCCTGAAGATTGAAGGACATGTCTTCTTGCTATGAAGCCCAGATACTTTCCGTCTTTATCTACCACAGGGTACGTTGAAAAATTTGTATTTTCCATTACTTCCACTGCCACTTCTAAAAGATCGTCTTCTCTGAACATCTTCAGATTTTCGGTAATAGCTATGGAGCCGATTTCATTGCATTGTGTAAGAAGTTTTGAAATCGTATATGTGTCTAATGCACAGGAAAGTATACCCGTACCTTTATCTTCAGCTTTTTCGCAGATGTATTCCGGAAGGGTGTGACCGCCGGAGACTAAAATTAATGGAACATTGTTTTCAATTGCAGTTTCGATGACTTCGTATCTGTCGCCTACTATGAGTATTCTGTCAGGTGTCAGAATATTGAGAAGTTTTTCGTTCGTATTATAGTATGCAGCTACTGAAATCTGTCCAGTGTAACGCCCGGCACAAGGGGTGAGCTCTTCACCTTTTAAGATGTTTTTCAAATGCCTCAGAGATGTATCGAGATGATATATATCTCCGTGGATCATGTTCATGGCTATGTCGTGCATGGTAACAAGACCTTTTAGATAGCCCTGTTTATCTACGACCGCAAGTGAACGCTGAGAATCCCGATGCATCTTGTTGAATACTTCTGCTATTGACTCATCTGCCGTTAGACCTTCCGATTTGGCATAAGGTATATCTTTAATCTGTGTCTTGGCATCTTCAAGAAACGGAGGCTCTTCCACTCCGAAGTAGTCCAGAACAAAAGCAGTTTCCTTGTTGAGAGGACCGAGTCTATAGGCTTTAGAATTTTGATCTAACAGGTTTTTGAGTTCTGCCAAAGCTATTGCCGAACAGATAGAGTCGGTGTCCGGATTTCTGTGACCGAAAATATGAATCATTTGATTTTGTATGATGTATTTGTAAGGTGATACATCAGTCTCCTTTCAGATAAGGTTCTTATAAGGTTATACTATTTTGTTTCCAGTACATTTTATTATCTATAAATTCAAAGCAGAGTTTTTCGTCATCATATAGATAAGACAAATAGGAACGAACGGTACTGCCGATTAAAACATATTGATTGGGATTCATCGTCAAATCGTACTCATCAAAAATAGCTTTCAGGATATCTTCAAAAGTTGATGCACGGCTGCACAGAGAATAAATTCTTTCGGATATCTCCTGAACTTTACTTCTGTTAAGGTTTATGAGGCTTGAAATGCTTCTGGTTGCTTCACAGTGAGAGGGAATAAACCATTTACCTTCCAATGCGGAAAGATATTCTAAGGTGTTAAGATATTCTTTAACATCATAAATGAAAAACAAATGATACTTTCTGATTGTTTCTTCGCTGAACAATGAATCGGCAAGGAAATATACATCATCGTCCGTTTTGATCCCGACCATATCAAAATAATGTCCTTTTAACGGAAAACATTCAAGTCCTTCAGGTAAATTGCTATCTATTGCAGTAGCTGTCGATTCTTTGGCCAGTAAAAATTTGTTTCTTAAGTCTTTAAACGGATATCCGCCGTAGAGAAATGAAGACTCCAATATAGGAAATTCGGTGAAAGTTTTTTCGATACCCGAAGCATAAACAGGGCAGTTCGTTCTGTCCTGTATAATTTTATTTCCTCCGATGTGATCTGCATTGGAATGTGTTGTTATAATGCCCTTAACATTCCAGCCATGCTCATTAATTATCTTTAAGATCTTCCTTCCCGCATCTTTGTCGTTACCTGTGTCTATAAGGTAAACATCGTTATCACTGATTTTATATATGCCGATGTTGGTAGGGTTTTTAATATAATAAGTTTTATCTCCGACTTTTACTAACTCCATAAATATCCCCCCCTTGATAACGGTCGATTTGTAGTTTTGTCAAACTTATTTTATCAGCCTCTTTGCAAGCCTTCAACCACAATAAATGTACTGTGAAATGAATGTAGAGCATCCGACGATTGGTGACAGTATAAAAAAACAGTATGAAGACAGAAAGCAAAGATCGGAAGAGAGCGGCGATCTGGAGGTAGTGGAAGGTCTGGGACAGGAAGCTTTCTATGACACCACCTTTAAGACCCTGTATGTACTTTATAACGATGAGTATTATTTTGAAGTTACCGATAAATACTCCGCTGATCCTGCAACAAAGAAATCAATTGCCATAAAGATAGCGGAGAAAGCTGTAAAGAGCATAACAGAGAGGATAATTCAAAATATGCACAGAAACAATCTTAAAGGGCAAAAAACAAGATGCCTCTATCATTCTTTTTTAAGAAATTCCTCAAGAGCTTCCGGAGGCAGAGGTTTCGAATAATAATAGCCTTGTATTTCATCGCAGGTTATGCTTTTCAGGAAGTCTGCCTGCTCCTCAGTTTCCACACCTTCGGCTGTAACGTTAGCCCCGAAAATTCGAGCCAGTGAAATAATATTTTCCGTTAAAAGAGCCCCTTTGTTTTCCAAAACAATATAGTCTATGATTCCTTTGTCAATTTTCATTCTGTCAAAAGGTATCAGTTTTAATCGATTAAACGACGAGTAACCTTTGCCGAAATCATCTATGGCAATATGGATTCCCATTTCTTTCAATTCATCTAATTTTTTAATTACATATTCAGGGGCTTTAGAGATTGAACTTTCCGTAATCTCCATTTCGATATATTTCGGATTAACCTGACTTTTCTCAATAATTTTCGTAAAATCGAGAATAAAATCTTCCTCTTCAAACTGTACACCCGATAGATTTATAGAGAAGCGAAGGGGAGGGAATCCCTTTGCAATAAGTCTATTATGTTCCAGAAGTGTCTGCTCCAGAACCCAGAGCCCCACATCGTAAATTAATCCGGTCTGTTCAAGCATAGGAATAAATCTATCCGGCGGTATTCTTCTGTTATCGTCGGTCGTCCATCTGAGCAGAGCTTCAAGCCCGACGGTTTTTCCCGTGTCACAGCTGATCTGAGGTTGAAACTCCAAAGAAAATTCTTCATTTTGCAACGATTTAAAAAGCTTGTTTGTGAGCAGGGTATTTTCCGTAATATATTCTTCCAGTCGTTCGGTATAGAAAACAAAATCCTTATTCTCTCTTACCGCTTCATATCCTGCTAAATCGGCATTTTTCATAACAGTCCTTACATCTTCTCCGTTATCAGGATAAACGGCTATGCCTATGCGTGGAACAACAAACAATGCTTCTATCTCCAGACTGGTCGATATTGGATGGGAAAAAGCATCAAGCAGTCTATTTACGCAACATTCTATCTGATCGGTGCTTTCTATATTGGATAAAACAACAACAAACTCTCCATCATTTGTCCTTGCAACAGTACAAGAAGCTTCCAGCAGATTTTTAAGTATTGTCGCAGATTTCAACATTACCTGCTCAACCATACTATGGCCAAAGGTATCCTTGATCATCCTTATGTTCGTAAGTTCGATATTTAAAATTGCTATTTTCCCTGATCCTTTTAAGTTTCGTATATTTTTCTCAAGAATTTTCATAAGCATGCTTCTGTTTGCTAATTTTGTGGTTTCATCAAAATATGCGATATCATATAGCATTCCTTCGTACAAAGTCTTCTTTCTTGAATCTCCGAGCATGTTTAAAAGCATGTTTAAAAAGTATAATCGATTTTCGTTGAGGTTCTTATCACTCCGGTCGAAGTATTCAAAGACAAGCATTCCTTCTATTGGTCGTTCTTCAAGTTGCAACGGATATGCAAAAAAGGAATTAATCCCTCTTGAGATTAAGAAATTTCTTGTGCCTTCACAGGTATTAAGGGTGGAATGTATGATGTCTTCACATATTATAGGTGTACCTCGTGTAATCAGAGCTTTAGCCATAGGCAAGTCGGCTATTTTCATTTTCATTCCGGAATGATAGGGAAGAGAATGGTTCTCAAAATTTTTCGTATATGCGGTGAAAACATTTGCATCCTCATAGTCTTCGCTGAATCCGATTAAATATGCATAATCAAATTCAAGAACCTCGGCAGACATTTTCAGCATTTCATAGACTTTCTCCTGAGCGTTTTCTTTATTGATTGTAATAAAATTGGTCGAAATGGATTCAAGTACTTGTTGTTCTTTTATAAACTTTTTATGTGCGCTCAGCTTTAAGGCATATTCGTTTGCCAATTGTCGCACAGCAAAAAAAGTAAGTATAACAAGAGCTATTCTTGTTATGTACGCATTTATATCGATGGTGACAGTAACTGCCGGATAAAATACTGAGAAAAAAATCTGAATTAACACCACAAATCCGGCATATATAATGAGGTGAATTTTGCTGTCAAGAATGACGGTAAACATAAAGAACAATATATATATTGCCCATATAGTCACTGCTCCTGTATCGGTATTTCTTGAAATAATATAGAATAAACTAAATGTTCCTGCTATCAGAAACAGGGTGTTCTGATGGGTATGATTTTTAGTTATACGCGGTATTGATCTTATAAATATTGCAAGTGATAATAGAGTGATGGAGAGCAAAATCTCTTCTCTTGTCGTTCTGTTTAAAGCAAAGTATCCTATGAAAAACGATACTGCACTGCCTGCCGTAAATATAGATGCAACTGTTCTAAACATGCGCAATCGATCTGCGTCTTCGGGATGATCACTTTCCAAGGGTAAGGATATTGCCGCAGGTCTCTCGAGAAGTAAACCGGATTTTCTCAATGTTGAAGAGAGTAGTGTCACGGGAACTATCAGAAATACAATAGTTAATTCGGGAAAGGGGTTTTTTCCGAGAATATCAGGTATAGTTTCTGTTGTTACTCCCAGAACGAGGGGGAAGAGTATGGAAATCAGGAAATATGTTGCCTGTCGCTTCTGAGGATCCTGTGGTTCCATTTTTTTCCACCAGCGAATTAGTAATATAAGAATCGCAATCGTAAATACAGAGTAATATGTGATAAACCAGATTTTACCCATATTGAGGGGAAGTACATTTAGCCATCCGAAATCGGTTTTCACCATCCGGTATTGCTTCTCCGCATAATATCCGAAGGGTGCAAAAAGAAATATATTGATAACAGCGGGTAAATAAATAATAGTGAGCAAAATCTTCTTATTGAATGGGGGTTCAGTTTTAGTAAGAATAAATGCAAAGTGTAGCATAATGCTGTAAAAAATTCCCCAGCCGAAAACAGAGATACATCCCCAAAAAGCACTTACTTCCGCCGTAGGTGCTGAAACTGAAACGGAATATGCGAATGCCCAGGTCGCTGTTGAACTCGTCACCATTATAAAGAGCCTGTTGACATGGCTTTTTGCATTAATATCTAATGCATATGTACCGAAAGCCATATAAAAAAACCCGCAGAGATAATACAAACTTGATGCATATAAACTATATTTCATAATCTCATCTCCCCAAATAGAAACTGCATTGTTTACCGCAGGTTTCTTGCTGTTTGTTTCCGTTTCGATGCTTTTTATCATAAATTAATGATACTTTAAAAGTCTTACATGCATTATATATTACCATGTAACTAATTCAAGCTCCTTAAGAAAAAAACGTAGCTATCAATACAGTAAATTGTATCATTAGCTACGATTCTGGCTGGCGGAGGACATGGGACTCGAACCCACGGGGCTGTTACGCCTTACCTGATTTCCAATCAGGCTCCTTAGCCACTCGGTCAATCCTCCATAATGAATATTAAGTTGTATAATCGGCACGTTCCTTCATGTATTATGTTGTGCTTTTGCACTTAAATATACTAACAGAAGGAGACTCTAAAAGCAAGGCAGGAAAGGCATTGATTTACGTGCTATAATGTTATAAAACCATATTAATAGCAGAGAAAACGAATAATACTGCGAAAAACAAATTAATTCAAAGGGCAAAAGGGGGGAAATTATGAACGAAAATATATACAGACGCAACGAAATGCTTGCAAAGAAGGTAATAAAGGGCTTGGAGTCAAGGAATATGAACGGTTATTATGCAGCTGACAGAGAGGAGGCTCTGAAGATAGCCCTGGAGCTGATTCCGGAAGGCAGTTCTGTAACGATGGGTGGCTCTGTCAGTGCTAACGAGATTGGACTTGTCGATGCTGTAAAAGAAGGCAATTATAATTTTATCGACAGGGATGCAGCTGAAGACAGAAAGAAAGCGATGCGCGATGCCTTTACTGCAGATGTTTACCTGACAAGCACGAATGCGATGACCGAAGACGGTATTCTTGTCAATATTGACGGATTTGCCAACCGTGTAGCGGCAATAGCTTTCGGTCCGGAAAAAGTCGTGTTTATCGTTGGAATGAATAAGGTATGTGATGATGTCGACGGAGCAGTAAAAAGAGCAAGGAATGTTGCCGCAACTTCAAATGCACAGCGCTTTGACTTGGGGACACCATGCCATCTGACAGGTTCATGTTTAGACTGTAAGCATATCAATACAATTTGCTGCCAGTTCCTGGTTACAAGATTTTCAAGAGAAAAAGACAGAATAAACGTGATTCTGGTAAATGATAACTTGGGATTTTAATGAAAGAGGATAATATGTCAGAAGTTATTAATAATGATAATGAAATAAAAATCGTCCATGAGCCGGAGCAGAATCGTGTCGCTGCATATATCGGAAAATTGGAAGTCGGCAGATTAACCTATGAAGTCGAAGATTTTTCCTGGATTGTCGATCACACATTTGTTTATAAGAAGTTCAGAGGCATGAAAATAGCAAGGAAGCTTGTAGATGAGGCAGTCGAAAGAGCGGAGGAAGAAGGGGTGACTATTGTTCCTGTTTGTCCGTATGTTCAAAAAGTATTGGAGATGAAGGGCAAGTAACTTATTCCGGTCGGTCTATATCTTTTACAGCTTCAAACAATTTCGGGAATTCATCAATTTTAGGCAGCCTTATGCGAACAAAAGAACTGTCAAGTCCGTTGAAGTCTTCACCGGACACGCAGAGTACACCTCTGTCATAGAACATTTGCTTCAGATCGACGGATCTGTCTTTGTGATACAGTACGCACAGAGAAACCGTGTCGCAGGTTTCAGCCATCTTGAGATTATGCCCTATTACTGAGCGAATTTCCCGTTTTTGTATGGCAAAGTCGGCAATATTACTCCATATATGGTGGGAGTGGAGCAAGGCTGCACCTGCAAGTTCTCTTGCAAACTCGTTCACCATATATGGATTTCTTAATTTTCGTAAGCAGGCTATTACAGGCTTGGCAGCGATAATATAGCCGATTCTCAATCCTGCAAGTCCGAAACCTTTTGACATGGTACGTACCATTATAAGATTCTCATATTTTTCCAGATATTTTATTGCGGAATTTTCGTTCGCCATAAGATCGCCATAGGCTTCATCCAGGACAACAGCGATTCCGAACGGTTCCGCTTTTTTTATAATCTGCTCTATGACATCACAGTTTATGACCTGCCCGGTCGGATTGTTCGGATTATCAATATAAATCATGCTCAGCTCGTCACCGTCAGTATCGATCCGATTCAGAATTTCCTGTGTATTTATTTTGTAGTTATCTTCCCGCTTCATTGGTACAGCTTCGTATATCATGCCGTTCAATTTAAGATTGGCTTCCTGATCGGAAAATTGAGGC
This sequence comes from Mogibacterium sp., assembly GCA_012840975.1. Classification (GTDB taxonomy): domain Bacteria; phylum Bacillota; class Clostridia; order Peptostreptococcales; family Anaerovoracaceae; genus Crickella. Next base: position 64,174 of record DUVP01000032.1, on the reverse strand, counting down.
ATTATTCCCAGTACCCTGGCACCTTTATCGAAAAGATTGTTTATAGTGTATAGGGCGGAGATGCTGCCGTCTGTAATCATCAGGTTTTCCGGTTCAAGGAACACTTGCCCTTTGAAGTATTCTTTGAGACCGTCAAAAATCGCTGTGCTGTGAGGATACGGTCCGAGTCTGTTAAGGTCGAACTCCCGGACCGCTTCCACTAGTTCCGGTGGAAACCCGTAAGGATTACAACCTTCGTAGCAATCAACGCCGCCTTCGGGAAGGTCGATATGCTCAGAGGCATAAGAGACTTTGTCTAAAGTTTTGAGTTCTTCCCTGACTTTAAGTTTATTTAATTTCTTCATATCTGCCTCCGGTATGGTATTATAACAAGTAACAACTTATGTGAATGCGTTCTTAAAATAATTCTATCATAAGTGGTGTTTGTATGGGATATTTGTCTTAAACTTATGCGTTGTGAAATGTTCACATTAATGTACAATTTATGGGGGAATCTTCAACTTATTAACACATAAGAAGGCATTTCATAGTGTACAGTTTGAATATAGATTGAACTCAATGTAAATTTGGCGGACGTTAATATGGAAGCCATATAAGAATATTGAAAAACAAAAGCTAAAACAGAAAAAGAAAGCGGAGGAAAGTATTATGAAATTTAAAAGATGTGCAATTTGCGGACAGATTGTCGCTATGGTAAAGGAAACAGGAGTTCCTATGATTTGCTGCGGAGAACCGATGCAGGAACTGGTAGCCGGAACAACAGATGCAGCACAGGAAAAGCATGTACCTGTTTATACAGTAGACGGTAATAAGGTTCATGTTAAGGTTGCAGAGGTTGAGCATCCGATGATCGAAGAACATTATATCGAATGGATAGCTCTTGAGACAAAGCAGGGAGTACAGAGAAAAGAACTCAAACCCGGCGAGAAGCCTGAAGCTTGTTTCAGTATTTGCGACGGAGATGAAGTAGTAGCAGCATACGAATATTGCAATCTCCATTCACTTTGGAAAGCATAAAAGAAGTTTTGGCGAACTAAAGCTAATGGTTGATCATACGGTCGACAAATATGAGAATAAAAACAAAATGCGGAGATGTTAAACCGCATTTTGTCTTATCATAGGGAAGGTTAAGCAAAATGGAATATGTACTAACCTTTATAGAGGGAATAATATCATTTATATCGCCGTGCATGTTGCCGCTTTTGCCGATATTTATTTCGTTTTTCGCAGGTGGAGATAAACCGGGAGAAAACAAGAGAGCAACCCTGTTTAATTCGTCCGCCTTTGTGCTGGGTTTTACGGTAGTATTTACAGCCCTCGGGGTCTTTGCAGGGACAGTAGGTCTCTTTCTTAAGAACCACAGCACAATAGTTAATATTGTGTCCGGAGCAATAGTTGTAATTCTTGGATTAGCATATCTGGGTATAATACCGCTGAATTTCCTTAGGGGAATAAGTGGCAGATACAAAGCGGATAATGTCGTGTCGGCATTCGTATTCGGAATGATATATTCGGTCAGCCTTACTCCTTGCGTCGGAGCTTTTCTCGGCTCTGCATTGATGCTTGCAGCAACAACGGGAGGGGCATTTAAAGGTTTTACGCTTTTGCTCGTATATTCTCTTGGATTAGGCATACCGTTTATTATATCTGCACTCATTATCGATAAAATGAAAGATGCTTTTGATTTTATCAAGAGACATTACGATCTTATCAATAAGGCGTCAGGAATATTTCTGATTATCGTGGGAGTTTTGATGATGGCAGGACTTCTTAATAAAATGATGGCAGTATTTGCGTGAGGTTAAGTTAATATGAACAACAAGAAAAAACTTATAGCATTAATAGTTACGATGGTGCTTATTATTGGAGTCGCCGTTATAGGTTATAATAAATTATCGGGCGGGAATAATAACAGAGGAAATGAAAGTATTGAAAGTGAAAACAGCGATGACAATCAAAAGGTAGAGGCTCCTGACTTTACATGCCTGGATATTAGCGGCAGAACTGTTAAACTGTCAGACTTCGCAGGAAAACCAGTTGTAATAAATTTCTGGGCAAGCTGGTGTGGTCCATGCCAAAGTGAACTTCCGGATTTTGATAAGGTGTACAAGGAACGAGGGGATGAAGTTGAGTTTATGATGGTAAACCTCACTGACGGCGGAAGAGAAACTGTAGAAAAAGTAGAGAAATTTATAAGTCAAGGCGGATATTCTTTTCCTGTTTATTACGATACGGAACTGGAAGCCGCAAAAGCATATGCAGTAAGCTCGATTCCGGCAACATACTTCATAGATAAGGATGGAAATGTCGTGGATTCATATATGGGAATTATGAGCAGGAAAAATTTGGAATCATATCTTGATTATTTGACGGATACAAAGTAAAGTGATATGTGATGGCTTAAGAGGGGGAATATTTTAAGCGTTAATATGAAGATGTATTGTTTATGTCGATAAGACAGTTCTGTAAGGAGGTAAGCTAAAAATGAAATTAGCTGAAGATATTCACTATGTTGGTGTAAATGATCATGAGATAGATTTGTTTGAAGGACATTACATAGTTCCTGATGGAATGTCGTACAATTCATACATTATCGTTGATGAAAAAATTGCAGTTGTTGATTCAGTAGATGCAAACTTTTCACAAGAATGGATTGATAATATAAGAGAAACGCTTGAAGATACATGTCCTGATTACCTTATCATTCAACATATGGAACCGGATCATTCCGGAAGTCTTGCTAAGTTTATGGAAGAGTTTGAAGATTCTGTAATTGTATCGTCCGCTAAGGCATTTACAATGATGAAAAATTTCTTCGGTGATGACTTTGCCGACAGAAGGGTAGTGGTCGGTGAAGGTTCGGAATTAACACTGGGTGAGCATACCCTTAAATTTGTAACCGCTCCTATGGTTCATTGGCCGGAAGTCATTATGACATATGATTGCAAGGACAAAATCCTGTTTTCTGCAGACGCATTCGGAAAATTCGGTGCTCTCGATGTTGAAGACGATGACTGGGATTGTGAAGCGAGGCGTTATTACTTCGGCATAGTAGGTAAGTACGGCAGGCAGGTTCAGAATCTGCTTAAAAAACTTGCAGACTTCGAGATTGAGGCAATATATCCTTTACACGGTCCGATTCTGACGGAAAATCTCGGATATTATATAAACCTTTATAATATCTGGTCATCATATGGTATTGAGACAGAAGGAGTGACTATCGCATACACTTCGGTATATGGAAATACAAAGAAAGCGGTAGAACTTTTAGCTGATATTCTAAAGGAAAAAGGTTGTAAAGTTTCCGTTATGGATCTGGCACGTGACGATATGGCAGAAGCGGTCGAGGATGCTTTCAGATATGGAAAGCTCGTTTTGGCAACAACCACATTCAATAATGACATCTTTCCGTTTATGAGAGAGTTTATAAATTCTCTGAAGGAAAGAAATTATCAGAACAGGACCATAGCTCTTATTGAAAACGGTTCGTGGGCACCGACGGCAGCCAAGACAATGAGAGCGATGTTTGAAGAATGCACGAATCTTAAGTTCACAGAAACTACAGTGACAATTCTTTCCGCTCTTAATGATGATAGCAGAGAGCAGATTAAAAAACTTGCCGACGAACTTTGTATAGAATAAAATCAGACTCTATTCTTAGAGGTTGATGAAAGTTATATTTTTGTTGGAATACACTATTAATAGTGTTTCGAATATAGAACTAAAAAACAGAAAGGGAATGGTAAAATTATGGCAAACAAATACGCTGGAACACAGACAGAGAAGAATTTATGGGAAGCATTTGCAGGTGAATCACAGGCAAGAAACAAGTATACATACTATGCTTCAACAGCAAAGAAGGAAGGTTATGAGCAGATTTCAGCACTCTTCCTCAAGACTGCAGAAAACGAGAAAGAGCACGCTAAGGTTTGGTACAAAGAACTTGAGGGAATTGGCGATACAGCAGCAAATCTTCTTGATGCAGCACTCGGTGAAAACTATGAGTGGACTGAAATGTACAAGAATTTTGCAGAAACAGCTGAAGAGGAAGGATTCCCTGAACTCGCTGCAAAATTCCGTCTTGTAGCTGCAATCGAAAAGCATCATGAAGAGCGTTACAGAGCACTCCTTCGCAATGTTGAGGCTAAGGAAGTATTCAAGAAGAGCGAAGTTAAGGTATGGGAGTGCCGCAATTGCGGACACCTTGTAACAGGTGAAGAAGCTCTTCAGATTTGTCCGGCATGTGCACATTCACAGTCATATTTCGAAATCAACTGTGAGAACTATTAAAAATAGGTAAGTTGATAAAATTATCAACGATAGTGTTTAAGGAATTAAGAGCATCGCAGTATCCGTAAATAACCGGAGCTGCGATGCTCTTTTATGTTCTGTCCGGGCAATCTTTTCTTTTTTGAAACAAAGACAGTTTTTTTACACATATAGAATATCGTGGTCTATATTTGTGTAAAACAAATCCTTTGCTTTGTTGAAGTCCGAGGTAATATTTAAAATCCACATAAGCTTGGCGAATGCGGTTTCGCTTGTCATATCGTGAGCTTCAAGAACTTGTAGGGAGTTTTTGACAATACTTCCCGGTTTATAGACAGTTAAATCGCTGCCTTCGTTAGGAACCTGTGTCGTCATTACAATATGTTTGCCGTTATCAGCAGCTTTTTTTATCAGATTAAAGTAATCAGAGTATTCAGGTAAACCTCCTGTACCGAAACTTTCAACCACAAGCCCGTCATAGTGCTCGGTTATATATTCAAGAATTTCGCCTCCCAGTCCCGGAGCAAGCTTAACCAGACCGACGTTTGTATTAAGTCCATCGGCGAAAACAGGATTGCCCGAATTGTTATCATGTATAAAACGAATAATTTTACTGCCTTGCACTTCTGCAACTGCCGGAAAATTAACAGATCCGAAGGCGGCAAAACTTCTCGTATAATTTTTTCTTGCCCTAGTTCCGGCGATTACCCGACCTGAGAAAACTATTCTTACTCCGGCACTGTCATCGTTGCATACGTACGTGAAGGCATCTGTTATATTACGGGTCACATCTGTCTGCGCGGAGCCGTAAGGCTGCTGTGCTCCCGTCAGGACGATAGGCTTTGGAGAGTTTTGAATCAGATAGCTTAAGCCTGCCGATGTGTATGCCATCGTATCTGTTCCATGAGTTATAACAAAGCCGTCATACATATCATAATTATCCCTGATAGCATCGGCAACCTGAATCCAATGTTCCGGAGTTATATTGGTACTGTCAAGATTACATACCTGGATACTGTCTGTTTCGGACATTGATTTGATTTCAGGAACATGGGAAAGGAGTTCTTTGGATGTGATTCCGGGAACATAGCCTTCATCAGATAGTATTGCAGCGATTGTACCGCCTGTTCCGATATGCAAAATTTTTTTCATAATTTCTGAACCTCAAAACATATTATTATAGTTAGCTGACTATTGGATTATTCCACCGCCAAGCACATAGCTGTCGGTTGCAATGTCATAGAATACGATGGATTGTCCGGGTGTAATGGCACGCTGAGGCTCGTCGAAGACGACCTCCGCCTTGCCCCCTTCGAGCATTGTGACGGTGCAAGGCGCCTCGGCATGTCTGTATCTGATACGGCCGAGGGCGTGCCGCCTGTCACCGACCTTTGGCTCCTCAATCGACACCCAATTCATATTGTCTGCAATTAACTTTGTTTCATAAAGATCACTATCCTCTGCAAGGATAACTGAATTATTCTTTATATCAAGCCTATATACGTACATAGGTTTTCCAAGAGAAATGCCAAGTCCTTTACGCTGACCGATTGTGTAGTTAATAATTCCCTTGTGAGTACCGAGAATACGACCATTTATATCAACAAAATTTCCGGGTGTATATTCTTTTCCCGTATATGAATTTATGAATTCCGAATATTTTCCATCGGGAATAAAACAGACATCCTGACTGTCTTTGACTTTTGCATTTACAAACCCCTGCTCATCGGCTATCCTGCGAACTTCATCCTTGGATGAAAGACGACCGAGAGGAAAAACGGTGCGAGACAATATCTCCTGAGTAAGAGTATATAGAAAATATGACTGATCTTTAGATAAGTCATTCGACTTTCGAAGCATATAGCGTCCGTTTTTATTCTGCTCGATGATCGCATAGTGTCCGGTGGCAATCATCGGATGATTATCTGTGTTAAAATCCTCAGGGTTTAAAATATCATAATCTGAAATCTCGGAGTTTCGGAGTTTATGGGTTATAAACTCGAAAAGTTCTCCGAATTTTATTGTTTTATTACATATGATACAGGGATTAGGAGTAAGGCCTTTCTCATATTGATTTATGAATTTTTCTACTACATTAGCTTTAAATTCATCTCTCATATCAATAGCATGAAAGGGGATATTAAGTTTTTCTGCGACAGCATTTGCAAGGGGAATGCTTTGTCCACAAGAATAAGACTTTTCATATGAATCATAAAGACGCATGGTCACACCATGCACTTGATATCCTTCCTCTTTGAGCAGATAGGCTGCAACGCTTGAGTCCACACCTCCGCTCATTGCAATAAAAACTACATTTGTATACATTTATACAGAACCCTTTTCTAAAAAGACTTTTTAGGTTATAATAATCAAAATAATTAAAGAAGAATTTGTTAACCTCAATGATTATAGCACAAAGGAAAAGATATTATGACTGAGAACAACAATCAAAATATAATCAGCAATCCGTATCCATTTGAGAATCAAATGGATAATGTTTCAGGTGGTAATGGAAGCTACACGATAGAAAGACATTACCGACTTCAGGAAGCTGAGAAAACAAAAGATATAATTATGAGAGCGATAGAAAAGGCCCGCAAAGAAATTCCTAATGGACATGTGGCAACATACATCCCTGAACTCGGAAAAATGAATCCGGATCAGCTTGGCATATGTCTCTTTCCTTTAGCGGGAGAAAACATATGCCTGGGGGATTATGATGTAAGGTTTACGATACAATCGGTTTCAAAAGTAATAATGCTGATTGCCGCAATGGAAGTATGCGGAACCGAAAAGGTCTTCGAAATAGTCGGATCCGAGCCTTCGGGAGAAGCTTTCAACTCTCTCGTCGAACTCGACCTCAACGACTCAAGGCCGTATAATCCGCTTATCAATTCAGGCGCATTAGCCGTTTGCGGACTTCTCCTCCCGGAGGTTTCTTATCACGACATGCTTAGATTCACACGTGCAATTTGTTCTGACGATGAAATTACTCTCAATGAGGCCGTATTCGAATCCGAAATGAAAACATGTTCAAGGAACCGTTCGATAGCATATCTTCTGGAGAGCAAGGGAATTATAACAACGGATGTCGAAGATGTTTTGAAGTTTTATTCAAGACTTTGCTCTCTCAATTGTACAGCTGCGTCCCTGGCAAATCTTGGGCAAAAACTGGCAAATGACGGTGTTGATGCAGACACAGGTAAAAGATTCATGTCATCAAAGTCGGCTCGTATAGCAAAGACTTTAATGCTCACATGCGGTATGTATGACGGGTCGGGAACATTTGCAATAGAGGTTGGCATCCCTACTAAATCAGGTGTTGGCGGAGGACTTTTGTCCGTGTCCGACAAGAGAGCAGGTATAGGTGTATTCGGCCCTGCACTTGACGAGCAAGGTAACAGTATTGCCGGAGTCAGCTTGCTTAAGGAAATATCCAATGAGTTAAGATTGAATCTATTCTATGACCCGGAATGGAATAAGGAGTCGGAGGACAGGATATTCAGCGATATCGTAAAGGATACGGTTTTATAGAAAATTCAAATTATAAAGGTATAGACAGGTAAAATAATAATAATCGGATAAACATTATGAAAAGCAGGCATAGTTTTCTCGATGTCTGCTTTTTTATGCACAAAAAAATTAGAATTAAATCTTTCGAGAATTTTACAAAGATTTTCCTTGACAAATGATATCACTCTGATATCATTTAGCTATCATCAGAAGGAGGTGTAATCATGAATGAAAAAATCTTAGAAGGAAAGAAAAAGGGCATGACAGTTCTGCTGTTAACTGTGGGGTTATACATATTGGCAATTTTTGTTCTGGTAATCAGCAATGCTGTTATCGGATCAGTTGCATTGTCTGCAATTTCTATAGTTTGGCTTGCATTAGGATGGCTTCCTACGCTCGGACTGAAAGTTCTTAAACCTCAGGAAGCTCTGGTTTTGACTCTTTTCGGTAAATATTACGGAACGCTCAGAGGTGAAGGATTCTATTTTGTAAACCCGTTTTGTGTGTCTGTAAATCCGGCAGCTCAAACCAAGCTCAGCCAATCCGGTGACGTAGATACAAGGAAGGGTCTTATGTCGGCACTGTCTCGTGGAACTTCAAGCAAAGAAGAAACCAGTTTAGAGCTTACCAGTAAGAAGATTTCTTTGAAAATTATGACACTTAATAATGCAGTACAGAAAATTAACGATTGTCTGGGCAACCCGGTGGAAATAGGTATTGCAGTAATGTGGAGAGTGACAGATACGGCAAAAGCTGTGTTTAATGTGGACAACTACAAAGAGTATCTGTCGTTACAGTGTGATTCAGCTCTGAGAAACATTGTCAGGATATATCCGTACGATGTAGCACCTAATGTGGACACAACAGGGGACGGACATGCTGATGAAGGCTCACTCAGAGGCTCAAGTGAAGTTGTTGCCGAACGCATCAAGAATGAAATTCAGGACAAAGTAAATGAAGCGGGCATAGAAGTTCTTGAAGCAAGGATTACATATCTTGCATATGCTAAGGAAATTGCAGCTGTTATGCTTCAGAGACAGCAGGCGAGCGCAATTGTCGATGCAAGAGCTATGATAGTAGAAGGTGCTGTAGGCATGGTTGAGATGGCACTGGAGAAATTAAGTGAAAATGACATTATCGAGCTTGATGAGGAACGCAAGGCAGCCATGGTATCTAATTTGATGGTCGTACTCTGCGGCAACCACGACGCTCAGCCGGTAATAAACTCGGGATCACTGTATTAATTTATTAGGAGGAAAATGCAGTGCGATTAATGCAAAATTGAGCATTAACAGCACTGCATTGTTTCAATAGAAATGGCAAAAAAACAAGTTCCACTTAGAATTTCAGAAAAACTATTTAACGCAATCGCCGCCTGGGCTGAAGATGATTTCAGATCGATCAACGGTCAGATTGAGTATCTTTTGACTGAATGTGTTAAACAGCGAAAGAAGGACGGTAAGTATGTAGGAGAGGATATAGATAAGCCTCTGGATATTGATATATAGAAAATTACTGTGCTTTTCCTACAATTTCACCGTCCCACACTAAAAGACCGTCAAATTCGTAAACATTTGTATAGCCTTTGGCAACCAGCTTTTCGGCAACTTCTTTGCTTATAGCACCGTAGTCACAGTATAAAATTATTATTTGATTTTTATCGGGCAAATCCGGGACAATCTCATCGGGGTCATCTGACACTGTATCGTATGGAATGCAGATGGCCCCCGGAATATGCTCAAAAGAGAAAATAATTTCATTTCGGACATCGACAAGAACGCTTCCATCCGTATCAATAAGTTTTTTTGCCTCTTCCAAATCTACGTGGCTATAACTGTTTTCTTCAGAGTCTCCGGAATTATTGTTCGAGCATCCGGAAAAAAACACACTGAATAGTGCGAATAATATAATTACGGTTATTATAAAAAAGCGATTTCTTTTCATTACATTTAATCCTGATGCTATTTCCAGTATCCTTTCTTTACAAGAACCTTCTCTGTGTATGCCGGCTTATCAACGACATAGACTTGTTCTGTAACCTTCCTGGGATTATCGTGCATATGGTCACATACGCCGCCGTTGCTTGCCATGTAATCCTGCCAGTGTTTATACCAGGCTGCTTCTGTAGAGAATCTCTTTCCACATTTACCTGGTGTACATATCACATATAATAATTTAGTTTCGTAATGCCCTTCTTCTTTGTGGTGAACAGTCTTATATACGGGAGGAACCCAGGTTTTTCCTTTTTTTGAAGGATCTTTTTTTTCCGGTTTTTTTGATGCGGTAGATTCATTTGAAGCGATAATTTCTTCATCTTTTACTTCTACGTTTGAAGGATTCTCCTTTTTATCCGGTTCGGAATCAGTCTTATCAGATACTTCTGTTTGTGTTATCTCGTTGTCAGAAGTGTTTTCTTCCGTTTTTTTATTACAAGCAATCAATGCGATGCTGAAAACAATCAGCAAGACAGCGATTATAAAAGCAATTCTCCTGTTAAAATTTTTTTTCATCGTTTAACCATCCTTAAGAATGTATTTGCAAATAGAATAATATTTTCAATCAGGTGTTTTGTTTAAAATATTATTTTTATGCAAGTTTGTTTCTAATATTCTCTCAAAGCGGTTAAAGAAGGTCAACAAAAGCGAGTAAGATAGATTATTGAAAAAAACTATACTGGATAACTCCACAATTGGCTTAAGCAATTAGCCTGACTCATGTCTGCAATGTAAAATACATAATGTACGAGTATATCATTATATTAATTAATTACATGAAAGAGAGGATATAGCATGAGAATGCATAAACGTTTAGTGGCTTTTCTTCTTGCGATGGTGATGACGGTGACACCGTTTATATCATTTGCAGCAGAAGAGACGGGCACAGAACAACAGGCTCCTGCACCTCCTCCTGTTGAACAGGTTGAAGAGGAATCAACGGGCGAAGAGCCGGCTGAAGAGCTTGATGCGAAGGGTGCTGAAGCTCCGGGAGCACGGGGAGCAGGGGAACCCGGAAATGAAGATCCGGAGGCGAATCCTGAAGGTGAAGAACAGGAAGATCCCGTGGTTGAGGACTGGGTTGCAGCTGACTTTACTTACGGAGATTATGAAGAACTCATTTATGGGTGCGACTACACAAGACAGATCATAATTTCTGGTAAAGTCGTAACCGGTTTCTCTGAACAGGGAGAAGCAAAGCTTGCTAATAGAAAAGATCTGGTTCTTCCTGCGAAGGATACAGAAGGAAACACCCTTGTAGGAGTAGGAGCAAATGCCTTTAAAGAAAAAGGACTTACATCGGTCAAATTTCCTACAGGAATGATGGTTTCTTATGACGATACCATCACAAATCGTGTCAGCAAACGCGGAAACTATGTTATAGCAGAAAGTGCATTTGCGAGAAACGAACTCACGTCGGTGTATCTGCCAAGCGGAGTTCTTGCGGTTATGCCGAATGCGTTTCAGAAGAATAAGATTACAAAGGTAACTTTACCGAGAACTATCTGGTGGGTTGAAACCTTGGCTTTTGCAAACAATGAAATAACAAAAGTAAGTTTCCCGTCAACTACCGACTTCCTGTTTGAGATGCACGGGATGGCTTTTGCAGACAATCAGATCACATCCGTAACGATTCCCGACTATGTAGAAGTAATCAATAAACATGTATTTGTGCTCAATCCGGGAATGGAGCCGTGCGATCCTGCTGCCGGTGAGAAGGAAGTCGCTTTGGGCGGTGTCGTATATATGTATACGGACAACGCAGCTCTTAAGTTCAAAGACCGTATTCATCATGTTGAAAAGCTTACTGAAAGTCAGAAATCATGGCATCAGAAACTTATCGTTATGGACGATTCACCGGAGACGGAAAATCCTGATACGGACAGGTGGAATGCAAATGACTTCACTTATGATGGACAGACAGTAACCGGTCTGACGGAAAGCGGTATTGCGAAGAGATCTGTCAATAAAGACCTGGTTATTCCTGACTTAACTCCGGATCTTGAGCCTGTAACTGCTTTGGCAGATGCCCCACCTACCGCAGGCGGATTGTTTGCTACTCAAACAGAAAAATTTGATAGTGTCAGATTGCCGGTTTACCTTAAGAAAATCGGTAATAATGCGTTTAGAGAAAGTGGACTTGAGGATGTTGTTTTTCCTGAAGAACTTGAAGAGATAGGAACATCTGCATTCCTGATGAACAATCTTTCATCAGTAATATTACCGGATTCTGTAAATAGTCTAGGTAATGGTGCATTTGCGACCAATCCTAAAATTGAGAGAATAAACCTCTCGAGCTCGCTTACAGAAATTCCTGCTGCAGCTTTCGGTTGCAGTGATCCTGTAAATTATATGCCTAATCTAACGGAAATTGAAATTCCGGATTCCGTTACGACTATTGGAAATAACGCCTTTGCAGGAAACAATTTCAGAAGTATCGTTATACCTGAATCGGTCACATCGATCGGTAATTACGCATTTTCGACAAAAAATTATCTGCGTGATCCGTGTACTCTGACCTTGCCGGAAGGGCTTCAGACGATAGGAAGATATGCATTTCGAAACAAGGTGATCAATATCGTTAAATTACCTACCACGGTAAACAAGCTCTATGCAAATGTATTTCTTAAAGAATATACAGATGATTTCCCTGTAACTGTTACAAAGGTTTATGTAAGCGATTTCGGACAGTATTCGGATGAGGTCAACTTCCCTCCATCAGATACTCATGAGTTGGTTTATATAGGAAGCGATAAATGGGTAGCTGAGGACTTTACATATGGAACTACAACACTTACACAGAGTGATTATGTAACGAAAGGTAATGACCGTACCACATGTCTTACAGGAGATATACATGTTATAACAGGCTTTTCAGAGGAAGGACTGAACAAGCTGGCTATAAATACGGATCTGGTAATTCCTGCTGTTGATCCTCAGGGGAATAAAGTACAAGGAATAGGAAAGAATGCCTTCAAGAGCATGGGACTCACATCTCTTACACTTCCTGTTACTGAACGAGTGGAAGATACTGAGGCTGTTTCCAAATGGGATCCTGATGCAACAATGCGTGGCGATTTCTTTATTATGAATTTTGCTTTTTCAGGAAATGAACTTCAGACTGTAGATATTCCTGAAGGTGTATTGTTTATTGCATCAGGTGCATTCAAAGATAATAAACTTACAAGCGTAAAACTGCCTTCATCTCTCATGGTTGTGTCAAGCCAGGCATTCGCAAGCAACACAAGCGGTACAACGAACCGGATTGCATCTGTCAACATGCCGGAGACGACGGATTTTCCGATATTCCTGGGAAGAATGTCGTTCGGGATGAATAAGATTAAAGCGGTTCAACTTCCGGCAGAGACAATAGTTGTCGATAAATGGGCATTTATCGGCAATACAGGCAAGGAACCTGTACCGCCGGGATCGACTGCAGCAGAAAAAAAGGGTGGGGTTGTATATATGTATATAGTAGATACTGAACCAAGCCAAACTATAGCCCACCTGGACGGAATAGATGATTATAAGAGCAATGTACAGAAACTCTTTGCAGGACAGACTGCTCCTGCTGAGGATGCACCTTGGAACGCAGAAGACTTTACTTATAATGAAGGAACAGTAACAGGTCTTTCCGAAATAGGAAAGGTAAAAATAAAGAATAACAGTAATCTTGTGATTCCTGAGCAAAGTCCAGATGGAGTAGAGGTTACTGAAATAGGATCTGGAACTTATAATGGCGGAACCTTTGACTACAGCCACACATATATGGATCCGGAAACAGGGACTGAAGTGATAGAGGTATATGTACCTACATCCATAATATTCCCGAAAACTCTCAAGAAGATAGGGAACTTTGCTTTCAAAGCACAAATGGATAATCAAGGTAATCAGACGGGAATTACATCTCTTACCTTTCCGGAAAATTTTGAAGAGATAGGTATCTCTGCATTCCAAAATGCACCTATTGTATCTTTAAGATTGCCTGATAGTGTAAAAACACTTGGAGCTGGAGCCTTTGCAACACATACAGATGCCAAAATAAGAATAGAATCGTTAACACTTTCTGAAGGTCTAACAGAGATTCCTCAAGGAGCTTTCTCAATGCAAAAGCTTGAAGAATTAGTTATCCCACAGAATGTAACATCAATAGGACGAAATGCATTTTCAGGAGTGCCGCTTAAAACACTGGTGTTAAATGATAGGCTAACAACGATTGGTAGAAATGCTTTTTGGAATCATCAACTGGAGACTCTAGTTATTCCTGCATCAGTGAATAAAATCGATAATGGTGCTTTTGAAGTATTACAGGAAGGTCTTCCAAGAACACTTTCAGAACTCACACTTAATGACGGTCTGGAGTCTATAGGCTCTAAGTCTTTTGCAGGCAGTATACTCAAGGTAGTTGACCTGCCTGAGACAGTTACGACATTAAATAAAGATGCCTTTAAGGACAATGCTTCAGGTGTAGGTGACGGTAAGGTTATACTGAGAACTTTGAACGAGGATCAGGCACAGGCTGCCGGCGATTATACAAAGGTAATAACCAATGGTTCCGGTCACGTTGTTGAATTTGACAACATGGCAGGCACAGGCTGGAATAAATATGACTTTACTTATAGTGAAGACGAGACAACTATAACAGGCTGGTCGGAATCCGGTAATCAGAAGAGGAAAGTCAATCATGATCTCGTTCTGCCGAACACATCGCCGACAGGAGTTACCATAACAGCGATAGGTGATGCTGCATTTCAGAGTCCTGAAGATGAATATGTTATTGGCAAATTTGATGTAGAAGTAACATACGGTATTGAAACTGTTGTATTGCCTGAGGGACTGCAGACAATCGGAGACAATGCATTCGAATACAACAGTCTCGAAGCAGTTCCGCTCGAAAATGCTTTACAGCTTACAGAGATAGGAACAAGCGCATTCCATGGCAACAAAATCTCTAATCTGGTTATTCCGGATACGGTAACTTCAATGGGCAAAGGAGCATTTTCGATGAATGCACTTACCGAGCTGAAGATGTCTAAGAATGTTACCGTTATACCGCAGGGGGCATTCTCGATGAATATCCGCCTGGACAACATAAAGATACCTGACACGGTTACAGAGATTGAAGGTTTTGCATTTGCCGGAGCAAGGCTTACAAAACTCGAAATACCTGCATCTGTAGAAAAAGTCGGTGAAAAAGCTTTCCACTTACACCATATACAGGATCTTACAATACCGGGAACTCTTAAGGAGATCGGAGATAATGCTTTTGAGGGAACCTACAAAGCGACAACTCTCCAGACACTCGTTCTTGAAGAAGGTATAGAGAAGATAGGTGCGGGAGCATTTAAGGAAGGACTTCTGGAAGAAGTGGCTTTACCATCCACCTTAGTCGAAATGGGCAATGAGCCGTTCCAGAACAATGCCGGAAAGAATGCAAGCGGAAAAGTTCTTCTTACAACCGGAGAGATTACTCATCTCAAATGGGATGATGCTCAATATCATACAATAAAGCTTCTCGGCTTTGAGTGGGTAGCCGTTGATAAAGTGAATGTCAAATTGTACGGACACGATGATATTCATGCGAGCTGGACAAGTCAGGACGCGGAAGAAGGAGCGGTTAAATACAAGGTGGAGTACAAGAGATCTACCTGGAAAAATTATAAGGTACTGTCTGAAGACACAACTGAAAACTATTTCAAAAAAGCTAATCTGGTTGACGGAGCAAGGTATAGATTCAAGGTTACACCTTATGTTGAAGAAGATGGTGTTAAATATACAGGTGATTCAAAATATTCTTCATATATCTATACTCTGAAGAAGCTGCCAAGACCTAGGGTGTCTAAAGTATCAAGGAACTATGTAAGAGTAAGATGGACCAATATACCCGGCGAATCCGGATACCAGATTGTAAGATCAAGATACAAAACCAAGGGATTCAGAACAATCAGGAGACCGTCTTACAAGTATTCAAGAACTTCAAGAATCAGGACAACCAGAAACAGGAGATTCTACTACAAGATCAGGGCTTATAAGAATGTTGACGGAAAGAGGATCTATGGACCTTGGTCAAATCTGAGATCTTATAGGTTAAGATAATCGGAATTTATATTCAACAATAAGCACATTTAAAAAATGATGATTGCCCTCCTTGCCGTTGGCAGGGAGGGCAATTAATACAAGTATTGCAAACAAAGAAAGAAGGTACGCGTGGCAAATATATCCGGACTGATAATCGGAATAATATTCGGAATAATACTTAAAAAGAGCAGATTTTGCCTTACGGGAAAAGTGAGAGATATTTATCTTGAAAGGAATAGCTATAATATGGTTCTTATTATGGCTATCATAAGCACGGAGGGCTTGATATATCAATTACTGGGTCGTGCAGGACTTATAATGATACCTGCTAATCTACCGCCTTTTTCGCTGCTTTCCGTTGCACTTGGCAGCTTTATCTTCGGCTTCGGAGCTGTAATGATGAATGGCTGTATCACATCGACATTAGTCAAATGTGGTGACGGCAGGATTATAGGCTGGCTGTCAGTTGCAGTTTTTCTTGCAGTCGGATATTTCTTTTCTGCGGGAGGCGGAACAGGAATTACAGATGGTCTGAGGGGGATAGGAACGGCTGCGGATAATATACCGATACGCCGTACATGGCTCTCAATTGCCCTGTGGGGAGTAATAGTTATAATTTCGTATTTTCTTATGTATCGTCACAAAAAGAAGCACAAACCGAAATTTAAGATTCCGGGCAGATATACCGGGTGGCGCCATATAGTATGTGAGAAGATAATGTCTCCGGAAACCGCTGCAATAAGCATAGGAACAGTACTTGGAATAACTTTCTTTGTAAGCGAGGGGATCGGAAGACATTATGGATTTTCGGTTGCGGTTCCTCTGCTTTCCTGGGTATATGCAATAACAGATCCTATATACATTACAGGTGGCTGCAATCCTTTCGATAAGGTCTTCGGATGGGGAAGTTTGCTTGTTTTAGGCATAGTCATAGGAGTGTTTATAACTACTCTGATTCAGGAAGAGTTCTCGATTGTAGTACCGCCAAAGAAAGTGCTTTTGAAATCTGTAATCGGAAGTATTCTTATGGCAATTGGTTCAGTCTGGGGTCTTGGATGTCTTATTTCCAACGGTTTTGTCGGAACAGCTCAGCTTTCCTTAAAATCATGGTATGCTTTCCTGTTTATCATTTTGGGAATATGGACAGCAACAAAAATCTTCTTGATTGGAATTAACAAGAAATGAACTGAAAGATAAAATAATTATCAATATTTTTATATATAACAAAGCAAAAGGAGTAAACAATGGACAAAATTCAAATCGATACAAAGGGGATGGATTGCCCGATTCCGTTGATTGAGCTTAAGAAGGCTATTGCAGAGGCGGATGCAGGTCAGGAGATAGAAGTTGAGTTCACATGTCCTGAGGCAACTGTAAATCTTCCTCAGTATTGTCAGGAGAACAATATTGAAGTTCTCGATTATGAGAAAGAAGGGAATAAATTCTGGCGAATAAAAGTCCGCAAATAATAATACAATATGCAGTAAAATCATAAAAAACACGATATTAAGAAATACATTTGAATTAATTTAATAATTAAATTAATTGCATCGCAATTCCACCGTATATATTTACTAAAATATTAGGCGGACTGCGATGTTTTTGTTATAATAATCAGGCTATGAAGAATCTCTTTAAAAATCTATTGCCATATAAAAGAACGGTTTTTGCGGTCTTGCTGCTTATGCTGGCACAGACCTTTTTTCAGATGAAACTTCCTCAGTATACACAGGCGATGATCGATGTAGGAATTCAGAATAAAGGTGTAGAGCATGTTTTACCTGAAGCCGTAACAATAGAGGAATCTGTCGCTTTACAAAGACACATGAATACGGTTCAGATCGAAAAATGGCAGGAGCTGTATGAGGCTGAAGAAGAAAATCCGGATATATTTAAGCGTAAAAATATAACGGATAAGGAGCTGGCAGTACTGGATAAAGAGTATCTAGAGCCTGTTCTGGACAGATACCGGGAGAAACTCAATAAAAACAAACTCGATGATATTGGCGATAAAACAAAGCTTTCAATGGGTATTGCCTATGCCGTGATGTGCAACGAAGAAGCCGGACTTGATATCCTTGCAATTCAGAACCGCTATATGTGGAGGATGGGCAGAATGATGATGCTGGTTACTTTGGCCGTTCTTTTTATAGTGGGTGGAGTCGCATTCCTTTCCTCCCGTGTAGGTGCAAGTATAGCGAAGAATCTCAGGTCGGAAATTTTTGCCAATGTAATGTCTTTTTCCAATGCGGAAATGGCAAAGTTTCAAACTTCATCCATTATAACAAGAGCAACGAACGATATTCAGCAGGTTCAGATGACAACGATGATGCTGCTAAGACTGGCTTTGTTTGCCCCGTCCATATGCATATGGTCGATAATCAGAGTTTATCAGACTCGTGCCAATATGGGTTTTATAGTAATCATAGGTGTTCTTGCGATTCTTTTGATGATGGCTGTTTTATTTTCAATAGCTATGCCTAAATTTAAGATTATGCAGAAACTGGTAGATGCTCTTAATGCCGTATCAAGAGAGATCATAACCGGGATCCAGGTAATAAGAGCATTCGGCAGAGAAGAAACGGCAGAAAGACGGTTTGACAAAGCAAATCAGGATTTGTATAAGAATCAGCTGTTTGTCAATCGTGCAATGATATCGATGACACCACTTCTTATGATAATAATGTATGGACTCTCGATATGGATAACATGGGTTGCTGCGGGCAGAATCGATATGGGTGAACTGCAGGTAGGAACTATGACTGCATTTATTGCATATTCTATGGAGATTGTGTTCTCATTTCTGATGATAGCAGGCCTGGCTATATTTGTTCCGAGGGCAGGGATAGCCGCAGACCGCATTGCGGAAATAATTGACACAAAAACATCCATAAATGAAAAAGAAGATGCGGATGAATTAACGGCAAATTCGGAGGGAGTTTTAAAGTTTAACAATGTTTCATTCAAATATCCGTATGCTGAAGAGAATGTTCTTACTGATATAAGCTTTGAGGCCAGACCTGGCGAGACCACAGCTATAATAGGATCAACCGGTTGCGGTAAGACGACACTGGTCAATCTTATACCGAGGCTTTTCGATGTAACTTCCGGCTCGGTAACTATAGATGATATTGATGTCAGAGATATCAGTCTCTCATCACTTAGAAATGCTATAGGCTATGTTCCTCAAAGAGGAATTCTCTTCTCCGGTACAATTGAAAGTAACATAAGGTGGGGTAAGGAGGATGCTTCGGTCATTGATATTGAAGAAGCCGCAGAAATCGCTCAGGCAGAGGAATTTATAAGAGATAAAGACGAAGGATATGAAAGCGATATATCGCAGGGAGGAGCAAATATTTCGGGCGGACAGAAACAGAGACTCTCTATAGCCAGAGCGATAATCAAGAAGCCTAAAATATTAATATTTGACGATGCTTTCTCGGCACTGGATATGCGTACTGATGCCAATCTCAGAAAAGCTCTTTCGGAAAAGATGGCGGATTCAGCAAAAATAATCGTTGCCCAGAGAATAGGAACTATCATGCAGGCTGAGCAGATAATAGTGTTGGAGAATGGGAAAATAGCAGGAAAAGGCACGCATAATGAGTTGATGAAGTCGTGTGATATTTACAAAGATATTGCTAAGTCTCAACTTGCAATTACGGAATCGGGTAATTAATTTGGCAGACAAACAAGGAGAAAGAAAAGAATATAAGAGGCGAAAAGGCCAAGTTCATGGAGGTCCCGGTGGAGGTCCCGGAGCAATACTTGCACCCGGCGAGAAGCCCCAGAACTTCCGCAAGGCGGTTTACGATACCTTAAAATATATGTCGGGGTACAAAGCGGCATTGGTTTTTGTTGTATTTATAACTGCCGTTGCGACCATATTTGAAACTCTTGGACCAAAAGTAATGGGTCAGGCGACAACACTGATCGCTCAGGGCGTTGCAGCAAAAATAAAGGGAACAGGCGGTATAAATTTTGAAGCTATAGGGCAAGTTCTCCTTATGACGATCTTCCTGTATGCGGTAGGAGCTGTTGCCCAATTCATTCAGGCACTTATAATGACAAATATCACTCAGAAGATTGTATATAAGATGAGAAGGGATGTTTCCGAGAAGATAAATCGCATGCCGATCAGTTATTTTGAAAAAACTCAAACAGGTGAGATTTTATCCAGAATTACAAACGATATAGATACTCTCGGTCAAGCTTTAAGTCAAAGTATTTCTAATTTTATATGGGCTGTTGTAAGCATTGTAGGAATTGTTGTTGTCATGTTAACTATTAATGTGAGTATGACAATTGTTGCACTGATGGTCATACCTGCTTCAGCCGGAATCATGGCATTGTTCATAAAAATATCTCAGAAATATTTCAATGCACAGCAGGAATATCTTGGAATAATAGACGGCAGGATAGAGGAGGATTTTACAGGACATATAGTTGTTAAAGCATTCAATCGGGAAGAATCTGTTATAGAGGAATTTGAGAAATCGAATGACAAACTTTATGAATCTGCATGGAAGGCACAATTTATATCGGGACTTATGAGGCCTGCCATGAGAATAATAAGCAACCTCGGATATGCCGCTGTCGTTATGCTTGGAGGGTTACTCGCCGTCAAGGGACGTATCGGTGTAGGTGATATACAGGCTTTTGTACAATATGTTAAAAATCTGGGCCATCCCGTTCAGGAAATTGCACAGATTATGAATCAGGTTCAGTCCATGGCGGCAGCTGCAGAGAGAGTATTTGAGCTACTGGCTGAAGACGAGGAATGTGAAAACGCGGCAAATCCTTTGGATGTGAGCGATATCAAGGGCGAAGTCGAATTTGAAAATGTTGTTTTCGGATACAATCAGGATGAAATTGTTATAAAGGGCTTCAGTACAAAAGTAAAGCCGGGTCAAAAGGTTGCAATAGTAGGACCAACGGGGGCAGGAAAGACAACGATTGTTAAGCTTCTTATGAGATTTTATGATGTAAACAGCGGATCAGTTAAATTGGACGGAAAGGATATTCGCAATTTCAGGCGTAGTGACCACAGAAAGAATTTTGCTATGGTTCTACAGGATACCTGGCTTTTCAGCGGGACGATAAGAGATAATATAAAATATGGCAGGGAAGATGCGAGTGATGATGATATAATAAAGGCTGCAATAGCAGCGAAAGCAGACCATTTTATTCGCACTCTGCCGGGAGGATATGATATGATTCTCAACGAGGATGCAACAAATATATCCGAAGGTCAGAGACAGCTTTTAACAATAGCCAGAGCAATCCTTGCTGACAAAAAACTTCTTATTCTGGATGAGGCAACATCATTTGTCGATACGAGAACTGAAGAAGAAATTCAGAATGCAATGGATGTTTTGACTGAAGGAAAAACAAGTTTCATAATTGCACACAGGCTTTCGACAATAAGAAATGCAGATCGTATTCTTGTAATGGATAAGGGAGATATTGTAGAACAGGGAACACATGAAGAACTTATCGCACGAAACGGATTCTATGCGGATTTGTACAATGCACAGTTCGAACATGCTGTTTGAGAGTTGAGGTAATTAAAGATGAAAAATTATATGAAAGAATATAAATATTGGATTGACTCCGATGTGGTAGATGAAGCCTCTAAAGAGGAACTTAAGAAAATCTCTGAAAACGACGAAGAGATAAAGAGCAGATTTTCAAAGAATCTTTCGTTCGGAACGGCAGGACTTAGAGGAATAATGAAGGCAGGCACCAATTCCATGAATGTGTATGTAGTAAGATATGCAACTCAAGGATTTGCCAACCTCATAAAATCGGAAGGCGGACAGATTGGCGGTGACTCAAAAGAGGGTCAGGGAGCTGTTATTGCTTATGATTCAAGAAACAATTCAAAAGTTTTTGCTAAAGAAGCAGCTTCCGTTCTTGCTGCAAACGGTATAAAGACATATATTTTTGAAGACCTTCGTCCGACACCTGAACTTTCATTTGCTGTAAGAGAGCTTGGAGCAATGGCGGGAATAAACATAACAGCCAGTCACAATCCTAAAGAATATAACGGATATAAAGCATACTGGTCGGACGGGGCACAGCTCAGTCCGGAAAATGCCGATAGAGTTGTCGCTGAAATGGAGAAAATAGATATCTTTAAAGATGTCAGGCTTACAAATTTTGAAGAAGCTGTGGAAGAAGGCAAAATTATTATTCTCGATGCCGATATGGATGAGAAATATATCGAAAAAGTGATGGAACAGTCTATAGGACAGAAGTATATAGACGCAGCAGGAAAGGATATGAAAATCATATATACACCTTTCCACGGAGCAGGATATAAACTTGTTCCGGATATACTGAAACGGCTGGGATATGGCAATATTATTCCTGTCAAAGAACAGATGGTTCCCGACGGTGATTTTCCGACGCTGAAGTCTCCAAACCCTGAGAATGTAGAAGGTTTTGAATTAGCAATAGAATATGCAAAAAAGGAAGATGCCGACCTGATAATAGGAACCGATCCGGATAGCGACAGGTGCGGTGTTGTCGTAAGAGATGATTACGGCCAATATAAAGCTCTTACCGGAAATCAAATAGCCTGCCTGATGCTGGATTATATAATAAACGTAAGAAAAGAAAACGGCACGATGCCGAAAAATCCTTGTGCCTGCCGATCTATAGTTTCGACAGTAATGTCCGACAGAATATGTGAATTAAATGACGTCAAGATGTTTCAGGTCTTGACCGGTTTTAAATTTATCGGAGAGAAGATGAATGAAGTAGAAGAATCCGGTGAATATAATTTTATCTTTGCCTTCGAGGAAAGTATCGGATTCCTTGCCGGTACATATGCAAGAGATAAAGATGCGGTATTAGCAGCTATGCTTGTAGCTGAAATAGGCTGCTACTATAAATTCAAAGGAATGACAGTATGTGACGGGCTTCAGGAATTATATCAAAAATACGGATATTACATAGAGGATACTCAGTCCAAAGTCTTTGAAGGATATGATGCGCAAGACAAGATGACGAGGGTAATGACAGAAATTCGAAACAACCCTGTTACGGAAATAGGACTTGATGTGGAAAATATAACGGACTATATGGATGATATTCCTGGATTCACAAAAAGCAATGTCCTGTTCTATACACTTTCTGAAGGCTGTGCTGTAGCTGTCAGACCTTCCGGAACCGAGCCTAAAATAAAGACTTATGTTATGGCTTGCGGTGAAACAAAAGCTGAGGCTCTTGAACGGAAAAATGCAATAAGATCATCTATTGACAGTATTCTTGAAAATTAGTCTTATTTAATATAAATCTGTACCGGACGATAGAGTTATTGTATAATAATTCGGTAACAGGCTGAAAATCACAATGTGTTTATTTTGGGGGCAATTTATGGACAGAGAAAGAAAAGTCGGAACAGTTGCGATGGGCATCAGATGCCCGATTTTCAGAGCGGGAGATGATCTTGGCATACAGGTCGTTGAAAGTGTTTTGGCGGCGGCAGAGTCGGAAGGTTTTGAGATCAGGGACAAAGATGTAATCGGAATAACAGAATCCGTTGTTGCAAGATGTCAGGATAATTACGCAAGCATAGATGATATAGCAATAGATGTTGAAAATAAGCTTGGCGGAGGTACTTTAGGTCTGGTATGGCCGATTCTTTCCAGAAACAGATTTTCTATCTGTCTTAAGGGCATAGCAAAAGGTTCAAAGAAAATAATCCTTATGCTCAGCTACCCTTCTGATGAAGTCGGTAATTCTCTTCTGACAATGGATCAGATCGATGAATCCGGAGTCAATCCTTATAGTGATGTGCTCACTGTGGAGAAATACAGAGAACTCTTTGGTAAAAATTATCACCGTTTCACCGGCGTTGATTATGTCAGATATTATAAAGAGCTCATCACATCGATGGGAGCAGAGTTCGAAATAATATTTGCAAATCGTGCGGAAGAAATTCTTAAACATACAGATAAAATTATCAGCTGTGATATTCATTCAAGAGCAAGGACCAAAAGAATTCTCAGAAGTAAAGGTGCAACTGTTTACGGGCTTGATGAGATTTTGAATTCTCCTGTCAACGGAAGCGGATATAACGAGCAGTACGGACTTCTCGGATCGAATAAAGCTACAGAGGAAACAGTCAAACTCTTTCCGAGAGACAGTCAGGAGCTTGTTGATGCTATTCAAAAACAAATGTATGATAAGACAGGCAAAACTGTTGAAGTTATGGTATACGGCGACGGGGCATTTAAAGATCCTGTAGGTAAGATATGGGAACTTGCAGATCCGGTTGTATCGCCTGCGTATACGACAGGACTTGAGGGAACACCTAACGAACTTAAGTTGAAATATTTGGCAGATAATGACTATTCAAATCTTTCAGGAGAAGAGTTGAAAGAAGCGATAAGCAAGGCCATAGAGGAAAAAGAAGATGACCTTGTGGGAAGCATGGCAGCAGAGGGAACAACTCCGAGAAGACTGACCGATCTTATAGGATCTCTTTGTGACTTGACTTCTGGATCAGGTGATAAGGGTACACCTATAGTATTAGTGCAAGGATACTTTGATAATTATATAACCGGCAGATAATGTGAATAAGAATTGATAACTGTTATAAATTAAATTGTAAGATAAAAAGGTAGGATTGAAAATATATGAGTAATAAAGTGGTTATTATAGGTGGCGGACCGGCAGGTATTTCTGCAGCGTTGTATACAACACGTGCAGATATGGATACGTTGATTCTTGCACATGGAGAGAGTGCTCTGAACAAAGCGGAATCAATAGACAATTATTACGGATTTCCAAATGGAATAAGCGGACCGGAGCTTTATGAAGCCGGCATAAAGCAGGCAAAAGATCTTGGTGCGGAAGTGAGGTATGAAGAGGTTGTAGGATTAAATTACGGGATTGACAAACTCGAAGTAAAAACAACGGAAAATCTCTATTATGCTGATGTGGTAATTCTTGCAATGGGTTCGCAGAGGAAAGCTCCTAAGATAGAAGGAATCAAGGAGTTTGAAGGAAACGGTGTAAGTTATTGTGCTGTATGTGACGGTTACTTTTATAGAGGAAAAACTGTAGCTGTGCTCGGAAACGGAGATTATGCTGCGAATGAAAGGGCAGAGCTTGAACCGCTTGCATCTGAGGTAATCGCTCTTGAAGATATAGAGTCGATAGAACGCTTTTCAGGCGATATCAAGCTTAATAAAGTGGAATTTAAGGATGGTTCTACCAAAGAGATAGACGGTCTTTTTGTTGCTGTCGGAACAGCGGGAGCAGGAGATCTGGCGAAAAAAATAGGTGTTATCACCGATGAAACCAATAAGATAGTTGTTGATGAGGAAATGGCCACTAATGTGCCGGGGATCTATGCTGCAGGTGACTGTATAGGAGGATTTCTCCAGGTAGCAAAAGCAGTCTCTGACGGAGCGATTGCTGCAAAATCGGCTATTAAGTATCTTAGAACAAAATAAATACAAGAAGTTTAAGTTTACAATTTGTTAAAAATATAATTTAGTGGTATTATAATAGGGTAAAAGCCGTTTCAAAAATTGTTAAGAAAGGAAACATTACAATGCATAAAGTTGTATACAAGAAACAACTCAGCCACGATATGTTTTGGATGGAATTTGAGGCACCCTATGTAGCGGAAAAAGCAAAGCCGGGTCAGTTTATCATCTTTCGTGTTGATGAATATGGTGAGCGTATACCTCTTACCATGGCGGCATCCGATAAGGATAAGGGAACAGTAACTTTAATCTTCCAGGCTATCGGAAGAAGCACAATGCTGTTGTCTCAGCTCGAAGTCGGAGAGAGCATAGTGGATATTGTCGGCCCTCTCGGTAATCCGACTGAAGTTGAGGGATTCAAAAAAGTATGTGTTGTGGGCGGAGGTACGGGAAATGCTTTAGCATATCCTGTTGCAATGGGCTTTAAGGCTGCAGGTCTTGAAGTTGATATGATTTCAGGTTTCAAGACTAAGGACCTTATTGTACTTGAAGAAGAATTCAAAGCGGGCGTAGATAATTTCTATCTGGTAACCGATGACGGATCTGCCGGAGAGAAAGCTTTCACAACCCAGAAACTGGAAGCTCTTATCGATGAAGGTAAGCAGTACGATCGAGTCGTAACTGTCGGACCTCCGATAATGATGAAATTTGTTAATGAAATTACTAAGAAACACGGAATCAAAACGATTGCTTCACTGGCAACTATAATGATTGATGGTACAGGAATGTGTGGAGGCTGTCGTATTACTTATGATGGTGAAACCAAGTATGTTTGTGTTGATGGACCTGAATTTGATGCAAGTCTGGTTGACTGGGATGTCCTCATAGCTCGTAACGCATACTATATGGAAGAAGAGGAAAGAGACAGAAATCACGTTTGCAGATTGACAGGAGGGGTAAGGTATTATGAATAAGCAGAAACATAAAACACCGATGCCGGCTCAGGATCCTAATATCAGAAATAATAATTTTGATGAGGTAGCGCTCGGCTATACTAAAGAAGATGCAATAAACGAAGCCAAAAGATGTATAGGTTGCCCGAAGATGCCATGTGTTTCAGGTTGTCCTGTAAATGTCAGAATTCCTGAGTTTATTGCTAAGGTAGCGGAAGACAAAATGGATGAGGCCTATGAAATTTTAACATCTACCAACTCGCTTCCTGCTATTTGCGGAAGAGTTTGTCCTCAGGAAAATCAGTGCGAAGGCAAATGCGTTCGTGGAAAGGCCGGAGATCCGGTTGGAGTTGGAAGAATTGAAAGATTCGTAGCTGACTATCACATGGAAAATGTCGGTAATGATGGAGTCGAGCCTGTGACAGAGGGTCCGGGTAAAGGCATAAAGGTTGCTATAATAGGTTCAGGACCGGCAGGTCTGACTTGCGCAGGCGACTTGATTAATCTGGGATATGATGTTACAGTCTTTGAAAGCTTACATAAAGAAGGCGGAGTTCTTGTATACGGAATTCCTGAATTCAGGCTCCCTAAGGATATCGTTGCCTATGAAGTAGGTACTCTGGAGAAGAAGGGTGTTAAGTTCGTTCGAAATGTGGTAGTCGGAAAAACTATGTATATAAAGGAACTCTTTGATAAGGGATTCAAAACTGTATTTATCGGAACCGGTGCAGGACTTCCTATGTTTATGAATATTGAGGGAGAAAACCTTGTAGGAGTCTATTCTGCAAACGAGTATCTGACAAGAATAAATCTCATGAAAGCATATCTTAATGATTATGATACACCTATCAAGAAACACGATAAAGTTGTCATTGTCGGTGCAGGAAACGTAGCTATGGACGCTGCACGCTGTGCTAAGAGAATGGGAGCTGAAACCCATGTTGTATACAGAAGAGGAAGAGAAGAGATGCCGGCAAGAGCTGAGGAAATTGAGCATGCTGAAGAAGAAGGAATAATCTTCCACTTGCTGAATAATCCTGTTCGCATTTTAGGTGATGAGAAAAACAACGTCACTAAAGTAGAGTGCGTACAGATGGAATTGGGAGAACCGGATGCTTCAGGTCGTCGCAGACCGGTAGCGATCCCGGGCTCTGAGTTCTGTATAGAAACAGATGCTGTAATAATGGCTCTTGGAACAAGACTGAACAACCTCATTTGCGAAACAACCGAAGGTCTTGAAATGACCGAAAGAGGCGGAATCAAAGCTGATGAGGAAACCGGCGCTACATCAATACCTGGCGTTTATGCAGGTGGTGATGCTTGCACAGGAGCTGCAACAGTTATTAAGGCAATGGGAGCAGGTAAGAATGCTGCCGCTGCTATGCACGAATACATGCAAGCTAATAAATAATGAAAAAACTCTTCAAATTACTGTTTAAGCTAATCATTGCGATTATCGCATCAGCCGGTGTTTTCATAGGCTTTCTTACTTTGACTGAATTCAGTCCTGAGGAAGTTGAATCGGTAGAGATTATTGTAACAGAGCCGGAAGGGAAAAAAGACTATGTAAAGCTTGATGAGAGTACAAGTGTTGTAACTTGGAATATCGGATATGCCGGTCTTGGTGCTGAATCAGACTTTTTCCTTGATGGCGGAGAGGATGTTAAATCTGCCGACGAGAAAACCGTTAAAAGGTATCTCGTCGGCATTACTAATGCTATTAAAGAACAGGATGCGGATTTTTACCTTCTGCAAGAGGTAGACAGATCTTCTTCAAGATCTTATAAGATACCTCAGGAAAATTATTTAACGGAAGGTAACCATTCTTTTGCTATTAATTATTCGTGTCCGTTTGTTCCGTATCCGATTCCGCCAATCGGAAAAGTTGAGGCCGGAGTCATGACTACTACGGAAAAGGATTTGAATAAAGCCGTACGCATATCACTTCCGAATCCATTCAGTTGGCCTGTAAGAATAGCGAATCTGAAAAGATGTATGCTGGTAACATACACACCGGTCGAGGGATCGAAAAGTCAGTTTGTACTGATAAATTTCCACCTGGAAGCTTATGACGGTGGTGAAGGCAAGATTGCCCAGACTAAAAAATTAATAGAATTCGTGGAAGAAGAATACAAGAAAGGCAACTATGTAGTTGCTGGAGGAGACTGGAATCAGACTTTCCCGGAATCCTTGGATGTGTATCCCAACACGCATGAAGACCTCTGGTCTGTAGGATATATTGACACAGACAGTATACCCAAGGGATGGCAGCTGGCTTATGATTTGACGAATCCTACCTGTCGTCTTTTGAATCAGCCTTATGATCCGGAAGACAAGGAAGGTACACAGCACTATGTAATAGACGGTTTCTTATGTTCACCAAATGTTAAGGTTGAGAGTGTAAATACTATTAATGCCGGATTTGAAAACAGTGATCATAATCCGGTAAGAATCAAGTTCAAACTTAACTCTTATAAAGATAATCAAAAAAATGAAAATAATTAAAGAATTGCCGAATATATTTGAAGAATTTGCAGAACAGAGAAGAAATTCTTTTATTTTAGTCAAGAATGTTAAAGAGGCGGGAATACCTGTTATCGGATCATACTGCACATATTTTCCTGCAGAGCTGGCAATAGCAGCAGGAGCGGCTTCTGTAAGCCTTTGCTCAACATCAGGGGAAACTATACCTGCAGCGGAGAAAGATCTGCCGCCAAACCTTTGTCCTTTGATAAAATCGAGTTATGGCTTTGCAAAAACAGATAAATGTCCGTTTTTTTATTTCTCTGATCTTGTTATAGGAGAAACAACCTGTGACGGTAAAAAGAAGATGTACGAGTATATGGCGGAGTTTAAGGATGTTTTCGTAATGGATTTGCCTAATACTCAATCCGATGCCGCGTTGAAGCTTTGGAAAAGCGAAGTGATAAGATTAAAAGATTATCTTGAAAAGAAGTTTGAAATAAGAATTTCTGATAAAGATGTTCGCCGGGCAGTTCACATCGAAAATAAAGTAAGACAGGCAAAACAAAAGCTTGCCGATACTATGAAACATAGTCCTGCACCAATAACAGGGCTTGATATGTTTCAGGTTCTTTATGGGAGTTCCTTCAAGTTTGACAGAGAAGAAATGGCTGATGAATTGAATTCTGTCGCAGACAGGATTGAAAGGGAGTACCAAGAAGGAAAGATGTTAAAGAATAGACCTCGTGTAGTAATAACGGGATGTCCTATAGGAGGTGTTACTGAGAAGGTTATCAAGGCTGTTGAAGATAACGGAGGTGTTGTTGTAGGCTATGAAAATTGTGTAGGAGCGAAGCAGTTTGATACTCTTATCAATGATGAAGCGGAAGATATATATGAAGCTATTGCAAAGAGATATTTAGATATAGGCTGTTCAGTTATGACACCTAATTCCAACAGACTTGATCTTCTGAGCCGTATAATTGACGAATACAAAGCGGACGGAGTCGTTGAAATGACCCTGTCCGCATGTCATACATATAATGTGGAATCAAAATCTGTAGAGCGATTTGTTAAAAATGAAAAAGGTATTCCTTACATTGCTGTTGAAACCGATTATTCGGAGTCGGATATAGCACAGCTGAATACCAGGATTGCTGCTCTTATCGAGATTTTAGGATAAGGAAGGCAGTAGGATTTCTCCTGAATACAAGGTTTTAATATTACCGTTATCATAGCGAACTATCAAGCGACAACTATCATCTATATCGATAGCTGTCGCTTTTCTTTGTTCATTCCCTGAGACAACTGTTATTTCCTGACCTAGGATGAAGCATCGGCGTCTGTATTCCTCAAGATAATCGATTGTCTCTGCTTTGTAATAATTCATAAAATGGTTAATTACATATGCTGCAAGGCGGTTCCTGACATTCATGACTTTATTGTCAAATACTGCACCGGCTTTATTTAATATCTCTTGCGGGAAGCCGGTTTCAGGCATATATACATTGATTCCTATTCCGACAATAGCATATTCCAGTTTGTTTTCTTTAAGACTTGGTGTTGCTTCCGTGAGTATGCCGCAAACCTTTCGGTTTGAAACGTATATATCATTAACCCACTTTACAAAAGCTTCTTTATCTGAAACTTCTTCAATCGCTTCGCAAACAGAGACAGCTGCCATTGTCGTAAGTTTGGCGGCTTCTTCTGCTGAATACGGAAGATTT
Source organism: Mogibacterium sp. (assembly GCA_012840975.1). Classification (GTDB taxonomy): domain Bacteria; phylum Bacillota; class Clostridia; order Peptostreptococcales; family Anaerovoracaceae; genus Crickella. Next base: position 33,731 of record DUVP01000032.1, on the reverse strand, counting down.
TTGAGAAGGAAACTCATATATAGTCCTGTATCGCTAGGAGAGAAAAAATTTCGTCCGTGGCGACCTTTTCCTTTGGTTTGATGGGAAGAGATGACTACATATTCTGACTCGTTAACAACATCACCGGCAATCTGCTGACAAATATTGTTTGTGGAATCTACCGAATCGAAAATCTCTATCTTTATATCTTTAAGAGAAGAATTCAGAAAAGACCTTATTTCATTTTCAGAAAGAGAATCGATGTTTTTTTCATGGTTTTCTTTATCTGTCAGCATTTGTAATACTCCTGAAAAACATTTAATTTCATTTGTTAATTTAAAACTCAACAATTAGTTGTCCAGTGTAGACCTAAGCCGGTTAAACATATTCCTGATAGGTGAAATGTTAATCAGTATTATTGTAAGAACAGCTTCAGCACCTATATATGTCAGATTGTACCAAAGAGACCATGTAAGTGCATTGAAATTTTCAGGGGCATATGAAGAGAAGAAAATATAGCCGCTAAGAACTGCAAATATATATCTCCCGGTAATAGCAATCAGATAACCGAGAGTAAGACCATGTTTTTTGTTTCTTGTTATTCCGGAAAGTCCCAAAACAGCAAATGCAAGTATATAGTCAATAAAGAGTTGGGCAGGATGGATAACAAACCCCCCGAACATTAAATCGAGAAGGCCGTGTATAGTTCCACCGAGGATTCCCCAGCGTGTTCCGAGAAGATAACCCAGTAAGACAATCGGCAGCATACTGAAAAGGGTTACAGAGCCACCTTGCGGCATTTGAAATATTTTAATCTGCGATAAAATTGTTCCGAGAGCAATCATTAAAGCGGTTGTGGTAAGCGCCTTAGTATAGTTTGTTGATGTTTTGGTAGTGTTAGACATAAAAAATCCTCCTTAATAAAATTTATTAAGGAGAGCTGCTGAATGCAAACAAAATTGTTTATTTACCTTCCTACGTCGGCATTATCCGAATCAGGTTTAAGGGTCATCTTAAAAAAGATTTCTCAGCAATAGCTCCCCTGGTTTTAATTTGTATTTTAATTATACACTTCTCAGAGTTTGAGTCAATAGCGATTCTTCATAATTCAGGAGCGGTTTGCACCATAAAAGCTTTTCCTGTCAGGAGAATCGCTATTAAATGAACAATTTATCTGTCGAGGTAATCGAAGTTCATATCCTTATATTCGATAAGCTGATCGGCATACTCCTGTCCGTATTCATCTCTGAATGCTTTGATAACTTCCGCTGCCATGATAATACCTTCTGATTTGTATATTGAAATCATTACTTCGCTGAAAACTTTATATATATGTGCACAGTGAAATTTGAAATCTCTGGTGTTTTCAGTTTTTTTTGGATTTGGCTTATCATTGGCCAATCCGCCCAGTACATGTAAGCAGGTACCGTGTTCGTACATGGTATGCTTTACATCGTAAGGTACATCAGGATTAAAGCCTCGAGCTATAGACATATCGAGGTCCTGACAATAGAGAATACCGCCGTCCTTGAGACCCATATCTTCAAATTGAGAATTCCAAGGACATGCATTATAGGTTCTGATCATGTCATCACCTTTAAACTCGTCATTTATTGACTGCGGGAAGTTCTCTGCAAATGCTTCTTCGGTATAATTCCATTCTCCATATGAGCAGTATGTACCGATTGTGAGTGGCTTGCCGTCTCGAATTGCTCTTTGTGCCATCCTGCCGCCACGCTGTTCACCATATCTTCTTGTCGCATACAGGAAGGCATCCTTCCAGCCAACGAGATTGCGTTCTTTCAGCAGTTTATAGAAAGAAGCCGGAATAAAAGCATGTTGTTTTTCTGTGTAATTCATTATTTACCTCCATATTCTTTAAATTTTATCTCATAAAAAATTTTATAATTTTATCATTAAGTTTTTTATATGGCATATATCTCATCGGTAGATCTATCCAGTTTGCTTTTCTCATAATACTGCGAAAATGTGAAAAAGTCTCAAAACTCTTTTTTCCATGATAAGATCCATGTCCGGAGAGACCTATACCGCCGAAAGGCATATAACTCGTAGCAATGTGCATGATAACATCATTAACGCACCCGCCGCCAAAAGAACATTTTGAAAGGATTTTTTTCTCGACATTACGATTTTTTGTGAAGAGATACAAAGCGAGAGGTTTTGGTTGGGAAGTAATATATTCAATCACTGTGTTTATGTTGGTATATGTCATCACAGGCAGAATCGGTCCGAATACTTCCTCATTCATAATGCGATCTGTAGGATTTATACCCGTAATAAGAGTAGGCTCTATGAAATTAATTCTGTCATCAAAACCCCCGCCGATTTCAATATTGCCGGCATCGGACAGGAGCCCCTTAACTCTTTCATAGTGTCTTTTGTTTACTATATGTACCATATCATCATGATTATCATCCGGAAAAAAGCCATTAAGAGCGTTGGAGTATTCTCTTATAAATTTATTTTTGACCGACTTATGAATGAACAAATAGTCCGGGGCTACGCAGGTCTGACCTGCATTTAAAACCTTGCCAAAAGCGATTCTCTTCGCTGCGAGTTTAATATCAGCGGACATGTCGACTATGGCGGGGCTTTTACCACCCAGCTCAGTTGAAACGGGCGTCAAATATTTAGCTGCTGTTGTGAGAATCTTTTGAGCTGCATCAGCACTGCCTGTGAAAAAAATATAATCCCACGGCTGATCAAAGAGGATATCAGCGTCTTTTCTGCTGCACTCCGCTACTGTTATATAGTCAGGTGCAAAAGTATCGGCAATCATTTCTGCAATAATTTTACTTGTTTCTTTTGTCTGTGCTGACGGCTTAAGGACTGCACAATTACCGGCACTGATTGCACCAACAAGAGGGACAAGACACAGGTGAACCGGATAATTCCAGGGACTTGCTATAAGTACGGAACCGTACGGTTCGGGAGATATAAAGCAAGTGCTTTTAAATTGCGTAAGAGGAGTGGGAACAAACTTGTTTTTCATCCATCTCTTAAGGTGTTTCTCATGAAAACTGATCTCTTCGATGACTATACCGATTTCGCTCATATAAGCTTCGGTTGGATGTTTATGTAAATCAAGAAAAAGGGCCTGAGAAATACGTGTTTCCCAAGTTTGAAGAGCAGTTTTCAGCTTCTTCAGTGCATCGATACGAAACTCGTAAGGTCTTGTGGCACCTGTCATATAATATTTATGTTGTCTGGAATATAAATAGGAAAAATCCATTTTTTCCACTCCTTAATGTATGGCTTGTTGTTTTATTATGTACTTAATTATATCATTTTTGGCATTATATGTTATAATCAGCTAACTAAAATTCAGATAGAAAATATAAATACAGGAGAGGAGAGTACGAGAATGTCAAATGTTACAAGAGAAGCTGCATTAGATCTTCTTAAAAAATATAACAAAGAGCCTTTTCATATTCAGCACGCCCTTACTGTTGAAGGCGTAATGAGATACTACGCGGAAAAAAAAGGTTATGATCCTGATTTCTGGGGAATCTGCGGGCTCCTTCACGATGTGGACTTTGGGCAATGGCCTGAAGAGCATTGTGTCAAAGCACCTGAGCTGCTTGCAGAGATCGATGCACCTGAAGAAATGGTTCATGCGATTTGCAGCCATGGATACGGTATATGCTGTGATGTTGAACCTGTGCATGAAATGGAAAAATTCCTATTTGCAGCCGATGAACTCACAGGAATAATATGGGCGGCTATGCTGATCAGACCGTCTCGCAGTTGCAAGGACATGGATCTCAAATCTTTGAAGAAGAAATTTAAAGACAAGAGATTTGCCGGCGGATGCAGCAGGGAAACGATAAGAAAGGGTGCTGAACAGCTTGGTTGGGAACTTGATGATCTAATGAAAGAAGTTCTGGAGGCTATGCAGTCACTGCCGGATGTCGACGAAATGAATGAAATTGTAGGGAATTAAATAAGAGCGGGGAATTAATTCCTTGCTCTTATTTCTTCTACTATACGGTCATATTCTTCTTCATCGAGAATATAATATTTCTTATACAGTTTATATCCGATGAACAGCATTAAACCCGGAATAACGGACATAACAACCAGTAAACCGTTTGATTGGGCTATATCCACTTGTGAAAGCACATTATGTACCATAGAGAGCTTTTCGGCTTCAGTTATTATCCCCATTGAAGTTTGCTTTTCAAGTGTAGATATCTGATTAGTATAATTAGTTACACCGAAGGCAATATATGTCAGAGTTGTTAAAAGAACTACAATGGCACTTGTAAATTTGGTCAGGAAAGGTCTCAGGGAAGCAATTATGGCTTCATCTCGAGTACCTTTTTTGTATTCATTGTACTCAACAGTATTCATTATTGAAATCATTAAGATGATATAGAAACAGTTCTGACCGAGCTGGCTTATCATGTAGCCTATGGTAATAAGCCAGAATGAAAGCATTCCGTCGAGGATAAATCCGGCAAAAAGCATGAGAATATATCCGAAGAAAGCTACAATTCCGAATGCTTTTGTCAGTTCCTTACGACGCCACCTACTTGACAGTCGGGGATAGGCTAAAAGCAGAACACCCGAAGCGGACAGACCTATCGTGGAAAAGAGGGAATATAAGCCACCGTCATAACCGAATCTGAAGTATACAAAAGTTGAACCGAGACCTCCCATAACTAATGTTGCTCCGATTTCCTGCAGAAGGAAAATGAGAGATACCCACATAAGCTGATCGTTTCCCGTAATTGTTGTAATGATTTTCTTAATATTTATTTTAGGTGCAGGCTTATCCATATAAGACCTGTTTTCTTTTACTCCGAAGATTGTAAAGGAGAAGAAAAGAGGAGCCAATATGCAGAAAAGGAGGGAGAGGACCCCGTAGGCAGATTGAGTATTTCCGCCTATAGCCTTTGAACCGGTTGTAAACATAGGGATAAAAAGACCGGCAAGTCCTGCACCGATGCCGGCAACAAGGTTTGTCCTTGCAGTCAGTTTATCCCGGGTGTCTTTTTCCGATCCCAGGGCGGGAAGCATTCCCCAATATGAAATATCATGCATCGTATAGGTAATGCTGTAGGAGAAATATATAATTCCGAAGAACCATATAAAAGGCCAGCCTTCAAGTCGAACATTAAAAGCTAGATATACCACAACACAGGTTGTAAGTATGCCTATAACCATCCACGGCTTGAACTTTCCCCAACGGGTTCTCGTTCGTTCTATAATATTACCCATGATCGGATCGTTAAGAGCGTCAAATATTCTCGCACCAATCATTATTCCGGTTACTGCCATAAGTTGTGATGTGGTAAGATTGCGCGTGAACAGGACATAAAGCAAAATAAAGTTTGTAAAAAGTGAATAAACCATATCCCGTCCCAGAGTACCTATAGGGTAGAATATGAGATTTCTTTTTGTTTGCTTGTCGTCTATAGAGTATTTTTTTTGATTATCATTCATGGCTTTATAATTTCTTTCGCTTAATTATTGTTCTTTATATTTCCGGCCGCGTACATATTTGTCATACATCTCCTGAGTGCAACCCTGATTTTTTATCATTTCAGAGAAGAAATATCCGCTATCCTTAACGGTTCTCTTTTGTGTGCGATAATCGATATGTACGATTCCGAATCTTGCAGATTCACCTTCAAGCCATTCCCAGTTATCGACAAAACACCAGTGATAATATCGTTTGACCGGAAGCCCGCTGTTTAGAAGAACTCGTAAATGGTCATATATATATCGACTTCGCCAGACATCATTGTTATCACAAGTACCGTTTTCGGTTATATAAATATCCCTTGGCATAATGTCATAGAGTTTCTGTGCACATGTGGAGATTCCTTCAGGATATATCTCCCAGCCGAGGTCGTTGATTTTGCAGTCATCAGGAATACCGATCTTTAATGTACTGATAGTTTGTCTTGAGTAATAGTTAAGTCCCCAAAAATCACAATACTCTCCCTGTTCCACATGAGGTTTTCGTTTAAGAGGGGGAACGATTTTACCGTAGGCCATTGCGTTACATAAAGCGGTTTGAAAATAATATTCATAAAACTTCGACAGGAATATGTTAGTAGGTATGTATATGTTTTTCGGCTGAAAAACAGAAAGGTGCATAGCTGTACCTACAGAAGCCGAAGGATTTAATTTATGTATTAACTTGTAGCACTGTATGTGAGCGGACGTGAAATTGGAAATGACTTCAAAATAAAGAGGAAGGCTCATTTTTCCCGGAGGAAATCCTTCACCCAGGTAGGCACCATGGGCATATACATTAGGTTCATTGATTGTAATATATTGGTTACACAAATCACCGAAACCTTTGACTACATATTCGGCAAACTCTATAAAGTATTTTACGTTTTCATAATCCGTAAAACCGCCCAGTTTTTCAAACCAGGAAGGATTTGAAAAATGATGCAATGTTACGAGAGGTTCAATACCTTTACTTCTCATATATGTAAGCTCATCTATATAATGCTGTAATCCTGTCTCGTCAAATACACCTAACTCCGGTTCAATACGAACCCATTCAATACCGATACGAGCATGACGAATACCGAGTTCAGCCATTAATGCATCGTCTTCTTCCCATTTTTCCCAATGCATATTTGCAACTGAAGGGCTTGAGTTGTCACGAATCTTGCCCGCTTTAGCCCAGTCATGCCAGTTTGTGTTTACATTGCCGCCCTCAATTTGAGTGGCAGCACTTGCAACACCAAGTTCGAATCCTTCCGGAAATTTAAAGACGTCCATAACAAACCTCCCGGCAGCTAAAATTTATTTAATAAGATATAGAATGTCATCAGTCTGGTAACGATTATATATTAAAGAGAATAAAAACACTAATGGTTCTTTATGCTATAATCAACAGGGACTATGACATTGGTTTTTTTATAAAGCTTGTATTTGGGGAAATTAGAAAATGTCACGATTAGAAAAATTTAAGGAAAACTATAAAAACAGTAGCAAGACGAAAAGAAAACACATAATAGGGATAAGTATTGCACTTTTTGTTCTGATTATTTCTACCTTGTTTTTTTTGATTAATAATTTTTGGTTTGTGAAAGTCTTTGTGGCAGGAACGTCAAATGCAGTATCTGTCTATAAAAAGGATGAGGATGGAGGGTTTATAGAAGCAGGAACAGTTACAAGAGGAGCAAAAGTAAATAGATATATACGAAAGATTCGTCGGGACGGATGTTTATATAACCGGATAAAAGCGGACGGTGAAGAGTATTATATAGATGCTAAGAACCTTTCAATCACACTTGCCGGAGCTGTTAAGGAGAAAGAAATTTTTGTGAGAACACCGGTCACTGTTTATGTAAACGAGACAGGTCCTGAGATAGCTTCATATGCACCAAAAGGAACAAAGTTGGATGTAGTCGGATACGATAAGCTTTTAGAAACCGGCTATGTTAATAAATATAAGGTTATATGTCCGGGTAAAGTTAACGCTACTGAGACAATTGAGGGATATGTGTACGGGAAATATATGAAAGGCACCTATGAGGAAGCCATTGAAAACTATAATAAAAACGGAGAATATGATAAGGCAAAAAAAGACAAATTCTCATATGAGCTTTACGGTGGAAAAGCGAAAAATCTCGATTTTTTCCCATATGAAAAAACAAAAATAGAGGGTAATGAATTCTGTGAAGATGCACGTACTATGTATATCAATACATATGCTTCAGTTCATCCTGCGGAGTATATCAAATTAATAAAAAAAACAGATTGTAATGCGGTAGTTATTGACATCAAGGACGGACCTCTAACATATAAATCAGAAGTTGCAAAGGAATATTCGCCAAATTCTTATAAGAAGGCTTACACATCAGAAGAAGAGTTTGCAAAAGGTGTTGAGGAATACAGAAAAACCGGAGTATACCTTATAGGACGAATTGTCGTATTTAACGATAAGAGATATGCTAAAGATCATCCTGAGAATTGTATTAAGAGCGGAAAAAGCACAGGCTGGCCGAGTGCATTTTCAAGAGAAGTTTGGGAGTATAATGTAAAGCTGGCTATTGAAGCTGTTGAAAAATTCGGATTTAATGAAATTCAGTTTGACTATGTCAGATTCCCGGAAGCATCATATAAGATGTCAAAATCAAAGAAAACAAATTTCAGAAACAAGTACGGAGAAGAAAAAGCACAGGCGATACAGAATTTCTGCTTCTATGCAACAGATCAGCTTAGAGAAGTTGGGGCATATACTTCTATCGATGTATTCGGGGAAAGTGCTTACGGATATGTTACGGCATACGGACAGTACTGGTCATCAATTTCCAATATTGTTGATGCCATAAGTGCTATGCCGTACACAGATCACTTCGGAAACGACAATTCCTGGGAGAACCCTTATGGAATAATGCTGAGCTGGGGCAGACAAGCTGACAAACAGCAGAAATCCATACAAAATCCCGCAGTCGCAAGAACTTGGATTACAGGATATGATACACCATATTGGAATCCGTACGTAATCTATGGTCCGTCAAAGATGAAAGCACAGATTAATGCACTTAATAAAGCGGGATTAAAAGGGGGATTTATTCCTTGGAATGTCTTGTCAGATATAGGAAAATACAGAGAGTACCAGTCTGTCTGGAATAAACAATAAGAAAAAAAGGTCGAAATTCAAGCAGAGATATAAATCAATGAAAAAATCCGCAGCATTTTAGGGAGTCATCCCAAAATGTTGCGGATTCTTCAGGTTAATTATTTCTTAGTTAACATTTGGAATATTAGACTAATCCAAGTGCATCCCAGATTCCGAATGCGTGAAGAATTACTACTATTACACAAAAAGGTGCAAGGTATCCGATAGTAACTTTATCCCATGTGCTGATAGGCTTTCCACCGCCCTTGATGAGCTCTTTATTCATATTATCGTAACCCCATACACGCGATACGAATATAAAGCATAACAGGGTGCCGAGAGGTAGACCTACATATGCAGAGAGAAGATCCACCCAATCATAGATACAGTAGTATGAGACTCCTGTAGCGTCAAGCCATGGAAGAAGTGCGTGGCTGAGAATACCATGCCCTTGTGACCATGCACAGAGAGTACCAAAGACAGCAATGATAGCGGATACAATCACAACTGCTTTAACCGGTTCCACATTATATTTTTCCCTGACGACTTTTATAGGGATCTCAACTATTGTGAAAGCTGTTGAAAATACAGCAAACACGAGAGCCATGAAAAATGCGAGACCTATTAGAGTTCCGCCCGGGAATTTCTCGAATATTGTTGTCATAGATAAGAATACAAGAGAAGGACCCGAAGTTAGCTCTGATCCGGAACCGACAACCGATGGAATAATAACGAAACCGGCGAGAAGGGCAACACTTGAGTCAAGCAGTACGACCCATTTTGCATCGGAACGCATATTACTGGAATCAGGTAAACTGGCCCCCAAAGTTATAAATATCGCCCATCCGATTCCTACACTGAAGAGAATCTGCATGCAGGCGTCCGCGAATGTTCTCATATTAAGCTTGCTAAAATCAGGCAGAACATACCATTTGAGTCCCATTCTTGCTTCCGGAGAAATGGATACAGCCCATATTCCGCATATTATGAGAAGAAGGATAAGACCCGGCATGATAACCTTACAGATTTTTTCAGCCAGATCCGTAATACCGAATATCAGAACGAGACCGGTCGCTGCAATCATAAAAAACCCGTAAATAAGAGGTTCTACAGGGTCTGAGATAAAGTTCTGATAGTATGCAACCTTATCTGCACCGCCAACTGTACCTCCGGTAAAAACAGCCTTAGCATATGCTAATGTGTATTTGATTACATAACCGGAAACAATCAGATAATAGAAATCGATAAGCAGAGTGGTGATTGCCATTATCCATCCGGCAAACCCCCATTTTTTGTTAAGCATCTCGAATGATGTAACTGCATTGCCCCGGGTTGCTCTGCCTATTGCTTCTTCGGAGATAACTCCCGGATAGGCAAGAACTATAGCAATAATGATATAAACTAATATGAATGTGCCGCCACCGTTACCGTAGGCAATATAGGGGAATCGCCATATATTACCGAGACCGATAGCTGCACCTGCGGCAACCATGATGTAACCGAATTTCGATCCGAAATTCTCGGTCGAGTGAATACTTTTCTTTTTATTAGACATATAAATCCCTCCAATCTTTTTTCCATATCCTGAAAGGAACTGGTGCAGCTAAATTCAGCTCCATTCAGATTCAATCTATATTAGTGTGAAGAAACTTTCATACTAAAGAATTAAAATCACAACGTAACCAGATTGTGATAATTTTAGCCTTATTATCTAAACAAGTCAAACAATTAAAATATTTTTGATAAAAAATTTAAAAATTGCAATAAAAAAATATAAGAAAAAGGTATTAAAGCGCTGAAATTTCAATAAATAGACGAAATTCAATGCTAGCGAAGAGAGCGAAAACGATAGTTACAAAAATAACAATAAATTAACAATAATTCAATTTTGAATACCTACATGTTAAAGAAAAATTATAGGACTATTATATAGATCTTATGATTAGGAGATTGAATGGCCAATGTGGTAAAATTAATAAAAATCATAAAGAAAACACAGGAGAATCATAAAATGAAAGAAGATAGAATAACGACATTAATCGGTGTACTGCTTGGAGCGATGGCATTAATGTCGTTTTCGGTCGGCAAGGTTATTATGGGCGGTATTTTCTTACTGCTTACTTTCGGAGTTTTTCATAACAGAGGACGGGGAAACATTAACGATAGAAGTATATATGAAAATGAAGTAAAATCCGATTTCACTATTCATGAACTTTGTGACATCCTCAAAGGTATGGAAACACCTTTTGGAAAACCCTGGCTGGCAAAGCATGAGAAGCATGTCGGTGAGATAATTGTTTTCGGACCAAATACCCTTAAAGACTGTATTATTGTGTTTAGAAATAAAGATAAAATAAACATAAAACACATTACACGACTTGGCTACATAGTAAGAAGACCTGAAGATGAATACAGATTTGAGAATCTTCTTGATATAGAGGGGGTGGATGTTACTCCGGAAAGATATTCGATATTTGCAGCATATAAGCTTGTAGCCGTCATAATGGTCCGTCACTTGAGAGAAATGATTGAGAAAATGACAGCAGGAGAAGAGATAGATGTACCTTCTGAACTTGATATTTTCAATTTTTATTATCATAATGCATATAACGGCTGGTTTTTGGATTCTGAAGGAAGACAGGTTCTTAAAGTAGAAACTTCTTTTGATATATTTAAATCAAAGGTCATTGACTCTGAGGGAAATGTATTGGCTGAGGTAATTCCGCATGGATTTGATGTGAGAGGAAGAGTAAAAGAATCGGCCGGCTTTGAACTCATTGCAGATGGTGAACATTATGCTGAAGTATACAAAGGAACCAATAAAGGAAGAGATTATCTGAGTCTGGATACACCTTCGGGAAAGTTTGAGGTTACTTCTTTTCCTGCATGCAGAAGAGCTAATATAGGTTGCAACTATACAATTACACTTGATGGTGAAATCAAGGCAGTAATAGGCGGATCTGCACGTTTAGTATTTGAAGGTCTCGGAAGGCAGCAAAATGATGTTGTTTTAAGTTTTGATGATGATTATCTGGTATTATATGCAATAATAGAAGTGCTCATAATGACACTTAATAAAAGATATCTTAAGTAAATATTATTAAATATTATATAGAATAAATTATAAGACCGAAAGACCGATTATTACAGGAGGGTGATATGAAGAGAATTCTTCTGCCTTTGGAGGATACAGAAAGAAGCCTTAAGGCACTGCAATTTGTTAAAAGCAATTATAGTTCAAGGGATGTAGATGTTGTCCTGATGATGGTTGATGAATCAATAGGGTATACATCAAGGCCGGATATCGAAAATGCAGCTCTTAGTGCCTTGGAAGAGAAACTTGAGCTTATTTCAGCATCGCTTGCTGAGTTTGAAGTAATCAGGAAAACAGCAGTTGGTAAAGCAGGAGTCAGAATTGTCAGGACAGCACGTGAAGTGGGTGCAGATATAATTGTAATGACAAAGTCATCTAAAGATGATATGTTGAGCTCCATAGGCAGAACTACAGAATATGTTATCAATAACGCACAATGCCCTGTTCTTGTAGTGAATGAGATTATGGGAAATCAGAAATATAGAGGACTTGTATACAGAAAAGCTTCCAGTATAGTTAATCTAAGGGGTCAGCTAGGTGACAAACAAAGCGAATGCCTGCTTCCCAGCGTTAATGTAGACTGTATATATCATATTGATATGACAGTAGGCAGAATCAAGTTTATACATACATCCTATAATCCGGTAACACGAGCCTGGGATTTACCGCCGGCATCAGGACAGGAAGCATATATAGAGATTGACGCAGGAGAGAGAGTAGATATTCTTATCAAGGCTGACAGCACTAAAGGTAGAGCGGACAGAATAAGGATAGTTAACAGGGATATGAAGAAGGAAGCGGTATTCAGTTATAAGATAACAGCTGCTGACTCGAAGGTTGACAATACAGATAATTAAATGATAACCTAGCACATAGTTTGGGTTAAAAATCGGTTATGATCTTTGATAATACGAATAGACAATATAAGGAGGAAGACCAATGAAAAGAATTAAGACTATTACAACAAGAGATATGGCAAAATCACACAAAACAGGCGGTTGCGGAGAATGTCAGACATCATGCCAGTCTGCAAGTAAAACTTCATGCAGCGTTGCTAATCAGCACTGTGAACAGCGTAAAGATAAATAGTAATGCTTAGAAAACGCTGCTGTTGAAGCAGCGTTTTTTCTTGTCAAAAGATTGAAAGATTTTTATATCGTTACAGAGGTAGATAATGATACATCAATATAAACTTAACGGTTACAATATAGTGGTAGATGTCAATAGTGCTTCGGTTCATGTTGTGGATGAACTTGCTTATGATCTTATAGAAATGATGGATAAAACATTTGTTCAAGATGAAGAGGCAATTTTAAAGATATCGAAGAACTATGGTATTAACGAGAAAGAGATTCGTGAAACTTTTGCAGATATACTTACACTAAAAAGAGAAGGACTCCTTTGGTCAGATGATTCGTACGAGGAAGTAGCTGATGACTTGAAGATAAAACAATCTGTTCTGAAAGCCATATGTCTTCATGTTGCACACGGATGTAATATGGACTGTGAATATTGTTTTGCAGGTAAAGGTGATTATTCCGGGAAAAGCGGGATAATGAGCCTTGAAGTAGGAAAAAAAGCTCTGGATTATTTGGTAGAGAATTCAGGTACAAGAAAACATCTCGAAGTAGATTTTTTCGGAGGTGAACCTTTGATTAACTGGGATGTCTGCAAGGAGCTTGTAAAATATGGGAGAGAGCTTGAGAAGCAATATAATAAAACATTTAATTTTACATTAACCACAAACGGCATCCTGATTGATGAAGATGTAATTGAATTTACAAATAAGGAGATGGCTAATGTTGTTCTCAGTATGGACGGACGTCGTGCAACCCATGACAGGATGAGAAAAACCAAGACAGGAGACGGTACTTATAATAGGATTATCGACAATTTTAAGACTCTTGTGGAATCAAGAACAAGGGAGGGAGCAGAGAGAAAGTCAAAGGAATATTATATGAGGGGAACATATACCGCCTATAATAAAGATTTTGCTGCTGATGTTATAGCTATGGCAGATATGGGTTTTTTGGAAACATCTATAGAGCCGGTTGTATCAGATCCCGGTGCTCCTTATGCTTTGCATGAAGAGGATATTCCTAAACTGGTTGAGGAATATGAGAGACTTGCAAAAGAGATGCTGGAAAGAGAAAGAAAAGGAGAGGGCTTTAATTTCTATCACTATACTGTGGATATGGAAGGCGGCCCATGTATATATAAGAGAGTTGCGGGGTGCGGAGTCGCAACAGAATATTTTGCGGTAACACCTGCAGGAGATTTATATCCGTGTCATCAATTTGTCGGAGATGATGATATGAAAGTTGGAAATATATATGAAGGAATAACAAACCCTGAGATTGTGGATATATTCAGTAAAGGTAACAATTTATATACAAGAGACGAATGTAAAAATTGCTGGGCAAAACTCTATTGTGCCGGAGGATGTGCGGCAAATAATTACCATTCAAACGGTGATATTAACAAAGTATATAAGCTTGGCTGTGAACTACACAAAAAACGCATAGAATGTGCCTTAATGCTTGCTGCAGCCCGTGATGAAAAACAATAATATGAGAAACACGAAAAATCGCAGTCTGTTTTACAGGCTGCGATAGACTTTTTTGTCATTACAGATATCAAGTGATATAATTATTTGATAGAAAATTATTGAATAATTATCTTGAAGATGATCTTATGATGACGATGAGAAATCTTAATTAAAGATTTTTTTCATTAAGAACAGGGAGATCTTTATATGGAAGTTGCAATACTTGCTTCACAGAACAGAAATAAAATAAAAGAGATAAGCTCTATCTTAAATAAATACGGGCTTGAAGTTGTTTCAAGGGATGATGCAGGTCTTCCAACAGATGATGTGGAAGAAACCGGACTTACTTTTGAGGAAAACTCCTATCTTAAGGCGGATTATATTGCCCGGATTATTCGATCTGACTGCAAGTATAAAAAGTATATCCACAGTCCGATTATTGCGGATGATTCAGGCCTCAGAGTGGATGCTCTTGGTGGAGAACCGGGAGTATATAGTGCAAGATATGCCGGGGAAGGATGTACATATGAAGACAACAACAGAAAGCTTTTAAAGGCTTTGGAAGGTATTAAAGAAAAAGATAGAACAGCACGCTTTATTACAGTAATAACCCTTCTGTATCCTGAAGGATTAAAAATCAATCCTTTTGCTGTCGGACAGGAATATCAGAATATGCTGGTAGCAAGAGGAGAAGTAAAAGGCTATATTACAACTGAAAAGAGAGGTTCACATGGCTTTGGTTACGATCCGATTTTCATACCTGAAGGATGGAATAAAACTTTCGCGGAATTTGGAGCGGAGGAAAAAAATGCTATTAGTCACAGGGCAAAGGCTCTTAAAAAACTGGAAGAACTTCTTGCAGGTAAACAATATGCAGTAAAAGTAAAATAATGAAGGTATGTCAGATGAGTGATTTTTGGCGTAACACAATAAAAACGGAAAAAAACAGCAAAGGGAAAGTAAAGCTTTCATTTAAAAGAATTCTTAAGATCGGATTCCATTTATGGAGACAATTTGATGATCCTTACTACTCGGGTTTTGCTGCACAGATAGCATACTATTTTTTCATGGCATCAATACCTATGCTGATAGTTCTTTCACAACTGCTCGGCTTGTTTGACATTTCAATTGATTTTGTCAGGGACTGGCTTAATGAACATCTGTCAACTCAAATGAGCTCTACATTGGGTGGGCTTTTTACTGCCTCGTCAGCTGCAATCACAAACTTTTTCATGATTATATTGGCATTATGGTCTGCATCCTCATTGTCGTTTTCACTATCGAGACTTACAACATACACCTTGAGTAACGGAAAATACAGATTTAATTTTTTTACTGAAAGACTTAAGGCGATACCGCTGGCAATGCTGTCTATAATTGTTATAGCACTTGCTCTTATTGTCTACGTTTATGGAGAAATCATTGCTCTTAAAATTTTCCACAGCAAATATATGCTTACCTTCCTGTCAACAATACGGACTCCTATGTTAGCTGCGTTTTTCTGTATTGCAATATTATCGAATTATTATCTTCTCCCGAGAATCAGAGTTCCGATAAGTGCTGTATTTCCGGGAGCAGTAGTTGCTACTATTGGTATTGTGCTTGTAACTTGGGTATATTCTTTGTTCACAATAACATCTACGAATCACAATATATTATATGGAGCCTTTTCCAATATCGTTGCTTTGATGTTGTGGTTCTATCTGATAAGTTGGGTACTTTGTATAGGTATGATGTTTAATAAATCCTGGGATATTCATATGAGAAGAGGAAGGCTGACTCCGGAGAAAATCAAAGAATATTTGGTTAATCAATATGGAGAAAAAGGTGAACATATGTATAGTAAACTTATGATTGGCGATTATGACATGACAAATAGAGAGCTTGATAGTATTGCTGTTAAGATGTCAAGAAGGTTTGATCCGGGATATAATAGCAAAAGGGAAAGAGAAATACGTGAACTTGAGGAACAGCAAAGAGTTTGGGAGAGGGTGGAAAAAGAGAGAATAGCCGAGATTGAGAGAAAGATGGCCGAAGAAAATGCCAATGGAAATATTAAGTAGTCAAAAGATAATATCATATTACTTACAGGAGATATTAAAGATAAAAAAATAGAGATTGAAAATGAAAAAAAAGCCTAGAAAGAAATTATTATTAATTATGAATCCGAAATCCGGAATGATGCTCGCACCAAAACATCTGTCGGAGATAGTGAGCAGATTTTCCAATGCAGGCTATCTTACACAGATACTCATGACGATGGGAAGCGGTGATGCGAGGAGATTTGCAATGAAATATGCCGCTGATGCCGATATTGTTGTTGTGTCAGGTGGTGACGGGACATTGAATGAGGTAATCGATGGACTCATAACAGAAGGACTTAAGAAAAATATCGGATATATACCGGCAGGATCGACGAATGATTTTGCGAACTCAGTTGGTTTGCCGAAGTCAATATTTGACTGTACCGATATTATTATAAACGGTACACCGACATTCTTTGATATAGGAAACTTTAATGGAAGGTATTTCAGTTATATAGCTAGCTTTGGAGCTTTTACGTCAACAAGCTATTCAATACCGCAGAACGTAAAGAACATTCTTGGACATACGGCCTATGTTCTTGGAGGAATCAAAGACATAATGTCTATTAAACCCGTGCATGCCAAAATAACTGCGGATGAGGGAACTCCTAATGAAACCGTAACTGAAGGAGATTATATTTTTGGTGCCATATGTAATTCAACATCGGTTGGAGGAATTCTTAAGTTGGATAAATTTGATGTGGATATGAATGACGGGCTGATGGAAGTTCTTCTCGTCAGGATGCCGAGAGATCCGATGGCTCTGAGTGATATTGTTACAAGTATGCTCGGCGGGTCTTTCCGTTCCGATCAGATCGAATTCTTCTCTGCAAAAGATATTAGGGTTGAAATTGATACCGGAACACACTGGACACTGGATGGGGAATATGAAGAGGGTAGAGATATATGTAATATCACTACAATGAGATCGGCAATATCTCTGATTAAGTAAGACAAGGAGGGGGATATGATTATAAAATACATAGGACATGCTTGCTTTAAAATTCAGGACAAAGAGACAGGGTTTTCAATAATATTTGACCCATATAAGGATGGAGTAGTTCCCGGATATGCTTCGATAAAAGACACGGCCAATATGATTTTATGCTCACATGAGCATGATGATCATTCCGGGGTTGAAAGTGTTGTAAAGGAAAAAAACACCAATAATCCATATATAGTCCAGGTTATAAAAACATATCACGATCCTGAAAGAGGCACTTTAAGAGGTGAAAATAAAATTCATGTTATAATTAACAAGTTTACGGGTGAAAAAATTATTCATTATGGAGATTTGGGTGAGAAGTTGGAGGATCTATTGACAGAAGAGAATCTGACACTTCTTAAAAATGCCGATGTGGTATTTGTTCCTGTCGGAAATATCTACACATACGATGCAATGCAGGCTCTTGCACTTATGGGAGCAACGAAGCCGGACATTATGATTCCTATGCATTTCAGATGTGATGAGCTTAAATTCGGATATACGAATATCGATAGTTTAGATATCTTTCTCGATGAAGCGTTAGCACAGAATAAGAAAGTATATAATGCAGAAACAAATCCTTATGATTTTTCAGAAAACAAATTCTCGAATTGCATTCTTGTAATGAGGCCTGAAAATGCAAAGCAGTAAAAACAATAAAAACAGTAAAGAAGATAAGACCAAGAAGGATAGCAGCTGGAATGCTTACCCGAGACCTCAATTGGTTCGCGATAAATGGGTTTGCCTGAACGGAAAATGGACATTTAACAGGGATGAAAAGATCCTTGTTCCATTTTGCCCGGAAAGCGAATTATCCGGCATATGTAGAAGAATTGAGTCGGGAGAACTCCTGGTTTATGAACGCAAATTTATGATCCCTGATGACTGGAAAGGAATGAGAACAATACTTCATTTCGGTGCCGTCGATCAAAAAGCGAGTGTTTATATTAACAATAAGATAGCAGGAACTCATGAGGGCGGTTATCTGCCATTCTCTTTTGATATAACCGATTTTTTAATCGAGGGAAAAAACAATAAGATCAAAGTTGAGGTTGTTGATGATTTGGATCATAAATATCCTTGGGGTAAACAAAAGCGGGAAAACGGAGGTATGTGGTATACGCCGGTTTCCGGAATATGGCAAACCGTTTGGATTGAGGCTGTTCCTCAAACATATATAGAATCACTTAAGATAGATGTCGGACTTAGCTGGGTGGAAATAAGGGCCTATGGAATAGATACCGGAACAATAACTCTTTTGGAAGAGAAGCATAAACTTATAAAAGAAACAGAGACTGAATCTTTATGTGCATCAATTCATATTGATATAAGAAAGCCGCAACTTTGGACTCCTGAAGATCCGCACTTATATGAATTCACCATAGAATCCGGCGATGACAAAATAAAATCCTATTTTGCTCTCAGAACACTTAGTATTAAGGAGATAGGAGGATATCAACGGCTTTGCCTGAACGAAGAGCCTTACTTTTTTAACGGTGTACTTGATCAGGGCTACTGGGAAGAAGGTATATACACTCCTCCGGAACCTGAATGCTTTGAACGAGATATACTCGCAATGAAATCGTTGGGATTTAATACGCTAAGGAAACATATTAAAATTGAACCTGAGCAGTTTTACTACGATTGTGATCGTCTGGGCATGGTCGTGTTTCAGGACATGGTGAACAATTCCGAATATTCATTTATCAGGGATTCTGTAATCCCGATAATAGGAATAAAATCTTTGAGCGACAAGAACAGACATACAAATCCTGAAAGCAGACGAATATTTCTTGAATCCATGGAGAGAACCGTCAAACACCTATATAATCATCCATCAATTTGCTACTGGACTATATTCAATGAAGGATGGGGGCAATTCTGTGCTGATAAGGCATATGACAGACTTAGAGCATTGGATTTAACGAGATTTATCGACAGCACGTCAGGATGGTTCAGGCAGAAGAAAAGCGATGTAGACAGTCATCATATATATTTTAAGCCGGTAAATCTCACGGCAGGTAAAAAGCCACTCGTGCTTTCGGAGTTTGG
Source organism: Mogibacterium sp. (assembly GCA_012840975.1). Classification (GTDB taxonomy): domain Bacteria; phylum Bacillota; class Clostridia; order Peptostreptococcales; family Anaerovoracaceae; genus Crickella. The sequence goes on along the minus strand of DUVP01000032.1, from coordinate 14,372 downwards.
AGGCTATGCCTGCCGGTTGATCGATCATTGCTTTAATAAAGAAAAAATTTACGGTTACAAAAAATTTGAGAACGAGGCTGCATTGCTTGAAGGAATGGGCAAATTATACGATGAGCAGATTCTACCCCTTATAGATAAGGGACTTTGCGCAGCGATATATACACAGTTGTCCGATGTTGAAGATGAGACTAACGGGCTATTAACATATGACAGAAAAGTGCAGAAATTCAAAGCCTATATTGGCACGGGCAGGATAGAGATAATAGGAAATCATACCGATCACCAGGGAGGCAGGGTTCTGGTTGCACCGACAGAACAGAAGATAAGAGCATATGTTGCAGATAACTACAGGGATGTTATCAGGATAGTATCGGAAGGATTTGAACCGTTCGAAGTTTCTCTTGATGGTGAAAATTACCATGGAAAAGGCACATCCGCTTCCTTGGTTGAAGGTATACTTGCCGGGTTTGCAGAGCTTTATGGAAAAATTGAAGGTGAAAGGAATGGCTTTGATGCACATATAAAGTCTGAAATAGGTGTCGGGAGCGGTTTGAGTTCATCAGCAGCTTTTGAAGTTTTGATTGCACGTATAATAAATGACAGGTATTACGATAGCAAAGCTGACCCTGTACAGATTGCAAAAATAAGCATGTTGGCGGAAACTGAATATTATGGAAAACCGTGCGGAATGCAGGATCAGCTGGCCATAAGTTTGGGTCGAATGGCACTTCTTGATTTCAGTAGCAGAGAGCCGGAGTATGAGTTTATAGACTTTGATTTTGATGCAGTGGGACTTGAAATGAAAATTGTAAATACAGACTCAAGTCATGACAATATGGATGAGGAGTTTGCATCGATACCGGGTGATATGTATAAGGTTGCCGAACTCATGGGAATAAATAAGCTTGGGGATATAAATATAGACAGATTTTATAAAAATCTCCCGATACTTGAAAAAAAGGTAGAGGATGGTGAGATTACCAAGCTCCAGTTAGATAGAGCAAAGCATTTTTATGATGAAAACGAAAGAGTTCTTGCAGGAGCAGTCGCACTGCAGGCGGGACGAGTTGAAAGGTTTCTTGCATGTGTTAATGAATCAGGATTAAGTTCGGAAAAATTATTAAAGAATATATTGCCTGAAGGAGTTAAAGAAAATCCACTTTCACTGACTTTGAAAGAGTATAAAAACCGGCCCGAAGCTTTAGCACTTAAACTGGAAGGTGGTGGTTTTGGAGGAAGTATCCTTGTATTTGAGAACAAATACGTAAAGTAAGCTTTACATATTTAGGTAGAGTTATGTAAAGCAAACTTTACGTAATTAAAGCTCAGCTATGTGTATCATTGTCAAAAATGTAAAGCAAACTTTACGTATAAAATATTATATATAACCCAAATGTCCCCTTTGTGAGGCAATTACCTGCAAAAGGGGACATTTAATATCTGATAGAGTTCTGTAGTGAAATATTTTACCGGTAATTAAATAACCCGGGCTCTTATAACGCAGTCGCATTCAAATATCTTTTCACAATCATTTTTGAGATCGATAATAAAGTATGCAATTTCGCCTTTCTTATCGCCGACAATTTCCATAAGACTGTCGCCATAAAACTCCGCAAGTTTAGATTTTACTGTATCGGCATCGTTGTGTGCCCGCAGTGCCAGACAGTGTCTCTTTGAGTCAGGAATTCTTTCAAGTGATACATCCGGATAGTTAACTGAATTAACTATGTTTCCGTTATCAAGATAACCCATAAGCTGGTCTGTTGCCATAATAGCACAGTTTTCTTCGGCTTCTTCTGTTGATGCGCCAATGTGTGGAGTAGCTATAATTCCTTTTTTGCCTATATACTCCGCTTCAAGAAGATCTGTAATATATTTGTATAATTTGCCGGATTCAACGGCATCTATTATATCAGCGGGAACTACAATATCGGCTCTTGAATAATTTAGAAGAATAGCACCGTCTTTCATCTTTTCTATAAAGTCTCTATTAACCTTAGCTCTTGTAGAAGGTAGTGACGGAACATGAATAGAAACAAAGTCGCAAACTCCCAGCATTTCATCAATATCGTCATACCTTTTGACAGGCACTTTAAGGCACGGATTAGGTTCATATGGTTCATATCCGACAACGTTCATTCCTAAAGCAGAAGTTGCATTGGCTATTCTTCCTCCTATAGCACCGAGCCCTACAATACCTATAGTCTTACCTGATATCTCAGTTCCTGAAAACTGTTTCTTACCTTTTTCGACAAGGGTTGTAACATCGCCTTCGAGAGTCTGCCCCCATGAAATGCCTTCATACATATTCCGTGCACCCATAATCATGGCAGAAATAACAATTTCTTTAACGGCATTTGAGTTTGCACCCGGAGTATTGAATACGACAATTCCCTGATTTGAACAATTTTCTACAGGAATATTATTTACTCCCGAACCGGCCCTTGCGATGGCAAGCAGATTTTCGGAAAATCTCATATCGTTCATTTTATATGATCTTACAATAATCCCGTTAGCTTTTCCGATATCATCGATGATTTTATAATTATCAGTAAATCTCGAAATACCTTTGTCAGAAATATTATTTAAAGTTCCAATGTAAAATTTGTTCATTTCAACCTCCCGGAGTGATTACGTTCTATTATATTCTTAATTTCACAAGCAGGAAAAGCCTGTTTTGGGTTTACCGGAATCCCTGTTTGCGAATCAGCTGAGGTAGATTATACACTTATTGGAAATCCCTTTCAATAATTGCCAAAAAAAGAAGTGTGAAGTATAATTTTGTAAAAGATTACAGATATGTGGAGGTGCAAACCAATGAACGATAATTATCGTGCAATGAATTTTTCAGCAGGACCGTCAATACTACCCGAAGAAGTTCTTAAGAAATGTGCTGCGGAGATTTTGAATTATGAAGGTACAGGTGAATCGGTAATGGAGATGAGTCACAGATCCTCGGAATTTAAGAAGATTTGTGAAGAAGCAGAGATGAATCTACGCACACTTATGAATATTCCTGAGGATTATTATGTGCTGTTTTTGCAGGGTGGAGGCACTCTACAGTTTTCAATGATTCCTATCAACTTAATGACAGAATCCGGCAAAGCGGATTATGTAGTATCGGGAGAATGGGGGAAAAAGGCATATCAAGAAGCATTGAAATTCGGGGATGTACGAAAGCTTGCTTCATCCGAGGACAAACTTTTTTCATACATACCCAAATTTAATAAAGAAGATATCAGAGAAGATGTCGACTATGTTTACGTATGCTATAACAATACGATTTACGGAACTCATTACAATGAATTTCCGGATGTGGGCGATCATCTTCTCGTTGCAGACATGTCTTCATGTATATTGTCAGAAGAAATAGATGTCTCTAAATTCGGATTAATTTTTGCAGGTGCACAGAAGAATATTGCACCTGCCGGACTTACCATTGTAATAGTTCGTAAGGATTTAGTAGGGAAAGCATCTGAAAAAACACCGGTATATCTTGACTATGGTGTACATGCAAAAAAAGATTCTATGTATAATACACCACCGTGTTGGTCAATATATGTTGCAGGAGAAGTTTTTAAACATCTGATTAATACCGGAGGCATCAATGCCGTATATGAAAAAAATCTGCGAAAAGCAAATAAACTTTATGATTGCATAGACAGTTCAAAGCTCTTCAGAGGAACAGCCCGAAAAGAAGATAGATCGATTATGAATATAACTTTTGTGACAGGAGATCCGGATCTCGATAAAAAATTTGTTTCAGAGGCAAAAGAAAAAGGAATGTTGAATCTGGCAGGACACAGAAGTATAGGCGGCATAAGAGCATCATTGTATAATGCACTTCCTGAAGAATATGTAGATGCATTGATAAATTTCATGAAAAAATTTGAGTCTGAAAATGTATAGAATGAAAAGATGAGAAATTTGAAGTGAAAAATTGTTTGAACGGATTGTGGAAAAGAAAATTTCCGGTGGCCATCATGTCGGCAATTATTGTGCTGATGTCGGTGACCACCATCGGTTATCATACAAGTTTTGCGTTGAACAAAGAATCAAAACTTAATATAAAATTAAGTGAAAACAAAACCTCACAGAATAAAACGATTGAAAAACCCAAAACGATAAAAAAGCCGGAAGTTACAGCTGAAGCTTTTATGGTGATGTCGGGCTCAACCAGTGAGATCGTTTATTCATCTCGTGCAAACAGAAAACTACAGCCGGGTTGCATTACCAAGTATATGGTAGCAATGGTTGTTATAGATAATATGTATAACAGCTCGGAACTAAAAAATTCTGTCACTATTACAAAACAGCTGGCCGAATATGGGGATACCTTTAAGTTGGGTGAAAGTGTCAAGGTCGGAGATCTTATCAAAGCGATGCTTATTGGTAATTCCGACCAGGCCGCTGAGGCCTTGGCTACTTACAGTGCATCGGGGCGTAAGATCTTTGTAAACGAGATGAATGCAAAAGCAACCGAATTTGGACTAATGGACACACACTTTACCAATCCGAGCGGAGCGTACAGTACTGAACAATATTCTACGGCATCTGACTGTGCGATTATTGTTCAGGCTGCAATAAGATACAAGGAAATTAAAAATCTGTCAAAACTTAAATCATGCAAAGTCACGGCCTGTTCAGGCAAAGCAAAAAAATATAAGGAAAGAACGATAACTTTTGATGTGACAAATCCTTTAATTGGAAGCAAGGTTAAGGAACAATCTTATCGATATATCAGACAGGGAATCAGCGGTAATATTGATTACAGTGCACAGTTTGCCGGGATTTCTCTTATGGATGATATGCAGCTTATAGTAATAATACTTGATGGTCGAGAGGATAGACTGGCAGCTGATGCAAAGTCATTGTTTGAATACGGCTATAACAAAGTTACTCGAAATACAATTGTGAAAGCTGATAAAAAGGTTGGCAGCGTTCGTATTCGCGGCGGTGTCAGAACTAAACTGCCTGTATATACGGAGACAAAGGGCTTTGCTTATGTACCGCCTGAGGGAAGCACAGAACTTGTTAATACTAAAATTGTAGTTCAAAACGATTTGGAAGCACCGGTTCAAAAAGGCCAGAAAGTTGGTGAGTTTCAGGTATATGTTGCAAATGAGCTGAAGGGAACTGTTGACCTGGTTGTAAAGAATGATGTTGCAAAAGGCTGGCTGCCTTCCCAATTTTATATTTCGAATTTCGGATTTGTTTTAATTTGCATATTTGTAATTGCCTTAATCCTTCTTGTGTTGAGAATAAGATATGTTAAAAAAAGGAGAGCAAAGCGACGCGAGCTTATGAGAAAGCGAAAGATTGCAGAATTGGCATATAAGCAAATGGCTCTTGATGCTGATAGAAGAAAACGCAATTGGACATACAGCAATTTTTATGAAACAGATTCGATTAGAAATGAAACAAATAAGAAGATAGAAAAAGAGGATAATGAGAATAAATAATAATGTTTGTTATTGAAGAGGAACTGAAAAAACTACCGACAGGCCCCGGGGTATATATGCATAAGGATAACCTGGGGGAAGTTATCTATGTGGGCAAAGCGGTCAATTTAAAAAGCCGAGTACGTTCCTATTTCAATCAGAAAACTTCACAGTCAGATCCTAAAATGAGAGCTTTAGTCTCAAATATTGCCGAGTTTGACTATATGACTTGTGCATCTGAAATGGAGGCTCTCATATTAGAGTGTAACCTTATCAAGAAATATACACCAAAATATAATGTTTTACTAAAAGACGATAAAACATATCCTTATATCCAAATAACCAAAACTGAAGATTTTCCAAGGCTACTTAGAACAAGAAGACTTGTACGTGACGGGAATCAGTATTTCGGACCGTATACGAATTCCGGAGCAATATTACGTATAATTAAAATGATAGAGGAGATATATCCGCTTAAGAAATGTAGACAGACATCTTTCAAAGCGGGTGTACGACCTTGTTTAAATTACTTTATAGGTAAATGTAAGGGTGTTTGTATTGGGAAAATAAGCAAAGAAGAATATGAAGTAATGATTAGAGAGATTATTGATATTCTAAGCGGTCAAGACTCTGACCTCATAGCTTCACTGGAATCCAGGATGAATGATGCTTCAGAGAAAATGGAGTATGAAGATGCTGCAAAATACAGGGATTATCTGACTTCTTTAAGACAATTAGGAGAGATTCAAAGAGCTTCGATGGTTAAAGATCGCGACATTGATATACTTGTTCCTGTTATAACCGATAAGACGCGAGTTGTTGCACAGTACAAAGTAAGAGACGGAAAGTTAAATAGTCGTGAAATAACTTATGTCAGAGAAGAGGCTGATTATGGCGGTAAGGTAGAGAAAATATCAGAAAACACAAAAAAAAACAGCAAGCCGCTTATACATGATATTTCACTGACACCGGGTAAACTTCTCAGCATATTTCTTAAACAGCATTATCTTGGGCTTACGATGCTTCCGCGTGAGATATTGATGCCTTATGATATTGAAGAAAAAAACCTTTTGGAAAAGGCGATGAATAAGGTCAATATGGAAAATGTGGAATCGGGGAACGATGTATTGCACAAGACATACCTTGTTATACCTGAAAGAGGAGAGAAGAAGGCTTTAATGAAAATGGCGATAGAGGATTCTGTTGAACTTGCAAAATCTCTCGATGAAAGAGCAGAGAGAGATAAAGACCGAAAGAATAAACTCAGAAAAGAAATTGCTGAAATTATTGAAAAAGCCTGCAATATAAGCGGAAATCCCGCAGTCTTGATATCTGAAGGTGACGAAAGAGAATACAGGATTGAGGCATATGATATCTCTAATCTGAACGGTCTTGATACTGTTGGAGCAATGGTTGTATACGAAGGGAAAAAACCTGTTAAGAAAGATTATCGTAAATTCAGGATAAGAACATCTGAGGGGGATGACTATGGAAGCATCAGGGAAACTCTGTATAGAAGATTTAAACGCGCATTAAAAGGTGATAAAGGTTTCAGTAAATATCCGGATATTATTTTTATAGATGGCGGACTTGGACATGTGAGGGCAGCAAAAGCTGTGATAGATGCGTTTCGCATTGGAATACCTGTTGTCGGCCTGGTAAAGGACGATTTTCACCGAACAAGAGCCATAGTTTTTGAAGACGGAAGTGAGATTGAACTTATAAAAAGAAAATTACTCTTTACTTATTGCGGAAACATTCAGGAGGAAGTCCACAGATTTGCAATAACCTATATGTCGGGCGTCAGAGGTAAGAGGATGATTAAGTCAGCGCTTGAAGAAATACCGGGTGTCGGTCCGAAGAGAAGGACGGCATTGCTTTCAAAATTCGGTAATATAGAAGCAATTAAGAAAGCGTCACTTGAAGAACTTCTTTCTGTTAAAGGCATGAATAGCAAGGTTGCAGAGGAAATAAAGATCTTTTTTAATGAGAAAAATTGATTTTATCGAGTAATTATTTGTAAAAACGTCTGGAAGTTTTAAATCAATATTGCTCAGCTCTTGATAAATTAATGTTTAAGTGGTATATTGATTAAGCATTTCAAGAAAGGAGATTGCGAGATGTCAGACGAAATTAAGAAAGTAGATATCGAAGAAGAAGAGGATATCATCACCTTAGAATTTGATGATGACACAGCAGTGGATTGCTATGTTATGGGTACATTCGAGCTGAATGATAAAGAATACATAGCTCTTGCACCTGATGACGGAACTGATGATGTTTACATCTATGAATACAAGCAGATTAACGACGAAGAATTCGAAATCAACGAGATAGAATCAGAGGAAGAATTCGACGCTGCAGCTGCTGAGTTTGATGCTATAATGTCTGAAGAGGATGAAGATTAATTAAATTTGAATCTTTTGTTTAGCTACTCGACAGAATAGTTCCAGTGTTATATAATGGCTGGCGTACTTTGTTTGGTACGCCAAAATATGCGGATGTGGCGGAATTGGCAGACGCGCACGGTTCAGGTCCGTGTGAGTAACTTCGTGAAGGTTCGAGTCCTTTCATCCGCACCAAATCAAAAACCGCCTGTTGATAAAAGATGTTTTGTCAGCAGGCGGTTTTTCTCTATAGGTGCTGTATTTAAACTGTTTCAGATCTTATGCAGGTGTTAAGTTATAGGTCCAGTTTTAGCATGTTTTCTGAGGAGGGTACCTCTTTCTCGCCAATGATTAAGACTATTGAAAACCGTTGATATAAATATATAGCGGTGTTAGAATGCAAGCAAGATTCTAAAAAAATTAACGAACTTGTTAAAAAACGGAAAATTTAGTAAGGAACCCATAATCGTTGTAGATAAAACCTTGCTACTGGAGGTGAGAGCATGAAATATAGTTTACTGGTATCAACTTTTTACTATATTTGCGGCTTTTTTTATATGGTTTTTGGTACGTATACGGTAGCTGCTAATGCAAAAAGCAAGACCAACAGACTGTTTCTGTTAATAACAAGTTCAATGGCAATCTGGTCATTTGCATATTCCATCTCAAACTCAGCACCAACGGCAGAGTCGAGTGCTTTCTGGAGATGTATGACAGTTTTTGGCTGGAGCTTTTTTCACAGCTTTTTACTTCACTTTGCATTCATTCTGACAAAAACTGAAAAACGATTAAATAATCGAATTATGTTTATTATGCTTTATTTACCCACCTTGATAAATATAATTCTGTTTGCGCCTTTTGGACTTCTTGCAGAGAAACAATATGAAATGGTGCCGAGCGTCTTTGGATGGAGGAATTCACTTTCTGCGAATATTGGACAGATCTGGATTAACATATATTATATTACATATACAGTTATAACTTTTATGTTACTTATTCGCTGGTGGAAAAAAATTGGGCCTGATACGCCCTTGAAGCGTTATGTAACATATTTTCTAATATCCATGACTCTCCCATTTGTAATGGGGTCGATAACGGATATTCTGCCCGGCATATTGGGGTTCGTGCAGATGCCTAAACTTACGCTTCTGTTTTTAATTCTTCCAACAATTTTTTTGTTTATAACATTGAGAAAGTTTGGTGTTCTTATTGAAAGAACAAAGGTTGAATTTATATCTCCGGACTCCGTCATTTTATCAGAAGAAAATCGATTACGTTTGTTTGAAACAGCAGCAGCCATATTTGCAATCGGGGCAGCATCATCATTTTATTCAGGATATTTTATTGGAGGAGAAAATATAGCAAGTGAACTTTTACTTGCCTTCCTTGTGATTAATCTTGGTATATTTTTAAGATTTATACCTCATATAACAAAAAAACATAAAATTCAGGATACCCTCTTCCTGATAACAAGCATAGTGGGCATGACTTTTTTCATAATTAAGGATATTAATGTGGGAGGAGCAACAGTATGGTCAGTGTATATAATTTTTCTTCTATATACTGTTGTTCTTAATAGCGATACCCATGCAGCTCTATTTTTGGGAGCAACTCTGGTAACTCAAGTTCTCCTTTGGATAATTTATCCGAACGTTTCTTTTACTATCGATAATTCTCAGTATTTAAAAAGAATTTTTGTTATTGTACTTTCATATGTTGCTGTGCGATATTTAACGAACGAATATGACTCAAAACTGCGGGGGTATCATAGATTTTCAAAAGAACAGGAAACACTTGAAAAAATTTCAACAAAATTTATTTCGATCAATAATGAAAATGCTAAAGAGAAAATCGGTGAAATGTTTGAAATGGCTGCCGGAATACTCAACTATGACAGTGCATATTTATTAGAGTTCGACGCAGAATATGAAAACGCAACGATTATAAATACGTATATAAAAGATATTGATGTTACGACAAATCCTTTTTATACGGGAACAAAGTTTAAGACAGCAGATTTTCCCGAAGTTAAACCTTTAATAACTCAAAATCAGCCTATATTGTGTGAAGATGTTACGAATGTTTTAGATAACGAGGCTGAAAACCAAAGAGACTTTTTCGCTTCAAGGGGAATAAACTCTTTCTATGCATTACCAATAACAGCAGGCGAAAAACCGTATGGATTTTTTATCGTTGAATATATAGAGAAAAGTGATACAAATTTCACAGAAAGTCGATTAAACTTTTTAAGAATTATTGCAAATATACTTGGCGACACAAGAAAAAAAGTCTTATACGAAGAAAGGATATACAACTATGCTTATTTTGATGAAGCTACAAAATTAGCTAACAGGAATATGCTTAAAAAAACCTTGGATGAAATAATATATAACAGGAAAGAATCAGAAAAGCTGGTGATTTTTGATGTTGAATTAGACAATCTAAGGATGATTAACGATACATTCGGACACAATACAGGAGAGCAGATAGTGATAGAATCGGCATCGATTCTTAAAAATCTGATGAAGAAAGGATGTTATATATCAAGGATTGGAGAAGGCAAGTTTGTTGTTGTTATGCCTCTTGCTGAAACTATTGAGCAAATAGAGGAGTGTGCAAATAAAATCGTCGATGCTTTTTCTGATCCTATATTACCAAAAGATAGAATAGAAGCGTTATTTGTTAGTCCCGCTATAGGCATTGCCGTATATCCGGATGATGGAATAGATGCAAATACTCTTTTAAAGAATGCTGATTTGGCAGGATATGAAGCGAAAGATTCTGATAATAAGATTGTTTTCTGTTCGGAGCAACTGAAAAGTCGTATTGCGGAAAACACCTTACTTACTAATAGGCTTTTTCATTCGATGGAGAATGATGAGTTTTATCTGGAATTTCAGCCTCAGATTAGTTGCAAAACGGAAAAAACTGTTGGGGTTGAGGCTCTGCTCAGATGGCAATATGACAATAAAAAAAGAATATCACCGGATATATTTATCCCGATACTTGAGCAAACCGGATTGATTCATGATGTAGGGTTCTGGGTATTGGAACAAGCACTTAAGCTGCATCAGGAACTTATTGCAAAAGGATTGCCTCCTCTTCGTTTTTCTATAAACGTATCAGTTGTGCAGTTTCAAAGAAATGATTTTATTTTCAATTTTTCAAGGCTTTTAGAAGAAAGCAAGGTTGAACCGAAATATATTGAGGTTGAAATCACAGAAACGATGATGTCTAAAAACTTCACGGATACAATTGATAAACTATTTAAATTAAAAGAATTGGGAATAAGTATCGCTATCGATGATTTCGGTAGGGGGTATTCATCATTACATCGCCTGGAGCTGGTACCTTTTAGTAGAATAAAAATAGACAAAACCATTGTAGATGATATTCTTTCAAAGAAGAAGAAATTTTTCATAGTTAGAACGATCATCTCGTTAGCTAAAAATCTTATGGCGGATATTACAGCAGAAGGTGTGGAAACTAAGGAACAGGCGGATTTTTTGAAAAGTATGGACTGTGATGAAATACAAGGATACTATTATTCAAAGCCTTTGTCGCCGACAGCATTGGAAGAATTCCTTAAAAGGAAATGAAGCAGAATCCCGTTTCTTTTCTAACGGGTTGCTTAAATTAAAGAAAGAGATTTTAATATGGAGACTTCAACAGTAATATTTGCATTTTCACTTACCTTGTTTGCCGGTCTTGCAACAGGTATAGGCAGTGCTCTTGCACTGCTTACAAACAGGACGAATAAAAAGTTTTTGTCGGTTGCACTTGGATTTTCTGCAGGGGTAATGATTTATATATCTTTTGTGGATATATTTCAAAAAGCACAGGAGGCGCTAGTCGCAGATTTAGGTGAAAGGATGGGTAACTGGGCTACAGTCGGAGGCTTTTTCTTCGGCATACTTTTGATAGCTCTTATAGATAAGCTCGTCCCTGAAGTAGAAAACCCACATGAGGTTCATACGGTCGAAGAGATGGACGGACAGAGCGAATCTCACAAGACAAATCTTATGCGCATGGGATTTGTCACGGCTCTTGCAATAGCAATACATAACTTTCCGGAGGGGATGGCTACATTCACAGCTGCTTTGTATGATCCGAAACTCGGGGTATCTATCGCCGTAGCGATAGCGATACATAATATTCCGGAAGGGATAGCTGTAGCCGTGCCTATATTTTATGCTACCGGGAATCGATGGAAAGCTTTTAAACTTTCTTTCCTGTCCGGACTTTCCGAACCGACAGGCGCTCTTATCGGATATCTGTTGTTGCACAGGTTTTTTAATGACACGGTATTCGGTTTTATATTTGCCTCGGTCGCAGGTATTATGGTGTATATCAGTCTGGACGGATTACTTCCTAGTGCAAGGGAGTATGGAGAACACCATCTTTCCATATACGGCCTTATTGCAGGAATGGCAGTAATGGCCTTAAGTTTACTCTTATTTATTTAAACCTGTAGGTTAAAGTCTGAAAAACGAGTTAATTATAACTGCAGAATCGTAATGTTCTGCGGTTTTTAAGTTTCACAGATATATATTGCATATAGATAAACCTTATAGGTGACTTAGTCACAGATAGAAAAAAATAATAGTGTTAAAATACAACCAACAAGAAAAACAGGACATTCTTTAATATTTAAGAATGTTGATGCATATAAAAGGAGGCTCACAAATGAGAATAGTATTTTCACAAAAACTGAAAGATTATATAAAAGAAAACGAAGCAGCCGGAGTGGCTCTTACTGCATATCAGAATTATTGCTGAACAGGTGCCTATACGGCTGTGGATACAAGGGTTGTGTCCGAAACAATGGCAGAATCAATCAGCAAGAATTATGAGATATATGAAACAGAAGAAGGAATGAAGCTCTTCCTTTCAAAAAATTTACAGATTGATTCTGATGTAATAAGAGTATACCTTAACAAATTTCTATGGTTCAAATCATTTAATGTAACCGGAGTATCACCTAAAGTCCAATGCAGCATATAATAGGATATTATGCACATATGTTCAAAAAAGGGGTTGATATGATATCCTCTTAGCGTTAAAATAGCAAAGGTAGTTATTTCAGAGTTGTAATAATTTTAAACGATTGGACATTTTATAGATTATGCGAACATTTGACATGTTCTGAAAATTTTAACCGAAACAGACTCTACTTGTAGAGGCTGTTTTATTGTGCTGTAAAACATAATAAAGTCTCAAATACATAGAAGGAGTACCGACAAATGAAAAAAGAAATACTTAAATTAAGAGAGAAAATGCGTGAGCATGACATAGATATATACTACGTCCCGTCGGGTGATTATCACAGTTCGGAGTATGTTAACGATTTCTTTAAGTGCAGAGAGTTTCTGACGAATCTTACAGGTGAGGCAGGGGAACTTCTTGTTAACAGTGAAGGTGCGTATTTGTGGACAGATGCGAGATATTTCATTCAGGCAGAGACGCAGCTTGAAGGAACAGGTATCGAGCTTATGAAGATGGCTGAACCCGGGATTCCTACAATTGAAGAATTCCTGGAAGATTATGCTTCGAAAAATAAAGGGAGTGTTCTTGGATTTTATGGGAAAGTTCTACCTGCTGTTACGGGTCTTTCTCTTGAAAAAATACTTACAAAATATGATGTCTCAATAAAGTATGATAAGGATCTTGTTGATGAAGTCTGGACTGACAGACCGGAACACAAAGCTACCGAGCTGTTTGAACTTCCTGTTGGGAGCGTGGGGCTTACTGCAGAGCAAAAAATTGCAAACATCAGACAGGAGATGAAAGAAAAAGGAGCGGACTATCTCCTTCTTACAGATTTGATGGAAACAGCCTGGCTTTTCAATTTGAGAGGCAGTGATGTTGCATACACCCCTGTATTCTTTGGATACACTCTGCTGAGTCATGATGATGTCAGATTATTTGTAATGAATGGAGCTATTGACGGAGAGCTGCCGGAAAGACTTAGCTTTGTGAAAACGGAAAACTACGAAGATATTGAAAAAGCTGTAGCAGAAATTCCGGAAGATAAAACACTTTGGCTTGATCCGGGTTCTGCAAATTACTCACTTGCGAAAATCTGTCATAAAGCTGTCGGAGGATCTAACCTTATTGAGGAAATGACACCTGTCGCAATGGCAAAGGCAATCAAGAATGAGAGTGAAATAAAGAGCACTATTAATGCTCATATCAAAGACGGTGCGGCAATGGTTAATTTCATTTCATGGCTTAAGAAAAATGTCGCTGACGGAAAACTAACCGAGATAGATGCAGCAGATTATCTTCAGGCACGCCGTTTAGAACAGAAAGATTGCTTTGATATAAGTTTTGAAACTATCTCAGGATATGGACCGAACGGGGCAATAATTCACTATGCACCGACAGAGGAAACTAATCTGACAATTAAGCCGGAGGGGTTTCTGCTTATGGATTCAGGCGGCCAGTATCTTGACGGAACAACTGATATAACAAGGACTATCGCTGTCGGACCTCTTACAGATGAAATGATTTATCACTATACTTACGTTCTTAAATCACATTT